>CAJQOP010000080.1 GCA_905479945.1 uncultured Glaciecola sp. | reverse complement strand
TAAATGGGTGCGTATTGTCTACAGGTGTTGGAAGAGCAAAACGCCTTATGATGAGTCCAAATATTTAAAAGCACTAGAGGCGAGAAATTCTCCTTTATTGGCAGCATCAAATACTTGTTGAATGACTCAGGGCGTGAAGCCGTCATACGCCGTTCAAATTTGTACGAGAAGAATGTGCCATAAGCGGTCGTAGCGGTGGCTCCAAAAAAACTGGTTTTGATAGTCGTGTGAGCCCCAAAGCGGTCGTTGTCCTTTCATAAATTCAGAAAAATAGAGTATTACCTCTAAGGCGGTTTCGCCCCCTTCCCGCCTTAGAAAGCTAACTCGCAAACGCCCTTTGGTATACAAACCAAACACGTTAAAGGAGGGTCAGTTTTAAACTACCGTTGACATCATATATCTACACAATTAAGAGGTAATGCTAAACTAACTTTTGTTCTGCCCATAACTACAGATGTTTTAAAATGAAGAACAGTAATATCACTAAAAAAGAATAATTGAGTAAATTCTTCGAAATTTTCCATATCTTTTGCTGTCACTATCAGTACGAAATCCGCTTCACCTGTAATGTAATAACACTGCTGGATATTATTATTTTTTTTTACTTTGTTTTTAAAATAATTGAAACAATCGTTATAATTTCTATTTAGTTGTACAGATATAATAAAGGTCATTGATTGGTTAACAGCGTTAGGCGATATTATCGCTACTTCCTGAGCGATAACTTTATTATCTCTTAAGCGCTTTAAATGTCGCTGTATACTTGCCGTCGATAATCCTACTTCTTCAGAAAGCTGCTCAACAGAAGTTTTTACATCTATTTGCAATAATTCCAATATTTTTAGATCTTGCTTACTTAATTTCACAACTCAATACACCTCAGTAATTATTGATACAATTAAATCAATATACTCTAAAAATAGAGAATATATAGTCATTTAATTTAAAATTAAGACTGATGCACACCACAACTGGTAGGTAAAATATCTATAGTTCGCTAAATCATTAAAAAAGGAAAATCTCCATGCCTACAATAGACAGTTTGTCTGCTCCAGCTACTATAGATGTAAAAAGCTCACAACCACAGATACAAGTATTAAACCCTGAAGACGGCAGTTTAGTCGGTACAGTTGTGAACAACTCTTTAAGTGAAGTGGACGCTATTATTGAAGCTGCAGTGTTAGGCGCACAAAAAGCTAAAAAACTTTCTTCAAATATACGGATGTCTGTACTTAATGAAGTTGCTGATAATTTAAGTAATCAAAAAGAATTGTTCGCACAAATGATTGCACGTGAAGGTATTAAAACAATTAATGAAGCTCGTAAAGAAGTTTCTAGATGTGTGGAAACCATACGAATTAGCGCGGAAGAAGCGAGGCGTTTAACTGGAGAAACTATTGCTTTCGATCAAGCTCCTGGCTCTGAAAATAGGTTTGGGTATTATCGCCGGATACCGCTTGGCGTTGTTGCCGCTATTACTCCCTTTAATGACCCTTTAAATTTAGTCGCTCATAAAATTGGTCCCGCGATAGCGGCAGGAAATTCAGTAATTCTCCTGCCTCACCATGAGACACCTCTTGTCGCAAAACTGCTTGTAGAGCTATTTTATAAAACAAATTTACCTAAAGGTATCTTAAATTTGGTTACAGGATATGGAATTGATATAGGCGATAAGATCGTATCAGATCCTCGCATTAATATGGTTTCATTTACTGGAGGAAAAAGTGTCGGAGAAAGAATTCTAAGTCACGTAGGTTTAAAGAAAGTATCAATGGAGCTTGGAAGTAACTGCCCCGTAATAGTAATGAATGATGCAAATATTGAGATGGCAATGGAGGCATGTGTCAGTGGTGCTTTTTGGGCAGCAGGCCAAAACTGTTTACATGTTCAAAGAATTTATATTCAAGATGAACTATATGATCAGTTTGCCTCAGAGTTTTGTTTGCGTGCAAGCAAAATATCTATGGGTGACAAACTAGCTGAATCTACGCAGATGGGTCCAATGATTAATAATCGTGCTGCTCTTAAAGTTGAAGCGATGGTAAAAGATGCCCTAGAGAAAAATTCCACATTACTGTGTGGTGGGAAAAGGGAAGGAAACTTTTTTCAACCTACTGTTATTTCAAATGTAAGTAGTGACTGCTTAATTGCCAAAGAAGAAGTGTTCGGACCTATAACTGTTTTGTATAGATTTTCTGATAAAAAAGAAGCAATAAGTCAAGCAAATGATGTCGAATTTGGCTTACAAACTGGAATATTTACCAATGACCTTGAATTGGCTTTTGAACTGGCAGACTCAATGGATTGTGGGGGCGTAATGATAAATGACAGCAGTGATTATCGCATTGATGCAATGCCATTTGGCGGAGTTAAAGGGTCAGGTGTTGGTCGAGAAGGTGTTATGAATGCTGTTAAAGAAATGACAGACATAAAAACGTATTGTTTTAATTTACGAAAATAACGCTCTCAAAACAATTATTCAACATTTTAAAGATGTAACTTAGGAAGAACATAATGAAAACATATAAATTAGCAATAATCGGTTTTGGGAATGTTGGGCAAGGCTTAACTAAAATTATTAGTGACAAAAAAAACCTTTTAATAAAAAAGTTTGGTATTAATTTAAGCATCGTAGCTGTATGTGACCTGTATAAAGGCAGTATTTCTAACCCTGACGGTTTGGACCCTGAAGTTTTATTATCTGATCTAGAAAAACATGGCGATTTAGAAAGTACTATTGCTCCAATCACTGGTTGGAATGCGGCTGAGACAATTGATAACAGTGGCGCTGATATTCTAGTTGAACTTGCTTTTACGGATTTACAAACAGGTGAGCCAGCAGTAAGTCATATTAGACAGGCATTAAATAATGGTATGCATGTTTCTATGACTAATAAAGGGCCTGTTGCTTTGCATTTTCCTGAACTTCGTAAATTGGCATTAAGCAAAAATGTTCAAATTGGCATTGAAGGCACCGTAATGAGCGGAACTCCTTCAATAAATTTAGGTAATGAAATGTTGTTAGCCGCAGGTATAACAAAAATTCAAGGGATCCTTAATGGCACGACAAATTATATATTAGGTGAGATGTTTTCAGGAATTGCTTATGAAGATGCTCTCAAACAGGCTCAAGAACTTGGTTATGCTGAAGCAGATCCTACTGGTGATGTTGAGGGTTATGACGCTGCCGCAAAAGTAGTTATTCTGGGCAACCTTTTAATGGATTTATCTCTTACATTAGATGATATAGATCGTGAAGGCATTAGCCATATCACAAATAATGATATTGCTAACGCCACTTCTTTAAATAAGCATTGGAAATTAATTGGAACAGTTGAAAAGCACAACGATAGGTTCTTGGCATCAGTTAAACCTGAGATGATATCGAGTGAACATCCATTAGCATCGATTAAAGGCGCGACAAATGCTATTACCTATTCTACAGAATTACTAGGTGATATTACCTTAATTGGTCCAGGAGCAGGCCGCTTGGAAACAGGATACGCTGTTATTGAAGATATACTTTCAATACATAAAAATTCGCGCTAACAATTCACTAATATGTCACTATTTTTTACATAATGATATTGACCGACATATTCAATGTATTTTTTCCTAATAATCAATTGACTAAGATACATGTAGTGGCTTAGTTGTTAGTGCCGACGTAAACCCGCAGTTATTTGCCTCAACATAATAAGCGCAAAGACATGGCGTTATGTGCACCTTTGCGAGATAGAGTAAGGAGCGAGTGCAATGACTGCTTTGAGCAATAACTTACCAGTCGCGATTGATTCAAGCCTATGACTGCAATTCGCTCTAAGCCGACCATTGAGCGGTTTTTACGACAGTCGGCAAACTAGTCTTACCCTATTTTCGTGGACACACTATAATTGTTGTAGAGATACAACAGGAGGTGTTTCATGACAAAAGGTAAAAGTTATCAAAGATACCCAGCCGAGTTTAAACGTATGGCGTTACTCAAAGCTTCTGAAGATGGTGTTACTGCTAACAGTGTTTGCGAAGAACTAGGGATCAGTTTTAGGCAATTAAGTCGTTGGCGTGATGAGTTTCGCTTGAAAGGTGATGATGCTTTCAAAGGGAATAAACAAACCAGTAATAATGAATTAACGAAGTTGAAGCAAGAGCTGGTCAGAGTAAAAAAAGAGCGTGATTTTTTAAAAGATGCGGTGGTGTTCTTCGCCAAGGAGTCCGGTTAAAGTTTTGTTGTATTAAGCGGCACCGCAGCAGTTATCCCGTAAAAATGATGTGTCATGTTTTGGATGTTTCACGCAGTGGGTATTATGCCTGGCTTAGTCGACCATTGTGCAAAACTAAACAGGAAAACATTAAGCTAACTGAGAAAATATCAACGATATTTGAGCAAAGCAGAGGTGTCTACGGAGCGCCAAGAATAAAGGCGAGTCTTGATTCTGAGGGGCATAGTTACGGCAAGAATAGGGTGGCGAGATTGATGCGAATAGAGCGATTAAAAGGCCGCCCTAAGCGCGTGTGGCGAAGAACGGCCCAATCAAATCCATACGGTGATCCTGCACCTAATTTACTGCACCAAAACTTTGTTTCAAAAGCAGTAAATCAAGTTTGGTCATCAGACATAACTTATATACAAACGAAACAAGGCTTTGTCTACTTAGCCGTCGTAATGGACTTGTACTCACGTAAAATCATTGGCTGGTCGATGGATAACAATATGGGTCGTCATATTGCGATGAACGCATTAGGGATGGCTGTTGCAGCAAGAAATCCAAGCAATGGGCTCATCATTCACTCTGATAGAGGAGCGCAATACATCAGCGATGATTATCAGCAGCTGTTAAAGGAAAATGGCATCCTATGCAGCATGAGTGCTAGAGGGAATTGCTATGACAATGCCGTAGTAGAAAGTTTTTTTGGGTCACTTAAAAGAGAGCGAATTCGTCGGTACAACTATAGAACAAGGCAAGAAGCGCAAATAGATGTGTTTGATTATATAGAATGCTTCTATAATAAAAGGAGGCTTCACAGCTACCTAAAGTATAAAAGCCCTTCGGACTTTGAAGCTGAAGGGAATATTCTTAATTAGTGTCCATTTTAATGGGGCAAGATCACATGGCTATCAGTTGACCTAAAGAACAACCCATAGTTAATGTCAGGAATGGGCACAGAAGACGTTAACACAGTCACTTAATGATGTGTTTCGAATGGTTATTAAGGTTCACTTATGCCAGTGCAGTCAGGTTCCAACTTTATTTGGAGTGTTTTTGGTACTTTTTTAATAAATAAAACTTACTACCACATTTGTTTCTATCATTATTCACAAAAGTCCATTTTTGCTCAACGGCATAAGTAGGTTTGTTTGGGGTTTATGGAATGACGAAGAGAGAAAACCGAGCTTAAAAGATTTTATTGTTAAATTATTAGTGACAGATTTTTCACATGGTTTGGCATCTTCTAATGTTGATGTAATTAACTCTCAGGCAATGCAAAACTTATCAGCACATTTATTACCGACATCAATAACATTTGAACAACAAACTTCGTTACCGAAAGAAATAGAAGCATTGTTTACTAGTGCGACATCTAAACGTTCAGCCGTTATTAATTTTGTTAAAAGTTGGCGTGAAAATCGTACGTTGTCAGATTCTTATAACAACTTATCCGCACTTGTTGCTAATGAGTTAGAAATAAAAGAAAAGTTAAGTGAGTTTACGTTACCTGAAAACTTTATATCGGTGGAAACCTTTGAGTTGATTGAGCAGCAATTCATTATGATGCTCGCGAAAGATTTACCCGCGTTTTCACATGTTGATATTGCTAGTTGGATTTCATTACGTTTACGTAGCCATTGGAGTTATGAAGATAAAAATTATCAGGCTATCTACAAAGCATTACGTGCCGCTAAGCAGTTTTACCAGCTTAAAGAAAAGTATGATGAGGGTTTCAATTTTACCTCTGCGCGAGATATGTATAAAGCTTATGAAACTGATATATACAAATTTGATAGTAGCTATCGTGTCTTTAGTGAGAATTCGATTGCTTTAAGTAAGTCAGGTAAAGATATTCTTAAAGGTACTGGGTTAGTTGATGATATTGAATCTCTTTATGTGGATTGGTATTTACATGATTTAGCCATAGCTTGGGGAAGTTTAGTTGATAAAGATAACCTAACTAGCCAATGGAAAATTCAGGGTATAAATAATCAACAAAACTTCTTTAATAAAGAAGTTAAAGGCATTTTGAACAACACTCAGGTTAAACGTGTTTTTGTGATTATTTCTGATGCATTACGTTATGAGGTTGCTCATGAAATCCATCAACAAATTAATGATGAGAAGCGATTTAAATCTGAAGTTAGTTCTCAATTAGGCGTTGTACCCTCATATACTCAGTTGGGTATGGGAAGTTTATTACCTCATAAATCTTTGACGGCTCACTTAAAAAATAAAGTTGAGTATAAGGCGGATGGTTTATCAGTACATGGTATGAAAAATCGCCATAAAATTTTGACTAACCATCGTGGTATCGCTTTTAAAGCTGATGAAGTACTTAATTGGACAAATAAAGAAGGTCGAGAAAAAGTTAAAGAAGCGGAAGTCGTTTATATTTATCACGATGAAATTGATGCTATTGGCGATAAAGCTGCGACAGAGAACCAAACGTTTGAAGCTGTTAGAAATGCGGTAGATGAAATAAAGCAACTTGTTGCTCGTATTATTAATCGCCTAAATGGTAGTCGGGTGTTAGTTACGGCTGATCATGGTTTCATATTTAAAATGACAGATGTCACTGATTCAGATAAAACGGCACTAAAAGCTGAGCCTACAGGTACAGTTGAGTCGAAAAAACGTTATGTAATAGGTTCAAACTTACCATCAGACAATTATTATTGGACAGGTAAAATAGCCGATACAGCGGGGTTAGATTTAGATAATGGTGATGACGCTGAGTTTATGGTGCCAAGAGGTAGTAATCGGTTTAACTTTAACGGCGGTGCAAAATTTATACATGGCGGCATTATGCCGCAAGAGATTTGTGTTCCTATTCTACAAGTTCGTGAACTCCACGATGATAAAGCAAAGGCTAAGCATGCCAAACAAAAAGTAGGCGTGGTTCCGTTAAATAGCCCTATCAAAATAGTTTCTAATATTGACCGTATTCAGTTTTTAAAAACAGATGCTATTGGTGAAAAATTCAAACCTAGAGAGTTAGACATATGGATTGAAACACCAGAAGGTAAAACTATTAGTGGTGTTGAAAAGGTAATGTTTGATTCAGAGTCAAATAATATGGATGATCGGAAAAGTAATGTACAAATTAAATTAGAGGGTAGTGGTTTTAACCGCTCGAAAAACTACAAATTAGTTATGAAAGATACTGAAAGCCTGAATATTACCAGTCATACAGTGATCATAGATTTAGCATTTGAAGACGATTTTTTTTAAAGGAAAGTAACTGTGAGTAACGACAACGAAAATAATAACGACAGTTCAAATGTTGATAAAAATATCATCGTTGATGTTCATGTACATTTAAATGAAGATCAAAACGAACAAATTGAAACATCGTATGATGAAGTGATCGAGCAAGTGGTTCCTTCCGTTAATGAAGAAAAAGCCGAAATACGAGGTTTAGATTTAGATGACTTAATGATATCTGAATTTAAGGGTAGAATTGTTAGAAAAGATCTTACTAAACAATTAAAAGAAGGTGCGAATGTACCTGTTTACGTGCTTGAGTATTTACTAGGTATGTATTGTTCGTCTGCGGAAGATGAACAAATTGTTGAAGGTATGAAAAAAGTTAAAAAGATTTTAGCTGATAACTATGTTCGTCCTGATGAAGCGGAAAAAGCCAAATCACTTATTCGTGAAAAAGGTACTTATAAAATAATTGATAAGGTCTCTGTTAGGCTTAATCAAAAGAAAGATATTTATGAAGCCAGTCTTTCAAACTTAGGTATTAAAGATGCTGTAGTGCCCAATGGCATAGTAAAAGAGAATGAAAAGCTTTTAACTGGCGGTATCTGGTGCATTATCACCTTGAGTTATTTTTATGAAGAAGGTCAAAAGATTTCTCCATTCTCTGTGTTTAACTTAAAGCCTATTCAAATGCCTTCAATGAACATGGATGAAGTTTTTGATGCTAGAAGAAAATTCACGATGGATCAGTGGATGGATCTTTTACTTCGTTCAATAGGCATGGAACCAGCCAACTTAGAGCATCGTGCAAAATGGCACTTGATTGCTCGAATGATCCCATTTGTAGAGAATAACTATAACGTGTGTGAACTTGGCCCAAGAGGCACTGGTAAATCACATGTTTATAAAGAATGTTCACCGAACTCTTTGCTTGTTTCTGGTGGCCAAACAACAGTAGCTAACTTGTTTTATAACATGTCGTCTCGCCAAATTGGATTGGTAGGTATGTGGGATGTTGTCGCATTTGATGAAGTCGCAGGCATTCGTTTTAAAGACAAAGATGGCATACAAATCATGAAAGATTATATGGCCTCTGGTTCATTCTCTCGTGGTCGTGATTCAATTGAGGCTAAAGCTTCTATGGTTTTTGTTGGTAATATTGACCACAGCGTTGAGACGCTGGTGAAAACTAGCCATCTATTAGCCCCATTCCCCGATGATATGATTGACTGTGCCTTCTTTGATCGTTTTCATGGTTATATTCCAGGTTGGGAAATACCAAAAATGCGCCCTGAGTTTTTCACAGACCGTTTTGGTTTAATCACAGACTATTTGGCTGAATACATGCGTGAAATGCGCAAAACAACATTCTCAGACTCTATTGATAAGTTCTTTAATCTTGGCAACAACCTAAATCAACGTGATGTTATTGGCGTAAGAAGAACCACTTCTGGTTTACTTAAGCTGTTAGTGCCACACGGTGATTACACTAAAGATGAAGTACGCACATGTTTGATCTATGCACTTGAAGTACGTAGACGAGTTAAAGAGCAGCTTAAGAAGATTGGAGGCATGGAATTTTTCGATGTTAACTTTAGCTATATCGATAATGAAACATTAGAAGAATTCTTCGTAAATGTACCGGAACAGGGTGGTTCAAACTTAATTCCGGCGGGTATTGCTAAAGCCGGTGTTGTTCATTTTGTTAGTAATGGCTCTACAGGTAAGTTAGGTGTCTATCGATTAGAAAGCCAAATGACTCCTGGTAACGGTAAGCATTCAACCTCAGGTTTTGGTTCAGATACATCAGCAAAAGAACAAGTACGTGTTGGCTTTGATTATTTCAAAGGAAACTTAAATAGAATAGCAGCAAGTTCACGTTTTTCTGAGCATGAGTTTCATTTGCATTTTGTTGACCTTCAAAGTTCAGGTAACAGTCATTCAGCAAGTTTATCGTCACTTGTATCTTGTTGTTCGATATTGATGGGTAAACCAGTGCAAGAGCAAATGGTTGTTCTTGGTAGCATGACTCTTGGCGGTGTAGTAAACCCAGTACAAGACCTAGCATCGAGTATGCAAGTTGCACTAGAGGCAGGAGCTACGAAGGTACTATTGCCAATGGCTTCAGCAACCGATATCCCAACAGTACCAGCGGAAACTTTTACTAAGTTTCAAGTTAGTTTTTATAGCGATCCTGTGGATGCTGTTTATAAGGCGTTGGGTGTTCAGTAAGAAACTTTACTAATAACTTGAACGTATAGAAGATGCTATGAATTTCGCTAGTATAGAAGATTAAATTATTTAATTAGGTTTACACTTTTAGGTGATTTAGAATTTTTAACTAATGTTATCTAATGATATAATGTTTACAGATTGGTTGTTAAGGCGGTGATTCTATTGAGTTCTATATTTTTTGAAAATAGTGGTCTTTTTTTTCATGGGAGATTCTCTTTTAAAAGTGAAAGTCCTTTTAAATCAATTCTATATTGTGAATGTTATACTCTTCTCAATGACGTTTTCACTACGTTTACAAAAATATCAAACCAAATATTTGGGGCAGGGAAGAGCTCAGTTATTGAGCTAATTAAGTCTTTTCTTGTTGCTAAGGGTCATGCTGTGGAATGCACGCGCGAACCTGGCGGAACTCCAATGGCAGAGGCAATAAGAGATTGCGTTAAGCAGACATGGGACGAAAAAGTGACCCAGGAAACTGAATTACTCCTAATGTATGCCGCGAGAAGTCAGTTAGTCGAAAATAAAATTAGGCCAGCTTTACTCGCTAATAAGTGGGTTATTGGTGATCGTCACGATATGTCTTCGGTCGCATATCAAGGTGGTGGAAGAGGTATTGATTTAGATATATTAACGTCATTAAAAAAGATGACATTAGGAGATTTTGAGCCGGATTTTGTGTTGTATCTAGATGTTGAACCTAGCGTAGGGCTTGCAAGAGCTCGAGGACGTGGTGAACTAGATAGAATTGAAATGTCAGGATTAGCTTTTTTCGAAGAGGCTCGCCGAACTTACAAGAAATTAGTTGAAAGTTCAGCTAAAGCGACGGAAATAAACGCAATGCAAGAGATGTCACAAGTGCACGACGATGTGTTAAAAACACTTGAACATTGGTATGTTTCGCACAGTGCTTCAGATAGCGTGAGTGTATAGTATGTATCCTTGGTTAAGTAGCTTATATACTGAACTTGTCGGTCGTTATGATGCATCTAAGTTGCATCATGGTTTACTCTTTATGGGGCCAAGGGATGTAGGTAAAGGACAGCTTTCAGAACAATTAGCCAAGGCTTTGTTATGTAAGTCGGAAACTAAGGGTTGTGATACATGTAAGTCATGTCTTTTGATAAAGGCAGGATCGCATCCTGATCTCCACACGATCACCACAGATAAGAGCCAAATAGGCGTTGACGCGGTTCGTTTAGCAATTTCTAAAGTAAATCAAACGTCGCAATTAAGTGGTAATAAAGTAATCATTATTCAGACAGTTGAATTGATGTCTGAATCGGCTAGCAACGCTTTGTTAAAAACCTTAGAAGAACCAACACCCAATACTTATCTTTTGATGACCACGAATGAGCCCCAGCGATTGTTGCCCACTATATTAAGTCGCTGTGAAAAACTATTAGTCGCATTACCGAACTTTGAGCAAAGCTGCTCTTGGCTTGAGTCGATAGGGGTCATCGCCCCAACAAAAACAGCATTGCTAGCTCACGGCTCATCTCCAATTACTTTCAAAAATGAACTTGAAGACCCTGAAACCAAAGGTTTCGATGAATTCACGGAAACGCTGCGGAAACTTAAAAGTGGCAATGAAACTGCTAATAGGGCTGCTTTGCAATGGCAATCGGAAGCGACTAAAGTGACTAATTGGTTAGGCCAGTATTGGATTGAAGAATATAAAAAGAATAAGAATACAAAAGCATATGGAAACTATCAGGCCTGCTTGAGTTCTGCTAAGAGATTAAATCACCCAGGCTTGAATAAATCACTGATATTGAACACATTATTTGGAGAAATCACTTGTTTGTAGATTCACACTGCCACCTTGATCGTCTGAAAAAGACTGAGCAAGAACTTAAAGATGTTGTTGCAGCCGCCCATAAACGTAAAGTAGAACATATGCTGTGCGTTGCGGTGTCAGTGAAAGAGTTTGATGATATGAGATCCAAAGTATCTGAGTTTGATAATGTATCAATGTCATGTGGCGTGCATCCACTTCATCATGAAGATGTTTGCAGTTATGAAGACTTACTAGCCAATGTCAGTCGTGATGATGTAGTTGCGGTAGGTGAAACCGGGCTCGACTACTTTTATAGTGAAGAAACACAAAACATTCAGAAAATTTCGTTTATTGACCATATAAAAGCAGCGAACGTCGTCAAAAAGCCTCTAATTATACATACTAGAAACGCGCATAAAGACACCATTTCTTTATTAAATGAGTACAGAGATGAGGCAACTATTGGTGTTTTGCACTGTTTTACAGAATCATTGGAAATGGCGAAAGAAGCGATTGAGATGGGTTTCTATATTAGTATTTCTGGTATTGTAACTTTTGCATCTGCAAAAGAATTACAAGACACAGTAAAGCAAATACCTTTGGATAGATTACTGATTGAAACTGATAGCCCATGGTTAGCCCCTGTTCCTCATAGAGGAAAAGAAAACCAACCAGCGAATGTTGTTGATGTTGCTTATTTTATTGCCGAGTTAAGAGGCATTTCCGTCACTGAGCTAGCAAAAATAACAACTGAAAACTTCTATCGGTTGTTTTCATTAGTGACTAAAAAGTCGAATGCTTGAAATAGAATATCCTTTATGGCGTCAGCGATTAGCAAGGAGTTTGCATATAAATCGCAGCCAAGTTCAGTCAAAGTACTACCAAGTTGCTAGTGTTTGTCCTAATGGGCGTCCTAAAAATCGCACCATGGTGTTTAGAGGATTCTTGGCTGGAACTCAGAGTCTTTTATCGGTAACTGACCTAAGAAGCGAGAAGGCAAGCGAATGGCAGATAGAGAACAACGATCACTTTGAGATTTGTTGGTATTTCTCAGGCTCCAGAGAACAATACCGTTTGGCTGGTGAGGTTGTATTGCTCTCTAACTCTTTAGATTATGGATATGATGATGTTCTTTTGTCGGGGCAAACGAAGGAAAGTATTTTAAAGCAACAGTGGTCTAACTTGTCGAGTAGGGCTCAAGACCCCTTTTTCTCAAGTACCCCTAAAGCGCCATTTGATCTTGAACCAGCGGGTTCAAACAATCAGGGCAGTGACAGCAGCAATGAGTCCGATAGCAATAATAGTGCAACAACTAAGGCTGCTGATATTAAGTTTGAAATAAGTGAAAATTTTGGTGTGGTTATTTTCATTCCGCACTCCGTCGACTATTTAAATCTAAAAACTAAACCGCAAGAAAGATGTCTCTATGATATTCAAGGTGCTTGGAAAGAAGTATTTGTAAGCCCTTAAAAGCGAGTAGACAGTTGTTTCGCCCTGTTATGATGAATTATGCTTTTTCTAAGTCATCTGAATGTAGGTGATTAAACTCACTACTATCAGATATAAATACGATTTCCGTTCCACTAAACAAAGACATTTGTTTTAACATTCTTACCTGATGCAAAGGCAGCGCTTCGTCTGTATAAATTACATCGCAGCTTTTGGCGAATAATAAACGTTCAATAATATCGAAGCAGGACATTGTTTTAGTGGGCTTCACATTAAGCACTAAGACGTCATTTGAATAGAGTTTTGTTGTAAGTGATACATGTGCTGCCCAACGACTCTTTTTAGGCTGTGTGGGCTGTAACTCAAATGCTGTGTGGTGCAGGTTGGAAACTGCAAGAGTAGGGTTATGGATTATTCTTGTATTGTTAAGTACTCGCGATGCCTGAGCTGTATGACCGCTAAGGCTATTCATATCTACGTTATTCATGTTGATGCTATTCATGCTGATGCTATTCATGCTGATACTATTCATAATGGCGCTCGCTGCCTGTATATCCATGTTGTATGCATATACAGTAGTACTGTATAAATAAACATGCAAGCACTATTTGAACATTTTTGTAATTTTTTCCTTCGTAATAAAATTAATAGTAAGGAGACAATGATGTAAATCGCAGGTTCATACCACGCTGATTTGACTAACCACAAATAATGTATGCCTCCTAAAATAACCGCGATATAAGATAAGCTATGTAATGTGAACCACTTTCGGCCCATCTTCTTTTTGATATTGTTAATAGAAGTAATTGCTAATATTGACAGTATGATAAATGCAGTGAATCCAACAGTTATGTAAGGACGGTCTATAATTTCTGATAAAACTAAGCCCATTTCAAATTGCAATTCAAAAGCAATAAATACCATTAAATGAGACAAGGCATAAAACGCAGAATATAAGCCAATGGGCCGCCGAAGTTGGATAAATTGACCAAATTTAAGATAACTTGCGATGGGGCTAATGACTAAACTAATGACAAGTAAATTGAGTGCACCAATTCCAGTGAAATCTAGTAGGGACTGCACTGGATCGCCACCGAGTTGGTCGGTTAATCCTTGATAAAAAACAAGGATTAGCCAAGCGAGTATGACTATATGCATCATCCATTGAAAAATCTTGAATTTTGTCGGGCCAATTCTGATAGGTTTTTTAAAAATCATACTACTCATTTTATCGATTGATTCAATTTTTAGCTTGCGAATAATCAGTCATACTGATAATAAAATTTGATTATTTTTACTAATAGAATTTACGTAAGTCCATACCTTTATACAAAGAAGCGACTTCTTCATAGCCGTTAAAGGGAAGAGTATCTATTCTGTTTTGAGTAAGTAAACCGCCACTTGTGATTCGGCGCTCTCGAGCCTGAGACCAACGTGGATGGTCAACTGCTGGGTTTACATTGGCGTAAAAACCATATTCGTCAGATGCCAAGTTTTGCCAAGTTGTCGGTGGCTGTTTATCAGTTAATACAATTTTAACAATCGACTTTATACTCTTAAATCCGTATTTCCAAGGCACTACAAGACGTATAGGTGCGCCATTTTGAGGTGGAAGTGTCTTTCCATACATACCAACACTAAGCATCGTTAAAGGCTGCATAGCCTCATCTAAGCGAAGACCTTCAACATATGGATAATCAACTCCGCCGCCAACAAACCTGCTGCGCTGGCCAGGCATCTGCTTTGGGTCATACAAGGTTTGAAAAGAAACATATTTGGCGCTACTTAGGGGTTGTGCCTTTTTAATAATACTTGCCAATGAAAACCCTACCCACGGTATAACCATCGACCAAGCCTCTACACAGCGTAATCGGTATATCCTTTCTTCAAGGTTAAAAGTCGAAAACAAATCCTCGTATCCAAGTGTTATCGGTTTTTCTACCAATCCCTCAATAGATAACGACCATGGGTCGACTTGAAATGATTGCGCCTTTTCTACTGGATCGCCTTTGCCTGTGCCAAATTCATAAAAATTGTTGTAACTGGTGGCTTTTTGTTCTGGCGTTTGAATTTCAAGATTTAAATTTGATTTTTTGAAGCTTAAAGGCGTCGTCTTAAAAGCTTCGGCCTTATCACTGCTAAACCAATCTAACGGACCAGCACTTGCGCTGCCAGATGCGGCAAGTAATGAGCCGGCGCCTAGGTAACCTAGCTTTTTTAAAATATCACGACGTTGTTTATAGATAGATTCATCTGTTACATCGTTTTCGCTCAGAGAATTTGCTTTATCAAATTTAAAAATCATGAATACTTCCTTTTAGTTGTAGTACATGACCTTATCGAAGACGATAAAATTTCATCTAGGGAGTTAGTGAATCGGTCACTGAATTAGACTTAGGTAAAAATAGGTGGTTGTATAGCCTTGTCGCATACTCATCGGTCATGCCAGAAATGTAATCTGACAATACTCTATGTTTAGATTCATCAGTATCTGCATCAATCCAACGTTTTGCAGTATTGGTCGGAAGCAGCCTTTCGGGCTCTGAACTAAAGGCTTCAAACAACTCCATAACTATCTGCTGTCCTTTATACTCCAAAAGCTGTAATTCGGGTTTACGAATGACATAATTGTATACAAATGATTTAAATAGGCCCAAGGCTGTTTGATAATCTTTGGGGAAACATGCATTGAAGTTGATGATGTCAGACTCAAACAGGTCTAAACGTTTAATACTTATCCCCGTTATGAAATAGTTAACGAGGGCGCCAATTGCATTTTTACGCTCATAGGGGACTTCACTAAACAAATTACGAGTGAGTTTGTCTATTTGTTCAGAGAGCCAAGGAAGGGCTAGTTGTTTTATTGGGGTTACAATCTCAAGTTCGAAAATATCACGGGTAACCATAGACATAACAATCGCATCTTCAAGATCGTGAATGGCGTAGGCTATGTCATCGGCGAGTTCCATTATTGAACAATCTATCGACTTGTAGCATGTTTTAGCATGCGTCTTATCATCCACAATAAATTCACTAAACTGGTCTTGATCATGTTTGCTAAATGGTGCGACAACCCAGTCAAACGCGGGCTTATCGCATAAGTATAAGCCCTTTGGGGGATGCCAGTTCTTTGATATAACTGAGCGATGTGAGTCTGCTCTTTTCGTAACAATCCTTTGATTAGTTAAAGTATCAATATAATTAGGGTACTTTATTAGACCTAGTAATGTCCTTTTAGCCAAGTTCATTCCGTCATCAGGACTGTAAGTCTCGAGCTTAGTTAAGATTCGAAACGTTTGCCCATTTCCCTCAAAACCACCATGCTCATGCATCATGTAATGCAGAGCAATTTCGCCACCATGGCCGAATGGTGGGTGACCAATATCGTGCGCCAAACAAAGACTCTCTATGAGATGTTCGTCTATAACAAGCTGAATGCAAAGCTCGGGTTGTTTCTGCTTTAACTGAGATGCTATTCCTGTGCCTATTTGCGCCGCTTCAAGTGAATGCGTTAAACGAGTTCGATAGAAATCACTAATACCTATACCCAAAACCTGAGTTTTGGCTTGTAACCGTCTGAATGCGGCTGAGTGCATTATCCGCGCTTTGTCTCTTTGGTAAGCATTGCGATGATCACCATCGCGTTTTTCTAATCGAGTAAGTCGTCGCTTAGTCCATTCATTAACGTCTGTCATATATACTGTCTAAGCTTCATTGTATTTCCATTAAAATAGTCTATTGGGGTAAAGGTTTTATTTTATTCGGCTAATTGGTCAACACTTACAAAACATTTGTCTTTAAAAATAGTTAAGAAATAATTAACTTCAGGCATATTCTGTTGGTATTCAACTAACATTTTTTCCAACCTTGTCTTTACGTGAGAGAACTCAGCATTTTGAAAACGTAATTCATCGCATGCCTTCAAGTACGCAGAAATGAGATCAGCAGCCTTAACTAATGTTTTGTATTCTGCGTCGACTTCTTTTTGCACTAGCAGAGGTTTAAATATGGGCTGTAATTCGGCTGGAAGTGTAAGCAAACATTCAAGTTCGGCTATTTCTTCTATTTTTTTAAACTCACGTGTCAAATCAGGGTTATGGTACTTAGTGACGTGATTAATATCTTGTAGTTTTGTTTCGGAAACTTCATGGTAAAGGCCTATTGTAGCTGCTTTCTCTGCGTTGAGGCTTCCGTTAAAATAGGTGTTACGAATAACAGCTAATAAATGCGCAATTACAGCAACCTGATGGCTATGCTCAGCGACATTCTCATCTTTTACTGAATGCATCAAAGCCCAACGTTTGATTAAGGGCATGCGCAGTATCCATGCTAAAAAAGCACTGTTCATTAAATTATTTATCCTTGTTTGATTAGATAATACTAATTGCTAAATGAGGCACTAGATATCGAATAAACTTACTGTCGATAGTTCGCAAAGAATCGGTTCATTTGTTCAATGGCGGGTGACAACTGCTCCTTATGCGGCAAAAAAACAAGTCTGAAATAGCAACCATCGTGCAAATTAAATGCGCTTCCATGTACTAATAGAATCTTTTCTTTATTGAGTAAATCAAGAACCATATTAACGTCACTAGAAATATTAAACCTTTTCGCATCAACTTTAGCAAAGCAGTACATCGCGCCCATAGGCTTAACACAACTTATGCCATCAATTTGATTTAAGCCTTCGTATGCTAAATTCCGTTGCTGAAGCAGCCGGCCATTGCCAGTTACGAGGTCTTTAATGCTTTGGTATCCGCCGAGTGCTGTTTGAATTGCATGTTGAGAGGGTACATTGGCGCACATCCGCATTGAGGAGAGAATCGTTAAACCTTCGATATAACTTTTTGCTGATAGTTTATTACCACTCACCAGCATCCAACCGGCACGAAAACCAGCGACTCGATAGTTTTTACTTAAGCCGCTGAAGGTTACACAAAACAAATCAGGTGCTAGCGAAGCAATGCAGGTATGTAAGGCATCGTCATACAATATTTTGTCGTATATTTCATCGCTAAAAACAATTAAATTGTGTTTTCTTGCCAAATCAGCAATTTGTTGCAACAAGGCTTTACTATAAACAGCACCTGTTGGATTGTTTGGGTTAATTAACACAATCGCTTTTGTGTTCGAACTTATTTTTGATTCTATGTCGGCAAGGTCAGGAAACCAGCCGGACTTCTCGTCGCACTGATAATGTATCGGTGTGCCAGAAGATAAATTTACCGCGGCAGTCCAAAGAGGGTAGTCCGGAGCCGGCACTAGCACTTCATCGCCAGTGTTCAGCAAAGCTTGCATCGATAGCATAATAAGTTCGCTTACACCATTGCCTATGTATACATCTTTGACTTTAACATTCTCAATACCCATTTGTTGATAGTACTGCATGACCGCAACACGAGCGCTATATATACCCTGAGCGTCTGTATAGCCCTGCGATGAAGGCAATTGATGAATAACATCTTTTAAAATGTCATCAGGTGCCTCAAATCCAAATGGAGCGGGATTACCAATGTTGAGTTTAAGGATGCGCTCACCGGCCTCTTCCATTTTGTTTGCTTGCTCTAAAATTGGACCGCGTATGTCGTAGTAGACATTTGCTAGTTTGTTAGACCGGTTGATTTTCGACATTAATTAATTTTCTTAAAACAGAATAATTTAGGATGGCTAAGAATAATACAGCAAAGTGTCTGTGTTAAGGGGCTATGACAAATTTTGTCACATTTTTTATCGCACGACTTTGGGCCGATTGCAGTAGTATGTCTTAAACACTAATTTTTTGGAGAATTTTATGCCTGCTCCGTTGTTATGGTTAGGTGCTGCATGTTTGGGATTGTATGCAACAAATAAAGCAAATAATTCATATATGAAAAGTACAAATACGGTTCGATACTTACCAGGCGAGTCATCAAAGCGCGTTTTGCCAAGAAATGGTTCAATTGTCACTTGTGGTATATATGGCGTGCTAGATCATACTGGCATATGGGTTGATGACGGCATATATGAATTAAGTGGCAGTGGTTTAATCAGGACCGTCTCTCCGGAACGATTTTTAGAAAACAGGAGTGGTGATAGCATTTACTTGGCATGCAATGATGATTATTTACCGTTAGCAGTGCAAGAAGTAGCCGAACGTTGCAAAGAAAACCTGTTTCAATTGCGGGATTATCATATTCTTGACAACAATTGCCACCAATTCGTGCTCGAAATGCTCACAGGAAAGAAAACAGAAATTACCAGTTTTAGTCAATTAAATGATGCATTATCTACATTGTTTTTGACTAGCATCAATTGGCACGAAGCTAATGTGGATTTTCCTTGAGTATATTTTGAACTTAATGATGAACTCATTTAGTATAAAGAATAAGTATTGAAGTTGTGCCTTCAGTTTCCAAAAAGCCGTTGCTCTGCAATGACTTATTAAATTATGCTAAATAGGAGATGTTATGTCTCAGCAGTTCGATGAAGAGCCCGAAGCAGCGGTTACGAATAGTAGTTTCGCTCGTGTTTTACCGTGTAAAAAATTAGATACTTTTGATTCTATTAAATGGATTCGCTTAGCCATTACTGATTTTAAGCGTGCGCCAGTTATAAGTTTGGCCTACGGTTTGATATTCACACTTATTCCGTGGTCAATATTTTATCTTGTTGACTCAACTGGCTGGTATATGATTATTTTCCCAGCTATGGTTTGCTTTATGTTGCTTGGGCCATATTTGGCGGCAGGGCTTTATGATGTTAGTTGGCAGTTTGCAAAGAAGAATAATCCTTCATTTAGACATTCTTTAAAAGCAATGTCTCGAAATGCAGTAAATGAATGGGCTTTTGCGTTGTTATTAATGGTATTGATGATATTTTGGTTACGCATAGCGTCTTTAATTCATGCATTGTATCCATCTTATGAAGCATACACCTTACAAAGTCTATGGCCATTTTTGTTAGTTGGAACTATCGTTGGTGCTGCAATAACGGTGCTTGTCTTCTTCATTACAGCATTCACTCAACCTATTTTACTGGAGCGTCGTGTTGATTTAGCAACTGCTGTATTCAGCAGTATGAATGCAGTTTGGTTGAACAAAAAAGCGATGTTCTTTTGGGCCGCTATTATACTATTTTGTGTGTTTTTGGGTTTTGTTACTTTCTTTTTTGCATTTTTAGTTATCATGCCAATCCTAGGGTACGCATCTTGGCATGGCTACATTGACACTATTGAAGTGAAGCGTGACAGAGGCTACGAATAGAGCCTTAAGGCTAGGGCAAGGTGAGTTTTGCCCTAGCTCTTGATTTTACTAATGCTATAACAGCGTCAAAGATACTAGCCTGTTGCCTTATTAGATATCCACATTGTTTGGTAAGGTGCGACATTTAAATATTCAGTTTTAACATCCACTGCCTTCTCGTGAATAAGCTCATACCAAAGGCTGTTATCAATTAAGTTGATATCTGACAGCCTTACATATTGCATTTCATTTGTTATGTTCGATAAGCAAAATATGCTTTGTTGTCGGTCGATGCTTTGGCGCCAGTATCCAAAAACATGCTCACCGAGTTGCAAAGTAAACTGTGTTGCATTTGGGTGAAATGCACGTTGTGCTTTTCTTATTCTAATTAGCATGGAAAGTTTACTTAGCACTTTAGCATGCATGCTGTCAGCGTCTTGTAAGTGTGCAATCAGACTTTTAAAGTCCCATCGATGACGATTTATTCCTCGATTCTGGCCGGTATTAATTACTTTCTCTTCGTCGTTTGGCGTTCCCAGTAGAGAATGTATATAAATCCCTGGAATACCCTCTAAGCCAAGCATTATTGCATGAGCGCAAACAAATCGCTCTAATTGAAATTGGTCAGGGCCTTCGATAGTACCCTTCATCGCATCGATTAAAGCAATGTTCATTTCGTAAGGTTTTTGTATCTCACTCTCTGTCATTCGCCATGACACCTTGCCGCCGAAATTCTGCATACAATGAGCTAAATCAGTGATTTCTTCATCAGAAAGTAAACCTTCAGCAGGTCTTAAGCCAACTCCATCATGTGACGCGATAAAATTAAAATATGTTGTGCCGTTCTGGGCTGGCGGCATACTCATCATCCAATTTTTTAAATAGCTACAATTGCCAGTTACAAGAGTGTTTATGAGTAAGGGGGGTAATGAGAAATTATAAATAGCATGCGCTTCGTTCGCATTTCCAAAGTAAGTTAAATTCTCTCTATTTGGTATGTTGGTTTCTGTAATGATCAATACTTCTGGTGATGCATGTTCAATTAAAGTTCTTAATAAACGGACAACTTCATGTGTTTGAGGTAAATTTATACTTTCATTACCAACTACTTTCCAAAGAAACGCGATAGCATCAAGTCTAAATATTTTGGTTCCTTGATCTAAATAAAGCCTAATAATATCTACAAATGTGATTAAAACGTTTGGATTTCTGAAATCAAAATCTACTTGATCGTGACTGAACGTCGACCATACATGTTGAGTACCCTTAGGTGTTTCAACATTCTTAAGTAAGTCTGATGTTCTTGGTCTAACAACCATGCTGAGGTCATCAGTATTAGAAGCAGTAAAAAAATAATCGTGACCGATACCATCTTGTTTCAAAAAATTTTCAAACCACTGACTGCGAGCAGAGCAATGATTAATAACCAGGTCAGTCATAAGACTATACTGATTTGAAATATCACGAATATCGCTCCAATCGCCCAAGCTCTGGTTCACTACTGAATAATCTATTATAGAAAATCCATCATCAGAACTGTAAGGGAAGTAGGGTAAGATATGTATGTGACTAACAATTGAATCGCAATATTCATTAACAAAGCGCAACAAGGTTTTTAATGGTTTTTGACCAAGACCAAACTCTACATCATCAGCGTTCTCTATAATGCTGTCACCGTATGTGATCATGACAATGTCTGACTCATCCCATCTGTTTTTATGCGGAGTAGGATAATGACAGTTAGTTTCATCTATCACCCCAATGCTTGCTTGCAACTGAGGTATTAAGTTTTTTATTTCTTCAGAAGTCAAAATATCTTGATAAATAACTTCAAGATGGTGTCTTATTTTAGCCGTAAAATTTGGAAAGTGCTCAATCATTTTAGATCCCTTGACTAAATTCTTTATAGTCATCTTCAACTGCTTTTTTAAGACATTCTAGAACATCTGGTTTCGCACTAACTACTCTATTCCAACTTGGGATGAAAGGAGTTTCCATAGGGTTATCTAAAAAGCTCTGACCAGCCTTCATAATATTATGAGCAAACATTTCAACTGCTTTCTCTTCATTATGTATGTCTAGTTTCAAACCATTCATGACAGCATCGTTATGGTACGTTTCAACAAAATCCAATGCTATCCTAAAATAGGTCGCTTTTATTGTTCTAAACGTTTCTGTGTTGAATGTTGTTCCTTGAGTTGCAAGTTTCCTAAATAGCGCTTTTGTGATGTCTATTGACATCTTAGATAGGCCGCCCTGTTCATTATTCAGGGAGAGGTCTTGATGTTTATGATCATACGTTTTCGCGATATCAGCTTGACATAATCTATTTGGTGAGTAATTTCTGTGCATCTCGGAAAGAACGCCGATTTCTAAACCCCAATCGCTGGGGATCCTTATATCATTAAGAACATCACGCCTGAATGAAAATTCCCCCGCCAGTGGATAGCGGAAACTGTCCATAAAGTCGAGGTATTCGTTAGTACCTAGCGTGGTTTTTAACGCACGTAACAAAGGGGTTACTAGCAGACGTGATACTCGACCGTTGATTTTGCCATTTGCCACACGCGCATAATATCCCTTACAAAATTCATAATTGAACTGTGGGTTAGCAACTGGATAAATTAATCTAGCAAGTAATGAACGCTCATAGGTGAGAATGTCACAGTCGTGCAGCGCTACGCTTTCTACCTTTCCGGATGCGAGTATATAACCCATGCAATACCAAACGTTTCGACCTTTACCTAACTCTTTAGGAGCGAGCCCAAGCTCTTTTAATTCGGCATCGAGTGCTTTTAATCTAGGCCCGTCATTCCACAACACTCTATGGTGTTGAGGGAGCGCAGAGAAAAAACCTAAGGCATGTCTATACTGTTCTAAATTAGCTCTATCTAAACCTATTACAATTTCTGATAAATACGGAACCTGTTTGATATGTTCAATAGTTGCGGGTAGGGCTTTACCTTCTAGCTCTGAAAATAAAGACGGTAGAATAAGCCCTAGTGGCCGCTTTTTAGAAAATTCGCATAGTTCAGTCTCCAAATCCTCAATCGATCTGTCTTCCAAGTTATGTAGAGTTGTTACAATGCCATTTTGATGAAAATCAGCCATGTTATTCCTTAAGTTGTCTTGTATGTCTATTTGCTTTGAGCAAAGAATGTCGATTCAGGAATTAACTGCTCCAACACTTCGGCCCAGCCTTTAGGACCGTGTAAGCTGCTTGTGTGTATTTTAGTTGTTCGTTGTAATTCTGGTGGCTCATTTACTGGAGATGCTATACGAACGGCCGTATCTGCAACCTCAAGCATCGCAATATCGTTTTTACCATCACCTAAAGCTATAGTGCTCACGGTTATATTTTTATGCTGTCGCTGATATTCTTTTAAAAGCCAAGTTAAGGCCTTACCTTTGTTGCAGTCTCCACCTACATGCAAAAACCGGCCGCCTTTAACAGGATGAGAGCCCATTCGTCTTAGTACGGCAATAAAGCCTTCTAACTCTTCGTCTGTGCCTTTCCAAAATAAGGGTTCGCCGAATTGTCTTTGAGATGAAAGAAGCGCGTCCTCTACTGATAAGCCTGTGAGTTCAATAATTCTCTCTTGCGACATTTTTGAGAAAGATTCAAACAAGTGACCGTACTCCGGTGTTACCTTTTTTATTAAACCTAACCAATAATTGCGTTTTGAACTAAACGACTTGACCCAAAAACCTTCTTGCCAAAGCGCTCCTTTGGGTTTCTCAGGCAAAAAGTTTTTATTGATATAAATAGCAGCCCCATTTTCTATAATAAATGGACCATTTAACTTCAAGCGTTTACGCAGCACTAAAAGTTCTGAGAAGGTTTTACTAGTATTTGGGATAATCGGAATGCTATGACCTAGCAGCCTGTTCATACAGTGTTTCGCATCCTTATGCTCATAACTGTAGTGATCCATTAAGGTGCCGTCTAGGTCAGTAAAAATAAGAACTTGTCGGTTGTAAATCCTCATTAATTCATTGTTCATTTTGACTGCTTGTGATGATATCTCTATCATTATCTAATTCAAATACCCAGTCTGAACGTGCATCGAGTGTACATAATGTGTGCATTGTTAACCTCTGATAATATTGTATGAAGCTGAGCACTTCTTCATCGCTCATTACATTGCTTGTATCTTTAGCGGTGGACTTAAGCTTGTGTTCTTGTTCGCACCGCCATTTATAAACGTGTTCAAAGCTAGGAGCGCGCAAAAACACCCATTTATGTATAAACGAATACAAGGGAACATAGTTAATCGCTAGCTGTTGATTAACATAGTTACGCCAAGCTCTGTTGGTATCCTGGTCTTTTTCTAGATCATTAACATCGTGCGCTAAGTCATCATCATTTTGCGGCATTGTTCCCCAGCACCAACCTTCTACAATAACTATATCAATAAGCCCATTTACAACCTGCCAATCATCTATTTTATTACGGTCGTCAATTGCTTTATTAAATGTTGGAATCTGTATGCTTTGTCCCAAGCTTAAGGCTTCAAGTACCTCTTGCATAAGCTCAGTATCGTGAGTACCTGGAACACCTCTGGTTTCAAGCAGGGAATGGACCTTACTTGCTAAATTGAGTCGTTGGGCCCTAGTTAAATAGAAATCATCGAGTGAGATTACAATTGACGATTTTTTGAAATATGTCGTTAAAAGGTAGCTCAATAAGCCGCTTAACGTAGATTTCCCTGAACCTTGGCATCCATTGATACCGATAAACATAGTTTTGTGCTTTGCTTTATCATGGTGCAGTGAAAGCGATTTACAAAGAGGTGTGTACCATTTTAGTGCAAGGTCATTATAAGCAGCAGGAAGTGCTTCTTTATTGACATATTGTGCTATCAATGACTTTATTTCTTGCATTTTGGCCTTATACATTGCTTGGTCCGACAATCAAACATAAATTACTGTGCTTGCTAATTGAAACTATTCTTTCACCAGTTGACAGATAAACTGTGTGTCCGGCGATGAAAAAGTAGTAAATCAATCAAAACTCAGTATGAGTATACAAAGAGCATGCCAATAGAACTTCAGAAGAGCATAAAGAGGTTCATGAAGAGAGAAATTAAGGTATTAATAACAAGGTTCATCCGATTACTAATTGCGTGAATTATTTACCAGCCAAATGTTGATGGTTATTTTTTAGTTGCGATAAAAACGGCTCGTTTTGGAGCAGGGTAGCCCTCAATTGTTAATGACTTATTATTTGGGTCTAAAAAATCAATTAATGAATGATTTGTCATCCATTTGGTTGCTCTTTGTTCATCGGTGCTGGTCATATTTTCGTCTACTTTTTGAATGTCCTCGAAGCCAACTCTGCTTAGCCATTGCACGAGCGCATCGCTACTAGGTAAAAACCAGACATTTCGCATTTGTGCATAACGCTCACCAGGCATCAATACCGAGGTTTCATCACCTTCAATTACAATCGTTTCTAGAACTAATTGTCCACCGGATACAAGTTGGTTTTTTAATTGATATAAAAACTCAATCGGGTCTCTTCTATGGTAAAGAACTCCCATTGAGAACACTGTATCAAATGCATTGAGAGCGGGCATATCTTCAATGCCAACAGGGGCAAAATGGACATTTAAATTAGGTAGATACTTTTTGAATATATGGAACTGATAGAAAAACAATTCAGTTGGATCTATGCCAATAACCAACTTAGCATCTTCTCCTAACATTCGAAAAAGGTGGTAACCACTGCCGCAGCCAACATCTAACACTTTCTTATTTGCCAATGGCTTTATATGTGGAAGAACGCGATCCCACTTCCAATCAGAGCGCCATTCCGTGTCGATATCAATGCCAAAGAAATGAAATGGGCCTTTGCGCCATGGAATAAATTGTTTAAGGACTGATTCAACGTGGGCCCGTTGATTTTCACTGAATTGGTTTTGCTGAGTTAAACTGACACTCGAAGTAAGCGTGGATTGCACCTGATCAATGCTGGGGAGTTGTTGAAGCTGCTTTTCCCATTTCTTAGTATCACCATGTCGCGCTGAGGCTTGCCAATCGGCTAACTGTGGAATAAGCGTTTGTATCCATCCTTCTAAATTAGTGCCAACAAGAGAAGCATATAAGGCTGAGGTCCAATTCATATTACTTTCCTTTGATGGCAAAAAATGAAACAAAGTTAAATTGTTGATACCAAATACTAACAGCATCAAAACCAGCGTTTAATAATCTTTCTTCATGCAAATTATACTCATCCAGTATCATTACACTTTCGAGCGCAGTCCTCTTTTGACTTATTTCTAAATCGCTATAGCCGTTTTCTCTTTTGAAATCGTGATGTAATTCTATGATAGCTGAATCCATAGTTTGATGACCCAGTTTGATTTTTTCGGACAAAATTAAAATTCCACCGGGAACTAAACTATCGAAAAGCTTTTTCATCAAGGCTGATCGCCTCATCGGTGAGATAAATTGTAGAGTAAAATTCATTACAATGACTGAAGCATCACTTATATCTGCGCTTATGATATCAGCTTCTTTAATCGTAATCGGTGTGGCATAACTGTAAGACTGAACATTACTTTGGCAGCGGTCTACCATTGCAGCACTATTATCTATACCGATAATGTTTACTTTGTCTACCGTATTTTGTTTTGCCATCGATAAGCTGATAGCGCCTAATGAACATCCCAAATCATACATGCTCGTATTTTCGATGCTAAATTTAGCAGCCAAACGGCCAATCCCGTCAACAATATTCGAATATCCAGGAACTGAGCGTTCAATCATATCTGGAAAAACATCGACTACTTGTCGATTAAAGCTAAAGTCTTTAATTTGCGCTTGCTCGTTCTTATAGATATCGTCTTGAATGACACTATTTTTTAAATCTGACATTATTTTAAAACTTATATTAGGGTTGTAAGGTATATAGCTATGTGATGTTGTGTGTAGCTCTGATAATATAACGTGTGTAGCATGCACTAGTATATATAAAACCGACTAGCTATAAAATAATAGTAAAAATTAAAAGCAGAGAAATGTAAATGTATAAATTTTTGATAGCTGACGACCATCCACTCTTCAGGGAGGCTTTAAAAGGAGCACTGAGCACTTGCTTTAATAATGTTTCTTTCCTTGAATCTGATTCGCTCGACAGCACTATTGCTGTCTTACGTAAAGCGCGGAAGATTTCCCTTGTTATTCTCGATTTAAACATGCCTGGATGTGATAATTTTTACGGTCTCTTAAGAGTAAAGGAACTTTTTCCTAATTTACCTTTGGTTGTGTTATCTGCGAGTGACTCGCCCGAGATTGTCTCACAAGTTATGGAGTTTGGTGCCGATGGTTTTATTCCAAAAACGACAGCAACACCAGTTATTAAAGAAGCCTTACTAGCCGTGCTAGAAGGGCAAAGGTGGTTGCCTGAATCTTTAGCTAAAGCATTAATAGCTGTGAATAGCGATGTTAAGGATATTGCGACTAAATTAAGCGATTTGACACCAAAACAATTTCAAGTACTTAAACTTCTTAAAAATGGCTTGATGAACAAACAAATTGCTTTTCAACTCAGTGTTACTGAGGCGACAGTGAAAGCCCATATTGGCGTTATATTTAAAAAGCTAGAAGTAAAAACGAGAACTCAAATTGTTCTTGCGGTTGAAAAACTACAGTTAGACTAATGTGAAGAATTGAACGGGATTTATGTATAATAAAGAATTCCCCTTAGTCGATCTTCATCGCCATCTTGACGGCAGTATTCCTGTCAAATTGATATGGGAACTTGCATAGAAATATTCAGTAGTTTTGCCAGTTGACTCACAACGTGAGCTATCAGACCTCGTCATCATTAAAGATAAGACTAGTGATTTGATGTCCTTTCTCCAAAAACTCGATTACGGTGTTTCAGTGTTAGCGACTCCTGAAGCATGCTTTAAAGTTGCCTATGAAAATGTTTTGTTGGCTAAGGCTGAAGGATTAGATTATACCGAGTTGCGTTTTTCTCCGAGTTTTATGGCGAAAGCTTTCAATTTACCCTTAGATGCTGTGGTAGAAGCCGTTGTTGAGGGTTTAGCTGCTGGTAACGCAGCAGTCGATACTCAATATCAATTAATAGGAATTTTAAGTCGTACCTATGGTGTCGACTCATGTTTTGCTGAACTAAAATCTATTTTGGCTTTTTCCGATCAAATCATAGCTGTTGACCTGGCCGGAGATGAAGTTAATTATCCTCCAGCATTATTTGTTGAACACTTTACCTTAGCCCGCAATGCTGGCTTGCAAGTAACGGTTCACGCAGGCGAGGTAGCTGGTCCAGCTTATGTATGGGATGCAATAAAATTGCTTGGCGCGACTAGAATTGGACACGGCGTTGCAATACATAAAGACGCAAAATTGATGGATTATATGCAAAAAAACTCGATTGGTGTGGAGAGTTGTTTGAGTTCGAATTATCAAACAGGCGCGTGGACCGACACGGCTAATCATCCTATCAAACTATTTCTTGAAAATGGTTTGTCTGTAAGCTTAAACACTTATGACCCAGGAGTGTCGAACATTAGCATTCAGGATGAATATAGGCTAGCTGTAAACTCAGTGCAGCTTTCATCTGAACAAATTGTGCAAATCCAACGAAGTGGTGTCGAGCAAAAATTCTTAAGGTAGGTGTTGAAAGCAAGTGTTGGAGGTAAGTTTGGAGGTAAGTGTTGGAGGTAAGTGTTGGAGGTAATACGATTTTTTAGCTTTAAATAACTGTTAAATATCAAAAAAGGGCCATCAGCAAACTGTGGCCCTTTTTACCTTTCATAACCTTTATAAGGTCAATCAGATCATGCTGCCTTAACTGCTTTTGTCGTTTTGCGTTTAACAGCAGTTTTAGGTTTGATAACCTTTTTGCTAGTGGACATTAGCAGCTCCTGCTCATCAAAGTCATCGACATTGATCGCATTTAAGCGGCCTGCTTCAGATTTCTTCATTAGCTCAGCTTCATCTTCTGTAATGATTTTAGCCTCAAGGGCGCGTTCAGCTAAAATATCTAGATTAGTCATTGGAAGCTTTTCACCTAGCTCCTTGCAAATGCGGTCAAATATAGGCTCACATTTTACTATATTAATTAGCGTTTCTTCGATTTCTCCAAGCAAGTTACCGGCTTCTTGCGTTAGGTATTGACCATGCCCTAAACGATCGCGCGTTTTATTTGGATGCTGTAAAATATGAGCGATTTTATGCTCTAAAACATCTGAAGGGGCAGAGTAACGTTTACCAAAAGGTAAAACTAACGCACGCATCGAGATGCCTACAGCTGCGGATGGGAAGTTTCTTAAAAAGTCATCTAAAGCGTCTTCTAATTTTGACAAACAATCTTGCATTGCCCAATGAACAAATGGTAAATCATCATGGTTACGACCCTGCTCGTCGAACTTTTTCAACACTGCTGAGCCAAGATACAGATTACTTAAAATATCACCTAAGCGAGCAGAAAGTCTTTCTCTACGTTTAAGAGAACCCCCTAGAACTCCCATTGAAATGTCCGTTAAAAGCGCTAAATTTGCACTGTAGCCTTGCATGCTTTTGTAATACTTTGCCGTCTCATCTTTAAACGGAGCCGAACTTAAACGACCGCCCGTTAAGCTAAACCAAATTGAACGGAAGGTGTTACTAACCGCAAAACGAATATGTCCAAAAACAGCATCGTCGAAGGAATCTAACTGCTCTTCGCGATCAGTCATTTGAGATGCATAGATTTCTTTGAGAACATACGGGTGACAACGCATAGCACCTTGACCGAAAATCATCATATTTCTGGTCAATATGTTAGCGCCTTCCACAGTAATAGAAATAGGGACGCCTTGGTAAGCTCTACCTAAATAGTTGTTTGGTCCCAAACATATCCCTTTACCGCCATGAACATCCATAGAGTCATTGACTACTTGGCGCATTCTTTCAGTTAAGTGATACTTACAAATGGCAGAAATAACTGATGGCTTTTGACCTAAGTCGACACCTGCAGTAGAGAGTGATGTCACCGCATCCATTAAATAAGCGTTTCCACCTATACGTCCCAACATCTCCTCAACACCTTCCATTTGGCCTATTGGCATACGGAATTGACGACGAATACGAGAGTAGGCTCCAGTAGCTAGTGCTAGAGACTTCGCGCCGCCTGCTGCAGATGACGGGAGCGTAATACAACGACCAACTGATAAGCATTCCATTAGCATGCGCCAACCCTTGCCAGCCATGTTCTGACCGCCAATGATATAGCTTAATGGAACAAAAATATCTTTACCACGAACCGGGCCATTATGAAAAGGTATGTTCAATGGAAAGTGGCGACGACCACAATCTAGGCCTTTCGTATCACGAGGAATTAAAGCACAGGTAATACCTAAATCTTCGGTATCACCTAAAAGTGCATCTGGGTCCTGAAGTTTGAACGCCAGGCCAATGACCGTAGCCACTGGTGCAAGTGTGATATAACGCTTGGAAAAAGTTAGACGCATACCAAGTACTTCTTTACCTTCAAACTTACCTTTACAGACAATGCCGAAATCGGGAATAGAACCTGCATCTGAACCAGCTTCTGGGCCGGTTAGTGCAAAACAAGGAATTTCATCACCCACAGCTAATCTAGGTAGATAGTAATCTTGTTGCTCTTTTGTACCATAATGTTGTAACAATTCACCGGGGCCTAGGGAATTCGGCACGCCTACTGTGCTTGATAACACGGCACTAACGCCAGCAAGCTTTTGGAGTACACGTGATTGAGCATAAGCGGAATATTCAAGACCACCATATTCTTTCTTAATAATCATCGCGAAGAATTTATTGTCTTTTAAATATTGCCAAATCTCATCTGAAAGGTCGGCATCAACGTGGTTGATTTGCCACTCATCGGCCATGTTGCTCACGACTTCGCAAGGCCCATCAAGGAAAGCTTGTTCATCAGCACTTAATCTTGGTTGCGCAATCGCATGGAATTTCTGCCAATCCGGTCTGCCACTGAAAAGGTCTCCATCCCACCAAACTGTTCCTGCGTCTATCGCTTCTTGCTCTGTAGTAGACATTTCAGGCATTACACTCTTATAAAAGGCGAGTAATTTTGTTGTAATAAATTTTTTACGATAAGGGGTGTACGCTAATGGTAATACAATTAAAGCGAATATAACCCAAGCAACAACACCAATGCCGCCAGTAGCTGTACCAACAAACATGGCTGCGCCAATAGCAACAAGTGTTGTTTGAGATGACGTTTGTTTATAAGCTGTTACGCCATAAACACCCAAGACTATTAAGATCCAAAATATTTCGTTCATACTTTCTCCTGCAGGTCTGACCAGATAAGTCTAAGGTATTACTTGAACATGCAAAGATCAAGTAATTTGATACAAAAGAGGATGCCTATCCTCAACTATTAGATCACGAAGTATACAACGAAAAGGAGTTAAAGTTCTTGGTAGGTTTTCAGGCGAATATCACCTTGCTCTTCACCTTCTTTAAATTGTTGAAGGCGCACTAGGACAAAATCGAGCGATGGTGCAAACCAAGCAAAGGTTTGACGCTTTTTGCTTTCACGATTTACTTTTACTTTAACTGCTTCAACATTGCCATACGGCAATTGAAGTGTTTCTTTACCTACTACTTCAATCTGATACTTTCTTTTTTGACCGCGATAATTAAGGAACTTATAGGTGAACTGGTTTTTACCCTGAGCAAGCTGCCTAGATATATCTATTCTGAAAAGTTGATTATCTAGCTCGCCATTCCAGTCCAAATTTTCTTTGTCTTTAATAATGATTGTTTTTGAGTCGTTATCAAATGTCGCATTCAAAGATTTATTTGGGCCAGTACCTTTACGTTTGAAAGCATAAGACACTGGGGTAATGAAGCCATCAGAAAAAGAAAATAATGTGGTTTCATATCTTTTATCAGATAGGAAAAAGCGTGACACTTTAGATGAATACTTTAATTCGTAGAGGTCTTCGGATGTTGCTTTGAGACTTAATTCTGCACTTCCTACATTATTGTCATGACGGTAAGCATCGTATTTGGCCAAGAAAGGAGAGGGAAGATCAGTTTTTTCAATTGCGAAAATGCTTGCAGCGCAAAGCGACAGCCCTGCCACTGCGAACAGCTTTAACACTTTAGTCACTTGCATATCCACACTCCGGTAGTACTTGTCCATCAAAAAGCACTTTCATAGCACTTAGCGAAATTCGCTCGTTACAAAGCCAATTTATCACAATTGGATAAATTTTGTGTTCTTGTGCTAACACACGTAAGGCCAACTCGTCCACATCATCGCCTTCAAACACCGGTACTTTTGCTTGCAAAACTACCGGACCACCATCAAGCTCAGGCGTTACAAAATGTACCGATGTGCCGTGTTCTTGATCCATATTGTCAATTGCACGTTGATGTGTGCTAAGTCCTGGATACTTGGGCAACAAAGATGGGTGAATGTTCAATAATTTGCCAATATACTTATTAACAAAGTTATTACTGAGTATCCGCATGAAGCCTGCTAAGACGATTAGGTCTGGTCGCACTGAGTCAATCTCATCGGCAAGCGCAAGGTCAAAATTTTCACGCCCATCGAACGATTTGTGGTCAATACTAATAGCGGGGATGCCGGCAAGTTCAGCTCTTTCCAATGCAAAAGCCTCGGGGACGTTGGAAATAACCTTTACTACATCACCGTTAATGGTTCCTTTTGCACAAGCATCAATAATAGCCTGCGCATTCGACCCACTTCCAGAAACTAATATTACAATTCTTTTCTTATCAATACCCATTATGAATTGATAACCACTTGCTCTTGACCGTCTTGTAAAATCTCAACTTCGCCAATTATCCAAGCATTTTCACCAAGGTTAATTAAATCTTGAGTGATCACTTCTGCGCTATTAGCATCAACTGCTAGCATAAGGCCAACGCCACAATTAAAAGTCCTGTACATTTCATGTGTAGTTACGTTTCCTTTTTCTTGCAACAAGCTAAATATATCGGGCCACTGCCAACTACTGCCGTCAATAACCGCTTGCATATTCTCAGGTAAAACGCGCGGGATATTCTCCCAAAAGCCGCCACCTGTAATGTGTGAAATTGCATTGACCGTGTGGTTTTCTAATATAGAGAGAACATTTTTAACATATATTCTGGTTGGCTCTAACAGATGGTCACTCACAGGCTTGCCGCTCAAGTCTGCACTTAAGTCCATGCCGCTAACTTCTATTATTTTTCGAATTAGTGAATATCCGTTAGAATGAGGACCCGATGACGCTAAGGCAATAAGTTTATTTCCAGCAGCTACTTTAGAGCCGTCTATTACATCTTCAGCCTCTACCACACCGACACAAAAACCTGCAACATCGTAGTCTTCACCCTCGTACATACCAGGCATTTCGGCAGTTTCACCACCAATAAGTGCACAGCCCGACAGTAGGCAACCTTCGCCAATGCTGGTGACAACAGTTGCTGCCGTATCGACATCTAGCTTTCCTGTCGCGTAATAATCTAAGAAAAACAAAGGTTCGGCCCCTTGGACTATTAAATCATTAACACACATAGCTACCAAGTCGATGCCAATCCCATCATGCCTGTTTTGGTCCATAGCTAAGCGCAATTTAGTACCAACGCCATCAGTGCCTGAAACTAACAATGGTTGTTTGTACTTAGTTGGAATTGAGCACAAAGCCCCAAACCCACCTAAACCGCCTCTTACTTCAGGACGATGCGTTTTCTTTGCTACAGATTTGATCCGATCAACTAATTGATTTCCTGCATCAATATCTACACCCGCATCCTTATAGCTTAGTGGTTTGTTTTGCTCAGTCACGCGCTTTCCTCTGAAAATTTCGAAGGCGGAATTTTAGCAGTTCAATGCGCGAAAAGGTATCAAAAAACGTATAAGAATAAATATCAGATGCAAAAAGCCGAGAAATATCTGACAATGGCCCTTATAAGCCTTAAGGATTAAATTGTTTTGAATTACTTTGTTTTGAATAAGGTGCTGTTGTTCATCGTTATCGGAGTTACTACATTGATGACTCCATATGCGGTTAGTGCTCCAATCGAGCATCTGAATGTGGGCCAAATAACGGTGACTGATCAATCTACATTTGCGCAAAAACGAGCGGGTAAAAAAGCATTTCAGCAAGTTATAGTCAAAATGAGCGGCGACCCCAATACTCTCAACAATGCGCAAGTTAAAAAGTCAGCTGCTAGTTTCGAGCAGTTTTTAATTGCTAGTAGTTTCTCCCAAGATGGTGAAAAGCTGGTTTATCAGGCCGAATTTAATCAGCAGAAAATAGTCGAATTACTACGCAGTGAAGGTTTGAATATTTGGGGTGCTAGGCGTCCCTCTGCTTTGTTGTGGTTGGTAATTGAAGATGATTCAACAAAAATTAAGAATCTAATTACGCAACAAAACAATGTTAACTATTCAAATATCGTTCAACAGGCGGCCTATCAAAGAGGCATCGAAATAGTGATGCCTATAGGCGATTTAACTGATTCTATGAATGTTGCACCCATGGATGTTTGGGGGCTTTTTTCTTCGTCAATTTACAATAAATCCGCTCGATACAATACAAACTATGTGATCGGTGCCAAAATTGGTGTGGTTTTTGACAATTTCACTGCTAGCGAAAAATTACAACTATCGTACTTTGTTACTAACGGTCAGACTATTAAGACTACCGACATTGTGGGTAATGATGTAAACACCTTATTAGCTGAATTTGTCGACCAGTATTCGTCATACTTGGCTGGTGTGTACGCGATTGATACAAGTGAAACGACAGAGTTTTTTGAAGTGAAGCTCAGTGTCTCCAAAATCGATACCTTAATGAAATATCGTAAAGTATTAGAAATATTAAGTTCGTTAACAGTAACTCAGAATGTAGAAATCAGCTCGCAAACCAAAGACATAAGCACTTTCCAGTTAAGGTCGAATGTTTCACCCGCACGCTTAAAAACAATTTTAGAATTGGAAAAAAGCCTTCGTGTACCAGAGTATCAAAGCTTAGCTCCAAGTTCACCAAGCGGCAAGGTGTTGATAGATTATGAATGGCGAGGTAATTAGCCTTGCAGTTGAGCTTACCCGTTTCGTTGCCAGACGATGAAACGTTTCTATCTTTTTATACGCTTGATAATGAATTCGTAAGTTCATATCTTCAAGAGTTTTGTAGTCCACATGGAACATCGCAAATAAGGTCTCAAAAGGCCTTATCATATTTGTTTGGCTCTGCAGGATTAGGAAAGTCTCATCTATTATACGCCTGTTGCAATGAGGCCCAAGTTAATGACGTCCAGTCAATTTACCTGGACATGCTCGTTTTAAAAGACATGCCTTGTGAATTAATTAATGAAGTTGCTGATTATGGTCTAATTTGTATCGATAACCTGCATGAAATATCAGGAAACTCACTGTGGGAAAACGCTATTTTTGATTTAATTAACCAAGTCATAGAAAAGCTTCATCAACCAAAATTGGTCATTGCAGCCAATGGGGCTCCTAATACTGCAGGTTATAAGCTTCCTGACTTGGTTTCTCGATTAAATTGGGGAACTGTATTTCAACTAGCCAATCGGTCTGATGCTGACCTTGGTAAAATTATTCAATTTCGTCTGGATAATAGAGGTCTTGAAACAACGGATGAAAGCATTAATTTTTTGCTCACCAGAGTTGATAGAGATCTTGGAAACTTAATGATGATTGTTAATGAGCTGGACAAAAAATCGCTGCAGGCTAAGCGCAGACTTACAATCCCCTTTATCAAACAAGCGTTGGGACTTTAATAGAAAAGTATTGCAGGATTAAAGAAGCTAAGCAGATGACGGCTTACTTCTTTAACGCTCTAATAATACATCCATTTTTAATGATGGTTTGTAAGCCCGAGGAGGCGACTAAGCCTCTTCTTTAAAACACTCTTTACGCCTGCTAAACTAGTTATTAGGCATATCTGGTCGTCCTAAATGTATATGACTCTCGTCTACCACTTTATTCATATCGATGCGAAACGGAATCTGAAGTTGATTGGGATTAGATGGGTCTGAATCTAAATCGACATTGTCAAACCAGCTGACGTTCGACCTAAGTAATACAGGGGAGGGCAATGAAGCTTGCAAAGCGGCTACATCTCCTACTTCAGGTAGAATATTGTTAACGGTAAAGCGAAGTCGTGCTTGGATGTTTACTTCATTAAACCGATCACGTTGACCCCAAGTTACCAGTAAATTAGGATTGTTCTCCGTATTTACGATGCCAATATCCGCGGATGCACCCATTCTATATTGCATCATGAAGCGTTCAAACAAGGTCGCGAAGTCTTCTCTTTCGGTTGAATATGAATAATATGAGCTTGCGATATCTGGCTTGAAGAAAGTTTCAATGTCGCTTGCTACATAATTTTTCTGTGTATTTGTGGCAGTGTCGCCAGCAAAGCTAACTTGTGCTATTGATTTCATTTCTGATGAATTCAATGGAAAGTTATTAGTAAGACGGTCTGAATTAGCGCCGTTATTTGAAAAATAATTGCGCGGATTATCCGCGTTAGACAGCGAAGCCCAGACGTTAAATGGAAAGAAATCATTAGCGTGCCCTAATTCGTGATACATCAAATAAGATATATCAGCTTCCAAAGCTGTGAAGCCCCTAGTGCCGCGGTCAGCAGAGGCAAGACCTCTGCTCGGAAAATAAGCTTCATTGTCTTTAACATATCGCCAAAGTACCCTAAATTGTAAATCGCTACTGAATCCGCTGCGAAAATCCGGCACTTCATTCAAGCTGTCACGCTCTTCGGGTGTTACCCAAAAGTTTCGAGCATCAAGATATATCGCGCCCGTTGCGGCCCAATAGAAAGAAGGCCGGACATCATAAGAAATAACGACTGCTGTGACACCCCTTAATAGTTTTAACATATCTGGCCCAGCAACTGATTGCTCGAGATACTCTCGAAAACGCTCTCCCATCCATGAATGTGAAACCAATGTTCTATTTAAAATATCTTCAATGTTCGGAGCGGTGGTTCTTTGTCCGATTAATGGCAATTTGCCAAACGTGCAGGTACTAATTAATGTATTGGTGTATATACATTCCTCAATTGCTTCTTTGAATGGAGAGTTAGGATTAAAAGAGAATACGTCTTCAGTGGCGACAATATTATTACTTGGAAAATAGCCATCTTCATTAATATTCGCATCATTAATGGTTATAATGCTGGTATCAGTTTTGCTTGAGTCATCTGCAAAGGTGACGTTTGCTTCAAATTGAATCAATTGATCACTATTGACGGCTGGCGCAACAAAGAATGCACGGTTTTCCTGAACTGTTAAATCTATTACTGCTGGACCTGCCACTTGGCGCCAAACGATGTTTGCCGTGCTGATGTCGTTGCCTCGTGAGTCTACCCTAAGAGATACTTTTGCCCTTTCAGTTACAGTATGATCAAGCCGAACGTTTACAACTGAATCAACGCTAGCTTGTACAGAAAAATCGTGGCTTATTTGTTGACTGCCACCAGTCGTTGTAATATCCGCTTGTAAAACATAATCGCCGGCTTCTAAAGCGTCAAATCCAATTGTTTGTGAATTCCTCGCTAAGATTGTTAAAGCCGGGCCGCTTATCTGTTGCCATAAAACTGATGTTATCTGGCTATTATTATTTGTTGTTATTGCAAAGCCATATGAACCGCCTTGCTGCATAGTTTGATCACCATACAAATCAATATTGCCGAAAGAGGTAATTGGATTTATGAGGCCAACGCTGTCGGTTACGACGGGCGGTGGCAATTCTCCTCGGCCAGTCATTTGCTGATCATTAGATGAGCCACCGCAAGCGGATAGAGCGAGTACTACGCAGCAAATTGAAGCCCCATTAAGGGGCTTTTTCACTAAGTTATTCAATAGGTTTTTCATCAGCTTTACCTTCAAACAATGCTTTTTCTTGTTCCATTACCGTTTTCAATTTTGGCAACCCTGTGCCTAACTCTTGGCCTCTTAGGCGCGCAAATGTGCTGCAGCCAACAAACATACCAATCGCGAGTATAAGCTCAATAATTGCGTATAGCATTTGGCTAGGCTCTGCATATATGACCGTGATTGAGTGTAAAAAGTACAGTAGCACTATAAAACTAGCCCATGCGTGGGTGTAAGGTTTTCCTTGCACTATGCCGGGTAACGGCAATAATAGCGGCACCAAATAAATCAATATTTTAAATAAAATGGAATATTCAGCAGTCATTGGTAAAGCAAAATACCAAATCGCCATCCAGCCCAAAAGTCCAATATGAGAAAATAAGGCAAGTAATCTCATTTTCTTTACAAAACTGGACATGGGTACTGTTGCTTCTAAACTACTCATTTGCGCTTCCTGTATCTCGGTTTAAGTTTTTGGCAATAAGAGCAAGGCGTTTTCCTTGACTAATGGCAACTGATTTCTCATCCTCTGTTAATGACGTTTTGTTTTGATTTCCCAGTGCGGAAGCGCCATAAGGAGTTCCACCAGATTTGGTTTTATGCAAACCTGGCTCTGAATAGGGTACACCCAATATTATCATTCCATGATGAATTAATGGCAACATCATAGTTAGTAGTGTGGTTTCTTGGCCACCATGTAAACTTGAACTTGAAGTAAACACGCATGCGGGCTTGTCTATTAGACTACCTTTTAACCACAAACTAGATGTGGTGTCCAAGAAATACTTCATTGCGCTCGGCATATTGCCAAAATGTGTCGGGCTACCTAACGCTAGACCATCACACTGAGCAAGTTCACTTAAAGTAACATAGGGCGCGCCAATTTCTGGCACAGCAGCCTGTTGCTCTATATGAGGATGAACATCAGGTACGGTTCGAAGCATAGCTTCTACACCCTCAGATTCGATTCCTTTTACAATTGAATCTGCAATACTTTTAGTTACACCATGTTTGCTGTAATACAATACCAGCAAGCAAATACTTGTATTTGTCATTTTGTGTTTCAGCCTGTAATTAGTTCCTGCAAATTGTCTAAAGGTCTGCCTATGGCTGCGTTTATTCCATTTGTAAGAATAGGGCGCTCAAGCAGCTTTGGATATTTAACAATGGCTGAAATGACTTGTGAATTCGAAGATTCATCGGTTAAACCGGCCTCAGTATATTCTTTTTCTTTCTTACGGATCATATCATTAGCAGACTTTAATCCTAATGCATTGAATAAACTTTCAACTTCTTTTTCTATCAATGGAACCTTTAGATACTCTTTGATGTCTATGTCGGTACCGTTTTGCTCTAACAATGCTAAACCCTGTCTGCTTTTACTGCATCTAGGATTGTGATAGTAAACGTAATTGGTCATTATTATCCCTGTTTTGTTCATCGTCTATTGTTAGTGTACGAAGTTTACCTTTTTGAGAGGCAGCTAGTGAAAAAAGTCTTATTATATATTGTTGCAGGTATCATTTCTCTAACGATAGGTATTGGCTATCAACTTAACACGAGATACGACTTCACTACACTGGATGGTTCAAAACATAAATTAGAAGAACTACAAGGGCAGTGGGTCGTAATTAATTACTTTGCAGAGTGGTGCGCTCCTTGTTTACGAGAAATCCCTGAGTTAAATGAATTTCATGAGCTAAGCAATAGTGACGGAAATGCGCTTTTGTTTGGTATAAGCTATGACGCAATGCAAGACCACGAACTCTCTTTATTAGCCGATAAATACAGCATCTCATTTCCACTTATCAATAGCGTTAAAACACAGTTACCTTTCCCTCCTCCTAAATACTTACCTGCAACCTATCTTATAAGGCCTGATGGAACTCTTGCAGGGCAACTCCTTGGGGAACAAAATATTAACAGCTTAACGCAAGCTATCAAAGGTCGATAATACGTACGTCTGCTGGACAGAAAAAGTTGCTGAGCGGTAAATTGCTAGGCAAAAATCACTACCATGGCAAAGTTGTTACCAGAGTAAGGAATGCCATAGTGGCGAACTGCCGCAGTTGCCTAATGCCAAATAAAAGTGCTGCGCTGCAAAACAAATAAGCTCACTAAGCGCTATGCAAGCATTTAATTTCATTAGTTTTTACAGGCGCTCGAGCGTTATGATTTCATTTCTAAACTGGTCGATTCTTGCCTTTATCCTTTGCTTTTCGAGGTAATCTTCACCAGTTTCATTATATGCAAACTGAAGTTCGTCAATTGCCTTTGGGTATGCAAGCAATAGGGCAAAGCGTTCTGCACTAGTTTTGTACATTTCTCTCTTTTGTCCAGTTGCTGTGTAGGCATCAATAAGTAAGGAGTAGCTTAAGAAGTGCTCGGGATTAACTAACAGAACATCCCTTAATATTTGAATTGCTTCAGGATATTGCTGGGCTTTAATCATTGCATTCGCTAAGTTTAGCGCAAGTACCTTGTTCTGTGGCTTGTATCGCCATAAGCGTGTTAGCATTTTGATTGCAGCTGTCGGATTGCCTTGCTCAATAAAAACATCTGTCATTGCATCCAAATAAAATAAATTTTCTGGATCATCACTGAGCAATTCGTTCAAGATTTGTGACGCTGAAGCGTATTGTTCGCTTTCGAAGTAAGAGAGGGCTAAGCCATATAAGGCTGCTTTTCTAAATACATATTTGTTTTGCTGAACTTGATAGCTAAAGTAATTTATATTTCTTTGTGCATTTCCTTCATATCTAGCAACTATTCGCGCTTTTACTAGATGAAAATTTAGGCTGGCGGGAATGTTTCGAGTACCGTAAGTCGCTGCTCTAGCTCTCGTTTCTGAAATTCTATTTTCAGGAATAGGGTGCGTTCTTAAAAACTCTAGCTGACTACTTTGACCTCTTGACTGCGCGGCTAATTTACCAAAGAAAGCGGGGGCGCCATTCGGATCAAAGCCAGCTCTTGCTAGCATACTGATACCTATATTATCGGCTTCTTGTTCCATACTTCTAGTATAGTTAATACGGCTTTGTGCGGCGCCCGCTGTGCCTACTTGTATGGCCGCAACACCAGCTTCTGGATTTGCCATAGCCAAAAGGATCCCTCCTATTAACGATGCGATCTGCAGAGGGGCGCTGCGTTTTTGCGCCTGACTAGCTCTGGCTAAATGCCGTTGCGTTACGTGAGCAACTTCGTGAGCAAAAACGGATGCTAGTTCACTTTCTGAGTCTGCTTGCGTAATTAAGCCTGAATGTATACCAATATGGCCACCGAAAAAGGCAAAAGCATTTATAGCGGAATTGTTTAGCATAAAGAACGAGAATGGAAATTTAGCGTTGTCTGCTTGAATGACTAAGCGATTGCCTAAGTCTTGAATGTATTCATTAATAACAGGGTCATGAACTATAGGAGCTTCGCCACGCAACTGCCGCATAATAGCCTTACCTACCAAGACCTCTTTATCAATCGTTAAGGTATCGGAAGCCACAACTCCAATCTCAGGTAATTTATTTCGGTTATTATCGACCGATTGAGCATTGCCTAATATCGGTATTGAACAACATATTAAAGCGATAAATGCGTTTCGTTTGAGATTCATACTCATAATTAGTTTTTAATAGCCCTTAATCTCAGTTTAATTCTTTACGCTACATAGACCGTAATAGTGCAAGATAGTTTCACTTTATCTGGTTTTAACAACAAACTAGGTTTACCATAATTGCAATTACCCAATAAATCAAAAAGAAGGATACATAACACCTATGTTTGGCGTTTTTGACAAATGGTACAAACGCAAGTTTTCTGACCCTAATGCAATGATGTTACTCATGTTAATCATTGTAACCACGGTTATTTTACTCGTGTGGGGTGGAATTTTAATGCCCGTTATTGTGGCTGCCGTTATTGCCTATTTATTAGACTGGCCGGTAACAAGACTCCACAACAAAGGATTAAATAGAACATTAGCAACAGCTATCACACTGATAATTTTTTTATTGGTGAGCATATTATTGCTAGTTGGTCTAGTTCCTGTTATTTCAAAACAAAGCGTAAATTTAGTGCAAGAGTTGCCATTGATTTGGGATTCCGCTCAAAAATGGTTAGCGAGCTTGCCACAAAGATACCCAGATGTAATACAAGTAGACTACATTAAAAACACAATGGAAAGTATTAATGAACGCCTAGTAGGCATTGGGCAACAGGTCATTAGTTTCTCGGTCAGTTCCATAGCGAACTTAGCTGCTTTGTTGATATATATGATCCTAGTCCCATTGATGATTTTCTTTATGCTAAAAGACAAAGAACTATTCTTGCAGAGCATTTCAAATATATTACCAAAAGAACGCCGTCTTATTACTCAAGTAGGCGAGGAGATGAACTTGCAAATTGCGAACTATATACGCGGCAAAGTAATTGAAATAGTTATTGTGGGTGGAGTTACCTCGGCCGCTTTTGCATTTATGGATTTACGTTATTCATTATTGCTTGGTGTTTTGGTCGGATTTTCAGTGCTTATTCCATTTATTGGTGCTGCAGTGGTGACTATTCCCGTCGCGATGGTCGCCCTGTTTCAGTTTGGTGTTAGTTCCGAATTTTGGTACATAATGCTTGTATACATGATCATCCAGGCCTTAGATGGGAATTTGATTGTACCTGTTCTGTTTTCGGAAGCCGTGAGCTTACATCCCCTTTATATTATTATAGCTGTGCTTGTATTTGGCGGAATGTGGGGCCTTTGGGGGGTGTTCTTTGCCATTCCATTAGCAACTTTAGTTAAGGCTGTAATAACTGCATGGTCTTCACCCATACAACAAAAAGCCACTGAGCAAGAAGTTGTATCTCATGCAGTAAGTGAGCAGTAAAACGTGACGCATGAATTACCATGACTTAGGTCTGTTCGCAGAGCGAGAGACCGAACATCCGTAATAGTTATCTGAACCGCAGAAACTAAAAAGGCCACTTCAATTTGCAGTGGCCTTTTTTGTAAGTAACTAAAATTACGCTAATAAATCTAAAATCACTTGATGATGTTCTTTAGTTTTAAACTTGTTTATTACATGAGTAATGACACCACTTTCATCTATTAAAAAGCTGAGTCTATGAATGCCATCATACTCTTTACCCATAAATTTTTTCAAACCCCAAACACCAAATTGATCGGCAATGGCGTGGTCTTCATCACTTAGAAGAGAAAAATTGAGCGATTCTTTTTCAATGAATTTTGGTAATCGTTTTACAGCATCAGGACTCACACCAAACACCACAACATTGTGTTTATCTAGTTCATCCTTTATATCCCGTAAACCCTGAGCTTGAATGGTGCAGCCGGGCGTCATAGCCTTAGGATAAAAATAAACAAGTACTTTTTTTCCTGCGTAATCTGCTAACGATACGGATTCACCGGCTTCGTTTTTCAACGAAAACTGAGGTGCTTTATCACCAACTTTCAATGTGTTCATTTTCTTCCTTTATTTCGTTATGCGTAACCTTTCCTGAGAGGCCAAGCTTGCACATTAATAGTTTAATTTCTTCATCAAAAATAACGAGGTCTATATTTTTAGTGGCGCTAAGCACCATTTTACATTTTATGCTATTTAGTTCAGTTGCCTTACTAGTATATGTTTTTTGTCTGAACGCACTCACAGATACATGTCGACGAGCTAGAAATTGAGCTACCTGGTTGATAATGCCTTTGGTATCTTCACCAGTAAATTCTAAGTGAATCAATTGTTCCAAGTTCTGCTTGGAATGTTTGCTTGTACGTTTTATCATTGACAGCAGATCATGTTGCATACACAGGGTAGAAAGCTGTAATTCAAGTTTAGTGATTGCGGACTGAGTTCCCTCGACAATCATAGATAGAGAAAAATCGGTGCCGTATATGGCATGTCGACTATCTAAAATGTTGCAACATTTATCATGCACACACGCACTTATTTCGCTCAGAATACCGAGCTTGTCAGCACCTAATATATTTACAATTATCTGTTGGTTCATGCTTCTTCTGTGCTAATTCATACGAAGCTGAATGTTAGCATAAGAAAAAATAGAGTAACATTGTTGGTTAAAATTCGCTCAGGTATGAAATATTCTTAAAAAAACAGCTCAGTGAGGCGTTATCTTCTTGTGTTTATTGCGCGTGAACACTAACATGTCGAGCAGATTCAAAGGGGGAATAATGTTTAAAGGAAGTTATGTCGCGTTAGTAACGCCAATGTTGCCTGATGGAAGGGTGGACCTTGGTAGTTTGCAAAAATTAGTGGAGTTCCACATAAGCAATGGCACTCATGGAATAGTTGCAGTCGGCACGACAGGTGAATCAGCGACATTACCCTTTAAAGAGCATATTGATGTAGTTAAGCTAATAGTAGAGTTGGTTGATAAAAAGGTACCCGTCATAGCTGGCAGTGGAGCTAACTCAACTGCAGAAGCAATATTCTTAGCCGAGCAAATGGCCAATCTTGGTGTGGACGGTTTTCTAAGTGTTGTGCCTTATTACAACAAGCCTCAACAAGCTGGCATAATTGCGCATTTCAACGCCATTGCAGATGCTACCAATATTCCCCTTATGCTTTATAATGTGCCAGGCAGAACAGTAGCAGATATGTTGCCAGAGGCAGTCGTGGAGTTGTCCAAACATAAGAATATTATAGGAATAAAAGACGCCACTGGTGATTTGAGTCGATTGCATGCAACGAAGGAGTTGGTGTCGAAAGATTTTTTATTCTTTAGTGGTGACGACGAGTCGGGTTGTGATTTCATGTGTCAGGGTGGTGATGGCGTTATATCTGTCACGGCTAACGTTGCACCTAGAATCATGAGCAGCATGTGTGAGGCGGCATTGGAAGGTGATTTCGAAAAATCACAACAGTTAAATCAGAAAGTTATGAATTTACATCGGGATTTATTTATTGAACCAAATCCTGTTATGCCCAAGTGGGCATTATATAAAATGGGTATCATTGACGATGCTTTTTTGCGACTACCTATGGTGTTACCTGAACTTAATAGCAAAAAAACAATCGAACATACTCTTAGTGCTATGAATTTAATTTAGTTAGGTTATTAATGAAATATAAAGTAGTTGGTTTTAGTCTTATAGCGTTTTCAATTGTCGGCTGTGCCGGCAAAGAAGAGCGTGAAGTTGCGTCTGGCGGTTTCAAATACTTAGAAGCCTCTCAGCATAAATCTATGGAAGTCCCGGCGGACTTAGATACACCAAACTTTTCACAGCGCTACATATTGCCTGAGTTAGGTGAAGAAGCACCGGCCGAGCTTACTGGCAAAAATCTGAAAATATTACCTCCATCACTCATACTTCCCTTAGTCTCAGGAACGCATGTTGAAGAGGGTTCAGAAGCCTCAAAGGTGATATTTGATCAAATCGATGATAGTGAACCATTGCAAAAAACGGTTTGGGATGCTGTTCTTACCTACCTTGAAAAAAACAACGTGGGAGTAGCCGAGTTTGATAAAGATAAAAACATTCTCATAACGGATTGGGTTACTGAGCTTGAAGAAGCCGAATCAAGCTGGTACGACTTCACCGATAGTTTTGATGAAATTAATAAGAAATTTAAATTTGTAATGAATGTCGCACCTCACGGAAGAAGCGCTTCTTTAAGGACAGAGTTGGTTAGCTATGTTGATGTTAAGAGACAGTCTTCGTTAGCAAACTTAGATTTAATTAGTAAGCGAAATGAAGAAGCTAACTTTTTAAATAGCGTTATTGTTGAGTATGACTTTGGCATTCGACTGGCTAATACTCAACGAATAGCAACCATTCGTCAGGGTTTTAGTACTGAACTAGGTTTTGATGCAGATGGTAACGCAGCTATTGTTGTAGACGCAGTATTTGAAAATACCTGGCCTCGATTACTACTTGTGCTGCGAAAGATGGGATTTGATGTCAAAGATTTAGACCAATCTACAGGTTTGCTATTCGTTCAATACAACGGTAATGAAAGTTCTTGGTGGTCGGGTATGTTTAGCTCTGGTGATGAACTCGATATTGAAAAAGATGAATATCGTTTAAAATTAGATGGTATTGGTGCTAAAACTACCGTGACGTTTATGGATAGTGGAAGTAAACCTTTTGACGTTAAGCAAATAACAAAAATATATACTCCATTTAAAGACAATATGGGTAACGAAGATTTAGATATTTAGGGCTAGGAATTTTTTCGATGCAAAAAAGAGACGAGTTATATCGTGGTAAGGCAAAAACAGTTTTTTTAACGGACGATACGGAAAAGTTGGTGTTATTTTTTAGAAATGACACTTCGGCTTTTGATGGCGAAAAAATTGAACAACTTGAGCGTAAAGGTGAAGTAAACAATAAGTTTAATCATTATATTATGCAGAAGTTAGAGTCTGCCGGTATTAAGACACAAGTTGAGTCATTAGTCTCAGATACTGAGTGTGTTGTTAAAAAATTGGACATGATACCGGTTGAATGTGTTGTAAGAAATATTGCTGCAGGCTCAATGGTAAAAAGGTTGGGTATAGAAGAAGGCTTGATTTTAGAACCACCTACGTTTGAGTTTTTCTTAAAAAATGATGCACTGCATGATCCGATGGTAAATGATTATCACATCACGGCTTTTGGCTGGGCAACTCAGCCACAAATAGACGAGATGAAACGCCTTACTTTTGCCGTAAATAATGTATTAAAGCCGCTATTCGAAAAGGGTGGCATGTTGCTTGTAGACTACAAACTTGAATTTGGCTTGAGTAATGGTGAGCTAATTCTTGGAGATGAATTTACACCTGATGGATGTCGCCTTTGGGATAAAGAGACACGTAAAAAGCTAGACAAGGACAGGTTTAGGCAAGGGCTTGGCTCAGTAGTTGAATCCTATATAGAAGTTGCTAAACGCATTGGTTTAACGCTTTAAAACCTAGGTTTTAAATAAGTATAATACCAAGAGTACCAATAGGTACTCTTTTTTTAGAGGATGAATGATGATTAATAGAACGCTATTTTTATTCGCTGTTTTAAGCTGTTTCTCCAGTATATTACTTGCTCAAGACAGTGATTTAAGAAAAGTCGAAGATAACTTGAGAAAAGCTAACTCGCAATTCGAAGCAGCGACGGTCAATGTTGTGCGTGAATTAAGTGCTGAAAGTTTTCCTGGCTTATATGAGGCTAGAATTGATGGGCAATCGTTAATAGTAACCAAAGACGGTACAAGAGCTATTGTTGGCGAAGTTTTTGATTTACAAAATATGGTAAATTTAACTCGAAAAGAAATGCAAAAGGGCCAGCTTGGCTTAGTTCAGCAGGAAATTGCTAAACTAAGTGAAAATGACTTTGTTACTTACCCAGCTTCAGGTGAAATGATAGGCAAACTTTATGTATTTTCAGATACTACTTGTGGGTATTGTAAGAAGTTACACAAAGAAGTAAAAGACTATCAAAGCGCCGGTATAGAGGTTAACTACATTCCTTATCCTAGAAGCCAATTGATTGATGGTGAACCTGCATTTGAAAACTTGAAACAGATAATGTGCGCTAGCGATAAGTTGGATGCCATGGACCGAATTAAGGCGGGCACTGATGAGGGCGATTTCGTCAAAACTACTTACGAAGCGTCTTGCGTTGATAGTGTAAGAAAGGGGCAATTAGCTGGCCGGACTGTTGGTTTAGAGGGAACACCTTTTATGTATTTAAGTGAAGGTAATGTTCAGATTATTCCAGGTTATCAGCCTTCAAAACGTGTTATTGATATGTTTCAAAAATAAAGCGGTTTTAGTCGACAGTAAAAGCCAGATATAGAAAGTTAGAATCAATAAAGCTGCCAATGATTAACATTTAGGCAGCTTTTTTTGTTCGGAAATTAGTACGGATGGGTGGTGCAGTAAACAACTATAGCTCACTGTCTCAATATAGTTTTATATGAATATCGCTAGTCGGTTTGCAGCAGCACGGAAGAATTTCATCATCATCAATAAACGCAAGTGGATCTGTTATATATTCAACCTCACCTTGAATTAGTTTTGTCCTACAAGCACCACAGTAGCCCTCTCTGCAGTGATAGTGAACTTCAATGCCGTGGTCTTCAATATGCTTTAGTAATGTCTTATCATCTTTAGCACACTGAAAAGAGTCCGAGCCTTCAACTCGAACTCTATAAATAACTAGCTTTTCAGACACCTTAGAGTTCGAACGCCTCGAAATCATCCGAAGCTACTTCACTGTCAATTTGGCCGACAAGATAGCTACTAATTTCGGTTTCTTGAGGTGCTACTTGTACATTGTCTGAACTAAGGTAGTTGTTCATCCATGGTAATGGGTTACTTTTTATATCAAAAGGTTGGCCCATGCCAATTGCAGCCATTCTATGATTGGCGATATATTCAACGTATTGACATAAAATTTCTTCATTCAAACCAAGCATAGAACCGCTATTGAATAAGTACTTCGCCCATTCTTTTTCTTGCTCAACCGCTTTCATGAAAATCGCTTTGGCTTCTTCATGACATTCGGCTGCGATTTCAGCCATTTCCGGATCATCTTTTCCCTTTGCCCAAAGGTTCAGGACATGTTGCGTTGAAGTAAGATGGATATTTTCATCTCTAGCAATTAATCGAATTATTTTTGAGTTACCTTCCATTAACTCACGCTCTGCAAATGCAAAAGTACAAGCGAAAGAAACATAAAATCGAATGGCTTCTAGTGCATTCACCGAATTCATGCACAAATACAATAATTTCTTAAGTTGACGCATATTAATTGAGTGAGTTACACCATCAACAACATGTTCGCCTTCACCTTGTGTTTGCCACAATTGTGTCGCAAAAATAAGGTCGTCATAATATTTAGAAATATCAGACGCACGTTTTTTAATCTCTTCATTAACGACAATATCATCAAAAATTTCACTTGGATTAGAGAAAAGATTACGGAGAATATGTGTATATGAACGTGAATGTATCGTTTCAAAAAATGACCATGTTTCTACCCAAGTTTCCAATTCAGGAATCGATATAATAGGTAAGAAGGCGATGTTAGGGCTTCGTCCCTGAATCGAATCAAGAAGTGTTTGATACTTCAAATTAGATATAAATATATGCCTTTCAGCATCAGATAACTTTTGAAAGTCCATTCTATCTTTACTTACATCAACTTCTTCAGGTCGCCAAAAAAACGAAATTTGTTTTTCAATTAATTTTTCGAAAATTGGATGCTTCTGTTGATCATAGCGAGCCACGTTTACCGGATTGCCAAAAAACATAGGCTCGGTCATAGTATCGTTGCTTTCTTGATTAAATGTTGTGTATTTCATTTTTAATTTTCGCTTATTGTTTTAATCAAATGTCTCTAAATTTTACAAGCACCGCCAGCACAATCGTCATCCTCTTCAATGATGACCTCCTGAGCGGGTTTAGACGATGCTTCTGCTACAAAAGCTTTGTCTGTATTATCTGTAGCGCCATCTCTGGTGTTGTGATAATAAAGCGTTTTAATCCCCAATTTGTAAGACGTGAGAAGATCTTTCAAAAGCACCTTCATTGGTACTTTATTACCTTCGAACTTACCTGGGTCGTAACTGGTGTTCGCCGAAATAGTTTGATCAATAAATTTCTGCATAATAGCGACTAATTGCAAATAGCCATCATTTGATTTTAAATCCCAAAGTAGCTCGTAATCATCTTTCAAGCGCTGATATTCAGGAACTACCTGCTTTAAAACACCATCTTTACTAGCCTTGATACTGATATGACCGCGAGGTGGTTCAATACCATTTGTCGCATTTGATATTTGTGAAGATGTCTCTGAAGGCATCAGTGCAGAAAGTGTACTATTTCGTAAACCATGCTTAACAATATCTTGACGCAAAGTATCCCAATCATAATGTAAAGGTTCGTTACAAATGGCATCAATGTCTTTCTTATATGTATCGATTGGCATCATGCCTTGAGAGTATGTCGTCTCATTGAATTTCGGACATGCGCCTTTTTCTTTCGCTAGTTCCATTGACGCTTTAAGTAAGTAATACTGCATGGCCTCAAAGGTTCTATGGACTAAACCATTAGCACTATGATCACTGTACTTAACACCATTTTTTGCAAGGTAGTATGCGAAGTTAATTACACCGACTCCTAGCGTTCTGCGGCCCATACTTGCATTGTGAGCTGCTGGAACAGGATAGTCCTGATAATCCAACAAGCAATCTAGCGCGCGAACCGCCAAATCCGATAACTCTTCAAACTCATCTAGACTTTTAATTTCACCTAAATTAAACGCTGAAAGTGTGCATAAAGCTATTTCACCTTCCTCATCGTTTATGTGTGAAAGAGGTTTAGTTGGCAAGGCAATTTCAAGGCACAGATTGCTTTGACGCACGGGAGCCACTTTAGGATCGAATGGACTGTGAGTATTACAGTGGTCTACATTCTGCAAATATATTCTACCCGTGCTTGCTCTCTCTTGCATGAATAAACTAAACAACTCGATTGCTTTAATGCGCTTTTTACGAATGCTTTCGTCAGCTTCGTATATCACGTATAAGCGTTCGAATTCATCTTGGTCCGCAAAGAAAGCATCGTATAAGCCAGGAGTATCCGACGGACTAAATAAAGTGATGTAGTCATCTTTTATCATTCTGGTATACATGAGTTTGTTAAATTGCACACCATAATCTAAATGACGAACTCGGTTCTCTTCAACACCTCTGTTATTTTTTAATACCAATAGGGATTCAACTTCCATATGCCATAACGGGTAGAAAAGGGTTGCAGCACCACCACGAACACCACCTTGAGAGCAGCTCTTTACAGCAGTTTGGAAATGCTTATAAAATGGAATACAGCCAGTGTGGAATGCTTCACCGCCACGTATTGGGCTACCTAAGGCCCTAATTCTTCCCGCATTTACGCCAATTCCAGCTCGTTGACTGACATATTTAACGATAGCCGACGCTGTTGCGTTAATTGAATCTAGGCTGTCACCCGCTTCAATGAGAACACAAGAACTGAATTGACGAGTAGGGGTTCTAACACCAGCCATTATAGGCGTTGGCAGTGATAATTTGAAAGTAGAGACAGCGTCATAGAAACGCTTGATATAACTCATGCGAGTTTGTTGTGGGTACTTAGCAAATAAACAAGCTGCAACTAAGATATACAAAAACTGTGCACTTTCATATATTTCGCCAGTCACTCTGTTCTGAACTAAATATTTACCTTCCAGTTGCTTAACAGCGGCATAGCTGAAATTCATATCACGCCAATGATCAATGAACTTGTCCATTTCTTCAAATTCAGCTGGCGTATAATCGACCAATAAATGTTCATCATACTTTTTTGCTTCGACCATTTTCTTTACATGAGTATAAAGGGCTGGCGGCTCAAACTGACCGTAGGCCTTTTTGCGTAGATGAAAAATAGCTAGTCGTGCAGATAAATATTGATAATCAGGTGCATCAGTTGAAATAAGGTCGGCTGCAGACTTAATCATAGTTTCATGAATTTCTGCGGACTTGATGCCGTTATAAAATTGAATCTGTGCTTTAATTTCAACTTGAGAAACAGAAACATCGGATAAGCCTTTGGCTGCCCATGTTACGACTTTGTGGATTTTATCTAATTCGAGAGGTTCTTGCGTGCCGTCTCTTTTTGTTACTAGAAGAGTATTTGTCATTATTTATTATCGCTCTTTGGTCTACGCATTCAGTTAGCGTGATGTTAGTTCCCTTACCATGTGTTTTTTATGTATGGTTTTCCACACTTATTAGTACACCCTTGATAAAGGATAGACACAAGATAGTGAGGTTTTGCTTCAGATGCAACCCAACATATAGTGTTTTTAAGACTGAGTGGCACCATCTAGGAAAGAGGTTAGTAGTGACTAACGATAACGCAATGAAATTGGAGGGCTTATATAGGATGCAACTTAATTATTTAGATTTATTTTTTTATAAAATAAATTAATCTAAAAAGCGTTTATCTATTCCTAATTGTTTTAACAAAATCGGACATATAGTGTTGTTTTTTTTAAAAGGCACTACATCTAGTGCCTATAGAGAATTCTCAGAATACAGAATATAGTTAACGTCAACGTTTTTATTAGATAGATAATAGGTATTTTTAATTGGATCTAAGTGCAGGCCTGTGATGTCCTTCGATAGCAAATTAGTTTTATCTAACCAGCGAGTTAATTCAGCAGGTGTAATAAACTTATTGTGGTTGTGAGTGCCCTTTGGCACTAGATTAAGTATATATTCCGCACCTAAAATGGCCATGACCCAAGACTTCATGTTGCGATTGATTGTAGAAAAAAACACTTTACCACCAGGCTTTACAATTTTGGCGCACGCACGAACCACTGATTCAGGATCCGGGACATGCTCCAACATTTCTAAACACGTAACTATATCAGCGCTTTGTGGAAATTTGTCTGCGTAGTCCTCCGCACTGATCAACTGATAATCAGCGCTAATACCGGATTCTAAACCGTGTAACTTTGCGACATCTAATGAATCTTTAGCGAGATCAATTCCTGTTACCACAGCACCAGCTCTAACCATCGATTCAGCAAGAATGCCGCCACCACAACCAACATCTAGTATTGTTTTTGCGAATAGCCCTTCAGACTTTTCCTCTATAAAGGAGAGTCGCACAGGATTTATGTCATGAAGGGGTTTAAACTCGCCATTTAAGTCCCACCATTTCGATGCTAGAGCCGAAAATTTATCAATTTCGCTTTGATCAACATTAACTGAACTCATGTCATCTCCTTAGAATTCTTGCCTTTTATAGCTTTCAAGTCACTTACACGCATAAACACGCAATTTTTATACAAATTATTATGACATACATCTACATATTCAACAGTCTTAATGATAATATATTAATGCCAACCTTGGCTAAAAATAACAAGTGAGTGATTTGCGACAGATCAACGTTCATTTTGAGAATGGATAGCATCAGTTTGTGAAGCCTCTACAAATAATAAAGGACAGTGCAGTTTATGACTGATAACGCTAACGAAATCCTGCCGATTAACATCGAAGACGAATTAAAGAACTCTTATTTAGATTATGCTATGAGTGTAATTGTAGGTCGGGCATTGCCAGACGTAAGAGATGGATTAAAACCAGTTCACCGCCGCGTATTGTTCGCCATGAATGAATTGAAGAACGACTTTAATAAACCTTATAAAAAATCTGCCCGTGTAGTCGGTGACGTCATTGGTAAGTACCATCCTCAT
>CAJQOP010000079.1 GCA_905479945.1 uncultured Glaciecola sp. | reverse complement strand
GATCAAACCAAAATGAGAATAACAATTTTAGCCAATCAAGACATTGCCAGCAATTATGCGATTAACATGCTGTTGCCCTTATTTTCTGAGCATGAAATTAGCCTTTTTCTGTCCTCAGCGGTAGGAAGCGCCAACAAAAAGCCAGAGCAGCTGTTGACTTTAAAGGCGCTTGAGCAAGAATTCTTTAATGAAACACTTTCAAAGTCACTAGATAACGAGCATAAACATAAGGCCAGGTACCTTAGCTTTCGGGGGCTGTCTAAACAACTGTGTTCACCTATATCCATGCTTAACAATATAAACGCCTCTGAGGGCATTGAAAAACTCAGACAAACAAACCCTGATCTTATTGTTTGTATTCGTTACGGCCTAATATTAAAAGAAGCAGCTATCTCAATTCCCCGCTTCGGTGTAATTAATTTACACTCTGGCCTATTGCCAAACTATCGGGGCGTAATGGCTACGTTTTGGGCGATGCTGAATGACGATGAGATTATCGGATGCACGCTACATTACATCGACAATAGTCAAATAGACACCGGCAGAACGATAGCTACTACCGCACTTAAGGTTGACACGAAACGCTCCTACCTTTGGCATGTTCTGATGCTGTATGAACAAGGCATAATAGAAATAGCAAAAACAGTGAAAAATATAACAGATAAAAAACCAATTGAATGCGCAATACAAAAAGCAGGTGGTAACTACTACACATTCCCCACCACCCAAGATATACAAAAGTTTGACGGCAAAGGCTTAGTGCTTGCGGATGAACTGGAGATTTTTGAGTTTTTTAACTCTCGATATTTGTTGCAGTGAGTTGATGAGAACCATCGCTGATAGAGACAAAAGATGGACTGCGACATTGTCAATTATCAAACTGATAAATGCGCACAGAGATAACATATTTTTCTAATTTGAGAACCAGTTGACGTCTAAGTTTAAATCACAACTTGGTTTCTACCATTATTCTTCGCTATGTATAATTTTTCGTCCGAACGCTTCATCCATTTCTTCCAATTATAATCCATTTTAACCTCGGTAACACCAATGCTAATGGTCACTTGGTGGTCATCTAGACAAGGTAAATCTTTTACGACTGATCGCAAGGCGTCAGCGGTTTTACTGCCTTCATCGACATTCGTATTGTTCATAAGAATAAGAAACTCTTCGCCGCCTATTCTGAAAAGCATGTCTTTGCTGCTGATCACGCTTTGGATAACGGCAGATAGACTAATCAAAACATTGTCTCCCGCATCGTGCCCATAATTATCGTTAATATTTTTGAAATGATCGATATCGACAATACATAAAGTTGATTTAACACCCTGTTCTTTAAATTTAAGGATCGCATCCTCTAAACTTTCGGGCATTTGCACTCTATTTAATGTGCCAGTTAAAACGTCAGTAACAGCTTACTTTTTAAGTAGCTTCTGTGTTTTTGTGATTTCTTTATTTGAAATACATATAAAAATACTAGCGCCGATAAGTACTACGCTAAACCGCAAGAAAACAGTTGGTTCCAGCGATAACCATGCGGCACTAATGACAGTGATAATAAATACTGCATTTGCATATTTAGCGTATCGAAAAGGCAAAATAAAATAAATGGCAAAAACGCATAAATATGACCAATACGAGCCAACAACTTGCAAGGTCAAAATTGCATTCGCAGCCCCCATTGTGAAGCCCGGCACGATAACGTAAAGGTTGAAATATAATGCATATCTCCCACGCCAACCCGCATAAGCATTAATCGCAAAAAGCAGGGCCACACAAATAGTAATAATCCCCCCGATTGTTCGGCCTTGAGCAAAATTATTGATACCAAATGGAAATAAAATAAGAGAAGAAACTAAAGAAACATCGTAAGCAGACTTTATTAAAAAATCAGATTCGATTGAGCCAGTATTTGCTTTGTTAAAAAAGGAAAACATTATTTAATTCAATACTCCAAAGCAAAAGCGGTCTTCAAGTTAGTGGGGTTTAGCTTTAGTAGCTACAATTTTTATTACCAAACCCTTGGCCGAACCTTCTGCATAAATCGAATAAGCCGACAAACAGTCATTTTTAGCGAACTGTTTCGACGATAATTGACTAAGGCCCACGATTTAAACACCTAGTGGACATCAAAATAAAGGCTCAGAAATTTACCATCCGCTAAGCCTTTGTTCAGAAAAAAAGGACTATTGAGCCTTCTAATTCATTAGATCTTTTCTGTGTCGATAGACCATGTATTGTGTAGATTCGAAATGTGACATCCAACTTCCTATGAGTTCATCAGCCTTTTCTTTACTTTCCATTGTTTTGGTCAAAAACTCACGAAACGTTTGTTCTGCTGGCGCCATATCTGCGTAGTTGTTAAACGGTACAGCCAAACTGAGGTCTCCATCACTAACGCTTTCGTACCATAACCAATTGTAAGGCCAATCCGGTGACTTAGCTGCATCACTCATTAATTTTAAATCTTTTTTCATGGCAGCATAGTGGCCGGCTTTAACAACATATGTGGTTACCCCTACAAAGTTGTATTCAGTACCTTCTGGCCAATGGCTATTTGCTATATCCATAGTAAATAGATAATGACCATAATTACTAACTGCGGGATCAACATATTCGTTAAAGTGTTTTTGTGGATTTTTGTCTCGACTCCAAGCTTCATAACTGTCCATATCAGCCCAAGTAAAACCTGAAGAACGCACTAATATCGACCCTAGGTCATTGCCTAACACTTGACTGAACACTTGCCAATCTCTGGGATCTTCAAGTTTATTGCGATGGGCAGTGTGTTTTTTGAGAGCTTTTTCTAGCTCAGCTCCAGCGCCGGCTTTCGGAGTCATTACCCAAGTCTCGGCAAGCATCTCTGGTGCTTTTACTTGTGCAAAAGCTGAAGGTATGAAGGCTAGAATGGAGCACAATAAAACGAGTTTTGACAGACTACTTGTCTGATTATTCATTATAATTTCCTTTAGTATAAGCTAATATAATTAGAAGAATCCATTACGAGTAAGAAATTCAAAAACCCTAAAACACTGAGTTTTCAGCAAACACTAAAACAATGAAAAATATACTTTAGTCTAAGAGCAGAATGATGTCTAGTGCAATTTATGTACAAGCCTGCACTCTATATATTTGACTTATTCTGGATTTGCTAAGACTAATATTTGATCTCCGCGCGCATCGAGTTTGCCTGTGTATGTCCAACCCAGAGATCTGTAAAATCCGTGAGCTCGAATGTTAGGGTCCGGTGACGCTGCTAGCCAAAGCATATTGGATCCTGACTGCAATAATTTCTCACCCACAATCGACAGCAATTTTGTGCCAAAACCCAAACCTTCATATTCAGAAAGAATGGCCAATACAAGTATTTCACCTGATTCAGCCCCTCCGAAGCAGAATCCGACAACAA
>CAJQOP010000078.1 GCA_905479945.1 uncultured Glaciecola sp. | reverse complement strand
ATTAATGATGGTGCCCAAGGCCCAGACATTAGCGTTATACCTAGCATTGCTCTTAAGCAAGTAGAAATACTGCGTGACGGTGCTGCTGCTCAATATGGTTCAGATGCTATTGCTGGTGTAATGAACTTTGTATTAAAAGATAATGCTGAAGGTGGTTCATTATCACTTCGTCACGGTTCTTTTTATGAAGGCGACGGCGACACTTCACAATTATCAGGAAACGTTGGTTTACCGTTTACTAAAGACGGCTTTGCTAACCTAAGCTTTCAATATAAAAATGCTGACGCGACTAGCAGAAGTGTTCAACGTCCCGATGCTGCTGCTTTCGAAGCAGCAGGTTTAAACGTTGCTAACCCAGCTCAAATTTGGGGCTCTCCAGAAGTCAAAGATGATATTACTTTGTTCGGTAATGTTGGCTTAGACCTTGGCGACGACAAAGAATTCTATATGTTCGGTAACTACTCTGAACGTGATGTACGCGGTGGTTTCTATTATCGTAACCCAACAACTCGTCCAGGTGTTTATGGCGGTATTGTTCGCAATGTGGGTGGCACGCCTGGCTATCGTCCGGGTGACGCTGATCCAACAGGTCAAGCGGCATGGGATGCTGCTCCAGCAACAATTCTTGTTGGTTCATTAGACGGTTTATCGCAACAGCTTAATTGCCCTGTAGTGGAAATTGGCGCAAATGGTTTACCAGATGCAACAGCTTTAGGTCAGCTTACTGGCGCAAACTGCTTTGCTCATAATCAAAATATCCCAGAAGGTTTTACACCTAACTTCGGTGGTAACATTACTGATACGTCTTTAACAATTGGTACTAAAGGCGAAATCAAAGCCGGTTTTGCTGAAGGTTGGTTTTATGATGTAAGCGGTTCAGTAGGTCGTAGTGAATCACAATTCCAAATTTTCAATACTTTGAACTCTTCATTAGGTCCAGATACACCTCGTGACTTTTCACCTGGTAAATACATTCAATTAGAAAAAAGCTTTAACTTCGATATGGTTAAGCAATTTGATTTTGACTTGTATAGCGAAGTAAACGTTGCTGGTGGTCTTGAATGGCGTGAAGAGAGTTTTGAAGTTATTGCTGGTGATGTTGCTTCATTTGAAAATGGTCCATTATTCGACCAAGGTTTTAGCGTTGGTTCAAACGGTTTCCCTGGTTTCAAACCTTCTGACCAAGGTGTTTCAACACGTCGTAACTACGCATTATACCTAGATACTGAAGTTCCATTCACAGAAGCATTCTTAATGGGCCTTGCGGTTCGTTATGAAGACTATGATACATTTGGATCAACCGCTAACTTCAAAGTTTCCGGTCAGTTCCATGCTACTGATGATTTGTCACTCAGAAGTTCATACAGCACTGGCTTTAGAGCACCTACTGTTGGTCAAGCTAACGTAAGTAACGTACAAACTAACTTAAGCAGCGGTGTATTGGTTGATTCAGCTTTATTACCTCCTACTAACCCTATTTCAGTTCAATTGGGTGGTACTGAGCTAGAGCCTGAAGAGTCGAAGAGTTTCACTTTAGGTGCAGTATATACTTTAGGTGATGTATTCATGACGGTTGATTTCTATCAGATTGAAGTTGAAGATCGTATCAGCCAATCTGAAAAAATCAATTTAACAGAGGCTGACAAAACGTCACTTATTGCTGCTGGCGTGCCAAACGTTGCTGGTCTTGCCCAAGTAAGCTTCTTTACCAATGACTTTGACACAACGACTACCGGTATAGATGTTGTTGCCAACTACACAACTGAGTTCATGGGTGGCAATTCAACCTTTAGCTTGGCGTATAACTGGAACGAGACTGAAGTTGACAGATTCTCTGCAATTACAGGCGACTTTAAAGTTAAGCGTATAGAAGAAGATTTACCTAACCACAGAGGCACAGCTACATGGGCACAAAGTATGGACGAGTTCTCATTCTTTACCCGCGTTAACTACTTTGGTGAATATCAAGGTGTTCACGTAGATTTCGATGCAACTGCTATCACTGCTGATGCAGCGGTTACAGTTGATTTTGAGATTAGCTACTTCTTATCAGAAGACATAACGCTAACGGCTGGTGCACAAAACATCTTAGATCAAGATGCTGAGCGCATTAACATTCCAAGTGATGTTGGTATTCCAAACAATAACTGGGGTGGCATTTTTTATGAAACCTCTCCGTTTGGTATCAACGGTGGTTTCTACTACTTACAAGCAACTTATAACTTCTAAATAAGTCGCCGTACGTTTTAAAAAGCCTTGTCGAACGACGAGGCTTTTTTTTGCCTAAAAAACTTAGAAAATATTGGGGGCAGAGTTAATTAAAAAAGCTGCCTCTGTGCACTAGCAAACTCGCTTTTCGTCGTCCTGACCGCTCACACAAATCATCCATGTTTTGTGAAGGTTTGCTAGTGCACAGAGGCAGCTTTTTTAATTAACTCTGCCCCCTTTATTTTTGGATCGATATGTGGCACTTTGATTTGACTAAAATAACTCGGAACCTCACGTCTTGACTTCCCAAGCTTCAAATAGAACTATTGATAACGTGCTTAAACAAGCACAACAGTGCATTGACTCAGGCAAGTATCATGAAGGCTTCGCTTTTTACAAAGCGCTTATCAAGAGTGCACCTGAGCGAGGCGATGTTCACTATGAGTTTGGCAGAGCTCTGCTTTTAGTCGATGAGTTTGACGCTGCTATTGAGCGTTTAACGCAAGCATGCCAACTCTTACCGCAGCAACATGAAGCGCTGTTTGCCTTAGCTGACGCGTTTGAAGCAGTCAATTCGATCAATGATGTCGATACCGTAATTACTTTTGCATTAAGTCAATTCAGTGAGCGTCCAGAGGTTCTCTATCGCGCAGCAAATTACTATCGAGAGCTTGGGCAACTAGCCAAAGCCGATGAACTAGCAAAACAATGCCTTATAAAATCCAAAGACACACTATTACAAAGCTACATATGGCTTTTGCGCTTAAATATTGAGCAAATCGATCATCTAGAAGATGCTCACAATGCCTTACTAAAAATTTTAGATAAGGCGAAGAAATTAGGTGAACGTCAAGCGGACACCGACGAAATTGAGATGATAAGTAACTTTGCGCTGGGCCGATATTTCGAACTCGACCATAAACCCGAACATGCCTTTGATTGCTGGCGAAAAGCAAACGCCTTACAGTTTTTGATGTGCGACTACAAAGTAGATAGCTTAAAAGCACTATTCGATGAAATAAAGTCCAATTCCTCAATAAGAAATACCACAACTAACAAGCTTCATTCTTTTACACCTATTTTTATACTTGGTCTCCCGCGCACAGGCTCTACACTTTTAGAGCAGTGCTTAAGCAAACATACAGAAGTAAAAACCTTAGGTGAACAGCCTATCATTGCAAACCAAGTGGTGCCGTTTTTATCTCATCACACAAATTCACCATATCCACTGTTCATGTCCGAATTGGGAGAGCAAAAAAACCAGCTACTTTGTGAGAGAGCGGCAAGCATTTACGAAAAAGCCTTAAGCAAACGTCAACTTAATAGTGCTTTTGTGATAGACAAGCTCCCCGCTAACTTTCAGTCGATTGGGTTGATAATGACCATATTTCCGCATGCAAAAATCATTCATATTAAACGAGATTTTGTAGATGTTGGTCTTTCAATATTTAAAAACCATTTTGCAGCGAATGAGCCCTATTTATGTAATTTAGATGCCTTGTCGACATACAACGCAATGTACAATGATCTTATGCAACATTGGCATGCACTTTATCCAGGTAAAATATTGGATATACAATATGAGGATTTAGTGAATTCGCAAAAGGCAAGCATGCATGCTGCATTGGATTTTTGCGGCTTAGAAGGTCAACAAGCTTGTTGGGGGAAAGGGACTGCAACAACAAAGTCTAAGACAATGGTTAAAACCCTCAGCTCGGCTCAGGTTATACAAACTATATACAAAGAAGGCGTAGGTCGGCACAGTCGATATGCTGGATACTTAGCGAAGTATGGTCTAAACGAACATAAGTAAATTAAAACCCAAAGCGTGCTTCGCGAGTATTCAGCCATAACTGCTCGACATCAATAGCAAGAATTTGGCGTGGTTCTAGGATTAATCTCTCCTGCCACTTCATCGGGATCAACATCTAGCTCCAGCAGAATGCCGCGCACAAACTCAACTTGCTCCAGAATACGTTTATAGTCGTCGCCATATTCATATTTGTTAACTTCGATAGCTTGTGGCATAAACGTGAATGCAGTTTTTAAGGCTTGGAGTTCGTCTTCTTTCATGAGCTTTCCTTTTGGGGTTTTCCGTTCTTGTCTTATCAATTAATTATCGTGCTTGTATATGTAGTCCGATTGCAAAGACACATCATTTAAACGACATATATTAATATTAGGATCCGAAGAAGTACACTGACGATATAAATATCATTATTTACGTTTTGAGCGCTGTCTTAAGCGAGGTCTTGCGCAATTCATTAAGAACCAAGTTTAGCGCAAAAAAAACGGTAACATAAATTAATCATGTCACCGTCTCATATTCATTACTCAATGCGCGATATTCGAGTATTTATAGTAGCCAAATTCCTACTGAACATATCCTTCATTAGCACTCACAGTTAATGGGTGATAACCCGACTTAGCTTGGTCAAATGCTTTTTTAGCAAAAGCCTTACCTTGTGGTGTTTTTGATAACTCTCGGTATAGCGGCTTAACAAGCTTATTGCGACCGATACTGGTTAAGTAATCATATAGGCGTTCATAGGCCGGTTTATATTCATTTTTTACCGCTATCATTAGCCAACTGTGCGCAATTTCGTTGTTTTTACTCGAGGTTAATAAAAATGCGCTATCAAGCTCTGCAAGCTGCTCGGCATTGAGTTTCTCAGGCATGTTGTTAAGAAAATACAACCATTGATGAAACGCCCAGTCAGCTGTCTCGATGTCGCTAGCCTTAGTGCCGCCTGCTAGCCATAAATCTCTTGCGGAATCGACCTTAACGAAAGCATCAGACTCGGGCACTGGGGCGCCTTCGGGTATACCAGGTTCGAATATCCATTCGGTGATTCGTTTTTTATCCAGCTTATCAGCGTACTGAGTTAACAAAGTCTCATCTAAGTAAGTGATGAATTGGTCAGTGGTAATGCTTTTGAATGAGAAGTGCTCAAAATATTCAACTAAAAATTGGTCGAAATTTTCGCGACCAATCTTGTGCTCAATCTCGCGTAAAAACAAAGCGCCTTTCTCATAAGGAATATTTGAGAAAACGTCATCAGGATTTCGTCCTCTCAAATCAATCGCCAAAATTTGATCGTTCGCATCTAAGGATTTGATATCAGACTGTAAGTCTTGGTAGCCTAAAACTGCTTCCATATTAAACCTACCCTCGCCGTAGATCATTTCCATGATTCGATAAGTTAGATACGTTGTAAAGCCTTCGTTAAGCCATAGATCACGCCATGTTGCATTCGTTACAGTGTTACCTGACCAGCTATGCGCCAGCTCGTGAGCTATTAAGGCAACTAAGCTCTTGTCCCCAGCTATAACTGTAGGTGTGATAAACGACAACCTTGGGTTTTCCATTCCACCAAAAGGAAAGGACGGCGGTAAAATAAGTAGATCATAGCGGTCCCAACTGTAAGGGCCATATTTATTTTCGGTCGCAATTAACATACTTTCAGTATCTTCGAATTCAGCCGCTGCTGACGCTAAAACAGACGGTTCAGCATATACACCAGTTCGCTCGCCCATAGACTTAAATTGGAGATCACCTATTGCAAGTGCGATCAAATATGAAGGAATTGGCTGAGGCATATCAAATTTATATACTCCATCACGCTCGGTGTCAGGTTCATTCGATGCACTCATCACCGCGATCAGTTCTTTTGGCGTACGAATTGTTGCGCTATATGTCACGCGAACTTGCGGAGAATCTTGTAAGGGAATGAAGCTTCTTGCATGCACAGCTTGCGCTTGAGTAAATAAAAATGGGTGCTTTTTACCTGCAGTTTGAGCTGGCGTAAGCCATTGTGCGCCCGATGCTGAAGGAGAAGTTTCGTAATTAATGGTAGCTTTGTTAGCGTTTTCTGGAAGAATAATGTGCAGCGCTGCGCCTAGATTTTCATCGGCAGGCTTAAGCTCAAAAACAATTTCCTCGCCATTGCTTGTTACACTGCTTATGGCTAAATCACGCGTATCAAGCACTAATTCATTGGCATCGTCCTGCTGTCTATCAACGGTAACTTGAACGCTCCCTATTAACTTTTTAGCTTCAAAATCAGCGGTCAAATCAAGGTTTAAATGCGTAATTAGAATTTCTTCAGGATTGGCATAGGAATGATAATCCTTACCAGCCTCTATTTTGACTGTTGCTGACAGTTCTTTTATGGGCGTTTTATCGACCGCCTCAACTGAATTAGATGCTGTCTCAGGCACCTCAGAACATGCAACAAGAGATATAACTAAGGATAAGGCGCTTAGTTTAAAAAAGTTTTTCATTTGATATTTTCCATCATGATTTGTTTTTATAGTTTGTCGACCTATGAATGAGTGTGACACAAAATTACACTTAACAAAACGTGTTGTAGCAAAAGAGCCAAACTCAAGGATGGGCTCTATGAATAAGTTAATAATTCGACATCAAATATAGTCATAAAGCGCTCGAAAATAACTGATAGTATTTATATCTGTGAAATTACAAAAATAAAAATATTATAAGATGAAATTGACATTACCCTTTTACGGCATTTTCTTGCTTATCGCATTTGGCCTACAAAGTTGCGATTTTGTAAGCACTCAAAGAGAAGCTAGCTCTGCAACAAAGAAGATGGCGCAAACATCACCTATGCGAGCACGAGTGGCTGTTGCCTCAAATTTTATCAATCCGATGAAAGAACTCATTGCCGCGTTTGAAAAACAAACATCGTATCAAATAGTAGTCTCATATAGCGCATCAGGTAAGCTTTACGCGCAGATCATCAATGGCGCTCCTTTTCATGTTTTTTTATCCGCTGACCAAGCAAAACCGAGCGCAATCGTAGAGAACAATATAGGCACAAATTCAAATCGATTTACCTATGCAATTGGGCAACTTGTTTTGTGGTCTGCGAACAGCCAACTCATTGATAATTCGCCAAAGGTATTAGAACAACTTAACTTTAGGAAGATCGCATTAGCGAACCCTAAGTTTGCACCATACGGTCAAGCAGCTGTTGATGTTTTGGAAAAGCTTGATTTAATGGCAAAAAGCAAACCTAAGTGGGTCATGGGGGAAAGTATTTCTCAAGCTTTTCAGTTTACGGCGAGCGGTAACGCCGACCTTGGCTTCATTTCATTTTCACAAAAACCCAATCATGGCTCATATTGGGCGATACCAGAAAGCCTATACACTCCAATTAAACAGGATGTAATTTTGTTGGACAATGGCAAAGAAAATATAGCAGCAGTGGCATTTTTTGAATATTTGAAAAGCAATGAAGCGAAAAACATCATACAATCACACCATTATAAAGTTGCTCGCAAAGCCAATTAGTTAGTTGAATGGCAACAACTCAATAATCCATCGTGCAACAGATGTTGTTATTGCGCCACTAAACACTAAACGTAATAAGCAAACAGAGCTGTATTGCTAAAAAGGAACTTGCATGGGACTGACCGATTCAGACATTGATGCTATCTGGCTAACACTCAAACTTGCCTTCACTGTTACTCTTATTCTAATGGTAATAGGCACCCCAATTGCTATTTGGCTTGCTCGGACTAAGTCTTGGTTACGAGGTCCAATAAACGCATTGGTAGCCTTACCTTTAGTATTGCCACCTACCGTACTAGGTTTTTATTTACTCATTGCAATGGGACCAAACGGTCCTGTCGGGCAACTTACTGAGAAACTAGGTTTGGGCTTATTGCCGTTTACATTTTGGGGGCTTGTTATTGCTTCGCTATTTTATTCACTTCCGTTTGTAGTCCAGCCAATACAAAACGCTGTAGAAGCAATTGGGAAAAAGCCTCTTGAGGCAGCTGCAACGCTTAATTCAAGCCCCCTAGATACTTTTTTCCATGTTGTGATCCCGCTTGCTAAACCTGGTTTCATTAGCGCCGCTATTTTAGGCTTTGCTCATACGGTAGGCGAGTTCGGTATTGTTTTGATGATCGGCGGAAATATTCCAATGGAAACCAAAGTAGCATCCATTCAAATTTATGATCATGTGGAGGCTCTTGAATACTCTGGGGCTCATCGTCTTTCAGCAGTTATGCTCGGCTTCTCTTTTATCGCTTTATTACTTTTATATAGTTTCCAGAAAAGAGGCTTAGCCAGCAAATTTAGGATTGGAGGTTAACGATGGCAAAATTAAGAGCATCAGCACCAACGATTCATGCAAAGCTTGCGGTAAGCTTAGAAAGCGAATCAAAAACGTTTCAACTAGATATAGACTGCGAATTTCCAAGCCAAGGAATAACCGCAATACTTGGTGAATCAGGCAGCGGAAAAACAACATTACTAAGATGCATTGCTGGACTAGAAAGCAAGGCTAAAGGGCAATTGAAGCTTGGCAATAAAATATGGCAAGACGAAAACATATTTTTGCCAGCATATAAACGTGAAATTGGGTTTGTATTTCAAGATGCGCGCTTATTCGAGCATTTGAATGTTAAAAACAACCTTCAATTCGCAGTTAAGAGAAGCCATGAGAAAATAAAGAAAGCGTTTTACGAAGAAGTCGTTAGTGCACTCGACATCGCTAGCTTGTTATTGCATAAGCCTGAACAATTATCCGGTGGCGAAAAACAAAGAGTCGCGATTGCACGAGCATTACTTATAAAGCCTAAGCTGCTAATTATGGACGAACCCTTAGCTTCACTTGATAATGCGCGCAAACACGAGGTGCTTCCCTACCTAGCGGCATTGCAAAATATGTTTGATTTGCCCATTTTATACGTCAGTCATTCCACAGATGAGGTCTGCAAATTAGCCGACCACGTGATTATATTAAATAATGGGCAAGTTGCTTTGCAGGGGGAAATTAATGATGTATTTGCGCATAGTAGCCTGCCTAATGCCTACAAAATGGAAACAAGTACCATTATTCATGCGAGAGTTACGGAAAAAAATGAGCGCTGGCATCTTATCAAAGCAGAATTTGGTGGAAATAGCCTGTGGTTGCAGGATAACAACCAAACGCTTCGCAAATTGCTGCGACTGCGTATATTGGCGAACGACGTTAGTCTGTCTTTGGACGATCAAAAAGACAGCACCATTTTAAATCGAATAGAAGGCCGCATTGCGGGCATTGAAATCGACAACTCTTCAGCAACAGCCCTAGTAACGATTGAATTAAATCAAATTGAAATTGTAGCTCAAGTCACCCGTAAATCAGTAGACGACTTATTTTTAATGGTGGGAATGACTATTTGGGCACAAATAAAAACAGTGGCTATACTGAGCTAGAGAAACCAAAGGAAGTAACTAATTTTTCTTAAACTGGCTTATATCTACGGCTCTGATTTTTAAAGTAGCCGTTGCTAAGCTCACTTCAAGAAAGAACGCAATTAAGCCCCCTGTTAAAAAAGTCATGCAGACCATAAAGGTGACTATAATTGTGGTATCTAAGTTAGCGATTATCAGGCCATTGACCATCACCAGCATAACGTTGATACAAGTTACAACCGCCGAGCCAATTAAAAAATTTATTGACCAATTAGCGAGTCTCATACGTTTGTTTAACGCTCGAATTTCGCGTCTAGCTTTTTGATTTATGCGCTCAGGTTCTTCCCTCGCCAAATTTTCAAACCATCTTGCTCGGTCTATAACTCTGGAAACTCGGCCTGTAGCAACGTTGACCAAAGTGCCAATACCAACAATAAGAAAAATGGGCGCTAAAGCCAACTGGATAATTTCAACTGCACTGGGTGTAAGAACTGGTTCCACTGAGGTCTCTTTTTTTAGATTCACATTACGAGATATGTTTTAAATACGCTTAGATTGTATAAAGTAACGTTTTTTTACTGTTCGGTCTAGCCAGACAATAACTCTAGTGGTCGATCACTAGCCCATATCATCATGCGGAAGTTTGGTCGGTGTGATAGGATTCGAACCTACGACCCCTTCACCCCCAGCGAAGTGCGCTACCAAGCTGCGCCACACACCGACCGAAGCGCGTATTATATTGATTGCACCCCATAATTCCACCGTTATTTTATTTTAATTATTTGGCGGCAGTATTTAAACCTTGTTAATGCTACTTAAACACTGTAAAAGTCGTGGTTTTATCACTGACATTCTTATGGAAGTTCTCAAACTTCATCATAACAGCATCGCTAATGACATAACTGATAAGCACAACAAGTCAATTTATGAAAAAGTAGCCAACGATATAACAAGCAAGGGCTATTGTATTGCGGCTTTTGCTTTGCCTCTTGAATTATCCCATGGCTTGCTGGAGCAAGTTAAGAGTATTTCTGAAGATGATTTTATTGAAGCCGGTATTGGTCGCCAACGCCAACATATGCAGAATGAATTTGTGCGCCGTGATGAAATTTGCTGGATAAACGATTCAAGCGATGCAAGCAGAGCCTGGCTGAAATGGACTGCAGACCTGCAAACATATTTAAACGAGCACCTGTTCTTAGGCTTATTCTCGTTTGAAAGCCACTTTGCGAGATATGCAGCAGGCTCATTTTATAAACGTCACATGGATGCATTTAAAGGTGAAGCCAATCGCGTATTGTCTGTCGTTGCTTACTTAAATCCAGATTGGCAAATTGATGACGGAGGTGAATTAGTCGTTTATCGAGATAAAGCAGATATTGATGGTTTAAAAGTTGTTCCCGCTTTAGGCACTATTGCCATATTCTTAAGCGAAGAGTTTCCGCATGAAGTACTCACAACCCAGCGAGATAGGTACTCTATTGCAGGATGGTATCGCTTAAACGGTAGCAAAACGAGTCGAGTTGACCCGCCGAGATAGCCTAAGCTATCTATCCACGTTGGATTATCTGCTTAGGCTTAGCTATTTGATTTTTAGCTTTTATCATCAGAACTAATGCGGCTGGCGATAGCGCCTGTTTGATCTTTGTATTTTGCGTCTACTCTTGCATTGTATGGTTTTTCTGCGCTACCGCTTAACACTTCAAAACTAATGGCACCAATTTTCATCTTTGGTTTTAGCGCAAGTGGCAACTTACCGCTGTTGAAAAACTCAAGTACGATTTGGCCAGACCAACCCGGATCAATTCTGTGAGCAGTGACATGCACCATCAAACCCAATCGAGCTAATGATGAACGTCCATCTAACCACCCGACAATATTGTCAGGTAAAGTAATAGACTCATGAGTTACGGCAATCGCAAGTTCGCCTGGATGTAGATAAAATGAACCCTCATCATCAATGGTGATTTCGTCACTCATTACCGAATCTAAGGCCTTTTGCACGCTCTCTTTCTGGCCACTCAAATCAATATATGGTGCAGCATGATCTTGGAAAACTCTAAACTTGTTACTTAAGCGAACATCTACTGTGAGGCCACTGATTTCTTCGTAATCAGGCGTCGGGTCGATTTTAATTTTTCCATCTTGGATATACTGATAAATATCCTTGTCACATAAACGCATGCTGTGAATTCCCAAACTATGTTAACCAACGCGATGAATTGCTCAGGCTGTATTATGATCACACTTTGTGCCTGTTGCAACAACGCAATATCGATACTCTTCAAACTGTACTTTAGAAGTGACCGACTTCAACATCAGCTAATGATGCTAAGACAGTAATGCTATGAAAATAGCGCTGTGAAAATAGCGCCGAGGCGATAATGCCAGTTAAATCATTGTTTATTTACTATCTGAATGTTCACCCCATTGTTACTCGACTCACTACGCCCTCTAACGAGCTGATGTGGGGCTAATTTGGTACCAACAGCAATCGATACTTTTCTCGCAATAGATTGATAAATAGAAACGACTTCACTTTCTGGTTGACTAATAACAATAGGCTTGCCTTCATCCGCATGTTCTCGAATAGAATTACTTAGCGGCAGTTCGCCAAGTACCTCAGTGCCGTGTTCCTTGGCTAATGTCACCGAACCGCCTTGCGAGAAAGGATAAGATTTCTCTCCGCATTTGCATTCAAAGTAACTCATATTTTCAACAACACCCAGCACAGGTATCTCAAGTTTTTCAAACATAGCAATGCCCTTTTTAGCATCCGCCGTGGCCAATGTTTGCGGGGTAGTCACTATAACTGCTGCCGATAACGGGACTTGTTGCGCCATCGTTAAATGAACATCACCGGTACCGGGAGGTAAATCTACAATTAAATAGTCAATTAATGGCCATTTTGTTTCGTAAATAAGCTGCTTTAGCGCTTTGGTTGCCATTGGCCCTCGCCAAATAGTTGCGCTGTCACTATCTACCAGGTAGCCGATAGAATTAGCTGCAACCCCTTTTACCATTAACGGATGCATTGTTCGGTTATCTTTGCTGTCAGGATGTGCACTCGGGTTTCCCAGCATAATGGGAACAGAGGGGCCATAAATATCGGCATCCAAAATTCCTACTCTGGCACCTTCTTGCTGCAAAGCGTAGGCTAAATTTACCGCAGTCGCGGACTTCCCTACACCACCTTTACCAGAAGAAACTGCAATAACATTTTTTACATTTGGAATGGGTGCCAGTTTTGCCTGTGCAATAGGCACATTAAATGATGTTGAAAATTTGCAGTCTTGCAAATTTGGCAACTGCGCTTTCAAATAAGCAATTAATTCATCTGTTGTGCTCTTTACTGTGAAGCCAAGACTCAATTCAATCGTTTGCTTTTTATTCGCATTGTATTTAGCTGCATCCGTCATGGCAACAATCGCGCCGCTGTTTATGTTTTGAGTTGATAAACCATAAAATTGAGCAACCGCTTGTTCGATGTCCTGATTTCTTTCCTGCTTTGCTTTCGAAAAAAACACTTTTCACTCCCTAACCCCGTAAAACTGCTTAAAACACCTAATTACGTAATGCAAATTAACCTTGTTTGGGCTACCATCTGCCTATAATTATTATTTTGTGAAATTGACTAAAAGCACTCTATGCCTACTTCTCCAGCACAACCTGTTTCAAAGCGTCGAATCCTTACTACCAGCGCACTGCCCTACGCCAATGGTTCTATTCATTTAGGTCACCTTTTAGAGCATATCCAAACCGATATTTGGACTCGCTTTCAGCGAATGCGCGGCCATGAATGCTATAGCGTATGTGCTGATGACGCTCACGGCACGCCAGTGATGCTTAAAGCACAAGAACTAGGCATTACACCTGAACAAATGGTGGCACAAACACGCGACGAACATCACCAAGACCTAATCGACTTTCATGTCGACTATAACAACTATTATGTGACTCATTCTGAAGAAAACAAGGCACTTTGTGAATTAGTCTATAATCGGTTAAATGACGCAGGCTATATAAGCAAGCGCACGATCAGTCAATTGTACGACCCTGAGAAAGAAATGTTCTTGCCAGACCGTTTCATTAAAGGAGATTGCCCAAGTTGTGGTGCTGAAAATCAAAACGGTGACAACTGTGATGTCTGCGGCGCCACTTATAGTCCGACAGAAGTAAAAAACCCACGCTCCGTGGTTTCAGGGGCAACCCCGATATTAAAAGACTCTGAGCACTATTTCTTTGATTTACCCAAGTTTGAAGAGATGCTTAAAGGCTGGATCCGCTCAGGTGCTATTCAAAATGAGATGGCAAATAAGCTTGAAGAATGGTTTGAGCAAGGCTTAAAGCAATGGGACATTAGCCGCGACGCACCTTATTTTGGTTTTGAGATCCCCAATGCTCCAGGAAAGTTCTTTTATGTTTGGGTTGACGCACCCGTTGGCTATATGGCTAGCTTCAAAAACTTTTGTGACGCCAACGGTATAGATGACGAGCCATTTTGGGCGCAAGATACTGATACCGAGCTTTATCACTTCATAGGCAAAGACATCACTTACTTCCATTGCTTGTTTTGGCCGGCAATGCTTGAAGGCGCCGGTTTTAGAAAACCGACTGGTGTCAACATTCATGGTTTTGTAACGGTGAATGGCGCGAAAATGTCAAAATCGACAGGTACGTTCATTAAAGCAAGAACCTACTTAGACCATCTTAATCCAGAATACTTGCGTTACTACTTCGCTTCAAAATTGAATGACTCAGTTACCGATATTGATTTAAATTTCGAAGATTTTGTACAAAAGGTAAATTCAGATTTAGTCGGCAAAGTAGTCAACATCGCAAGCAGATGCGCTGGCTTTATCACTAAACGCTTCGACGGTAAGCTATCAAATAATATAGAGAACCCAGAGCTTTTAGCTGAGTTCCAAAATGCCAGTGAAACCATCGCGGGCCATATTGAAGTTCGTCAATATCATAAAGCAATGCGCGACATAATGGCATTAGCAGATAAAGCGAATCAATACATAGATGCGCAAGCGCCATGGGTCACAGTCAAAGACGAATCAAAACAGGCCTTAACTCATGATGTATGCTCATTGGGCATTCACCTTTTTAGAATCTTAGTGGTCTATTTGACTCCTGTAATGCCTAAGTTGTCAGAGCAAACACAAGTATTCCTGAACGACGAGTTCATATGGGCAAGCGCACAAGAAGTTAAATTAGGCCAGCCTATCAATAAATTTAAAGCATTATTACAACGTGTTGAAATGGATAAAGTAAACGCCATTATTGATGATTCTAAAGATAATTTGGGGCCTGCTAAAGAAATCAATACTGCTAAGAAGCAAACAAAACCAGTCAAAACTAAGACTACGGGTGATAATGTACTGCCTGTGAGTAATAACACGCCAGTTGACGATGACCTTGTGGCAAGCAAGCAATCGCCACTAGAAGCAGACCCTATTGCTGAGATGATTAGCTTTGAAGACTTTGCAAAAATTGATCTACGAGTAGCGCTTATTGCAAAAGCTGAACATGTTGAAAAAGCGGATAAGTTACTCAGGTTGGAACTTGACTTGGGTGGCGAAACAAAACAAGTATTCGCTGGTATTAAGTCTGCTTACAAACCTGAAGATCTTGAAGGGAAATTGACGGTAATGGTGGCTAATTTGGCGCCAAGGAAAATGCGTTTTGGTATGTCTGAAGGTATGGTTTTAGCTGCAGGTCCAGGTGGCAGTGAGATATTTATCCTTGAACCTAATGATGGCGCAAAACCAGGCATGAAAGTAAAATAAAGTCATATTCGAAGCATTATTAGCAAGGCATTATTGGCAAGGCATTATTGGCAAGGCATTATCAAAAAAGCTCTACTAGCCAAACATAACTAGGAAGGAAGTCTGTTACTGACGATTTCCTTCCCTAGAATGTCTTATCCTGGCGCTAGCAGCTGAAAAGCTCGGTTTTTTCACCTTCCAATTAGGCTTAATAGTCGATAGCGGTATTTCACGTTTACGAGCAACTAGAATATACATAGACGAAAAACCAGGAAAGTAACGTTTACAAAAACGCTGTAAGGTCGAACCAGGCAAAAAGCGCTGGCTTGCAAACAATGATGAATACATAACTTGCTCTTGTTCTACAATTTCAAAACCCAGCAGTTGCAGCCAATCTTTTATTCGCGCACTGGTAAAAAAACGTCCTTGATGCAGTAAGTTATCTTTGTTGATTGGCAAGTATTTGAGCAGTCCGGCTAAGCTAAATGGATTAAAGCCCGCGATAATAAGCTGACCATTAGCGGTAATAGCACGGTCAATCTCCCTAAGAATTTGATGCGGATCTTGAGCAAAATCGAGCTCTGCGGCCAATAAGAACGCATCAACAGAATTTTGCTGAAGTGGTAAATCTCTTGAAATACCCCTTACGCTAGAATTTTCTAGCTCTTGCTCAGTCATATTAACGATATGCTTTATTGGACAACTTGGAATATTTATTTCGCTGCTCAGAGCGCCAAGCCTTACAAAGTGATATCCAAATATACGCTCTACAACAGGCGCACATGCAAGTTCAAGCTCCTCCCTGATAAGGTCGCCTTGGCTCAACGCTTTCCATGAGCTTGGATATTTTGGCTTAGTGCTACTGAGAGCTGAGCGCATCACTATGTATTAATTTCCAAAGGATAGAAATAAGATGTAACAAGGTTATAGTGAACAAGCATCGACTTGCAAGCGTAATAATATTAAATTAGATGAATAAAAATTAGCTACAAATAGAAGAGTGCATATGAATCATGTTTTTGCTATTCCCGCCTTCACCGACAATTACATTTGGTGCATTCACGATACCCAGTTTGCTTGTATAGTTGATCCAGGTGATGCTCAGCCAGTTATTCGCGCCTTAGAGGAAAAAAAGCTTACGCTCACAAGCATTCTAATTACCCATCATCATTATGATCATACAGGTGGTATTGATGCGCTGATAGAAGCTTATCCTGATATTACAATTTATGGCCCTACGAACCCTAAGATCAGCGCAGTCCAAAATCGTTTATCACAAGGTGATTTGGTTTCCATACAACAACCTCAAATTGAACTGAGCATATTGGAAACACCGGGCCACACGATGGACCATATTGTTTTTTACAATGATGACTTGCTGTTTTGTGGAGACACTTTATTCTCTGCTGGATGCGGTCGAATGTTTGAAGGCACACCTGATGTATTTTACCAATCATTGCAAAAACTAGCGCAGCTTCCAGATAAAACAAAAGTGTACTGTACGCATGAATATACCCTCGCGAATTTGGCTTTTGCAGCCCATGTTGATAACAACAATGTTGAGTTACAAAAATATACAGATTGGGCTGAAAAGCAGCGTAAACAAAATCAAATTACGCTACCAAGCTCCATTCAAACACAAAAAATGATAAATCCGTTCTTGCGTTGCAACAACAGCAGTATTAAACAAAATATTGAAGAAATCATGAACTTATCAACCCAATCTGAAGTCGAAGTATTTGCTGCATTGAGGCAATGTAAGGACAATTTCTAATCAACTGTAAAGTTTGTTACTATCGCCTGCTGGAACTTATAAAAAAGCTGAAATTGGTGGTCTGTTGATAAGTAAAATGCAGTATTGAAATAAGCTAGAATTCGAATAGAGATAAAAAATTAGCACGCTATTACAGATTGGAGACAAATGAAATATATTACAGCTGTATTGCTGCCATTGTTATTAAGTGGCTGCGTATTAACAGAACAATTTGCAAAGAACGAAGTAACAAATGCACAAGCAGTATCGACAGAAGAGTTAAAACCTGATCACGATGAACTTACGTGCGAAGTTGCAGCTAGCACAGCACAAACATCTTGTGCTGTCGCTAATGAGGGCGTTGTTGCCGTCATGCACCCTGCAGCTCCAATTGAGCTCAACTTAATAGTAGAAGCTGTCCCTGCACCCATAGCAATTACTGACTCATGGGAAAGAATAAGGCAAAATTTCACGTTTGACGTGCCTAATCGAAAACGCATAAACTCTCAAAAAAATTGGTTTCTCCGTCACCCTTCTTATATGAAGAGAGTGTCTAAACGCGCAGAGCCCTTTCTTTACTATATTGTTGAAGAACTAGAGCGTGCCGGCATGCCAGCAGAAATTGCACTGTTGCCTATTGTTGAAAGTGCATTTGACCCATTTGCTTATTCTCATGGGCGAGCTGCTGGAATGTGGCAATTTATTCCTGGCACGGGCAAAAATTACGGGATGAAACAAACTTGGTGGTATGACGGACGCCGCGATGTAATTGCTTCAACAGAAGGTGCAATCAAGTATCTACAACGTTTGCACAAAATGTTCGACGGCGACTGGTTACATGCATTAGCGGCTTATAATAGTGGTGAAGGCAGAGTCATGCGTGCCATTCGCAGTAACAAACGTAAAGGCAAAGCAACTGATTTTTGGTCATTAGACTTACCCAGAGAAACCGAAGCCTATGTGCCTAAGCTTCTCGCTCTAGCTGATATTTTAGCTAACAAAGAGGATTATTCATTTGACTGGCCAACAATAAGCAATCAGCAGGTAATAGAGATAGTCGATGTAGGCTCGCAAATTGATTTGGCGGTAGCCGCTAAAAAAGCGGGTTTAACGACTAAAGAGTTGCATTCACTAAACCCTGGTTATAATCGCTGGGCTACCGATCCTGATGGCCCTCATCGTTTAGTTGTGCCACTTCAAGTTGCTGAAGAATTTAAGATAGCACTGGCAAATACAGATGCGAAGGACCGGCTTAATTGGGTCCGTCACAAAGTGAAATCAGGTGAAAGCCTAGGTCTCATAGCTAACAAATACAATACTACTACCGGTGTTATTCAAAGCATTAACGGCATGAAAAATAATGTGATATACACCAATGATTTTCTTCTAGTCCCAATTGCTCTAAAGAGCATGGAAGAATACTCATTGTCTTCTGAACAGCGCTTAGTGCGAAAGCAAGCAGAGAAAAAAGGGGCTTATCAACTTACACATAAAATTAAGAGCGGTGATACATTCTGGGATCTATCGCGTGCATATAAAGTAGCAGTCAGAGATCTGGCGAAATGGAACGGCATGGCACCTCGTGATCCATTGAGACCGGGCAAAGATTTAGTTGTATGGGTCAATCAGGTTTCTAAAGATCAGACTGATAACAGTATTATGCGAAAGCTAACTTACACTGTTAGAAATGGTGATTCACTTTCTCTAATTGCAGGCAAGTTCAAGGTTAAAATCAGTGACATCAAAAAGTGGAATGACCTTAACAATAAACGCTACTTGCAACCAGGTCAGAAACTGAAACTTTATGTTGATGTGACTCGTACGTAGGCACCACTTTAAAATGACTGCGCTAAAAAAGATAAACCCGAAAAAATTGCAGAACAGCAAATGGACTGCAATCAACTCTATTCATAAGCAAAAGCATTGGGTCATTATCAATGTGCAATACGATGAAGAGCAAAGAGTAGTCGAATGTGTTATTCAAGCTATTATTAATAAAAAAGAAACCAACATTAATTGGCGAGACCTAAATGACGCTACAATGTGGACACAAGGGTGGAATTAAGCTTAGCTTCATCAAATTAAATGCACCAGTCAGAGTTCATTTCGAATACGCATAAAGCTAGCAAATTTGGGAACACCGCCCTTGGTATAGCCAAAATATCGAAAAGTAACTGTACTGCCAATTGGTGGCGGATTGTTTCTTTCTTCGTCGCTAAAACCAGTACCAATTTTGAACTGAATAGTTTTGCTCTGTGCATTGCGATATTTCACCAGCATTGAGCCAAGGCTATTACTATATTTCCCTTTTCCTTGTATATGTTTCAACACGACTGCTTCAGCATCCTCATGTTTTTTTAGCTTGAGCAGATTGTTACTGCGCCCCCTGATAAACAAAGCGTCAGCTTTATGTATCATTAAACCCTCAGCACCATTTCCTGTGTAGCTCTGCAACAAGCCGGCTAAGGCATCATTAGTGTCTATCCGAAGCTGCTCTACTGGAACGACATGGCTGATATCTAATTCATGCAAAAGTGCGCTGTATGAAGCGGCGCGCAGATGAAAAGGTGCATCGGTATTTGGAGCGTCAAACACCATGTACTTTATTTTTCGCCACTCGCTATCAATTGCTCTATGTTTGCTGACAGTAGAAGCGACATACTCAAAATCATTTCGTTTGTACCAAAGCTCACCATCAAGCCAAATGTCGGGGAGATCTTGAATGAACCAACCCGGAGCATGAATGAGATTGCCCTTGCGTGTTCTCAACTCTCCATTTTTCCAAATAGCACGAATTCCGTCATACTTCTCACTGACCAAATAGGACTGGATGTCTTGATTGTCATATACAGTCGCGAGCTGCACGGAAACTATGTCTTGTTTACTCTCGACTGCCGCAGCCATTAACAGCAAGACGCTACCGATTGAAAGCATTATGCCAATAGTAAAACGATGATATGTAAACACTTCTGCAGATCCCCTTTGCAAATTGAGCAATAAAAACGAATGACGGATTAGGTTTTGACCCAGTACCACAATAACTAAGTACTTATCCTAATATATGCCCTAGCGAGCTCGCAACTGTACTCAGTCAAAACTAGACTAAGGGGCGCATTATCGTCATCGTGGCAGCTTTTGCCGCGACGGCTATATCCTCATTCTTCAATTTCACTGGTATCTTCTATTTTTTAGGCTAGAAAAAATGCCATTACCAAAGACATACCAATTCATTGTGGAAGCGTTTAAGTAATTATTCCGCACTCATCGTCATTGAAGTATAGTAAGTGAACTTATGAAAAAATAATTTACAAATAAGAGTGAACATACATGAACAATTTTTTTTCAGTTGCTGGGAAGGTTGCATTGGTTACAGGTGGTTCAAGCGGAATAGGTGCAATGATAGCGCGTGGTTTTGTCGAAAATGGGGTTAAAACCTACATCACTGCTCGCAAACTGGAACAGTTGCAGGATACCGCAGCTGAACTATCCAAAATAGGTGAATGCATAGCTATTCAATCTGATCTATCAACGATGGCTGGGGTTGATGCTTTTGCAGATAAAATGCTTAAGAGAGAGCCAAAAATCGACATCCTAATTAATAATGCAGGTGCAACATGGGGAGCCCCCATCGACGAGTTCCCTGAATCTGGTTGGGACAAGGTAATGGATTTAAATGTGAAATCTATTTTCTTTCTAAGCAAACGTTTATTACCCGCTTTGCGCTTAGCTGGAACAAAGGATGAACCCTCACGTGTGGTGAATATTGCCTCTGTAAATGGCATCACCAATCCCCGCATGAACAACTACTCCTATTCTGCTAGCAAAGCAGCTGTCATTCAAATGACTCGGCATATGGCAGCAGATATTCGTCCTAGTAACGTCAATATCAATGGTATTGCGCCCGGTTTTTTCCCGAGCAAAATGACCAAGCACATCTTGGTGCACGAACAAGAGATTGCGAATAGTCTCCCTGCTCGCAAAACGGGTGAACTTGCTGATATCGCTGGCACAGCTATTTATCTTTGCTCACGCGCTAGCAACTATGTGTGTGGTCACACTATTGTTTTGGATGGCGGACAAGTAGCCAATGCAGGCTAAGTTTAGATAAAGTAAATACTGTTACCCTTTTCTCCAAATTGTGCCTGCAGGCCCATCTTCTAAAACCACACCCAATTCATTTAAACCATCGCGTGCTGCATCAGCAGCAGGCCAATCTTTGTTTGCACGCGCAGTATTGCGTTGTTCAATCAGAGCTTCAACTTTAGCCGCGAAGTCATCAGCGCCCTCGCCTGCAACATGTCCTTGTAAGTATTCCAAAGGATTCATTTGCAGAATACCTAAAATAGCGCCAAGTTTTTTCAAGATACCCGCGAGGTCTTGAGCTGCTTGGCTATCGCCCGCTTTATTCAAATCTTTTGCTACATCAAACAAAACAGAAAATGCTATCGGCATATTGAAGTCGTCGTTCATCGCTGCTTCAAATCGTTCGAGATAACTATCTTTCGCTAAATCAACATCCATATTAGGTTCAACATCACGCAGTGCTGTGTAAAGGCGCTCTAACCCCGCTTTTGCTTGCGAAATGCTGTCTTGAGAATAACTTAACTGACTGCGGTAATGCGCTGACATCAAAAAGAAGCGTAGCGTTTCAGGATCGTGTACTTTAAGCACATCACGCAAAGTAAAAAAGTTGCCCAATGACTTTGACATCTTAACGTCGTCCACCTGCACCATGCCAGCATGCATCCAAGTATTCACGTAAGGTGTATCAAATGCGCAGCATGACTGTGCAATTTCATTTTCATGATGTGGGAACATCAAGTCAGAGCCACCGCCATGAATATCAAAGTGTTCACCTAAGTGTTTGTAATTCATCGCAGAACACTCTATATGCCAGCCTGGGCGGCCATTTCCCCATGGTGAGGCCCAGCTTGGCTCTTCAGGTTTAGCTGATTTCCACAAGACAAAATCGAGAGGGTCATCTTTATCACTTGACGTCTTAACACGAGCGCCAGATTGCAACTGAGATAAATCCTGCTTGCTTAACTGACCATATTGCTCATAAGAGCTAACGTCGAATAAAACATCACCAGAGCTTGCCTGATAAGCATGTTTTTTATCCACTAGGCGTTGAATGACATCTATGATTTCATCCATATGCTCAGTGACTCGCGGCTCAACGTCAGGCTCCAATAAGTTTATTGATGCAAAATCTTCATGCATCATGCCTATCGTGCGGTCCGTAAGTTGGTCAGGTGTTTCATTGTTGGCAATGGCGCGTTGAATAATTTTGTCATCGACATCAGTAATATTGCGCACATAGTTCACTTCATAGCCTGCATGACGAAGATACCGAACCATAGTATCAAAGCTCAAATAAGTGCGGGCATGGCCCATATGACAAAGGTCATATACAGTAATACCACACACATATAGGCCAATTTTATTCGCAACCAGCGGAGTAAAGGGCTCTTTTTTACGCGTTAATGTGTTGTATATCTGTAACATGTTTTTGGCTAACCTTATTGTTTTACTTTGCAGCAACGATAATATCGTTGAGTTAAATTCGAGGGGATCATATAGTAACTACTTTAATCAAACTGACCACTGACTACTTCAATCCAAACTGACTATGGTGACTACTTCAATCCAAACTGACTATAGTGACTACTTCAATCCCAACTGACTATAGTGACTACTTTAATCTACTGACCACTGACTACTTCAACCCAAACTGACTATAGTGACTACTTTAATCTACTGACCACTGACTAATTCAATCGAAACTGACTATAGTGGCTACTTTATTCAAACTGACCACTGAATATTTCAATCAAAACTGACTACTGACTACTTCAATC
>CAJQOP010000077.1 GCA_905479945.1 uncultured Glaciecola sp. | reverse complement strand
TGAAATTAACAAAACGTTTTCGCCAGAGTTTAGAAATAGATTAGACGGTATTATCTGGTTTAACCATTTGGATGAAACAGTTATTTTGCAGGTTGTAGACAAGTTTATTATTGAGCTTCAGGCGCAGCTAGATCAAAAAGGTGTATCGTTAGAAGTATCTGATAAGGCCAGAGATTGGTTGGCGAAAAAAGGATACGACAAATCCATGGGAGCCAGACCAATGGCTCGTATCATTCAAGAGAAACTTAAGAAAGAATTAGCTGCAGAGCTTTTGTTTGGAAAGTTGAGCAGTGGTGGTGAAGTTAAAGTGGGCTTGAAGAAAGATGACCTTACGTTTTCATATGTATCTCTTACCAAAGCACAGACAGAGGCTTAACTTAGAGTCACTCTATATCAATAAGCTGTAAATAAAAAACCGCCAATTTAGGCGGTTTTTTTTGAATTTTTATTGTCTAGCCAGTTGTCCGTGAAAACATCACAAACCAGCTTTACAGAGGCGTGTTATTGACAGCGCGATAAAATCATATACATTTTATATGTTAACACGACCTTGCTTATTAACGCGCTCTGTAGATGATACGGCCTTTACTGAGGTCATATGGAGTCATCTCACAAGTGACTTTATCACCCGTCAATATACGAATATAGTTTTTACGCATTTTACCTGAAATATGCGCTGTTACTACGTGACCATTCTCCAACTCAACTCGGAACATGGTGTTTGGAAGTGTATCTAGAACAGTACCTTCCATTTCAATGCAATCTTCTTTTGCCATCTAAAGCAACAACCTCAATTTGTTAATCATTATTTTTTCCGCGCTGAATCTAACCCAAATGCACTGGTATGTAAAGGAGTTCATGTGTTTTTTACTGATAAATGCCAGTTATTGTCGAAGAATCGCTCATGCGGGTAAAAGTTCTGTTTATAATTCATTTTTTGGCAAGCATCAACCTGATAACCCAAGTACAAATAAGGTAGATTTTCACCCGCCGCTAATTCAATTTGTTTTAGTATGAAAAATGTTCCTAACGAACGTTTACTCATGCTAGGTTCAAAAAAGGTGTAAAGCGCAGAGTAGCCATAATCAAGTTTGTCCGTTACTGCAACACCAATCAATTTATTATCTAACCAAGCTTCAATAAATAGAGGTTTTTGCCATTCACAATCTACAAAGCCTTGGTATTGTTCTTTTGTTGCGGGAAACATGCTTCCATCGAAATGAATTTTGTTAACATAACTTTCATAAAGTGGATAGTATTCTGGTTTACTTTGATTACTGATTTGAATGACTAAATCTCGATTTTTCACTAGTACGCGTTTTTGACTTTTACTATGTTTGAAAACTCGAGCTATCACTCTAATTGATTGGCAAGCTTTGCATGTCGAACACTGTGGCCGATAAATTTGTGAACCGCTGCGTCTAAATCCAGATTCGGTTAAATCAGAAAACACGTTTTTCAAAACATCTGCAGGCTCTACACAAACTAATAACTGCTCTTGTTGGTCAGGTAAATAGTTACAATCAAATTGCTGAGTTAGGCCAAATTTCAAAATAAATTACCTAAAGATTGTGGTCGCCACAAATCTTTTGAAAACTCGCGGTCCTTTTGTGCGCCGAGGCGGTTTATAAATTCTATTCTGTTTATGGTTTTACAGCCTAAGCTGGCTAAGTGAGGTGTTTCCATTTGACAATCTATAAACCCCATGTCGAATGCTTTCATATGCCTAACAAGGGCCAAAAGAGCTACTTTCGAAGCGTCGGTTTTTGAATGAAACATTGACTCCCCACAAAATACGCCACCTACTGATATCCCGTAAAGTCCGCCTACCAAAGCTTGTTTATGCCAAACCTCGATCGAATGCGCGTTCCCAGCATCGTGCATTCTAATATAAGCCTCAATCATATCTTGGGTGATCCAAGTCTGATTACTGCTTTCGCTTATTTGGCATAGGCCCGACAATTTTCTAGGGATTTTTGCACACTGATTGATAACCCCTAGAAAGTTATTGTTTAGGGTAACTTGATACTGTGATTTTCGCAGCGTTTTATGTAGGCTTTTGGATTCGTGAAAAGTACTTAATTCCAAAATTCCGCGTGGGTCAGGGGACCACCAAAGGTAGGGATCTTCGTCACCAAACCAAGGAAATATTCCTGAGTGATAGGCATTAACAAGTCGCTCTATGGATAGGTCGCCGCCAAACGCGAGTAGGCCGTTTGGTTCATCTAAAGCCAAATCGACAGTAGGAAAGAGATTGGAGTGGTCTAGTTTAAATAACTCAAGCATGCGACAAGCCTAAGCAGCTTGTCGCGCTTCCATAGCGGTTTAAACATAAACCGTCTGAACATAAAGAGCTCGGACATAAATAGCTCGGGTGGCTACTGCGCATCCAAGAACTTTTCAGCATCTAGTGCCGCCATGCAGCCGGTTCCAGCAGATGTTATTGCTTGTCTGTATACGTGATCACTAACATCACCTGCAGCAAAAACACCTTCAACACTAGTTTGTGTCGCATTTCCTTCAAGCCCACTCTTGACTTTGATGTAGCCGTCTTTCATTTCTAGCTGGCCATCAAAAATGCCGGTGTTAGGCGAATGTCCTATTGCGATAAATAAGCCCATGAGGTCTAGTTTTGCCAGGTCTCCAGTTTTGGTGTCTTTGATATTAATACCCGAAACACCCATATTATCTCCTAAAACTTCATCAAGTTCTTTATTCAGATGAAGCACAACGTTGCCATTCTTAGCTTTTTCCATCAAACGGTCAGCTAGAATTTTTTCGCTTCTAAAGGTTTCTCTGCGATGAACAACATGAACTTCTGAGGCAATATTTGATAAGTAAAGGGCTTCTTCAACAGCTGTATTACCACCACCAACAACAGCCACTTTTTGATTTTTATAAAAGAATCCGTCGCAAGTAGCACAAGCAGAAACACCTTTACCCATAAATTCAGTTTCTGAAGGCAGACCTAAGTATTTGGCTGAAGCACCGGTAGAGATAATAAGAGCATCACAAGTGTAAGTGCCTTGGTCGCCTGTGAGAGTGAATGGACGCTTACTCAGGTCGGTTTTATTGATGTGGTCAAAAATGATCTCAGTATCGAATTTTTCTGCATGTTTTTGCATTCTTATCATCAAATCTGGGCCAGTAAGTCCTTCAGGATCACCAGGCCAGTTTTCTACTTCTGTGGTTGTTGTTAGCTGACCACCTTGTTGAATTCCGGTCAACAGCACAGGGTTTAAGTTCGCTCTAGCGGCATACACAGCAGCTGAATATCCTGCGGGTCCAGACCCTAATATAAGCAAGGGTACGTGTCTGGTTTGTGACATGTAAATCTCCGTAAAATACGTTTAAATATAAGACCAATGTTGGGATTAATGTTACTAATTCAATGATGATCTTTTCATATATGCGCAGCATTATAAACTGACTTTAGCAAAGCCTCCATGTTAAATAACTATATCTACAAATGTTTTGCAATAATTTAAAAAATATTGCTTCTTTTATATGCTAAAATCCCCCTGTTCCTGATATAGATTTGAATCGGTGAGTATGTATGGCGAATCAATTACCCCAAATAATTCGGCAAGGCCAAGATTATATGCAGTCCTGGCCAATGCAGAAGCAATTGTATGGCTTATTCCCTGAGTGCCGAATTATTGCGGCGACAAAATTTGGCTTTAAAATCATGCCCGCGTTGGCAGTTATTACGGTTGCGGTGCAGCTGCACTTTATGGGTACGTCGCAACTGCCTCAAGCGCTCACGCTAGGTGTTTTCTTCTTGAGTTTACCTATTCAAGGTTTGTTATGGCTTGGATTTCGCTCGCAAAAAGTGTTACCCCCCGCAATTAGATATTGGTACAAAGAAATTCATTTGAAAATGCAACAGCAAGGCTGTGCGCTTGAGCATCCAAAACATCAACCAAGATTCCAAGAGCTTGCTAGCTTACTAAAAACGGCATTTTCGGAGCTCGATAAAGCTTTTACTAAACACCTTTTTTAGTCAAACCTGGGTTAACTATGGCTGTTTAAGTCAGCTTCTGTTGGACAAGCCTGCAGTATCGCACGGCATTTTTGGCAACGATATTGTTGTCTGCCGCGCGTTACTTTATTGTGGCGTGTTGCGCTTAACATTAGCTCACTGCAATTACATTGATACGCAAACTCTCTCATTCCCACGTTCTTAACATCAAACTTATGTGTTACTTCTGCTGGTATGTTAAATACTAGGCGCATGACAGATTGCCATTCCGGGCCATGTGGTTTGACTTTACCGAACTTTTGAAAGCAAACAATATGTGCTACTTCATGAGGTATCACTTGCTCAACAAATGCATGCTGGTTTTGTAAAAATAGCTTTCTATTTAGCTTAATGAGATTTTTTTGTAAATGTGCACTACCGGCTATTTTACCATGTTGGTTCAAAGCTACCGAGGGTATGGAATAGGCTTCCACAAAGTGGTTCTGTGCAAGCGATATTGTTTGTGCAATTACCGTATTCGCGGTAGTGAGTAATTCGGAGTCTGTCATGTTTGTAGTTTACTTTAGGCAAAAAAAAATGGACAGCCGAAACTGTCCATTTTTACTTTTATTTAAAAGGTAATAAACCCAAAAGTCCTATTGTTCAAAATCGGAGCTGATGAACTCAGTCAACACGACACTCAATACACATAGCATATGTTGATAAAGGATCATTTAACTGTGTGAACTGTTTCAAATCAGCATCAACTTTTGCCAAAATTTCTTGGAAAGCACTCTTGTTAGCTTCTACTTCTAAACCAGAGAAAATCGATACTGATGAGTTTAAAAATCCTTGCCAGAAAAGCTCTTTTTCGGACAAGGTTCTAGCTATATATTTAGTGTCATAGTCTTCAAGCTCGGCCAATGCTGCTGCTGATTCAATAGCATCTTGAAGGTTACCTAATTTATCGACTAAACCTAATTCCAATGCTTGCGTACCAATCCAAACACGACCTTGAGCTATTTTGTCAACGGCTTCGGCTGTCATACCACGCTCAGTCGCAACAAGATTAATAAAGCGTTCGTAACCGCGTTCAATATTCATTTGAATGATTTGCTTTAAACCCGTTGATAATTCACGAGTAGGAGACATTCCAGCAAAATCAGTTGTCCCAACACCATCTGTTCTTACGCCAACGTACTCTAAAGTATTTTCGAAAGTTGTGATCATGCCAAAAATACCAATTGACCCGGTTACGGTGCTTGGTTCAGCTATGATTTCGTCAGCACTAGCTGATATCCAGTAACCGCCAGATGCAGCATAAGTTGCCATTGAAGCAACGACAGGTTTGCCAGCAGCTTTAATCAAATCAACTTCTTTACGAATAACTTCTGAAGCAAATGCGCTACCGCCACCCGAATCAACTTGTAAGACAACAGCTTTAACTTTGTCATCTAAGCGTGCTTTTCGTAATAATGCAGCCGTACTATCTCCGCCAATTGTGCCAGCTTTTTGCGAGCCATCTAAAATTGTACCTTTAGCTACAATGATAGCGACTTTATCTTTGCTCGATTCTGGAAGCGCTATTGCAGGCGTAATTAAGCCTAGGTATTTCTCGTAGCTAATGGTGTTATAGCCTTTCTTGTTATCCGCTTCACCAAGTAAAGCAACCATTTCTTCGCGGAATTCATTACGGCTTCTTAAGCCATCCACCCAACCATTTTGCAATGCGTACTCAGCAAAATCGCCATTAACTGCGGTAAACTTAGGCAGTATTTGTTCCATTCTTTCATCGAAATTATTCACATCCATGCTGCGAGCTGCTGCAACGTCAGATTTGTACTGTGCCCATAGCTCGTTCATCCAAGTTTCATTGGCAAGTTTGGCTTCTGGAGACATGTCGTCGCGCAAGTATGGTTCAACAGCTGATTTGAATTTGCCAACTTTAAATACATTAACTGAAGCGCGCAGCTTCTCTAAACCCTCTTTGTAGTACATTCTATAGCGGCCATAGCCTTCTATAATCATTGCCCCCATTGGGTTCAAATATATGTTATCTGCATGAGCAGCTAAGTAATATTGATTCTGTCCATAATAGTCACCCATCGCATAGATAGGTTTGCCAGAGGTTTTAAAATCGTTAAGTGCGGTTCCGACCAAGCGCATTTTATCCAAACCACCGCCGCCAAGGCCACCCAGTTGCAGTACCAAGGTTTTTATTCGCTTATCATCTTTCGCATTGTTGATAACCTTAACTAACTCTCGGACTAGTATTTCAGGGTTATCTGTACCTTGGCCTAAGGCTTCGGATGCGAATTTTTCAGCAGGGTCAACGTATTGTTTCTCGACAACCAGGTTACCGTTAAGGTTCAGCACTAGTGCACTGTCATTTTTCACGATTGTCTTTCCACCGCCTGAATTGCTAATTCCAATTAGGATAGCGATTAAGATGATGAAAAAAATAAGGTTTAAAACAAACTTCCTAGTAAAGTTGATCACGTTCCAAGAACCAATGAAAAACGACTTAGTCCAACTCTTTTTCTCTGACATTTTTTTATTTTACCTTTTAGTTTTTCTCATTGTCGATAATATCCAATCGTGATTCAAAACGAAATTCTTTAAATGTAATTGTTTGTAACGAATTTTATTTGGCTCTTGATTGTTTGCTTGCTTACTTTCTAATTACAGCATCCATTGTTGCAACATTTTTGCTACCGCGGCATGTTCATTATTGGCAAAACACATTAACAGGTCGCTTTGACGTTTCTGAATTTGCGGCAGTTTAGCGTGCTTGCTCATGATGTTTTGCAAGGGGCGTTGTGTTTTGTTCTTTCGCATAAGGTACAAACTATCACAGTTTTGCGTCGCACAGAATACACGTATTGTGTAACTATGTATTCAGTTACATTACAATCTACTATATAGCGCTTTATCGGATAGTTCAAAGCAATAGTTGTCTGTTATCATACCGTTACAAGATACAGTTCAAAACTAAATATGCCGATTCCAGGTTTAGCAGACTGTAATTCCATACTATTATCCAAACAATTGGAGACAAATATGCAAGCCCTAGATTTACTTATAAATCGCAGCTCTCAGCCAAGATTAACAGCGCCCGCCCCTGAGGGCATGGTATTAGAAAACATTATGCAAGCTGCGCTAAGAGCACCTGATCACCGTTGCTTAACACCTTGGGAATTTGTTGTTTGCAAAGGCAATGGATTACATAGGCTTGGAAAAATTTTTGAGCAATCGTCGATTAATTCAGGCGCTGAACAATCGGTTATAGAGCGCGCTTCACAACTTCCACTGCGCGCGCCAATGGTAATAGTAGCTATATGCAGGTATAAGGAAGATGCCAAAGTCCCTTGGATTGAACAGATTGCCTCTACGGCTTGTGCTGTGCATAGTATGCAGATGGCTGCTTTGGCGCAGGGCTTTCAGGGCGTTTGGCGAACGGGAAGTTATGCCCAAGATAAGATCGTGAAAGTTGCTTTTGATTGTTTCGATCATGACGAAATATTGGGTTTTTTATATGTAGGTAGTAGTAAGTTAAAAACCATGCCAAAACCGGCGCGTGAAAGTGATAAGTATTTTACTACATGGGAATAATCAAAGGTTAAAATGGCGAACAAGTGTTATTAGCACTTGTTCGCCGCGTTTGCAAAAAGCATCGAGCTTCCGCGAAAAAGAACTTAAGCTTCTATTTTGAAAGTGAGTCCAGCATTCTCTTCAAGACGCTTAATTAAGGCACTTCCCAGCGCAGGTGCTGTAGTATAGATGCCGCCCTTTATTGTTTGATAGTTCTCAACCAAGCACAGAGCGCTTTCAGAAATCATTCTTGAGGTAGAGCCGTAACCTGGATCAAGCTTACCTGAGACGCTAGCGATACGCGTTTTTCCATTTACATCTTGTCCGATAAACATAATGTCATAGAAACCGTTGTCTCTTTCTTCTTTTGAAGGGCCTTCGCCTGGTTTTGGACCTCCATCTCCACCAAGTGACTTGTCGCCTGCTACTGCATTAGCTGTCGCTTCACCACGCTCTCCTGGGCCAGTTAACATCATTTCATCATATTTGAAATTAACGCCATACTGATGCCCTAACAACATGTTTGAACGGTGAACGTTACGTGTATTGATCGCGGCCATAATAAAGGGAGCCACCCAACTCTTAAGTGACTCGTCGTAATATGGTTTGTCACCATTTGGTTGCTCTACAGGTGAGCTACTAAGTGCTAACGAAAAAGGGTTTCTAAGTACTTTCATTACATCTGGATCTGCAAATGCAGCTTTCATTGTAGCTTTCAAACTTGCTGCAGTACCACCAGAAAAAGTGCCCTGCATTTTACGCACTCTGCCTTTTACATACTCAATTGGTTTACCTGTTTCAGCAATAGCTTTCTGTTGAAGGTTAAATACACCTAAATCAAATGGAATCGAGTCAAAGCCGCAAGAGAACACTATTTTCGCGCCGCTTTGCTCTGCTTGGCTTTGATATTTATTTATCATGTCGTGCATCCATGTGGGTTCACCACATAAATCTACATAGCCCGTACCTGATGAAGCACATGCGCTAACAAGGTTCTCACCATATATTTGATATGGGCCGACGGTTGTTAATACAACAGCCGTTTGGGCTACCAATTTAGCAATGCTATCTGGGTCATCGCCATTGGCTTCAATGAGCGGTGTGTCAGCAGGAGCG
>CAJQOP010000076.1 GCA_905479945.1 uncultured Glaciecola sp. | reverse complement strand
CATTGTTTGGATGTACCGCGATCAATGTCGGAACACCAAAACCTCTTTTATATTCTTCCCGAACCTCAGAACCAGGGCACTTTGGTGCGACCATAATAACCGTTAAGTCTTCCCGAATCTGCATGCCCTCTTCAACGATGTTGAATCCATGCGAATACGACAAGGTAGCGCCTTGCTTCATTAAAGGCATAATTGCTGTTACAACTGCCGTGTGTTGCTTATCTGGTGTTAAATTGATAACTACATCTGCATTTGGCACTAATTCTTGGTAGGTACCTACGGTAAATCCGTTTTCAGAAGCATTTTTAAACGATTGTCTCTGCTCCTTAATTGCAGCTTCTCGTAAGGTGTATGAAATGTCCAATCCAGAGTCTCTCATGTTTAAGCCCTGGTTCAAACCTTGTGCGCCACAACCTACGATAACAATAGATTGTCCTTTTAAATAATCACAGCCGTCGGTGAATTCACCTCTGTGCATAAATCTGCACTTGCCCAATTGGTCAAGCTGCTTGCGTAACGGCAATGTATTGAAATAATTTGTCATTTTTTGTCCAGTAATTTTTTGAATCTGCTTTTCAAGCATCTCGCTCAAACTAGCTAATAAATTGATTAGCGCCTGAACGTCAATTGTTGTGTCTGTGACGACATGTTTGGATAATAAAAAAATATTTATGTTTTATAAAGTGATATATTTGAAACTTAATGTTTCATATTATGAAATATTAAGTTTTGTTTCGCTTGAAAAGCAAGTCGAACATCAGTCAAATAGTGAGGTAAACCAATGGAACTCAAAGCACTACAAATGTTTAGGCATTTGGCAAAGAGCTTGCACTTTGGTAAAACTGCGGGCGCCATGTTTGTATCACCGCCAACTTTATCGAGGGCAATATCGCGATTAGAAGAAGAGTGCGGGGCCACGTTATTTGTGAGAAATAATAGAAGTGTCAAACTTACCGCTGCCGGCCAACGCTTTTTAGAATTCGCTGAATTAACTTTGAATGCTTGGCTTCAAGTACGGGCCGATATCGGTCAAAAACAAACCCAACTTAGTGGTTCGCTTTCTCTTTATTGCTCAGTGACAGCAAGTCAAAGCCATTTACCTAAGTTACTCGATAAGCTCTATGCACTTTATCCTCAAATCGAATTGAAATTAGATACCGGAGACCACTCCTTAGCGATTGACAATGTGCAGCAGCATAAAGCAGATATTGCATTAGCAATTCATACACCGAACTTTCCCGCGCATCTAAAATTTATACAAATTGACATAATTCCTTTGGTTCTGATAGTCCCCAAAGCACTACAAATATCGGCTATAGATGAAGTGAAATGGCATGAGCATAGTGTGGTGATGCCTGCGGGTGGCCCTTCTAAAAGGATTGTTAATCACTGGTTTGCAGAGCACGGTGTTAAACCCCGAGTTTACGCTAACGTTTCCGGTAATGAAGCTATTGTGAGCATGGTTGCACTTGGCTTAGGAATAGGTTTTGTGCCTCAAATAGTGTTAGATAATTCAGTTGCTAAGGCAAAGGTGATTAGTATTGAAGTAAAAGATATTGAAGCCTATTCACTAGGACTGTGTTTTTTGCAGGAAAGAGAAAATGAAGCAATATTGAAGGCTATGATAGAGTTGTTTGATAGCTCTAGTTAGACAATCTAAGCCCCAGTTCTGTATCAACAATGTTGAGCGACGCTTTTATCCATGGCTCTTACTAAACTATATAAATTGAGCTTAACTTCGCGTTACCTTGGTTAATTATTTGGCCAAAGCCTGCGCTTGTATTGTTCGTAATTAACAACAAAAAGTAAAGCTAGCTTGACATTGATGTAAAGTATGCTTAACTTGTCTATAAGTAAAGGACGCTTTACCTACTAAGTGAAGAGCTTTGAAATGAAATTATTCAGCTCTTACGAACTTTAGCTACTTCTCTTAAGCAGCAAGTAATCGCTGTAGTCGCTGTCATCGGAATTGAGAGAAGCTAAGCAATAGACATTAAGGTAAAAAAAATGACTAACATTGAAAGTAATACAAATAGTATCTGTGAGAAAAATAAACGTAATACACGCTCTCTTGCAGTATGGACAAGCGCATGGTTATTGACTCTCGCAATGGTGGCCTTTGGGCCAATACTATTATGGGACTTCCACAAAATGATTACGATAGGCGCAATAGGGGCTAATTTGCTGATGGGCTACAAAATGATCATGGCAAATAAGCAGCATTTAGAAGACTTAGACGAGTTACAACAGCGTATTCACTTGGTTGCAATGGCATTATCGCTTGGCGTAAGTATGGTGTTTGGTGCGGTATTTGGCTTACTTGAATCATCTAGACTAGTTGAGTTTCACCCAAACCCTTCTAGTGTATTGTTTGTTATGGGAATTTCCTATGCTGTGGGAATGGTTTTGGCGCACAGGAAGTACTCATGAAGAACCGATTCAAAGTACTAAGAGCTGAACGAGACTGGACTCAAGCCGATTTAGCGAGGGCTTTGGACGTATCAAGGCAAACCATCATCGCCATTGAAAAAGGTAAGTATGACCCAAGTTTGTCACTAGCATTCAAAGCGGGAAAACTCTTCAACATGCAAATTGAAGATATTTTTCAAGGCGATGAAGACCAGCTTGCAGATCAGTAAACCGAACACGAAATAGAACAGTTGATAGTCTTAGCAATGAGCTATGCTCCAGTGAGCTCATTCAGCATGCGGTCGAAGCTTCTAAAGCTAAGTGCTTCGGCCAAATGTTGTTGATTAACGCGATCGGCGCATGCTAAATCAGCAATCGTGCGCGCTACTCTCATAGTGCGATGGTATGCTCGCATCGACAAATTCATGCTTTGCATCGCTTTGCTTAGAAACAAACTTTCAGTCTCACTTAGCGGGCAGAAACGCTCGATTTCCTTACCAGTTAAATTCTTATTCAACTTGTTCTGCCGCGCATACTGAATTGCCTGTGCCTGAACTACTCGCGCCTTAACCACCGAGCTGGTCTCACTTGAAGGAATGGGGTGAGAAATGGGGTAAGAAATGGGGTAAGAACTGCGCTCAGAGTTAATTAATTTCGATGAAACCAAGCCGCTAGGCTTTTGCTTGGCACATTCTGATTTTTGATGTTTTTGCTGCAAAGCTTTACCCAAATCAATTCTTGGTACGTTCACTTGCAGGTCGATTCTGTCGAGGAAGGGCCCAGATATGCGATTCAAATAGCGTAATACTTGATCAGGACTGGCTCTCTGGTCGTCGATATCACCAGTAGGACTTGGGTTCATGGCGGCTACTAATTGAAACTCAGCCGGGTAGACAACTTTTTGTGCCGCGCGAGAAATATTGATTTCCCCAGTTTCCATAGGTTCTCGAAGCACATCCAATATATGTCGACCAAACTCGGGTAGCTCAGCAAGACACGGTAAACAGACATATCCAAAGACAATGACTGTAGGCGAAGTAAATAGCGCATTTAGTGGACTTTCTAAATGTCTATAGACATCGGTGATATTAAGACATTTATTGACCAATTTTTGTCTATAGCAATCAAATAACAAAACAAACTTTTTGCACGTCGCATTAGCGTTAATTGAGTGCTTGTTTAAGGTGCACGCTACCCATATTGTTTGCATTTAATCGCTTTAATCCATTAAATCACTCATTAACAGACCTCGCATATCGTCAATCAAGCATTCCAGCGTTAGTATTTCATCATTCCATACTTGCAAAGGCTCATTAATATGGTTGGGTTGTTCGCTAGCCCTAAAAATTAAGTGGAGTATTTCAGAGCACTTGTCTAGGTTAATATCAATAGTTTCTACTGCTGTATTTGTAATCTTCATCATGGTTAATCACTCCTTGTTTAATGAGTAATTAAGATAACAAAGGCTTGAGGCAAGCGAAGCTGTACCATGGACTTGTTTTTTATTACAAAGAATTGAGTCTGAGGAAGACCATTATTGTAACTACGCTTCAGTACTTACGTTTCAATATCACCGTTTCAGTGATGCGATCTGTGTTAACGTCATTTAAAGTAATAGACCGGCAAACAAACAAGATGAAAAAAAAAGTATCAAAAAGAAATCAATTGCGGATAAAGAGTTTCTTCCTGAGAAGCTCAATAAGTCAATAAGTAAATCAAAGCCTTTGGCCTATGTGTTAATTTGCTACACAATTTGAACCAGTTTCGGTTCGATTTGCACTAAATGTTGACCCGATTATGAATTAACGAAGCATTCATTCTTATAGCTACTAAGGGAAATTATATGGTTCACTTATTCAATGCAAATGTGGTTTATTTAACCATGCAAAATAACACATTAGCGTATAAATGGGTGCGTATTGTCTACAGGTGTTGGAAGAGCAAAACGCCTTATGATGAGTCCAAATATTTAAAAGCACTAGAGGCGAGAAATTCTCCTTTATTGGCAGCATCAAATACTTGTTGAATGACTCAGG
>CAJQOP010000075.1 GCA_905479945.1 uncultured Glaciecola sp. | reverse complement strand
ATAGAATGCTTCTATAATAAAAGGAGGCTTCACAGCTACCTAAAGTATAAAAGCCCTTCGGACTTTGAAGCTGAAGGGAATATTCTTAATTAGTGTCCATTTTAATGGGGCAAGATCAAACTTCGGCAAAGCTGACGATAGAAAAGTTATCATCTTTATTGTTTTGTTAGCATCTTTATTGTGTAGTTAACAACTTTATTGTAGACCGACACGCTTATCTAAAAGTGTCCGCTGCGGACACTTTCCTTGTCCGCGGACACTTTAAACCTACACCTAAAAACACTAAATCAATAAAATCAATTACTTAAGTTATGGCACAAACCTAGCATTACTATTGCACATATGTACTTAACAATATTGATGCGAGCAACAGCTGCGTTTTGATATTGAAAATAAATTAAGGTCTCGGGAGAATATTATGTTAGCCATTTACTTGTTCTTATCACCCATTTGCATCCTGCTATTGGCTGGCATGATAAGTATTGCCGAGTCTTATTTCAGCGCTCAAAATAACTGGAGTGTTGATCATGATTAAGGACACAAGTGCAACGGACACTGCGGTTGAAACTCAAAGTAACAAAAAGCGTAATATAGTCATATTAGTTGTTGCTTCGCTCATCGTCGCTTTTGCTGCCAACGCATTTTTGAGAGCTCCTTCTGCAAGTCGCTCAATTGATCGCGCCTCAGTGCAGCTAGCTAGAGTTGAAATCGGTGATTTAGTTCGAGACATTATATCAAACGGACGCATTGTTGCAGCAAATGCACCGCAAATTTATAGCCCCGAACAAGGTTTTGTGAAGCTTAATGTTAAAGCAGGTGATGAAGTTACTATCGGTCAAATAGTGGCTATTTTGGACAGCCCCGAATTAGACAACCAGCTTAAGCAACAAATCTCTGAAATGGACCGCTTACGAGGCGAACTTGCCCGCCAAGAGCTAGATTCTCGCAGTCAGAACTTGCAATTAACCAAACAATTAGATCTAGCTCAGGTCGACTTAGAAGCCGCACAACGTGAAAATAGACGTGCTCATGCTTCGATGGAAAACAACCTTATTAGTCAAATCGATTTTGAGAAGGCTGTGGATGATCTTGCCAGAGCCGAACTAACCCAAAAGCACGCAAAAGAAGAAGTAGCAATTGCAAAAGACCGTTTGGTCTTTGAACTAGAAAGCGCGAAAAGCACGGTGTCACGCCAAGCTTTAGTTGTCGAAGAGTTAGAACGCAAAATTTCTCAGCTGGATATCTTAGCGTCGGTTAACGGTGTCGTCGGCAATTTACTTGTGCAGCCTCGTGCTTTGGTAAGCAAAAACGATGCACTAATGACCTTGGTTGATTTAAGCGCTTATGAAGTTGAACTAAACGTCGCGGAAAGCTACGCCAACGAGCTCGCAATAGGCATGCAAACAGAGATCACCATTGCGGGTAAAAAGGTTATGGGCAAGCTCTCAGCTATTTCGCCAGAAGTAAAAAATCGCCAAGTCACTACTCGCGTTCGCTTCGACCAACAGGCATTAGCCGGTATTCGTCAAAATCAACAAGTGTCAGCACGTGTTTTACTCGAAAATAAAACCAATGTGATGAAAGTGCGTCGCGGCAGTTTTATCAATTCAGGTGGTTTTGTTGCATTCAAGTTAGAGGGTGATATAGCGACCAAAATAGACATTCAATTAGGCGCAACAAGTATGCGGGAGATTGAAGTGCTAGCTGGTTTAAACGCGAATGACGAAATTATTATCTCTAACTATGACGAGTTTATTGATATCGACAAAGTGCTGCTCAATTAGAGCCAGATACAATTAAGAAGTTTAAATATAAATATGCCGGTAAGACCAACTAAATAACGGCCTATCAGAATTCATTACTAGAAAGGAAAACGTTTATGTTAAGTATGAAAAATATCAGCAAGGTTTATCAAACTGAAAAAGTCCAAACCCACGCCTTGCGTGACTTCAATTTAAACGTTGATGAAGGTGAGTTCATCGCAGTTACTGGTCCATCCGGTTCAGGTAAAACCACCTTTTTAAATATCGCTGGCATGCTAGAACCATTCACTGGTGGCGACTTTATGCTCGATGACGTAAACGTAGGAACTTTGTCAGACAATCAACGCGCTGACTTAAGAAATCAAAAAATTGGTTTTATATTCCAGGGCTTTAATCTTATTCCAGATTTAAATTTATACGAGAACATTGAAGTTCCATTACGTTATCGCGGGATCAAATCAGCAGAACGCAAACGTCGTATTGAAGAATGCTTAGAAAAAGTAGGCTTAGCCAGCAGAGCAAAGCACTTGCCACAGCAACTCTCAGGTGGTCAGCAACAACGCGTCGCAATTGCCAGAGCCTTGGCTGGTAAACCAAGATTTTTACTAGCCGATGAACCAACAGGCAACCTAGATAGTTTAATGGCACGTCAAGTCATGGAACTGCTAGAAGAGATTAACCGTGAAGGCTCAACCATTATTATGGTAACCCATGATTCTGAGCTAGCACGTCGTGCACCTCGCAACATTCAAGTCGTCGATGGCCAACTGGCCGACTTTACTCTTTATCAAAACAAGGCAATGGACGAGATTGCTGCAAAAGCAGGTCAACCTGCTATCGAGGCGTAACATGTTTCTACATTACATTGACTTAAGCTGGCGCAGCATGAAGCGCACTCCATTGGTTTCAATGCTGATGATATTAGCAATAGCCGTTGGTATCGGCATTACGATGACCAGTTTATCGGTTTACCACATGATGTCGATGGACCCCATTCCACATAAAAGCGACAAATTATTTTCCGTGCAGTTAAACACTACAGACGACGGAAATAATTGGTGGACAGAAGACGATGTGCCATTGCAGTTAACCTATAAAGATGCGATGGCGCTGCACAATGCTGACACACCAGAAAGAAAAACAGCCTCTGTACGTGCACTTTTCACTGTGCAAATGGACGATAAGGAAGTGAAGCCCTTCTTAGCAAGTACTCGTGTAACGGGTCGTGATTTCTTTCCAATATTCGACCTCGAGTTTGTTTATGGCGACGCTTGGACAAGTGAACAAGAGGCATCAGCAACGCCAGTGGTGGTATTAGATGAAGAGACCAACGACCGCTTATTTGCGGGTGAAAACTCAGTTGGCAAACAGGTATATTTAGATGATACCGCTTTTCGGATTGTCGGTGTAATCAAGCAATGGCGTATCCATACGAAATACTATGATCTGAATAACGGGGCATTCAATTCGCCAGAGTCAATTTTCATGCCGATAACACTCATTGCTCCATTGGAAATTCAGAATATGGGCAACACTAACGGTTGGAAATATGAGGAAATCAATACTTTCCAAGAGCGCCTGCAATCTGAAATGTTTTGGCTACAGTTTTGGGTAGAACTAAATACACCAGAAGAGCTTAAAAACTATAGCGATTACCTGCAGGCATATCTTTCAGAGCAAGGTACCAAGGGTAGATTCGAGCGTAAAACGCCTCAATTCAATCTAAAAGATGTAAACGAATGGATGCAATATAACAAAGTGGTATCTGCAGACAACAAAGTGTTAGTCGGCCTAAGTTTCTTATTTTTAGCCGTTTGTTTGGCAAATATCTTAGGACTATTACTCGGCAAGTTTTTAAGGCGTGCACCCGAAGTCGGTGTTCGCAGAGCGCTTGGTGCAAGTAAACGCCAAATTTTTATACAGCATTTGGTTGAAGTATCAATGTTGGGATTGCTAGGTGGCGTTATCGGCATCGCGATTGCCCAACTCGGTTTGTGGGGCGTGCGATTCACCAGTAACGAATACGCTTCACTTGCGACCATGGATATCAAGATGCTGTTAGCCGCTCCCGCTATTGCTATTAGCGCGTGCATTTTAGCGGGTATCTACCCAGCCTGGTTAGTGTGTAGAACACAACCTGCCATTTATTTAAAAACACAATAGAGGCTTCCATGTTAGAAATTAAACCTGTATTTAGTGCACTACTTCGTTCTAAAGCTGGCGCTGTGATGTTGTTAATTCAAATTGCACTCACAACAGCCATCGTCAGTAATGCTGCTTTCATTATCAATGATCGAATCGATTATCTGTCACAGGAGACCGGCTACCCTGAAGACGAAATATTTAGTTTCACCGTCAAGTCATTTGACCCTAATCTGGATATTTCACAAAAATTTGAAGAAACAGAAACCATGCTAAGAAACATTCCAGGGGTGGAAAATGCAGGACTGTTCAATGCCTCTCCACTATCAGGAAGTGGTTCAGCCACAGGCTTAAGCTTAGCACCTGCTAGCGAGCGCGGCCCGGATGTTAGAACTGCCTATTATCAAGCGGATGAGAATGCACTCGATATATTAGGCCTGAGCGTGTCACAAGGACGTAATTTCAGAGCAGACGAAGTCATCGTATCTCAAACTAGAGACGTATTCCCGCAAGTTGTCATAGTATCGAGAGCTCTAGCAAAAGAGCTTTTTCCTGAAGGTGATGTCTTAGGTCAAACCGTTTATTTTGGCAGTGACCCTTTAGAAATAATAGGCATCGTGGAACTTATGAAAGGCCCTTGGTTACAAGACAGCAAGCCTGATAATGTTGCCATAATACCCTTTGTTAGCGCATCTGCATTTCAACATATTATAGTTAGAACTCAGTCCGAACAGCGCGCAGCTATTATGCGCCAGATTGAAGATTTAATGCTAGAAGATCACGGCAAGCGCGTGATTATCGGACTCAAAGAAATGGATGTGAGAAAAGCAGAATATAATTCTTCTAACACCCTCATGCTGCGCATGCTAGTAGTGTTAATTATTGTATTGTTGCTGGTAACTGCATTAGGTATTTTCGGATTGACGGTTTTCAACATCAACAAACGCACTAAACAGATAGGCACGCGTCGTGCTTTAGGCGCAAGAAAGTCAGCTATCATCAATTACTTTTTAGTTGAGAATGCGATGATATGTAGCATTGGAGTTACGATAGGCTCTATAGGTGCTTTATTTCTAGGCCGAGTACTACTAGAGCATTATTCGATACCCGCATTGGACAATATGTATATCCTGTTTACCGCCTTATTTGTAATCGCTATTAGCCTGTTGTCGGTGCTAATGCCAGCCAATAAAGCAGCGAATATATCGCCAAGCATCGCAACCCGTAGTATTTGACCATAGATGTTGATAGGCTAATAAAAAAGCCCGTGTGTTATCACATTAAAACAATGCAAAAAGTGCAAGCAATGAGTGGAAAATGGACAAGATATTAATTGTTGACGACACACCAGCGGTCCTGCAGGCCTTGTCATTATTGCTGGAAATTCATGGTTATGACGTGGTTACAACAACTTCGCCAGAGCAAGCATTGCAGTACGTTAATCAGTTACGTGTGTCGCTAGTTATTCAAGACATGAACTTTACTGGCGACACCACATCTGGCGAAGAAGGCAAAAGCTTGTTCTATCAAATGCGTGAGCTTAACCCGCACCTGCCAGTCATATTAATTACTGCTTGGACTGATCTGGAGCAAGCTATTGAGCTGGTCAAAGGAGGCGCCGTTGATTACATTGCCAAACCTTGGGACGATCAAAAATTAGTTAATACTATCGTCAATTTGGTTGCTTTAGGTAAAGCTAACAAGGCCAGCGAAAAGCTTGAGCGTCAGCAAAAAGAAACCGTAAATACACAAAATGCGGCTGATACTGTCGGGCTAATTTATGCCAGTTCTGCTATGCAGCGCGTTATAGATATGGCGGTTCAAGTATCGAAATCCGATATTTCGGTTCTTATAACCGGCGCTAACGGCAGCGGAAAAGAAAAAATAGCCGAAGTTATACAAGCAAACTCTCCCTTAGCTAAACAAGCCTTTATTAAAATAAACTGTGGCGCATTGCCCGCCGACTTAATAGAAGCTGAATTGTTTGGAGCCGAAGCCGGAGCTTACACAGGCGCGAATAAAAAACGTATAGGCCTGTTTGAAGCGGCAAATGGCGGAACGCTATTTTTGGATGAAATTGGTAACTTACCCTACTCAGGACAAACCAAATTATTGCGAGTACTGCAAACAGGCGAATTTCAACGCTTAGGTTCTAGCACTACAATCAAAATAAATGTTCGTGTGATTTCTGCAACTAACAGTAATTTACAAGACGCTATTGCCGCAGGCCAATTTCGTGAAGATTTATACTACCGCTTAAATGTCATCGAACTGCAAGTGCCTCCTTTGAATCTAAGAATTGATGACATCATGCCGCTGGTAAATCACTTTCTCCCCAATCGTGAGCTCAGTCTAAGTGCAGAAAAAGAGTTAATTGAGCATGTTTGGCAGGGTAATGTTCGTGAACTTGAAAATACCTGCAAGCGGGTCGCTGTACTCTCACCTGAAGGTATTATTGAGGCCGAAGACTTTGCGTTTTCGGAGAAGCTAAATGCAGGTTCTGTTTCAATTCCAGCATCAAGCTCTGAGCACTATTCTTCAGCGCGAAGCATACAAGAATCTCAAAACTTAAGTCAGCCAAATCAAATCACCACAGCAGAACCAACAAAGGACGAACTAGAAGCCGCCATGCGTGAACAACAGGGTGTTGTGGCTAAAGTTGCGAGGCAATTTGGATTGAGCAGACAAGCTTTATATCGCCGTTTAGATAAATTTGGCATTGCATACTAATGTTCTCAAACGTCCTTCCTCGTATCCTTGTCATTGTTGGAACAGTCAGTGCAATATGCACGCTACCTTTGTTTTTGTTAGAACTCTTAGATTTTGACGAAGCCCTGCTTGCTGCTTTTGGCATTGTTGTCTTAAACTTACTTTTAACAAGGTACTTTTTGCGCGATATTCGAGAAGGCCTATCAGCCTTAGAGTTGGGCTTGCTGAATCTTAAGGATGGCGAATACGCAACGACATTGTCGTATCAAAATAAAGATGAATTGGGCAAGCTTTGTGAATTGTACAACGATACCGCCTTACAACTGAGATCAGAAAAACATTGGCTTTATCAACGCGAGTTATTGTTAGACAAAGTAACTCAAAGCTCACCTGAAGTACTGTTTTTAGTCAATGATCAACTACAAGTGATTTTCAGCAATATAGCCGCTAGGCGATTCTTCAATTGTCCAACGGGTATAGATGGCGAACTAATCGATAGTCTATTAGACACAGCGCCGCAAGGTGCTGAAGCTGCTATATCGGATAGAAAAGAAGGTTTGTTTACACTTGCTGTTGACGATAATGAGCCTCAAACTTGGCATATGTCGACTGGTAGTTTCACACTAAACAATCAAGCACATACACTTTTCATTCTAAAACAAATGACGCGTGAACTAAGCCGACAAGAAGTGGCCGTTTGGAAAAAAGTGATTCGCGTGATCAGCCATGAACTGAATAACTCCTTAGGCCCGATTTCGTCAATGCTACACAGTGGTAAAATACTCAGTGAAAACCTCGAAGAAGCTCGTCTAGCTAGAGTGTTTTCGACCATTGATGAACGTATCAAACATCTGAGTGACTTTGTGCAGGGCTATGGTAAATTCGCCAAACTTCCGGAACCTAAAATTCAAGCCAATGATTGGAATAACTTACTTGGAGAGCTAGCTCCACAATGGCAATTCGTTGACCTATCCGAACCTGACCAGACGATTTACGCTGACCCAGTGCAGCTTGAGCAGTTACTTATCAATTTATTAAAAAATGCGCATGAGTCAGGCTCAAACCCAGAAGATGTGAGTATTTCGCTAGAGCACCGCAACACTGATTCTTGCATAATAGTGATGGACAAAGGAAAGGGCATGTCAGACACAGTGATGGCAAGCGCGCTCATTCCATTCTATTCAACCAAGGCATCGGGAAGTGGCTTAGGTCTGGCTTTATGCCGTGAAATCACCGACGCTCATCATGGCCAAATAGCCTTATATAACCGTGATGAGGGGGGATTAGTTGTTAGAGTTGTGCTGCCTTCGCATTCTTGATAGGCATTCTTGATAGGCATTTTGGATAAAGCTACTTCGACCACTTTTCAGTTAAATGGCCAACAAAGTTGCATGGGCGATAAGCACTGTTTAATTGCTTCTCGAGAATATTATTCCAAGCTGTTTTGCATGCACCCGTAGAACCAGGCACACAAAAAATAACCGTATTGTTAGCTAAACCAGCCAGTGCGCGCGATTGTATTGTCGACACACCAATTTCTTCTAGCGACAAAGCTCGGAACACTTCACCAAAACCTTCAACGTGCTTATCAAATAAAACAGACATCGCCTCAGGGGTTGAATCACGTCCAGAGAAACCGGTTCCGCCGGTAGTCACGATGGCATGAATATTCTCATCAGCAATCCAATTGGAAGTTACCGCTCGTATCTTGTAAACATCATCAATCACAATCTTTTTATCAGCAAGCTTATGTCCAGCCTCAATAATAGCGTTCGCCAAATATTGGCCCGACGTATCAGTTTCTTCTACACGCGTGTCAGAGATAGTAAGCACTGCGATATTCAAATAGGTTTGTTCGCTCATTCTTTAATTCGATATACTGTCATAATAATTATTAGTATAGACTAAATGCCTGCTCCACTTTCTTCAATAATTTTATTTGTCAAAAGAGGTTTTAATCGTGTCCAAACGTGCTTTATGCACCCAATGTAAATATCCGCTTAAAACCTGTGTATGTGAAGAGGTATCACTTTGCGAAAACAAACTCAAAGTGATTATTTTGCAAGACAAGAACGAAACTAAAAATGCGAAAAACACAGTGCGATTGCTTGAACTAAGCTTAAGCAATATAGAAGTCATACAAAGTGATAATACCGAAGAAATTCGACGACTCGCACTTAAGTGTGAGCAAGATCCTGATTCATACGCTTTATTTTTCCCTTCAGCAAACAGCCAAGCTTTTGAACAAGGAGCACGAGTGCCCGAAGGTGTTAAATCTAGAGAGGTCGTCAATCAAGCTAAATGCGCAACAAATTTAATATTCTTAGATGGCACTTGGCGCAAAGCAAAGCGATTGTATTTGAGCCACGATTGGCTAAATAAAATGCCAAGCCTGCACTTTGAAGAAAAGCTGACAGGTAAATATCGAATCCGTAAAACGGGTATCGAAAATGGGCTTTCGACGCTAGAAGCAGTAAGTTATGTTTTGCATAAATCAGAAGAGCTAGACATACAGCCCTTAAAAGGTCTTATGGAAAAGATGCAATCGTTTTGGCCGCACGAAAAAGGTGGCTTGCCTGAATCGGCAAAATAGTGGAGTGATTACACAAGTGGATTAGAGTGTTTCATCTAACGACTCCACTTGCTTGCTTTTTACTTACTGGCTCTATATTTATTCGAAAAAAATAGCCTGCGAGCACTTTACCTTTCAGCTATTTTCCAACGTAAATATTACTAGCAACCGTCGGTGCTTTGACCTAATGCTTCTTTAGCCGCAATACATGCTTCTTTAGCTTTTGCAGCAGCAGCTACTTTTGCTTCTTCCGCTTTTACTTTTGCTTCTTCTACGGCATCAGCAGCATCGGCTTCTAGAGCAGCAGCTTTTTCTTTGCCCGCTTCCATCATATCTTCTGATTTGTCAGCTGTTTCAGCCGTCATTTCAGCAGCTTCTTTTGGCATCTCTGCAGCAGATTCGTCTTTACTTTCTGCACAACCCATCAAGCCAATTGTTGCAGCAAGCATAGCCATCATTAATTTATTTTTCAGTAACATTATTACTTTTCCTTATGTTGGTGCGTATTGAGAGCCATGACGATAACTGTAATGGGCTTACAAAGCGACCTTTTTTCAATTTTTTGGCTGTGAAGGAGCGACTGGAACTCAATAGAAGTTTGACTATACTTTGATAAATGCATTTCGTATAAAAATTTTCGATACGGGAGTAACTAGAATGAAAGTATTTAGAAGCCTTGTTGTTTTTGCCATCATATCCCCTATTTTTCCTTGTTCATCATCAGATGATGCTGTTCCCAAAATTGATATGCTTATTGACAAAACAGCCATAACCGTAAGGGCTGGGGCTCCCTTATTTGACAATATGGGAACACACCACCACGCGATTACTACCCGTGATCCTGCCGCGCAGTTATATTTTGATCAGGGTTTAGTGCTGGCCTTTGGTTTTAATCATGCGGAGTCGATTCGCTCTTTTCAGGCAGCACAGCGTCTCGACCCTGATTGTGCGATGTGTTTTTGGGGGGAAGCATTAGCCACCGGCCCAAATATTAATGTTACCAGTAACGGCAAAGCCGTGATGTCAGTCAATGAGCGAAAATCAGCCTATGCTGCCTTACAAAAAGCCCTAAGCTTGAAGGCCAACGCCTCTGTGGTCGAGCAAGACTATATAGATGCATTAGCGACTCGATATAATGGTAAACCTGAATCCGACCGGGTCATGCTCGACATGGCTTATGCGAATTCAATGCGGCACTTGGCTGCCAAATATCCTAGCGACGATGATGCTTATGTATTATTTGCAGAAGCGCTCATGAATACCATGCCCTGGGACTATTGGCTTGATGCTGAAAAGCCGAAGCCTGCAACAATTGAGGTAATTAATGCTCTGGAGAGTGTTATGAAGCGAAACCCCAAGCACCCGCTGGCGTTGCATCTATATATTCATGCAGTCGAAGCCTCGAATAAACCGGGGCGAGCAGAAGTCGCGGCAGACGCCCTAGCCAACCTAGTGCCTGGCTCCGGGCATTTAGTGCATATGCCTGCACATATTTATTGGCGTGTAGGCCGATATAATGATGCAGTTAAGGCTAATATTAAAGCAGCCTCTGTAGATGAAGAATACATCGCTCAATGCAATGCTCAGGGTTTTTATCCAGCACTCTATTATCCACATAATATCCACTTTTTATGGGCAGCTTCAAGCATGATGGGGAATAGTAAACTAGCCATAGAGTCGGCACGAAAGGTAGCGCTTAATGTCAGATTAGAAATGATAGAACAGTTCCCCACGGTCGAATTTTTCAAGACTATTCCCATACTGGCGCTAACCCAATTTGGCCATTGGGATGAAATACTAGCGGAACCCCTGCCACCTGCGAAACTAAAATACTCAAACGCTATTCAGCACTATGCTCGCGGTGTAGCGCATGTGCGTAAAAATGATTTGGTCGCTGCACAAGCTGAACTGGATGCATTAAAACCTTTAATGGAAAGTGACTTGATCCACACTTTAGACGGCTCAGACTACCCGGCAAGTATATTGTTAGCTATTGCCGATAGATTGCTTAATGGGGAAATTGCCCTGGCTACTGGAAAAAGCGCTGAGGCAATTGAATATTTCACTCAAGCAGTAGCAGACCAAGACAAATTGCCGTATACAGAACCACCATTTTGGTATTACCCAACTCGGCAATCATTAGGACAAGCGCTTGTTGACGCAGGTAAATATGTTAGTGCTGAACAGGTATATCGCAAGGACTTAGAAGCCTACCCAAAAAATGGATGGTCCATGTTCGGCTTGATACAAAGTTTAGAAGCACAGGGTAAACATGATGAGGCGAACAAAGTAAAAGTGATGTTTGATATTGTATGGAGTATGGCAGATGTAGAACTGCAAGGATCGCGTCTTTAAAATTAGACACCCGTTGAATACATCATATACATCGTTTATTCTTTCTGGTGTCTAAATGAGGCTATTGGTAAAAATTAAAACATGGAGTTATCTATCTTGATCAGGAATTATCTATCACTTTCAAAAAGCACTGCGCTTTTCATCACACTTTTTATCTGTTTTCAAAGCCTTGCATCCACAAAACTATCCTTTGAAGATTATGCCCAATTACCTAACACTCGCTTTATGACTATTTCATCAGATGGTCAACGCTTGGCTTATTTAAAGAGTATGCCAGATGGTGAGCGCGTAATGATTATCGACAAAGAATCATTGTCATCTATCGGTTCAATCGGGGTGGGTGATACTAAAATTGAATATATATATTTTGTCGACAAAGACAATGTAGTAATTAAGACCTCGAAACTTTCTCGCATTGGCGGCTTTAGGGGTAAATATTATATAAAAAATGCGTTTGTTTATAATATTGAAATGAAGCGAATTCGCCCTTTGCTAAAAACTGGGGAGTCGATTTTCAAAGGACAAACTCAGCTAAGTTCTGTTATCGGAATTAGTGAAGATAAAAAAAGTATCTATATGCCAGCTTATATAGGTAATGACCGCCGATTTAAACCCAACTATTCACTAGTAAAAATAGATTTTGAGTCCCCTAGCACTTTTAGACCATTAGGGATTGGAAGTATAAATGCAATCGACTTTTTCTTAGGTGAAGATAGAGAACCTTTGATTATAGAAAGTTATAGCAATGAAAGTGACATTCATACAATTAAAGTAAAAAGAGCGGATGACTGGGAAACGATTTACGAATTTGAGTCCAAAATAAGAGATATTAGTTTGATTGGGCTGACTCCTGATTATAAGCATTTAGTGATTTTAAAATATAATGCGGAAAGAAACGTTAACGATTACCAACTAATGTCACTCGATACAGGCAAAATAGAACCTACGGGATTTGCTAAACAAGATTCAGATATTGACCGTGTGATTAACGATATAAATCGCGTAGTTTATGGCTTTGTTTACTCGGGCTTTACGCCAACATATAAGTTTTTTGATGACAACTTAGAAGCACGATTTAAGAGTATTAGCGACATGTTTGCGGATCACTCAGTTGTTTTGACAAGTTGGAGTGACGATTTTTCAAGTCTGATTGTTTACGCTACTGGAAATAGTGCTCCCGGAGACTACTACCTATTTGAAAAAGGCAAAGAACCAGCTTTCCTTGCTAGCTCTCGTTCAAATATTGATCCGAGTGAGATTCATCCTGTTGGCGAGTTAACGGTTAAAGCGCGCGATGGTTTTATAATTCCTACCCTAGTTACTATTCCTCAGGGGGCATTGCCTGAGATGAAAAACTTACCGGCAGTACTTTTACCACATGGTGGACCTGCAAGTTATGACACCAAAGGATTTCATTGGAAAGCTCAAGCCTTAGCAAATGAAGGATACTTAGTAATTCAGCCTCAATTTAGAGGATCCTCGGGGTTTGGCTTGAAACACGAGCAGGCAGGATATGGAGAGTGGGGAGCTAAAATGCAGGATGACTTAACAGATACCGTCCTGCAGCTTTCTAAACAAGGTTTTATTGACAAAGAGCGCGTGTGTATTGTGGGCTCAAGTTATGGTGGTTATGCTGCTTTGGCTGGCGGAGCATTTACTCCAGACTTATATAAATGCGTTGTCTCGGTTAATGGTGTTAGTGATATTCCAGATATGATGTCGCGCACAAAGTACGACTATGGCAGTAATCATTGGGTTGTATCTTACTGGGACCAAGTTATTGCTGACGGCAAAGGTAGCGAAGACTTACTAAAGGAAATATCCCCATCAAATTTTGTCGAGAAATTTAAAGCACCTACATTGTTGCTGCATGGGGAAGATGATCATGTGGTACGTATTGATCAATCGGAGCTTATGTATAAGAGACTAAAAAAAGCAGATAAAGAAGTCAAATTTGTTGAGTTAGAAGGTGAAGATCACTTTTTGTCATCAGGCGAAACACGAGAGCAGGCTTTAAAAGAAATCGTTACTTTCGTGAATAAACATATTGGCAATTAATAGGGCTTTATTTAGAAAAACTTTCGGGCAAGGCGCGCATTTGGCAGCCGAGCCCGAAACGTCATTACTAAGGACAGGGAGTAGCCAAAGCATGAGAACCGTCGGTAAAGGCGCAACCGAAGTTTTCGTCAGCAACCGCAGCTGGGTCGAGGAAATCATCCCCCTCAGGCTTAGTACCTAATTCCACCCACTGTACCAAATCAATGAAAGCCGTTGAAAATTCTGCCGCTGTGAAGTCGCAATGCAAAACACCGCGTATTGCCCGCTGCACCAATAAGTCACTTTTACCTTGTTCAAGAACACGGTTACCATAAGCAATTTCGTTGAGCACCGGTACAAAAAGATCACCAAGATTATGCAAAGTTAAAACCGGGATACCGATATCGCCAGAAATTCGAGGGACTTGGGCAAGGCCATTCCGCCGGCGAGTTTGCGGATCGGCGGTCACGCGCGCTATATTGTCATTCAAGTCTTGCTCCGCCGGCGTCAGGTTGGGGTCATTATCGAACTGATACACCGTATTTACATTCTGAGTAGCCTGACCTGGCGCACGAGGCAAACTTCCATCTCCAAGCCCAAGTTCAAACAGAAAATTTCCAGCCCCAGTTGCGCTTGGAATACTATTCCAAAAGGCGAAGGCCTCATCAAAGTTAGGACGCTCACCGCCAGAACGGATTTCTGTCAAGCTTTTGTGATTCTGACCATTTTCATTAAGAGTGAATGGCCAAGTACCAGGAAACGCCTCGAGACCAGTCTTAATAGCAGGGACTGTTAAGCCTATATACTCTGCAGTAACCACTGGGAACTCTGAATTGCCAGTGCCAAGCTGTTGTGCAGCTAGGTTGAAGTCAAGAAAGTAATCAAACAAGGCATAATCACCAATGGCACCACAGACGGGTAATGCGCCATCGAAGGTATTTGGATACTGCTCAATTGCCACCGCAGTGATATGCCCTCCCATGGATGCTCCTGTCATGTAAACCTTGTTGGGTTTGGAAACTATACCGTTAAACCGCTTAAGCAGAGCATGAGTGCTCTGCACACCGCTGGTAATGTCATAGTCGTTACGGTTATAACTAGAAGCCGCCCAAGCATAGCCTTGGGAAATTAGTAATGCGCGCAGTGGATGATTGTCAACGGTAAGCTCAAGGCCGGTGCCTCTGAACCCATGCGCCCACATAACCAAGTCTCCGTTCCAGTTATCAGGGACTTCAATACGATAACCAGCACGAGTGTGAACCCCCCAATATGCCGTCGCCCCAGGCAGTGCATCGAAAATAAGCTTTGTCTCATCGACGAAATATTTGGGTTTTGGCGCCGCGTTGGCCATTGAAGGGCCGAACAGGAGGGTCAACGTAAGGAGAGTAATGCTGACCATTCGTTTATTTACTAATTGTTGCAGAATATCGTGGCATGCTTCACCTAAAAACCATGGAGCTAGTATTTTATTCATTGTTATCGTCCTTTATTTTTTTAGTTTAACATCGTGTTAACAATAGACTATAAAAAAATATACGCGAATAAAATGCCAAAACCACAATACAATGATCAATAGTCTCGACTTTCTTGACTGAAGTAATAAGGGCCAATTCATCTTACTAGGTCCTTATTTTTGTATGGCTATTACGGATACTGAGCCTGCGACCGCAGCAGAATCGAGGAAATGACATCTAGCGAATTACTCAGGATCAGACCAAACCGCAAACTCATTGCCACTTGGTTCGTGAAAATGAAAGCGCCTGCCGCCAGGAAAAGAAAAAATAGCTTTGGTAATTTTACCACCCGCTTTTTCTACTTTACGCATCGACCCTTCCAAATCATTCGAATAGAAAATCAATAAAGCACCACCTTCGTCTTCGCGTGTTTGCAAATTAGCTTTATAAAAACCTCCATCCAGTCCTTCATTGCTAAATGATACATAGTCATCACCGTACCAAGTGAAGTCCCAAGAAAACGCATTGTTAAAGAAATCACTGGTTGCTTTCAAGTCTTTTGCTGCAAACTCCACATAGTTAAGTTTTTCATGCTGTGAGTTATCCATTGCTTTGCTCCTATTCTGCTTATTCAATTAAGGCTTACCCATGCTTACATTTTTTAATGGGTATTTATAGTGTAGGTTAATATTAGATATTGCTGTGATAAGAAGCTGTGATAAAGAACCTTAGCAAATAATCCAAATTCACCAAAATGGACGCAAAAAAAAGCCGCTAATAACTAAATAAGTACTAGCGGCCTTTCAATATGATTTAACTGTGGACGTTCAGGCTAGCCCGTTTTCTTCATCCAAGCTGAACACCAGCCTTTGGCAGCAACTACTTTACCTGGGAAGATCCCACATGGACGCCACTCTTTGCCATCTTCACCTGTTATGTATTGGCAATTATCACAATATTGACCTTCAACTTTTGATGCATGCACATACTTTAGTGCGATGGCAGTTGGATCGTCTAGTTTAACTTGCTCTTGTGCATTAGCGCGCAATGCAACGCCACCTAATGTTAGGCCAATGACGGTTGATCCTGATAATTTTAAAAAGTCGCGACGATTTACGTTATTCATAGTGTATATCCCAATTTGTAGACGAAAATAAAAATGATTCTTTTTTACATTACCCCTAAAACGCGAAAACTCGTCAGAAAGACGAGTTTTTGGGGAAGTGTATTGTTGTTGTTAACTTCTATTAATACTTATACACAAAGAATTAGGATCCTTCTAGTTAAATTAAGCAAATTCTTTGATTATTCTGACACAGCAAATTTAAAATGATTTTTTCACAGGGATCTCAATAAACTGCTCGCCTACTTTTGCATAACCCAGACGCGCAATACGCTCAGTGAAATGATAAGAGTCCAGCGCCGACACAGCAACAGATCCCGCGCCCTCAATATCAACGAAGCCGTCTTCGCTCATCCACTTTGACTCAATAATCACTTCAACTATTTGACCAATAACCAATTCAGTCTTATTAATCGCCAGTAATTGTATGTCCTGTACTTGCATACCCAATTTGATACTTGCTTCGAGCACATAGGGCGCTTTTACTTGATCAGTTCTTTGTGGGCTCAAGCCAACCTCTTCAAATTCACTTAATTGACTGTCGTACCTTGCTGAACACTGATGAGCCTTATCCACAATAGAATGGCAAATGTGGTTAATAGTGTATTCACCCGTCTCTTTTATGTTCTGCAGTGTGTCGCGCGCAACAGTGTGCGGACGCATTATCATGCCAAGTAGAGGCGGGTGCGCTCCAATATGAAATACGGAACTAACCACGGCCAGATTATCAATCCCATCAGGGCTGCGAGTGCCAATCAAATTGCCACTTTTAAATCCGGAAAGTGAATTAATGAAATTAGCCCTAACACGTTGCGCCATGTTTTCAATGTCACTTGCATTGTAGTACTTGGGCTCAGCGCCGCTGTTGCTTGCATCTTGCTTACTATTACCGACCTTGTCATTCATGCTAATCATCGTCTCTCTTGGCTATAATCTCTATACCGTAGCCATTGTCTATTAACAAAATCTCGATCGGCGAACAGCAGATCTGACAATCAACTATTTGCTGCTGACCAATATCATTTGCTTCATCAATTTCTAAATCGTTGTAGGTCATACAATAGGGGCACTCAAATTTAACCGCACTACTCAAACTCATTGTCTTACACCATACTTATTGTCTAAAACCATCTTATTAATGGCGTGAATAACTCTTACACAAAACATAGTACGAAAATAAATCAAACTTGGACGTATTGCAGACAAAATATCTCAATAATTAAACACTGTATAAATAGCCAGTTATTTAGTATGCTAAAAAGGAACTTTACTCCAAACTTAGACTGAATATCCTGTGCGAGCCTTACCAACTTATTACTATTTGAGCCACTTTCATGAATTTATAAAATTTGTGACCGGCCCTTGTGAAGCATTACTAGATGAAAATGACCGCTTGTTCTTGCGCGACTTCATGGCGCTATCGCAAGATCAGCAGTGCCTAGTTGTGCGCTTTATCAATCGTAAATCGATATTTGTAAAGCCTACAAGCTATCAATATGAAGAAATTAATAACATTGACGTAAATTTTTATTTCTTGTTTGATCAAGGTTGGTTTATCCCTTTGGCATCGGTTTCCGCAGTCGATTTTGTCGAGCACCTGACCAAAGATGAAATTATTCAGGTAATAGATGAGCTAAACGCGCCTTGTTTTACTAACACGCCATCACTTGAATACAAAAAATCACAGCCAAAAGCTAAACTTATAGAATGTGTTTTAAGTGGAGCTGAAGCCAAGAATATTTGTAAAACAAGCCTAGCTAAAGACTATTGGCAAGGTAATTTTGAACAAGCAATCAGGTATTTTCTATACCTTTATTTTGGAAATTTTCATGCAAAACTAAACCAGTTTTCAATGCGAGATTTAGGTGTTATGCGCACACGCAAAGAACAGGCACAGGTTATGGCAAGGTTCGCCGATATTGAAAGCGCGAAATCCACGTTCACCCTGCATTCTCAATACGAAGAAGTAAAGAGTCAACTCGGTCTACTGAAAAACGAAGTCGGCATAATAAAAAAGGCCGTTATAAACACTGAAGCTACAAGGGCTGAGCCCACAAAAAGCCGGAAGCATAGATATATACTTAGTCAGCTAGCAAGCATGCCACAAGCCGTTGGCACAAAAGCCTTAGAGGTAGAAGCAAAGCTACAACTAACATTGGCGACCGAATTGCTAAGTGAAGATGCATCAAACGCCATCATCTTGCTAAAAAGCATTAATACCGACACAGCCCAAGAAAAGTGGGTAAGAGAAGCCTACAAGCAAGGCGATACCAAGGAAGTCGAAAACGAACTTGAAAACATGATACAAGCGCCCCTATCGGAAGACTTACTTGCTTTCGCTGAAGACTTTCTAGCGCGTAAGTTCCATAAAAAACGTACGAGTGTATTAACTGATATGTTGCGTCAAAATAGTCAAACAATTGCCATTGATGAAATGCATAAGGGTGCCGTTGAAAGAGGTGTTGTTGCGCGTTATGAGCAAAATGGTTGGCAAGCTTTTCGTACTGAAAACGAAATTTGGCGCTGCTTGTTTGGCTTATACTTTTGGCATGAAATATTCGAATTGGAGGGCTTAGGATTAACCAATGAATTTGATCATGTGCCTGCATCACTAAAAACCAATCAATTTTATGAAAGCGCTCCTGAGCAGATAGAACAGCGCCTCGCAAGCACGACAAGCAAGAACAAATTGATTCAGCAATTAACGCAGGCTGCCTTAAAACACTATGGCCAAGGAAACATTATATTTCGCTGGCGGAAAAACATATTAGAACGTTTAACTTTGTTAATTAATTTTACTGAGCTTGCACCAATACTCTCTTTGCTAAAATCTATGACTCAAGACTGGAATAATTTGAGCGATGGTTTTCCTGATCTGATGGTAATCGAAAGTCAAAAACTGCGCTTTGAAGAAATTAAATCAGAAGGCGATCAACTACGTCGAAATCAGCTGCTGAGCATTCAAAAGCTACAAAGTCTGGGCTTTGACGTTCGTATAACTAACGTCAACTGGACAATCGACCCTATGCAGCCTTACGCAGTCATAGATATAGAAACCACCGGCGGCAAAGCACAGCACCATCGAATTACTGAAGTAGGGATTGTTAAAGTGATTGGTGGCGAAGTCGTGGCCGAATGGCAGTCACTTATAAATCCGCAGCGCCGGATACCACAAAATATTACGGCTTTAACAGGTATTGATAATGAAATGGTGAGCACGGCTCCCTTATTTGCAGAAGTGGCTGATGACATCGATGCATTTACCGAAGGTTGTGTATTTGTGGCACATAATGTCAACTTTGATTATGGCTTTATCAAGGAGGAATTTAATCGCTTAGAACGTCATTATCGCCGCCCTAAGCTATGTACCGTTAGAGAAATGCGTAAACACTACAAAGGCCTAGCATCATATTCATTGGCCAACCTGACAAGGCATTTTGGCATCGATATGCAGCGACATCACAGAGCAATGTCCGACGCAGTTGCCGCGAAGGAATTATTAAACATGATCAATGAAAAGCGCATCGACTGCAATTAAGTAAGCTAGCTATAAATATGAAGGGAGAGCTTAGCTAAGGGTCGCTAAGCGCGAGAAAAAGACCTAAGCCCCGTAAACATCAATTCAGGTCTTGCTTATATAATGCGATGAAGTCCTCACTGCATACGGCAGGGCTTTTGAAGTATCCTTGATAAGTGTTGCAGTTATGCTCTCGCAAAAACTCTAGTTGGTCGGACGTTTCAACACCTTCAGCTACAACTTTCAGATTCAAATCTTTAGCCATTGATATAATTGCACCTGCAATCTGAACATCTGTTGCACTTCCAGGGATATCCATAATAAAACTGCGGTCGATTTTAAGAATATCAACGTCGAAATCTTTTAAATAAGCCAATGAGGAATATCCGGTACCAAAATCGTCAATTGCCAGCCTGATACCCAGTCGTTTGAGCTCTTGTAAAATTTTCTTGGTATGCGTTTGGTTATGTACCAGCATGCCTTCCGTAATTTCTAACACAATTTTTTCGGGCTTAACCCCTGTTTCAGCCAATGCATTCGTAATTACTTTAATAAGCGAGCTGTCATTAAACTGCACGGGCGATAAATTAATTGCAAGGTAGTTTAGTTCAATACCGTTTTGCTGCCAGCGGACAAATTCCTTAAATGATTTTTGTATGACCCATTTACCCAGTCGTACTATTTGACCTGTGCTTTCGGCTGCACATATGAATTGATCAGGCGCGATAAAGCCAGCCTCTGGATCAATCCAACGCATTAAACACTCAGCACTGAGAATTTGGTTACTAGAACAATCAACAATCGGCTGGAAATACAAAGAAAAAGCTTCTTCTTCAATTGCTTTTTCAATGTTTTGCTCTAATTTAAGTTGGGTTTGCAATGCTTGTGTAAATTCTTTCTTGTAAATCTGGGCTCTGTTTTTACCCATCGCTTTCGCATTGTACAGGGCGGTATCAGCGTTCCTAAATAAACGCACATAATCAGTGCCGTGCTCAGGGTAGCAGCTCGCACCTACCGTTATAGTTACGTTTAAAGATAACTGTACATCATTAACTAAAACAACCGGCGTATTAAACGCATTGATAAAGTTATTTGCAATTTCAATGAGTTCTTCTTCGCTGGACAGTTGCCTGACGATGACCATGAATTCATCACCACCAATTCTACCAATAATGTCGCATGCTCTAACTCTCTTTTTGAGACGCTTAGAAACTCTTTGCAACAGATGATCCCCCACAATATGGCCGTAGGTATCATTCACATTCTTAAAGGAATCAAGATCAATTACTAAGAGGCCCAATTTAGTGCCTTCGGAATCAGCTTCGTCAAGCATTTGGACCACTTGTTGCTCGACTGAATTTCGATTAGGGAGCCCTGATAAACTATCGAAAAATGCGAGTTTTTTTAGGCCTTCCTCAGCTAATATTTGTTCAGTAACATCTATCATGACCCAAGCTTGACGATCACCTAACTGACAGCCCTCAAACGTAACCCATCTTAAAGCATCATCTTTTCGACTAATCTGCATGGTGCTTGGTGCTTGAAGGTTTGTTTTTCGGGTAACACTTTCATAAAAATCCGGATTTACTTGTAAGTCACCATCAAAAAGTAATCTAAAGAAGTCGCTTACCGTCAGCAGTTCAGTATTTGAAAAACCGGTTACAAGCTCACCTCTTTGATTAATAGTAATTTGATTGTCGATAACTGAAAACACGGCAACAGGCATGCCACTAATGAATTGAAGCAGTTCATTGCGACTTTTTTCGAGCTGTTTTTTAGCTTTTATTTCTGGACTGATATCGCGATTAATTCCAATCAGGATATCGCTTTCACCGTTTTCACCCAAGATGACTTCTGCGGCGGAATAAACATGTTTAATGTTGTTCTTTGAATCGACAATACGAAACTCAAGGGTGACCCCTTTTTTGTTCCTTAGTGCATTAGTAAAGGCTTCTAATGTTGATTGACGATCATCATCGTGAATTATTTTAACAAAGTCGGACAATCGAGAGTTAAACGCGTCTGGACTTATATCAAAAATACTAAACGTAGCTTCATCCCAAGTAAGTAAATCTATTTTAGAATCGTACTCCCAGATACCCGATTGGGCTGTATGTAAAGCTAACTGCAGCCTTTCCGAGAGATTCACCAAGGTTTTTTGACGAAGTTTTTCTTGGGTTATATCAATAAAGGAACTTACCGTTACGTGAGGTTTCGTTGCACCCTCTGCAAACACTGGTTGGGAATTCATTTTGAGCCAACGAACTGATCCCTCAGGGCCATTTACGCCCATAATAAAATCATATACAGGTTTGCCTGTCGCAATTGCTAAACACGATGGCTGCTGCTCGGGTGGGCAAGGTTTGCCTTCACTCGTTATTGTCCCCCAGAGAGGATCAGCGCCGTCTAAACCTCGCATTTGGGCACTAGTTATGCCAAGAATTGTTTCTGATGCCGGATTATTAGCAGTTATAACGCCGTGAGCATCTTGAATAACTACGCCCTCTGACAAGGAGTTCAAAACCATCGTTTCGTCGCGCCGAAGCTGAAAAGCTTTGTTGGTGCCAGACAGGCCGTCCATTAAAATACTTATACTGACGACAATAAAGTCGTTATCGTCACCAGCACAGACATTGATCGTACAAAAAACTTTATGCTGATAACCTTGAAAAACAAATGAACTGCGAACCGTAGGTGGGTTTGTTGTACCTATTTTGATCGATTGCAATGTGTTTAGAATATCTTTCAACAATTGCTTATTTGAAAGAGAGTTGCTAGGCCAAGTCTCATTTGTTGCAGTGAAAATACTCTGCGTACTGAATTTACTAATATTTTTTTGCCAAACCTCATTGCACTGAATGACTGAACCGTCAAGGGTCAATAAGGCAATGCTTATGGGTAAACAATCTATGGTATTTTTTATAAATTCATTTCGAATCAAAATATGACACCTGGTATATGGCCGCATCGCGAATAACTGATTAGCTGACAATTGTAATGAAACTACTAGAAGCTACAACACTTTCACTCTTCAATTCATATAATAGTTCATAATTACGGTTGATAATAAATAAATACGTATGGAGTTTCATACACAGTTAACAAATGAGTTTTATCACTTTAGTAATGTTGGCAAGCATGTGAGTATTTCCTACAATACTAATTAATCCAAATTTAGTGCTTTTGAGTAAAAACTGTATGCAAACAAGTTTTAAGCAAAAAATGAATCAATTTAACGAAGAAGAAACCTCACGAATTATCGAAATGGCTTGGGAAGACCGCACGCCCTTTGAAGCTATTGAACGTCTGTTTGGTGTATCTGAGCCTGAAGTTATTGATTTGATGCGTCGCAATATAAAACGTAAAACCTTCAATAATTGGCGCGCTAGAGTGAGCGGTCGCAAAACCAAACACCTAAAACTTCGAAGCCCAGATGTTAGCAGAGGGTATTGTTCCACTCAGTATAAACCGGTAAGAAAACGCTAGTTTACTGATTAGGGTATGACTGTATTGTCACAATCCTCTCTGGAATTGAAATAAGCGCATTTGTGCGACACTTACAAACGACTTTCCAGATCATCCAAAATACCGCGTCTAAATTGTGCAGTTACATCGAAGTACCATGTACTTTCTGTCTTTGTTTGTGGGTCTTCAACTGTAACTGCATCCATCGGGCGTTGTTCGTGATAAACCAAAGACTGCCCCGTCGCGATCATGCCATTGAGCTGAACGAACGCGTATAAGTCATTGGTGCTGGTGATATAAAATGCAGTCGCCGGTGTTTTTCCGTCACCTGATCGCCAAATGGCGTCTATGAAGCCGTCTAAAATTGAATTATGGTGCTCACCTATAAGGTTCTTACCAGACTCAAAATGACAAACCATTGCGCCGTAATGTCCTGTTAAACTTGTGTAGTTCTCTTCAAGTATTGTGCTGGTAGCTTGTAAGCAAGCATCCCAATTCGCTTTCTCCATGCTATCAAACGCAATTAGCTTTTGAGCTTGCTCAACATTGGCATATGGGCTGTATGTTCTGGTAAGAGGATAAATACGAATGATTTGATCAAAGTCGCTAGCTTGAGAGCCATATTTTTCAAACTTAGCAATCAAGATTTTATAATCGGCATCTGCTTTGGCGTAATTGAGAATTTGCTGTTTGCTTTGAGCTTCTTGGCGATTTCGATCTGCTGAACTCGTCGATTGACTCACCGTTGAACCGCACGCACTTATAATTAATATTGCGAGGAAGATAAAACTCAGTTTTATTAACTTAAAAAGTAACTGCATTCTATTTACTCCTTACCAAAAAATTATTATAACCATCTCAATATGATTCAGGTCGATATTTTTTATGAAAAGTTTTTAAATACAAACGTTCAACTTTGTCGCGAGCCCAAGGTGTTCTACGTAGAAATTTCAAGCTACTTTTAACTGATGGGTCTGATTTAAAGCACTTAATATTGATACGGTAAGCCAAACCATCCCAACCATACTTTGCTTCTAATTCTTCCACAATTGTTTGTAGTTTGACGCCATGCAGAGGGTTATTGACCTGAGTCTGAGCTTGTCCTTGCTTAGAACTTGGCTCGGAGGCGACAGCAGCGGCTGCGTCAACCGTAATATCAATTGGAGGCTCAGTTGCGTCATCGCTTGGCATTTCAGTTGCAGAAACGCTCACAGGCACGTCATCAACTTCGCTATTAGTTGTATCAGGGGAAGTAGAAAAGGTTGAAGCATCATCTGCTTCAACCTTTGATTTTTTATCGAGCTCTTTACCGGGCTCTTTACCAGACTCTTTACCGGACTCTTTATTGCAATTTTCATCGCTCATATCTGCTCACAACCTAGCGTTAATTAAAAAGGTAAGAAATTGAACGCGTATTCTAACTCAGTTGTTGTCACATTTTGAGCCCCAAAATTAATTAAACCGATTCTGCCTATTAATTTTTGGACTAGCTCTGGCGCATCTAACTCACTGTTAACCAGATTAATGGAAGACAATGAACCGTCTGGCTCTATGATTAAGCGCACTGTCAACTTACCTTCAATAGAAGGGTCTTGACGCAATGCACGGCGATACAATGAATATACTGCGCCCTTGTTTGCATCCAAGGTTTGCCTAATACTATCAACATCACGGCTACCGATAACGTCCTGTGTTTCTTCAATGCGCTGCTGAGTAGCTAATGATGCTTGGCCAATTTCGGCAGCAACAAACTCGGTATTACGACGACCACCTTCAAGCGGTCCTGCAGCACCCACATCTGAACTCAAACTTCCCAGCTTAATACCACCGCTGGTTTGATTGGTTTGGCGTCCTAAAATCTTGCGCTGTGATGTATCCGTCTGCCCTCCGCCTTGAGTTTGCTGAGTGTTAGCTAAATTATTTAGATTCGCCGCGTCTCGCATACTTGCAAGCTGATCTTGCAGTGCTAGTACACCTTTACTTTTTGCCGATTCACGTGCTTCCTTGGTTTTCTCTGCCAAGGTAGGCTCTTTTGGCTTCGGCTTCGGCTTTGGTTTAGGCTTCGGCTCAGGTTTGGGCTCCGGCTTAGGTTCAGGCTTTGGCTCTTCTTTCGGCTTTTCAGGCTCTGGTTCAGGTATCGGCTCCGGCTCTACAACTTTTGGCGGTGGAGGCGGCTGCTTGGCCTTAATTACCTTGGCTAGTTGTGGCGGCAATTTCTCGCGCTCAGCTCTTGGCACTTCAGGTAATTCAGTCATTTTCACGAAGATCGCAATAGCCAAGGTACAAACCAAAACCAATATCGTAATGCCGGTAAAAACGGTGTTTTCTTTGTCACCGCTTTCCCACGGCAACTTAGAGTGAAAGTAGGCTGAGCTCAAGTTAGATGCACTCATGAGCCACCGCCTTCAGTGGCATCTGCCTGAGCAGTCTCGCCAGGCTCAAGATCACTTTTCTTTTCTAATTGATTTTCAACGGCTAAGGCAATATTTGTATAGCCTGCTTCAGCACTAGTCTGCATGATTTTCTTTAAAATCTCATACGGCACTGACTTATCACCCATTATAGTGATAGACAATCCAGGATCTTCTTCTGCATTAGGATCATCTGCGTCCACCGGCGCTCTAGTTGTGCGAGATGCTTGGTAAACCAACTCATCTTTCAAGGCCGTTATAGTGTAGTCCTGCTGTTCATACAAATCCGCAGTTTTCGCTATCGGCTTGCCTTGCAACAAGATATCTTGCGCCGTAATCATCAACAACAAGGTTTCTTTTGCGGGTGTTTTAACGGTCGACTTTGGCAATTCAACCGAGTCATCACGCTGCAGCACTTGCACATCTGATGCATTGAGCATCAAGAAAAACACCAATATTGTAAATATATCCATCAGTGACACTAGACTTAACTTCGTTGTGCCACGCTTATGGTTGCGGTTCATCCGTTTAGCTCGGGCTGACATTTTCATTGTGCACCTCCCGCACTTTTCAGCTCATATCTAGCTGGCGCTTCAGCCAGTGACACTTCTGGAAAGAGTTCTGCATCAACCACTGAAGTTGCAACAACTGCCTTGTATGACCTAGTTGAATCAATCAAGCTAATAATGGTTTGATAATCTGTGGTGTCAGGAAGCATTAAGATAATATCTTTTTTATCTACGTCCTTGGCTAATAGGGTCTGCTTAACTAACTTCAAGGTGTCTTGCAAGCCTGTAAAGTCGTGCTGCAGTTCTGGTTCTGCGCCAGTCGAAACAAGTGGTTCGCCGTCTTCATCCACAGCAGGTATTTTAGCAATTGTTTTCACTAAGTAACCTTGTGGAAAGAAGATGTTTAATGAATCATCCGAGACTAAAATCTCTAAGCGCTGATCCTCTACAGGATCATCCGCGCTGAGCACCTCAATACCAGGTAGTCTTAACTCAACTACCGTAATTCTTGAGAACACCATCATCATTAACAAGACCGGCACCAATACAATCATCAGGTTCATGAAAGAGGTGATGTCTAATTCAGCGTCTTCTTTCTTGGCGGTACGCCCATGGCGTCGTCCAATCATGAGTTTACTTCCTACTGATCTGACTGACGTGTTTTAGGACCCAAATTCTCTGTAGCAATTAGGGTGTTCAAACATTTAACGCCAGCCATTTCCATACTGTCCACAATTTCAGCTGTTTTGGTATTTAACAAGGAGTGTAAAAGCAATAATGGAATAGCTGCAATCAAACCAAATGCAGTGGTGTTCATTGCCACTGAAATACTCTGTGACAACAAGCTAGCTTTCTCTGACGGGTCAGCGTTAGCAACAGCTGAGAAGGCGGCAATAAGACCTATAATGGTCCCTAACAAACCCAATAAGGTTGATATGTTGGCAAGCATGCCTAAATACTGCGTGCGCTTCTCCAAACGAGGAATAGTTTCCATCAAGCCTTCTTCCATTGCATATTCAATGTCTTCGCGACGCGGGCTTATACCTAAGCGAGTAATACCGGCTCCGATAACACGTGCGATAGGCGCTGCGCTATTTTGTGTCACTTGAATAATTTTGTCGAAATTTTGACTAGCTAACAAAGGTTCGATTTGGCCAAACGCTTTTTTGTTTGTGCGTTTTGCCGAGCCTAAAAACCAATAGCGTTCCAGTGCGATTGCTAAGCCAATAGCCAACACAATTGAGATAGGGAACATAAAAGAGCCCCCTTCTTGGAAAAAGCGAACGATGGTATCCATGATATCCTCTCTAGTATAGTGATAATTTATTTATCAAGGCTCAATAGTTCGGGATGAACACTGCAGTTGAACGCTTGGTATATTAATGTAAATTTTGATTGCTGACAGTCTATTCGAATACGTTTTAATGTTATGTATTGTGAATCATCAACCTGTTGTTGAATATATACCCAATCAGTTACTTTGCGCTTCTACTTGCACACTAGATTGACTGGGTTGTATAACGTCTATGAGTTTAATTTCTTTTAGGAAACTGTTTCGCTCCAAAGGTTTAAGCTGAGTTTGTATAGGAGCCCAACGCTGTTCATTGCGATCAATACGCTGATGCAATGGCAACTGCCAAGGTACAATTGACAATACCTTTGGTTGTTCTTTATTCCCTCGGATTGTCTCTTCTAAACGTAAAACATCGCCCGTTTGCGAGACGTTTCCGTCAGATGCGACGGTTAGGTCAATTGGCGCTTGATCGGTAATTGAGGGGGCTTCTTGCTTCTGCTCTTGTTTGAGCTCTTGTGCAGGCTCTTGCGCATATGTGCTTGCTTGCAAAACTGTCAGTGCAGTAACAAGGCTGAGCTTGAACAATAGGCGAATTGCTAGCAAAGACTTCATCCGGGTTAAGCTGCTGTTAAATGCTGACATAGACACTGCATTATCCATTTACTTTCTCCCTTTCAAGCACTTTAACTTGTCGTTCCATATCCAAAATCCACTGCCTAGCTAGTTTTTGTTCTTTGACTAATGACTTCGCAGGTGTCTCAACGCTTTGTATTTGCAAGTCTAATAAGGCTTTATATATTTTATAATCTTCTAGCGCAGCCGACTTTTCGCCAAGGTATAAGTCAAACAAAATGCCTCTATTTCGATAGCTAGCTGAATTGCCAGGCCAAGCATCAATTGCTCTGCTGTAGTGATTTTTGGCCAAGTCGAATTTACCTTGGGAGCGATAAATAGAACCAAGGCGATTATGTGCTTGATAATTAGCTCCGGCCAGCACTATAGCTTGCAGATAATCAGCAATGGCTTTGTCACTTTCTGCTTTTGCTCGATGAATATCGCCACGTAAAACCCAAACTGCGGTATTAGGAGCTGCAATAAAATCGGGATCATCAATAACAACTTGTAGTTCAGCTAAGGCTTTTTCTGGCTGTGAACTCATTAAGCTATTCATTGCGTTTTGCACGCTGCGTAATTGGCTTGAATTGAGTTTCTTTTGTTTCTCTTTGTCTAATTTAAAGGCATTCATTGTGCCCATCAAACCGAGTGCTTTTTGCGCTAGTGCTTGTTCTTCCAGTTCTTTAGGTGTTAGTGCTGGAGCAGTTGGCTCTATTACAGCGCCGTCGCTGCTGTTGGCTGCATCGACTTCAGTGTTACTCTCACTAGCCGCATTTATTGTCTCGCCTTCATCACTCGAAAAGCTAGGTAGTGAAGGCAAACTAGAGCAACCGCCCAATACAATAGCAGTCGCCAAAAGCAGGAATCTACTGTTATTCAAAATCATCAGCACTCAACTCCTGAATCTGTTCTGGTTTGCGATAACGCACTGGTAGCAAGTCCTCTAGTTTCTTCAAGCTCTCTTTAACCCAATCGTCATACAAACCGCCATGTGCGCGCTTAGCATTATTTTCGTGCAGCGTAATAGAGGTTTCCTCGAACGGAAATGCTTGTTCTTCTAGCAATAATTCATACTGGCTTAGCTCTAGTGCGGACAAGCCATTAGGCCGACTAGAATCCATCAAATCTTTCGCCAATACTGTGTATAAGTTGGCTAATGAATAGTTTGCTTGTGTGGTAAATTCAGCAACACCATAAGACATAACACCGTCATAACGTGCTATCGCATTTTTAAGGGCATTTTGTTTGCGCTGTAGGCTCTTATTCAGAGGCAAGGTAAGTTTAATTTTAACGTATGCGACATCTGCATCAGTGGCAAACACCATCGATGCCATTGCAGCAAGATATTTTGAGCGTGCTGAACGTTCATCTTTAGCTTGTCTGTCGGCATCAATGAGTTTGTTCAGCCAAAAACGACGCTTCGATTCTTCACCCGTTTCTAGGTAAAACTCAGTCATTTTGAAACGAGCTTCATTGGCATCGGCCAGCGGTGATGGGTACGCATGCGCATAATTTCGGTAAGCATTAACGGCTTCCCCTCTATCACCCGCTTTTAAGTAATACTCCGCAGCCACAAAAAGTGATTCACGTCCTAACTTAGTGTCAGGCTGAGCTTTATGTTGAGCCATCAAGAGCGTTGCCGCTGGTTTCCATTGTTCAGACTTTTCATAAGCTACCAGCAACTTGCCTGGAATTGTCGACACCAGTTCGTTTTTCGGAAAGCGTGATTGGAAATCAAGCAATAATGGTAGCGCTTGCGACCAGTCTTCAAGCGCTAACATATAGGTGGCCGCATCATATTGGGCTGCCGCTCTAAACGTAGAGTTGGGCGTTTGTTGCATAATTTTTTTCAGTAAAACAACACTGTCAACTAAGGCTAAACGTTGTGTCTCGCTTATTTGAGCAAAATCACGCCCTACCGGTAAAGGCGCAGCTAAAGTTTGTTTTACATTTGCTGACGCAAGTAGCTGCTCAGATTGCTGGAAGAAAGCTGCCGCTAAACGGTTTGTGAGTTCTTTTACACGCTTATCTTCCGCGGGTAAAATACTCAGTAATGTTTGATAGCCCGTCTGCGCAATTTGATAGTTTTCAAGTGCAAAGTTACCATGGGCTAAAACCAAACGTGCTGAAATTAGGCTCTCGTCGGCAACATCGTGTATCGCCACGTGCTTGTCCATCAATGTGGCTTCAGGCAAGTTTTGCTTGGCATAAGCGAAGCCATTTTTCCTGTCACTCGACAGTAGCCATTGCCCCCAGCGCATCGCATCAAGATATTTCTCTTGCTCGAATAAGCGCTGCATTAACGACTGGGCTATATTTACTGTGCGTGCATCAAGTGCAAATGATTCAACAAAAAGTTGCTGGGATATCATTTTTCTAGCTTCAAGCTTTTGCTTATACTCAGCATCTCGAGCGACTGCATTGTCACTCAATTTTTCAAATAACAATATCGCGGCATAGGCTGCTTCACTGGCCAATGGATTTGGTGAGTCTTGATAGGCATAAAGCTCAAAGCTTTCTATTGCGGCATTAAATTTATTGGCTGATCTTAGTGCCTCAGCTAAATAGAAGCGCATTTGTGGTACTTCATCATCAGGTGAGAATGTGCAAATAAACTGGTCATAGTAACCAGCAGCATTTTCAAAAGCGGCTTGCTTAATCTCGATTAAATCATTTATTGGAGCCGTGCTCCACGATGCATTTTGAGCCTCAGACGCTTGAGCACCTACGAAAGAACTTGCGGCGCTGGCATCGGCGTCAGCCGCCTTAGACGCTTTTTTGTTTTCTGCCAGCATGACTTCAATAGTTTGCGCAATACTGTGCTCGTTTTGAGCGAGCTCTTTAAGGTATTGGCGCAAGTAGTCACTAGTTTGACGACCGGTAATTGTACTGAAGCCCGTGTAATGAGGGCCATCAACGCCGTAAGCAAGTACAAACCCCTGCTTACCTTCGAGCACTAAATTGGGAAATCCACCCAAAATGTAAGCATCAATATGTTTAATGTAAAACTCTACGGCACGCATATGTAACGGATAAGTATCTGCAAATACCAGTAATGTATCTGCGCTGTCTTTGAAGCGATTATCATTCAGGTGTTGCTGAGCTAACTCCTCATAGATAAGGTTTTCATAGGCACGTTCCCCATTGGCAATAAAGAAGTCTTTGATAGCTTCACCATTGCCCTGGTAAGAAAATAACAAAGCCATAATGCGCAGTGTATCGCGCACTAATTTTTGTTGACCTGACGGCAGCGACTCGATTGCGGTGAATGTTTGCGCATAACTATTTTGCGCTAAAGTTTCATCCAGCATTTTCGAAAATGACACCAATGCGTTGCCGTGATCTTCCTGCTTAAAGAAACTCCAGCCTTGCATGTACGCTGAAATACCATAGAAATTGTTAGCAGCTAAGCCTGTTGTTTTCTCAGACAACGCCAATACTTGTCCATAATTGATAACAGACGCATCGTAATTTTTTCTATTAAAGTAGTATTCACCAATACGGAAGTACAACTCAATATGGTAGTTAGTCACGGCGTAAGTTTGCGTTGGAAAGGTGGTAAGGAAACGCTGTGCGACTTCAACTGATTCATCCGACTTGCCATCCAAATCTAGCGCCCGTGATAACTGATACATGGCGTCCATATACTTGGTTTCTGTGCGTCTTGCTTCAGCTACTTTTTTTGGATCGTCAGACAATAAATCCGCTTGCGCGACTAATTGAGCTTGCTGCTCCAATACTTCTCTGTAGCGAGATATAGCTTGGTTAAAGTAGCCGTCTGACTGCAGTTGACCAATACCATTGGCCGCTGAACCAGAACTATCGTTTTGCGCACCGCTATTTCGCTCTGCAATGTTTTGGTCTGCCGAGGTTTGTGAAGACTGACTAGCTTGGAGCGCTTCCAATGGAATACCATCTTCCTGCGCTTTTTCAGCCAATTGCATTTCAATATCAGCCAGACGAAATGCCACTTGCTGACGTTGTTTTGCGTCTTTTAGTAAAGGTAACAATGCTGCGTATTCATCACGGGTTTCTTTTAGCGACAATCGCGGCGCTACAGAAGGCTCTACTTTTAATGGCTGCAAATCCAATTCGGCTAATGTAGGACGATTACTCGTGCCTTCATTAATCAATGATTCTTCCTCCTCTTCAGAGGAAAACATACTACAACTTGCTAAAATCATGCTGAGTGAAAGAATGAGAACCTTTTTCATATTATTGTCCTCTCACTGGTTGCGCTAGATCTTGTAGACGAATAATCGCCAACCTAGTCGCTACTTGCTGATCAGACAATTCTTGCATTCTTAAGGCCATGTTCTCTCGTATGAAATCAGTCAAACGTAATGTTAGCGAATCGACTAGTGCTTTAGTGCGAGTAAAATCTTGCTGCGCACTGGCGGCCATAACATCAACACGGATTCTTTGCTGCTCAATACTGCTTGTATCACTTTGCAATTTCTGTAAGCGTGTATATTGATTGTTTGCTTCAGTAAACGCTTTGTTCAATTTATTGAGTTGCTTCTGATGCTGCCAGCGTGTATCTGGATAAGCTATAGAAAGCTCCCAGGCTAATACACCTTTCAAACGAGCAACCCGCTGCGCATATTTTTTAGATAACTGACGTTCACGTTCGTTATTCACACGAGCTATTCGCTGCTCGGCCTTTTCCAATCTCTTAATTGCGGCTACTTGGGTTTTATTGGCTAACAACAAAAGGGCCGACTTTTCATTTTCAGCACTAGCAGCTTTTGATCCGCCAGTGGCCTCGCTACCCAGCACGCTTTCAATCTGTGCTATGCGTAATTTGGTAGTTTCTAAAATAGTTTGTGCATCGGTTAAAGATAATGATTCACTGCGACGAACAAATGCCAACTCGCGCTCTTCTAACAGCCGATACATACCATCAATCTGTGAAAGGTTAGCTTCTAAAGTATTTAATAATTGCTTTGCTTGGCGGCGAACGCTCAGTAGGTAAGCGCTGTCTATTTCACCGTCGCCACTTAGCAGTAATATTTGTAGATCGCGGTGTTCGATAGGCCAATTACTTACTCTGGCATTGCCTAAGCTATCACCCGACTTAATTGTCTCGCTGCCATGAATACCGTCAAAGAAGTCAGCTTGCTGTACTTTTACATCAAACTCACTTAGCGAGCCCATAGCCAGATCAAGTTGACGAGAAGAATCGCGCAAGGAACTAAACGCTTCGGCTAATGCGCCCTGCTGTTCGTAACCATAAGCCAAGCCGTGGCTTGCTTGTAATGCATAGATGCCTTGGCTGTTGTCGCGTAAATACTGCCACGCAGCCATCGCTAAAGGCCAACGATTTTCCTTGGCCAAGGTCCAACCGTAAGTCAATAAAGCTTGCTCGGCTTGCAGCGAATCGCGCCCAATCAATTTAAGCGCTAGCAGTGCATTAGCATAGTCTTTCTGCTCTAGTAAGCTCACGCCCAAACCATAGTTCAAACGATCAAACAAAGCGTTACGTTCTTTAAATGCCTGATTTTCTTGTGTTTCAGATAAGCCATTACCGAACCAATTAAACCAAGACCACCAACTCAAGCTATCGCTTTTATCTTGTATTGAGTTTTCCACTGGTGTGTCGTTCAACAATAGCTTTGCCGCAATGAATGCGTCATTTGCGGTGTCATAGTCTTGTTGGTTATGCGCCATTACGGCTTTGTTTGCTATCAGGTAAGTATTGTAAATTGAATCGCTGCGAAGTTCTTCAGCAAGCGTTTCCCAATCTCCGCCTGTATTCATGCGTTCATGGCTAACTTGGTAAATTAATTCTTCAAAGTGCTCTTCGCTTAACTCATCTTCTATATCATTTTCGATAATCGAATTATATGCGCGCTCACTCACGCCCCAGCGTTTCTGACCAAAACTGGATTTTGCTAACCAAAACCAAGTGTTCGCTTGAATATAAGGGTCTGCCGATTGAGACAACAAGCGATTGAAAATGCTTTCTGCTTGTTGCGTCATACCCAACTGTAAACTGACCGCGCCTTTCATTAGGTCGAGTCGGTCTTTATTTTCTATGTCGTAAGGAGTTTGCGCCGTTAATTCATTAAGGCGTGTTAGCGCATCTTGCAATAAGGTTTTGTCCGGAGCACCTTGGAAGTAGCTATATAGCACTTGCCCAAACGCAACATTTTGACGTTTTTGCGCCAGTATTTGTGCAGCACTGCGCGTATCTTCCGCTGGTGTGGGAAGCTTCGCAGTTGAAAAGCAGCCTGTCATTGCTAGTGATATCGCAGCAATGCATACAAATTTAAAGGCCGTAGAATGAGTCATAAATAAATGCAATCCGACCTAGAGTAATTTTGCTGTGAAAGTAGGTTGTTGCTTCGACGTTGAATCAATTATCGTCAACTCGACAGTAGCGGCTTCATCATCTTTATCAAACTCTAAGGTAACAGCCCGTTTATAAGGTCTATTTTCTGGACCAGTACCGATAAAAAAGGCTGAAATCTCTCTAGCGCCCTGATTGACATTGCCAACATACAAGCGCTGAACACCGCCTTTATACAAAGCGTTAACTTGACGGTCGGTGTATAAGTAATGCGTTGCTAACTTGCCATCTACTTTCAATTCAACAGAGTCGAGCTTAAAATATTCGCCTACATCCATAGCCAAATAAACGGCTACCTGTGTACTTGATGGAAACAATAAATCTTCTTCTAAAATAAATAAATCACGATTCAAATTAACCAAAGCTTGTTTCAGTGTTTCCATCTCAGCAGCTAAGTCGCTGTCTGGCACTGGCGTTGCTTCTTGTACCTCAGCCAATACTGGTGTCTCCACTTGAGTATCTGCTTCTTGTGCTCCGGCCTCTTGCGCCCTAGCTGTATTAACCCAAAAAGCACAAGCAAATATCATAAACGCAGCACTGCAAAGCTTAAGCAGTGTTTTGTTATTTATTAGCAATATTGGCAAAGTGGCCATAGATGAATGAATAGCACTGCCTTGATTTGTTGTTGTCATGTTTAGTACCAAATTGATGCAAAGATGCGTAGCACATTTGCTGAGAATCCAAATAATGGCTCTTCACCTACAGGCGTTTGTGCCGTGGCATCTCTAAAGTCATCATAATCAAATTTCATGTAATCCCATTCAAAATGCACCGCGCTCTTTTTAAACATAGCGGTTTGAGAGAATTGCCATTCGTATGAAACACTTATGCCAGCGGTTAAGCCAGTGTAAGTGCTCATTTCTTTGTCGCGAGCCATGAAGTTAAACTCATTTGGGCGACTAAATAAGTCTTGATAAAAATCGGCTTTATCTTGTTTGTAATGACGCACAAACACTTCAAAAACCCAATCATCTTCAATTGGATGGATGTAACCTAGTTTGAAGTTACTCGCCTTTATGCCCCAAGTATCACTATAGGTTCTGGCGTCACCATAAATGGCAGCGCGGTAAGGTAAATAGTAGTTTGCATTGATAGAATAGGCTGTGCTTGAGCGCGTATTTGGATACGTTTCCGTGGCAAAGCTAAAACCGCGATCGGTACTTGAATCTAAGAAACGCACGGAGCGATAGGGATTGTTTAAGTAACCCTCATCTGAGATATGCTCAATATTGAAACCAACAATAAGGCTCTTTGTCGCAACTTGGCTAAAGCCTAAACCGAATTTTTGACGGTCGGCTTCTTCTTCAAAACTCTCGTCGCCACGACGACCTACCACATCCCAACCTTTCGAGTAACTTAAAGAAATAGTGCTTAAGTCGCCAAAAAAATCTTGGCTAACGCCCAAATAAACTGAGTTGGCTTCAAAATCGTTTTCGCTACTGTTGGTAAAACTAGTACTCAATAAGGTTTTATTATTAAGAAAGTCCAAGCCAATCGTTTTTTCTTTACGCACTTCTTCATAAGGGCTCGCCGTTGCGCGCACATCAATTGAAGCACCTGACACCGTATCGACATAATAATTAGCCGAAACAGACACTCTGCCGCCAATATTCTTGCGTAAGAGTACAGAAGGCCCATCAATGGTTACACCATCACCTTCATAGGAATGGTAGAGCACGTCAGCGCGTTCAATTGGCAAAACAGCACTATGTGCAGTTCCGAAGAATAGAGTCGTAACAACAAGCCCGAGAGTACACATGACCATTTTGACCATGTTGAGCTTATGTCGAATGGCTTTTGCAGCCTGTTTTTTAGTTACAACCACAACCGCCACCTGCACCGCCGTCAGCGCCACGAGCACCTTCGCGAGATTCAAACACGTGCTTTGCATAGGATAAGGCAACCGGGTTGCGGTTCATGCTCATAATTGGATCCGCTAAATTACTTCGCTCATAGGGTTTTACCCACGGCTCAATATTCGCAAGTGGATTGCTAAAACCGTCAAAAGTGCTTGCACAACCGCTGCCAAATAAAGCAACGCAAGCAACTAGAATAAGTCTTACAGAAGTTTTGTTAACCATTTTCATATGTACTACTCCCTCATTAGCATTTTTATCGCTTTCTCATATTTCTTCTCATCGCCTTTGCGATAACCTGGGTGAACTAAGCGCACGTTGCCATCTCGGTCTACCAATACAGTCGTTGGCATTGCGTTAACGTCATAAAGCTTGCTCACATCACCTGAAGTATCAAATAAAACCGGAAAGCTCACTTTAATGTCTTGTAATAGCACGTTGGCCTTTTCAGCTTCGTCATCAACGTTTACCGCTAAAATTTCTACACCCATATCTTGATATTCTTGATATAGATCTTCAAAAGCAGGAAGCTCTTCACGGCATGGGCCGCACCAAGATGCCCAAAAATTCACTAACACAATATTTCCACGCTGCTCTGACAGTTGCATATTGCCACCGTCACGGCTCGCAAGCGTAAAGTCAGGTGATTTTTTACCGGTGACAGGTTTAGCAACTGCGCTTGCACTGCTTATACATAGGCTCAACGCTGCCGTGCCAATAACTAAGCATTTACGCAGGCTCGATGCGGACCAAGCTCGTTTGCTTGAAGAAGAAGTAGATACTGCTAAAATTCTATTCATATAAGTCATATTAGGTCTCGTTAATTAAAAGAAGAACGTCGTACTTAGTGTCAAAGCCAAGTTGTGAACGTCCTTTTCTACGCCGATAATGTCACTGGTGAAAACGTGATCACGCACGTCCACTTTTAAAGCCCAAAAATCGGTCAACAACAATCGGTACCCAGCACCCACACTGATAGTAAAACGCTCATCGCCACCAAAATCCGTACTACCTGCGCCCACGGTAAAATAAACATCTGAGTTGAAGACTAAGTTATCTGTGAAGAAAGTTTCACCATTGATGTTGTAACCTAGTGATAAGTTATAATACGTATAGTCGCGTTCTTCCTCCGTTAAGAAAGGCGCGCCTCCAGACAAAAGTTCAAAACTAGTTTGCCCTGCAGTAGCTTGTGCATAGCGGGCTTCAAGAAATAAGTTCTCATTGATATGGTAAGCAATTGAAGCCCCAACAACTGAACTTGACTCAAAATCTTCGATGCTAATAAATCCACCAAAAATACCGATTTCAAAATCTTCAGTATCAATATCGGACTCATCAATTTCTCGACGTTCAATATTTGGGTCAATTAACGCAGGTGGTTGCTCAGCATTTTCTTGAATGGACGGTTGAGCCAATGCCGGAGCATTAAGTAAACCCGTACTCAAGATAACAACGGCACTCATCATCGCTTTATTAGCGATCTTGCGCTGTTGAATTAAGCCTTTATAAATGCTTTTATAAAAATTATTGTTAAACACTAAGTCGTCAAATTTCATTCATTTCACCATGGTATGGGTTTCATGTAATTACTTTGGTAATGCGGTGCTATTGCAAGCTTAAATGTTCGCTCAAGCGCTAAAAAAACACCGAAAAACCTAATCTAAATTCTTCAATTCTTTCTTGATCATCGCGGTCTGTTAACGCGATCATATTTCTATATTCAAACTTCACCACAATATTTCGTGCGAAGTAATAACGCAAACCTGCGCCCACCTCATAAAAATCGCTTTTACGAACTTCATCACCACTTTGCACTAAATTCGAGCGCGGGCGCGTATTTATAGAACCAGCACCAATAGTTAAGTAAGGACTTACTATCCACTCAGGGAATATATGATGCTGTAGTCGAAGTGACCATAATTTATTTTCTGAAAAGTTGCCTAATGCTTGTGTGTAAGTTGCTTCGGCCACTAAATTGCCAGTCCAATTCCAAGCTGTTGCCATCGACATTGCCGTCACGTTTTCTAATACACCACCAAAAACGCTGAATTCAAATGTTCGGTTTGCATAGTCTTCAAAGCTGCCTGTAGGCACATAAAGCAGCTCACCGCTGAGCTTTAAGGTTTTACCTAGCTGCTCGGCGGAAACCCAACCTTCTTGCCCCTTGACCGTTCGCGCTTTATACCAACCGGTTTTTTTCTTTAATATAGTAATGCTTTCACCCTGCTCAGCAACGTGAAAAATTGGATACTCACTTGCAGGCCCTGTGCGAAAGTCAACATAGGGTTCTGCGACACTCACCACCAAGTCCTCGCCCTTGGTTGAAGAGCTAAAGCCGAGTGAAGCTATAAAAACAAAAAGTAAAAAGGTAACGTTTAATTTCATTAATTTATTGGCGCATCAAATGGGTTATTGTAATTTTGGCCACCTACATCCAGCCATTCGCTGATCATTCTCAATTCGGCTGGGCTTAACCAACCTTGGTGACTTCCTGTTTCAAAAGGTGCAAAAAACCTGCCACTATTTAGGGCGGCATTGACACTCATACTGCTAGCCACGTTAATCTGTTGTGTTACTTGGATTGGGTTGTCTTCACCGTCTAGGATCAGTTCGCCTTCTTCATCCACTTCAAACACAGGATCACCATTATTATCAAAAACAAGCACCTGACGAGGCAAAAGCGCGCCGTCGATGACTTCCATTTCAACATCGTTAAACATCAATTCTCGATAACTGGTCAATAAGTCTGCATCGGCTGGCGATGGATTACCAGTCAATTCTAACTGTCCTGCTGGAACCTGTATTACGTTATCGGCATCGAAACGATTATGGCAAGCCACGCACGTGTTATTTGTTACTAACATTCCTTCCGCATCAAGCACAGATCGGTCTAGTTCAAATAAAGGCTGTATATGCTCAGGGAAATTAATCACTGAACGGCAAATAGAGGTCCAAGTTTGTGCACAACTTTGACTGATAGGTAAGGACGTTTGCAGATCTGCGTAGCGATACTCGATTGGATCGGCAGGCGCTTGAACTGCAGGATCAGCCCAAACGTCTTCAAACAAAATATCGGGCGTTAAATCAGGAACGCCATTAATTCGCGTGAAAGTTTCTGCCATAGTTTCACCTAAATCGGCAAACAAAGCAGGGTTCGTGTTTGGAAATGGAACACCAGTGCTTGGTGCGCCATTGTTAATCGACGCAGTTTCAGCATCAGCTCTACCATGCGGTAAAAGAGTAACGTCATTATTATTGTTGCCATTATGACAACCACTACATGTTTTAGTCTCACCAGGAGCCACTTGTAGCCAATTTTGATGACGGGGTGATATACGTTTACCTTGTGCATTAACGATACTAATCGCGAATGGCAGGTTAGCCGGCACAGCCACTTTTACTGAGCCGTCAGGCTGAATTGGGGTGTAGCCTAATACTTCTCGCATCAATTGATTTCTTGAACGACCAAATGCGCTGTTATCAAAATCTAAGGTCTCTTCGTCAGGAATCGACACGCTTTTTAAGACTCTCAGGAAACGAGCGGGGCGCTCAGCAGGTGTCACCAGTGTTGGGTCTGCCATGTTGACGATGCCTTGCGGGCTGAGATCATTACCAGCAAAATCATACACACTGCGAATGTGCACAATGCCCATATTGGCATCGATTAACGCGGTGTTTGTGTTATCAACGGTAGATGAAGGGTCGGCAGGAAACGGACGGCTTTCAACTGCGACCACTTCTGAATAAGACACGTCTTCTTGCGGCACGGCTAAAGGTAATTGCGTACCTTCGGCGGGATCAAACATCCATAGACCATACAGAGGTGGTGCTTTCTCATAAGCCGCATCAACAAGAGTTTCTTCACTGCAAGGAACAACCTTGCGCTCAGTGCCTACTGCAGCACCTTCGGCTAAGGGTTCTAAAAGCCTGCACTGACTCCAACTAAATAACTGACGACCACTGCCGTCGAATAAAGGATATAAGGCGGCAATATAACCACCTGGTGAAATGTCGGCCTCTATGTCGATGTTTTCAAACAACGCTTTTTCTTGTGCTGGACCACTTAAAGAGTTAGCCGATGCGACAGGCATGAAGTTATCGATGTAGTTTACAACATCAATAGTTACAAAATCGGTACCCAACTCTTCGTTATCAAACGGAGTTAGCGCAACTAAAATACGATCGTCTGGGGTCACTCTAGTTTGCGTAAAATGAATATCTGCGTTACGACCTTCAGAATTAACATGACTATGGCGACCATACAATAACTCTAAATCACTGCCATCTGGGTTCATTTGATATAAATGAACACCTTTGCTGCCGCCGAATTGATCCCAACGACTGAATATAATTTTTCCGTTCGGCATAACTAGCGGATCTAGGTCATGGCTTTGGTTATACGAAATCTGTTCTAAGTTTTCACCGTTGGCATCCATAATATGTAACACCGACGCATGCACTTCGCGACTCTCTTCTAAGCCTGGATATTGTGGTTTCCCTTCATCTAACAAACGCGCTTGATTGCCACGTTGACGGGTAGAGCTAAATAATATTCTGCCATCAGCTAAATAAACCGGGCCAGTGTCTTCGCCAGCTTCAGCAACAATGTCAGAAATAATGACACGCTGAAGCTCTTGAGTTGCAATAACATATTCCCAAATATTCCATGTTGGCTGCTCATCCTCATCGGCGTCTTCATCCATTGGTGCACGCATACTGAATAGCAGACGCGAACCGTCATACGCACTTTCTAAATCTTTCACATCAATTGGAAGGCGATTACCTAACTCGTCTACTAAGTCTTCAAAGACTGTCGCCGTGATGTCGACTTCGACAGCCGTTGCGTTTGCTCTTGCTTTTAATATTAGTGATGCACCGGGAATGAATAAGGCGGGCTCGGTAATTGAGCGCTGCATATCGGCGTCTTCAATACTTAAGTCGCGCTTAATGACCGCAATGGGGACATCAACAACAACTGGATCGGGCGCTTGTTCTTGATCAGTTAACTCTTCACCGCCACATGCGGCAAGGGTAACAATGCATGAGCAAAGCAGCACTTTTTTAAGCGATATCTTTTGCAAATAATCAGTATTTCGAATTCGAGTCATCATATTACTTTACTCACTTTAAAGATAAATCGGCACCGTTAAGATACTGCTCTACCTCATATATTTATAGTGTCACCAAAGTGCAACGCCTTTGTTTATATGTGTGAAAGGTATATTTATTTGCACACCTAGGGCGAATACTTTTGTTTGAACTTAGCAGCGTGACAGCAAGCGTGCTATACAGCAATCTAGTTTTCCATATGTAAGGATAAGAATTTATACCGTGATTTAGGTATATTTTTTAACCCTACAATTGCGACGACTTATAACTAAAAACTTAAAAAAGGCAGGGGTAAATACAAAATCAATATATCAATTTATCTGTTTGGTATGTGCTTGTCGGCAAAAACAACGCCGCCATTAATCGACTTTGTAAAAGCGCATTGCGCTGCGAAGGTAGTAAACAAAAGAGCTGCGCTGGCGTTTACATCGCAATATTGAGAAAGTGATTAAAAAAAATACCTATCAACTGTCGCAATTAAGTAACATATTTTCGCAATCCTGAGGCTTTATTGGCATAAAAAACGAACAAAAATAAAAATAAAAACCCATAAAATCAGATGCATACGAACTTCGGCATAGTTATTGATAAGAGGTTAAGTTAGGCCCAAAAACCCAGTTCATTTTTAGATATACACCGTATTTGTAATAAATCGGTATATAGCTAAACACTTATTGTTAGCAGTGAATAACTAACGACTTGTGAAAGACGGGTATAACTTACCTCACATTCATAAAAGGAGTTGATTCGATGTATCTGTTAACAAAAGAATCAAATAACCCGCTTTTAAAAAGAGCATCTATAAAGATAAAGCAGTCGCTTAAGCTAATTTGCTTATTTGCGCCTCTATTAATAGCGAGCACGCTGGCAACAGCCGGGCCTCTTGAGCAAGCAAAACGCATGCATGATCGATTGGCGGGTGTTCCAGGCTCCTCACAAGTTATTCAACAAATGGCTACCCTTATAGAGGAAGGCGATGCGCAAGGCGCTGCACAAATTGCCATGCAGTCTCCTAGCTTCTATAACATAACAATCAAAAACTGGGTAACTCCTTGGACCAATGAAGAGGCCGACGTATTTGCGCCACTCAATGATTATACTGCTACCGTTATAGGCATGGTGCGTGATGATGTTGATTTTCGTCAGGTGCTAACAGGTGACATTCTATACATAGCCAACAACAGCGCTGGCGTTCCCGCATACAGCAGGACGAATAACGCACATTACGAAGGACTGGAAAGTTCTGGTGCAGATTTATCGTCAGTATTAGTCAGTACAACTCAGTCTTCACTCACTGGCATTCCAGCAGCAGCAACTGCGGGTGTTATGACGACACGAGGCGCGGCTAAGTCGTTCTTTAAAGACGGTACTAACCGTGCCATGTTTCGATTTACGCTCATGAATCATATGTGCGCCGATCTGGAATCATTTAAGGATACAAGCCGTCCACCTGACCGAATTCGCCAAGATTTAAGTCGCAGTCCAGGTGGTGATAGCCGTATATTTACAAACTCATGTTCAGGTTGTCACTCAGGCATGGATCCCTTGGCACAAGCGTTTGCTTACTATAATTATGATTATAACGTAGAAGGTGACCCTGATGGTGAAAACGGCAGCATTGTTTACAACGCAGCCGGCCAAACTGATCCTGAAACCCAGTTAAGGGTGCAAGCTAAGTATTGGATAAACTCGAATAACTTCCCCTTTGGTTATGTCACTATGAATGACACTTGGGATAATTACTGGCGCGAAGGCCAAAACCAAACTATCGGGTGGTCTTCAGATTTACCTGGCACAGGTAGCGGCGCAAAATCCATGGGTGAAGAATTAGCTAACAGTCAAACTTTTGCTCAATGCCAAGTTAAGAAAGTATTCCAAAACGTGTGTCTACGTGATCCTCAAGATGCAGCTGACCGCTCCGCGATGGCTCAAATTCAATCTGAATTTATGGGTAACAATTACAATATTAAAAACGTGTTTGCCTCGACAGCAGACTACTGCAAGGGGGAATAGACCATGTTTAATTCAACTTTGAACACTAGCACGTCATCTTTTTCAAAAGCTGTTCGCCATATTGGCTCAGCAAGCATTGCCATCTTATTACTTGCCAGTTGCGGAGGAGGTAGCGATACAGAAGTACAGCCGACTCCTTTGCCACCGCCTGTAGAGCAGATTGTAGTTAATTATACAGGGCCTGCACCAGCAACAACCGACGTACAAGATTTTAAACTTGCCCTTTGGGACAATATTGCTAAACCAGATAAGTGTGGTGCATGTCATGTACAAGAACAGCAATCGCCGCCATTTGCGCGTTTTGATGATATCAATATGGCGTATGCTGAAGTTAACGGCCTGATCAATGCATCAAGAATAAGTGAATCGGTTTTAGTAACGAAAGTAGCTGGTGGACATAACTGTTGGTTGAGTGATGCTTCAGCTTGCGCAGATATTCTTACTACTTGGATAGGTAATTGGGTAAGCACAGAAGAAGTAGCAACGAGCATTGAATTAAATGCGCCGGTTGTGAAAATTCCTGGAGCGAATAAAAACTTCCCTGCAGACCCGGGTTTGTTCGACTCAAACGTATATCCAGTTTTACGAGAAAATTGTGCTGATTGCCATCAATCAACCGCTGCTATTCCTATCTCCCCTTATATTGCCTCCTCAGATATTGCTGAAGCCTATGCGGCAGCAACTTCTAAGATGAACCTAGATATTCCAGAAGACTCGCGACTTGTTGCTAGATTAAGAGATGAGTTTCATAACTGTTGGACTGATAACTGCGCTGCAGATGGTCAAAACCTTGCAGAAGCAATTAGAGCAATGTCAGATTCGATTGACGTCACTTTACTCGATTCAAACTTAGTGAGCTCAGATGCGTTGACTTTATTCGATGGCACTCTTGCAACTGGCGGTGGACGTTTTGAATCTAACCTCATCGCAAAATGGGAATTCAAAACAGCTTCAGGCAATATTGCCTTTGATACCAGCGGCATTGAACCAGCTCTCAACTTAACGCTTAGCGGCGGATATGAATGGGTGGGCGGTAACGGCATTCAACTAACTGACGGTAAAGCACAAGGCTCAACCGCTGACAGTAAAAAAATCCATGATTTGATTGTAGCTACTGGCGAATTCGCTGTCGAAGCTTGGGTTGCTCCAGCGAATGTGACGCAAGAAGGTCCCGCTCGTATCGTGAGTTATTCAGGCGGTCGCGACAGACGTAATTTCACATTAGGTCAAACACTTTACAATTACAACATGCTTTTGCGCCACAGCAATACCGATACAAACGGTATGCCAGCGCTAAGTACTCGCGACGCTGATGAAGACTTGCAAGCCGCTTTACAACACGTTGTGGTTAATTACGATGGTGTAGGTGGTCGTCAAATATATGTAAATGGCGAGTTTACTGATGACGAAGACAATATTGAAGCGGCAGGCCTAAGTGATTGGGATGACAGCTTTGCGTTTGTTTTAGGCAACGAAGTATCGAGCGATGTTCCTTGGGCCGGCACAATACGAATGGCAGCAATGCACAATCGTGTGTTAACCGAAGAACAAATCGTTAAAAACTTTGATGCTGGCGTAGGTGAGAAGTTCTTCCTACTCTTTGGTATCTCTGAAATCATCAACGTACCGCAAAGCTATGTAGTATTCGAAGTAAGTCAGTTTGATACATACAGCTACTTGTTTACTGAGCCTTCAATGCTAAGTCTAGATGCGAATGCTAACTTAGATGGTATTACGCTAACCGGTATTCGTATTGGCGTAAATGGCCGTGAATCAAAAGGTGGGCAAGTATTCTCAACACTAAACTTAACAGTAGATGGTGTAGAAGCAGCCAACAACGAACTAGGGCAGTCTCTTTCGACGCAAGGAACTATTATTCCTGTGCAGAAAGGCCCAATTCAAGATGAGTTCTTCTTAACTTTTGAAGTACTGGGTAGTGAAGTCTCTGTGCGCGTTCAAGCAGAAATTCCAACTGCGGCGCCGCCGGTTGATTTAGAACCACAAGCAGATATCGGTATCCGTAACTTTGCTGAAGTGAACGCTAGTATGTCTGTATTGACAGGTGTTTCAGCGTCCCAACCTGATGTAAACAGCAGTTATTTACAATTGCGTCAGCAACTGCCTAGTGTGACAGAGATGCAAAGCTTCTTAGCGTCAAATCAAATGGCAATTACGCAAATGGCAATCCGCTACTGTGATGTGTTAGTTGAAGACAACGGCTTACGTGCTAGCTACTTCCCTGATTTTGACTTTACTAAGTCAGCTAATTTGGGCTTTGATGCTGGGGACCGCGACGCGCTTGTCAATCCGCTAATAGACAGAATGATTGGCAATGGCTTAAGTAGCCAACCAGCAACAGCTGATGTGTCAACTGAACTCAATAGCTTAATCGACCGCTTAACAACTTGTTCAAATAACAACTCTTGTTCAGCGCAAACTACACCCACAGTAGCAAAAGCAACCTGTGCAGCCGTTCTCGGCAGCGCTGCTGTTGTCTTGCAATAGCAGATGCGAAAAGGTGAATAAAATGAAAAAAACAACACATACGTTTTCAAAAAAATACACAGTCGGCGCTAGCGCTAAAAGTGCAAATCGCGGCATGGGCGGCAAAAACGGTGAAGATGCCGATGCGCCTTTACTCCATCAAGATCACGGCAAACCTGTTACTCGTCGAGACTTTCTAGCACAGGGCTTCACAGCCGGTATGGGTGCTGTTGTCGGTGGTTCAGTATTGAGTATGCTGACTAATCCGGGCAAAGCACATGCGAGTCTTTCCGCCGATTTAGAAGCCTTGAAAAGCGGCTGCGGTATTGCGACACAAGGTGCAGGAAAAATACCTTTTATCGTATTTGACTTGGCTGGCGGTGCAAACGTTGCTGGTTCAAATGTATTAATTGGCGGTCGTGGAGGTCAAATGGACTTCCTCAGTACGCAAGGTTATAGCCGCCAAGGTTTACCTGGCGACATGATCCCTAGTATTGCTAACCCTGCGACCGGTTTATCTGACTTCATTAATACCGAGCTTGGTTTGGCATTCCATGCCGACAGTGCTTTCTTGCGCGGTATTCAAGACAAATTTGCAGTCGGTAATCGCGCCAATGTAAATGGGGCAGTTATTCCTGCTCGTTCAGAGAACGATACTGGTAATAATCCTCACAACCCAATGTACGGTATTAATCGTGCAGGGTCAGATGGCTCATTATTAACGCTTATCGGTTCAAGAAACTCAGACAGTGGCGGTAGCTCAATGGCTCCAGCTGCACTAATTGACCCCGGTAAACGCCCGACTAAGGTTGATCGTCCCTCAGACGTCACCGGACTCGTTGATACTGGTGATCTAGTTGGCTTATTAAGCCAAGAAGATGCTGTTTCAGTCATGGAGTCGGTACAACGTATTAGTGACATGAAGCTGAATCGAGTTAATACGCAAGTTACTGGCGATGAAAACTTAAAAGAACTGGTTCGCTGTGGCTACGTTAAAAGTGCTGATATTGCCGACCGATTCGGCGACCCGTCATCACTTAACCCCGAGCTTGATACTGATATTGTCGGCGAAAACGGAATATTTACCCAAGCAGAATTTGATGGTGACCGTGAATTCCAAAAAACAGCTTCTGTCATGAAGTTGGTGATGAATGGTTTTGCGGGCGCAGGCACAATCGCCATGGGCGGTTATGATTATCACACGGGTAATCGTTCATCGGGTGAAGTTAGAGATTTACGCGCAGGCAGATGCATGGGTGCTGTTTTAGAGTACGCAGCTCGAGTTGGCGTTCCAGTAATGATGTACGTAGTCAGTGATGGTTCTGTATTTAGTAACGGTATGATTGACGACTCTGAAAATGGTCGCGGTAAAGGCGTGTGGACGGGTGATAACTCGTCTACCGCCGCTTCTTTCTTTATGGTTTATAACCCTAATGGCACGCCACAATTAATTGGTGGAACACCGGAAGAGCAAGCTGTAAGTCAACAAATAGGTTACATGCGTCGCGATGGTTCAGTTGAAACATCAGCTACACCAGCAGCGAACAACGTAAATCTATTAGTAGAAACGGTCATACTGAACTACTTGGCTTTGCATGGCGAACAAGGGCAAATGCGCACCTTGTTCCCACAAACTGGTTTAGGTAATGCCGCACTAATGGACTCATTGACTGCCTTTGAGCCAATTGTGAATGGTATTATTGGCGCCTAATTTTAGCGCTTAAGTCGTCATTTTTTAGTGGATACCCAGTCATGGATGACGGGTTAACATGGATGTTAACTTCTTAGATGACTTCGTTTTACTGCTGTAATCCATTTGAATAATGCATTTTTCGTTGGTTATCCATTACCACCGCATCATAACCATCTATGCGATTTATCATTCCTAAACCTTCACGCAAACCCATTACAAACACAGCTGTAGATAAGGCATCATTGAATGTGCTGCTGGGTCCAATAATAGAGACAGATTGCACATCGTAAGTCGACTTTCCTGTTTTTGGCGAGAGAATATGATGATACCGCTTTCCATCTTCTTCAAAGTAACGTTCGTAATCACCCGACGTAGACATAGCCGAACTTTCTAGCGGCATCACAACCGCCTGCTTTTGTTTGTCTCTAGGATCCCTGATGCCAACAATCCAAGGTTTTCCCCTGCGGTCGCCTATTAAGCGAGTATCGCCACCAGCAGTAACCAAGCCATGGGTGATCCCAAGCCTTTCCAGTAAGGAAATCGAATTATCAACCGCATGCCCTTTAGCGATGCCGCCTAAATCAATTTTTACTTTTTCGTGAGTAAATTCGACGCTTAGGTTTTCTTTGTTCAGTTTAATGTGTTTGTAACTGATAGCTTCCAATAAGGAAGCAATGGTTTTTTCGTCGGGGCGTTCATTTTTTTTATAGTTATAAAGGTAACCCACGCTGGCATAAGTGACATCAAATGCGCCTCGAGTTAACTCTGAAATTTTGATCGACTTATCCAGCAATTCAAACATCTCTGCAGAAATAATCATCGGCCCAGAACCTGCTTTTGCATTAATTAGGCTCAACTCACTGGTGTCTATATAAGAGCTCATTAATTGATTGATACGCTCCATTTCAGCCATCACCGTTTTTAAGGCCAATTGACCTTGTGTATCAGACTCGGCCCAAACTTCTACGTAAATATTAGTGCCCATAGTACCGGCACTATCGGCATACCATTCGGCTCGTATTGTGAATGGAAAACAAAGAGTAAAAACGATAAGGCTTATGTAAATTAGTCGCATAGTTTAATCCGATGTATTAGTTCTATTAAGTTACTACGTATAATTAGCTTGTTACGCGCAACTAACTTATTACGCACTGCTTTCAAATAGTATAAAAAAGCATAGCCAAGCCAAATGCAATAAGCATTAAAAGGGCGCCGCCTAGAAGAAACTTAGCAGCATATGCGCCTTTGTCTTTATATTGTAAACAGTAAGCGATACTGACAGGAAAGATTAGCAATGAAAGGGCTCCGTATACATACTGCGTATGCCTAAAAGCAGTGACTGCAGCAATTAGAGAACCAACATAGAAGAGAGCCGCGCCGATGCCTGCAAACATGATCATGACTACATTGACCGCTAGCTCCATTGTATTTTCACCACTTAGAAGAACTTTTTGCCGCTTAAGGCAACATAAATAGCAAAAACACCCACTAGGGAATATATAATTTCAAAAGCGCCGATAGTGTCAAACCGACTATTCAGTGCGTCTGAAATTAGCATGAATCCAAGCAGTAACGAAGGCAAGCCAAGTATGCCAATTATAATGCGAACGCTAAGGCTTAGTTTTTCTGTATTGTCTAATCTGAACATGCTCTGGACTACTGTGTTAAATAAGTTTTTGGGCTGATATAAAAAGCTTTTTTATACCCTTGTGTGCTGCTGTCGATTAATCGAGGTCGCGATGCCGTATAAAAATAATATCAGGCTTACATCCGCAGACGCGCATCATTTGATAATTGAAACGCCTGAAACTTCTAAAACAGTTTTAGCGTTTGCGCGCTCGATAACTTTTAATAGTGTCGTTTGAATAACTTCATCTTTTCTAGCGTCACCTTTACTAGAGAAACGTTCCTCTAGAGTTTCAGCGCCTTCTTCTAAAATGAAGCCAACAAGCACTTCAGTGGCGAAATCCTCTGACTCACCAAAATAAGCGAGTGAAATTTGAGGGTAACCTTGAAAGCCTTTATTGATTCTCTTTGCTATACGCTTGGTCGATTTATCTAAATTCATAGTTGGTATCCAATATAAATATAACACCCCGCATTGCCGGAATATTTTTGATGTACTTTAGTCATTACTAACTTATGCATAACGGAAATTAAGCGGCATCAACATAGTCGACTTACGCTGCCTAATCATAGCGCATATCCATATCAGACTAACTCTTAGTATATTGGGCAAATTTAGGAGTAATTAAACGCAGCCAAGAATAGTGCGCATGCAGACCTTTTAAAGAGAGCGAGGCGAATACCTTGATGCGTTTTTATCCTAAGTTACTTCGTACATACCCATAAGGCGTGAATGACGCCTGGAATATAGAAAAGAATACACAGAATTATATTTATTAGAAGGTCTTTTCCAGCGCCACTTTTAAGGAAAACGGCAACAGGCGGCAAAAATATTGCCAAAAGTATTAGTACTATTTTGTTCATAATGTTTCTCTCTTTTAGTTAAGATTTTATTGTTTTTGTTATTACTAAGGTTGATTCTACATAAAAAACTGACTATCAAGCAAGCTTATGCTCCGTGCTTAGAATTTAAGCGACTGAACTACCGCATTTCTTAGGCGTCTTCAGCCTTTGCTTTTCGTCGAATACTTGAAGCACACAAAGCGACCATAAGAATAGAACTCACGAACCAACCATCTGTTGCAGGGCTTCCAATGAAAATTTTCAAAATTGGAAATATGACAAGAGACACAAGCAATGAAAATCCAACACCGTACTTAAAGCCCTGCCAGATACCGATCAATCCAATAAGACCTAAAACCGAGAAAACCACCTCAGGGAAGTAATATGAAAGCCCTTCACCATAGGCAACTTCGAGCATCAATGAAAAATTATGTGCCCAGAAGTAAGGAAGTACAACAACGAAAAGAAGTGTTAATAGGAACAAAAACCTATATGTAAAAGTTAGTCTCATGGGCGGCTACCACCGTGACCAAAATGATAGCGCCTGAGAAGAAGATAAAGGGAAAAAGTAAATGAAACCGCGATAAAAATCAAAGCACCTTTGTAGAGAACCGTCGTCATTTAAAATCACCTAAGTTAATCAGATATCTAAAACCCAGTATAAGGGGTAAATTTATGAGCCTAGCTTTGTAGTACCGTAAAACACCCCAACAAACTATTCTAGTTAAGGGCTTGATGCCGTTGTTAATTGTTGCTTACTGAATATAGCTTTATAAAAAGCAATGCTGTTGAGACCCCATAGCTTAGTGCGAGTATGCCCCAATAGCCGCTTCCAAATAGTAATATACTTGGTGCAACTGCGGCTATAAAAGTACAAATATGGAATGCTCCCGTTCTTTTTTTCAAAAAACCTGCAATCGGACTAATAATTATTAGGCTATACATCAAGCCCACAGGGAATAGAAATATACCAACGTTTAGTGCATCATCAAATAATGACTGCGCCCCTTCAGTTCCCTTAGTTTTCCATATAAAAAAGATTACAAATGCAGAAATGAAAGACACGAAACCACCAGCTAAATTTGCAAAAGTAATAGCCTTTAAATAGTTGAATACACCTTGAAAGTTACTTTGACTCATGAAAACTAGCATCCTTAGCAAACGACTTGATTAAATTGATGCGTTTGTACGCTGCGAATTTAGATAGGCATTTTTGAATTAACAAGTTGTTACTTCCTAACCTTGTTTTATTGATATCGAGACCTTAACCAAGTTCGAACGGACAACAGTTATTACTCAGATTTGAATTCTTCATCTAAGACATTTAGTTCTTTTAGTTTTTTCTCTAAGCTATCGAGCCTTTTTGTCGCCTTCAACCCAAAGATGAAACCCATGAGTCCAAATGACATTCCAATGATTCCAAAAGCTTCCATTGACGTATTCCTTTTTATATATAGTACCCAAAATAGACGGCTCGAGCACTGCGAAGCAAGACGTTAGTTATAATGCGTAAGATGTTTTGTAATGTGTGTTTAGTTTGCCGGTTCCCATAACTCAATTGGATTTCCTTCCGGATCATGAAGCTTAGCAAACCTGCCGATTGGCAGAACATCTTCATTCAGAGTAACTTCTATGCCTTCGCTTTGCAGCTGGCTGATCATTTTATCTAAGTTATTAACTCTGAAATTTATCATCCAGCTTTGAGAGGGCTTACCAAAATAGTCTGTATTGCTTTCAAAAGGCGCAAAAACGGTTGGCCCAGACTCTTGCATCCAAGGCAATTGCGTAAAACTGCTTGGCATTTGATTAACACCTAAGTGTCTCTCATACCATTGTGATAGTTCAGAGGGATTATTTGCGCGGAAGAATACACCGCCAATGCCAGTAACTTTCTCCATACTTTTTCTCCTTAATAATGGATAAGGCTTTAATTCCTTTAAATACTCAACTTCCCCCCAAACGTCAGGGCTTCTTGGAATGAGATGCAGCTAAGTAAAACATTACCAACTGTTCCTATTCAGCTTCAATTCTTTTTATAGGCGTATCTGGCGCCCAATAGCGCATAACGACTTAACTATAAAACGCCTCTACTGTTCCTTTTAGGGTAATTAGAAGCGGCTGTCCTCGGCGGTCCAAGGCTTTAGGAGAAGGGACTTTTACCCAACCTTCACTAATGCAATATTCCTCGACATTTGTATGCTCTTTGCCGTTCAAGCGAATACCAATGCTGTGCTCGAATATTTCTTCTACGTAGTGTGGACTGCGAGAATTACCCGAAAGGCGATCTGGTAAAGCGGGAGGTAATTTAGTGTCATTCATATTCGTGGCCTGAAGTAATTAAAAAGTAAGCTATTGTAAACGCTATAGACCTAGTGCTCAAGAACTGCGATAGAGTTTATAGGCGTGCTTGCCTGCGTAAATCAAACGTCCATTTATGCATTAATTGTACACCCATTTTTTAGTTCTTCTTTATCTGGAACCTCAAATCTTGGTTCCATAAAGTTAAACATCATGTCAGTCACTTCAAAAGCATAAACAGCAGGATCTTTTTCTACATTTCGTTTACCGACACGCTGTTTTCGAGTAACTGTTGAAGCGCACAAATAATGTATTTCTGGATCTAGACCAAGCTCTCTAGCTCGATTAGCAAAGATATCCCTTTGCGCTTTGGTAGTGAAACCAAGATCCAATATCACGTTTCCATTAATTGCCAAAATCTGCTCACTAACCTGCCAAATTTGCTCTGAGCATCTATCCACTCTTTCCATCATCTATTCGAAATCTAGACTGCTCATATCTTTTGAAAATAGTGTTTGCATCCATGGATCAATAGAAAATTTTATTGCCTCTATTTCTTTAGCTAGTGATAGCGAGTACGTTGTTTTACCGACCCCTGTAGGGCCACAAACCAAAATTAATCTTGCCATATAAGTTCCATTTGCGTGAGCCCTAGACTTCGACGTATCTCGCCAACGTCAGGTGCTCTATGCACTATAGCTGCTATTTTTTTTCCATCGGTTAGATCTATTGCTTCTTTAAGTCCTTTAGCAATGCTGTCAAATACACTATTCATTATTGTTCTCCAAAGCTTTTTTAACCCGTATTATTACTAGTCTAGACAGTGAGTGCCTTCCGTAACCCGCGCTGGCCGCTCTTGCCGCATCCGGTTTATGTATTTGTTAATTGCCATTTGCCAGATCACTCCATTGTTTATTTATATTTTGAGACGCAATGTCCACATGGAACTCTAAATCAACACCCAAAAATAAATACTCAATAGAAAAAGGTTTGAAGGTCAATGCTCCCTCGTGGGAAATGCCAGATTCTTCAAGTTTCGAATAACCATCTTTCTTATAATTGCGTAAATTATCAACGGTGAAAACCTTATCCTTCCAAGAGAACCTGAACCCTTCCCATATATTGAGTTTAGAAGTACCTAGTTGAATAGTCTCAAGGTTATCGGGTCCTGAACCATCTATAAAAACGATTTCAGGTTCATTGCTTTTTTTGTTGGCGCGAACACCATAGAGAAAATATTTAGACCGGTCTTTGTTCCAAACTCTTAACATTGCTCCAGATTCACCTGCACTTTCGAAATCCAGATTGCTGACATCTAAAAACATTGTAAAAAAGCAATCGTTCTCACAGTTAATTGGAAATGAATTTAACTCTGCCTGACCGATTGGAGTTGAATGTTGGCTTGAATAAAGCACTTGAGCTTGTATGCCAATGGAAACAAAACAGCCTAGAAAAAAAAATAAAATATACTTCATATGTATCCTTGGCAATTAACACCCCACATAACGGGAAATTTTATGGGCGCAGCTTTTGAACGAAGTGAAATGCGCCCGTAAAGTTTTCGCAGCGAGTGAGTTGATGTGATTGTTATGTTGCCCAATGTAATTACGCTTTTGATTAAACATTTAATGCCTCCTTGCGTTAACCATTTAGGTAAAACAATACGCGTTTTAACCTGATACGACAACCTAAGGCCGGTAGCGGGAATCAAACATTATGCGCTCGCGAACACGAAAATAAGTTTCTGACAGAAAGATGAGGGCACCTCTTGAAAGAACGAGCTTATATTTTATTGTAAAACATCGTTTCACATACGCATTGAAGTGCGCATAATAAAGCAGAACCGAGGAGGAATTATGTCTGAACTTTATGATTACAGCGCCCCAAAAAAGGCTACAAACCTTAGCATAAATAGCGATTTGCTAGTCAAAACGAGAGAACTGAAAATAAACCTTTCCGCAACATTGGAACAAGCTTTACAAGAGAAACTTAAGCTAGTGAAAGAAAATACCTGGAAAGAAGAAAATAAATTGGCTATCAAAGCATACAACCAATTTATAGAAGAAAATGGAAGTTTTAGTGCCGAATTTGGAGGGATTTAGTGGCTCAATTCGATGTTTACAAAAATACGAGCAAGAAATCGAGGAGCGCTTACCCTCTGCTCGTTGATATTCAAAACAGTATAATAGACGAGCTTTCTGCGCGTTTAGTAATTCCATTAGCAAAGGTAACTAACTTGAGAAGCTTGAAAGCAAATCGGCTTACACCATCTATCGATTATGAAGGAGAGAGCTATCTTCTTTTTACCCCTCAGATGACACCAATGCAAAGCGATTTACTAATGCATCCTATTGGCACTTTAGAAGCCCATAGAGATTCAATTATCAACGCAATAGATTTTGCCATCACCGGAATATAACACTTCAAATAGAGGCGCGCGTTTTTTGCGCGTCCGACTGATTTGACTTGTTTACAGTTTTTTTATTGAATTTATTGACCGCATTCACATGAGATTCTGCAATAAGACCAAATATATCTGTAAGCTTAGATTCAGAAGGATTTAATATTTGAACCCAAGACATCCAACCATAAATAGGATGCGGCATTAAAACATTACATTTCGTAAAATTATGCTCAGTGTCAATAATACCGCCTTTACTTGGACGCTTTGGTCTTGCGCCAAATAATGATTCATAGCTTTCTTTGCTTATACCAATACTAAGCCTATAAATACCTTCACGGTCTAGGTTAGAGGCTTTGTCATTGCCTCCATTTTTTTCTTTGATGGTACAAAAATAAACCCCATTTGGTAATAGCTGACCTGGGTTATAAAATAGAGACGTTTCCCCCCAACTTGCTTTAGGTATGACGCCACTAAACTCATTAACTATTTTTTCTACTATATCTTTCGGTTGCACTATATTTCCTAAAGACTGTTAACACCAAAATAAGCGGTATATTGACGCTCTGGTGAAAGGGTATTCAACCGAATGTAGAGAAAACAAGAGTTCGCCTTCAAAAGATATATCACTTTCTTTTACCTGCGAGTATCCATCCATTTGAAAATGAAACCTTCGAATGCCCCTAACTCAGCTTGACCCTTTTTTGTACTATGTTTACTAGAGATAATATACGACGAAAAAGCTTTTGCACATAAGCTAAACAAAAATATGGTAATCAATACAATTAAAAACAGATCTCGTGGCGGATTGCAACAATTGATGCGATGCGCTACAGTGTGAAGTGCGAAATTGAGGAGAAAATTATGGCTACAGCAAGCATAAGACTAGATGAAGATTTAGTGGAAAAAGCAGCAATTATGGGTAAGGCGTTAAATAGAACAACACCAAAACAAATTGAACATTGGGCTAAAATTGGCGAAATGATGGAAGACAATCCGGAGCTTCCTTATGAACTTGTTAGGCAGGCTATAATATCGAAAGCCGAAAAAGAAGCTGGAAAGTTGGAACCATATAATTTTGGGTAATATAACAACGATCCTACAAACCCCAAGCTTTAAAAGAACGGTTAAAAAATTACACCCGAGCCAAAAAGCAGATCTTGATGTTGCCATAAAAAAGCTAATTGAGAATCCCTTACTGGGAGAGCAAAAAAAAGGCGACCTCACTTTTTTACGCGTTTACAAATTTAAAATGATTAAACAACTAACACTTCTCGGGTATAGCTATGTAGATGGCACTGTCATACTAGAGCTTATAGCTTTAGGCGCGCATGAAAATTTTTATCGCGATGTTAAAAAGTAACTATAGCGAAAAAACCTAACACTTCAAATAACGAGGGCAAACCGTTCTTTGTTTGTGTTTCTGTTCATTTATTTTGTTAGGTGTAATTTTCAATTAGTTCTTCCATTCTAGCTTGCAAAACAGACCTTAGGATTCTTAGGGCTATTATTTGCTAATGCAAGCGAGTAGCTTGGCGGACTCGATAGAGATAGCAAAGGATATTTCAGACAGTGGTGTCAAAAAGATCCCCGATTACGTATTTTAATAGTTAGACAAGGAAGTCTGCTGCATTTTTTTCTGTATAATGCCCGGCCGATTTAGAATAATGAATAAGAAGGATCAGAGTCAATGTATGCAGGTTTAGATTTCGGTACATCCAACTGCTCAATTGGCGTTATGAAAAATCAGCAACCCGAACTAGTTCCATTGGAAAATGGCAAAAATCGGATGCCATCGGCACTTTTTGTTCCCAATGAAATTACATCGCCAGCCAATTTTTCGAGTGTAGATATCGCCGCCAGAGTTAGGCTTATCAAACAGCTCCATTCAAAATCACGTCAGCCCGACAATTTATTGGGTGAAAACGTATTAAGCGACGACGCTATTGTAAGTGTCGCGCGTCACCAATTAAAAGCAGAACACCAGCAAACGTCGGCAATAAACAAGACGGCCACCAGTATGCTTGAGGCATTGGGCTATGACAGCAATATCATCTTTGGTGAAGAAGCGGAATTAAGACATATTTCACTGCCAGAAAGCGGCTTTTATATCAAATCACCCAAGTCATTTTTAGGGGCTGATATTAACGCTAGCCAACAGGCCGTTTTTACCTCCATAGTTGAAAAAATGCTCGGTTTTATCAAACAAGAAGTAGAGTACATTAAGCAGGCAGACCTAGAGCAGATCGTGATCGGCAGGCCCGTTAACTTTCATGGTTTGTTAGGCAAGGATGGTAATCAACAAGCACTTAATATTATCAGCAAAGCTGCCGATGCCGTTGGATTTAAACAGGTCGAATTCTTAATGGAGCCCGTTGCGGCGGCTTATGATTACGAACGGCAGTTAAGCCAAGATAGAGTTGTGTTAATCCTAGATATGGGTGGCGGTACGACCGATTGTTCAATGATAAAACTAGGCCCCAGCTACAAGCACTTACAAGACCGAGAAAGTTGTATCTTAAGCCATACTGGTCAGCGCATAGGCGGTATAGACTTAGACAACAAACTCGCGCTGATGTTACTGATGCCTCATTTCGGTAAAAACGCGATGCTAGAAAATGGCCTGCCTGTTCCAAATAATCTGTTTCGGCAAGCAGTTAGCGTTAATGATGTGGCAGCGCAAAAAGACTTCAATTTACCGAGAACAGGCAAAGAGTTAAGCGAATATTGCAGGATCACCAAGGATAAAAATTTACGTCGACTCAAAACCCTCAGAGATGAAAGGTTGGGCCTTAGAGTAAGCCGCAGTGCAGAGCTAGCAAAGATACTGCTGTCTGACAAAACACACATTGATTTAGCTCTCGATTACATTGAAAATCGTTTTAGTATACCGCTACGTCGAACTGAATTGAGCGAAGCCATACGCGGTGAGTTAAACAAATTTGAAAATTTGATGCAAGAAGCCATCATATTGGCAGGGACAACACCTGATGTACTTTATGTCACCGGCGGTACTGCCATGTCTCCTGTAATTCAAGAATGGATAAACTCTGTTTTTCCTAATCTAAAAATTGTAATTGGTGACCATTTCGGCAGCGTTACTTCAGGCTTAGTCACACAAGCGGAGCGTTTGTTTAGATAATGAGCCTTTCATATTGCCTACTAGTGCTTTGTATGTGGGGCAAATGCGAAGCAGCCCACATTTTTGTGGCCAAGTGCGCCCCCAGGAACACCTTAAAACACTTGTTAGTATTCATTATTCTACTAAGAAATCAAACTTCGCAATGAAAACCAAATCTTCGTAGTTTGGGTGCGCTTTAGTAAAAAATAACCAATTTTCAACAGCGTTTTCTAGCTCGTCACCAAAGGCTTCTTGTGATGCCTCTATAATTACTATTTGCACTGGCATTAAAGTGTTCCCACTACTTCCAGTTTTCTTAGCAAGTTTGTATTCGACAATAGCGCAACCTGAAGGCATATCCTTTGATAATGAACTAGGATACTTCGGATTGATTCTTAAAACTGGGTTCCCTTCAGCGTGTTTATCGAAGCCTGATAGGTCTGAACACATTTCAGCAAACACTGAAGTTGGGAGCAATAAAGCAAATAAAAAAAGAGGTAAAAACTTAGTTGTGTCATTCATATTATAAGCCCTGTTATTTATGTGTTTATCGAAGCTAACGCTTGATTAGCTGTCGGCTGCTTAGAACTTTCCATTATTATTCTTCCACTTGCTTTTGGGGGCTACTTTTTCCGTGGTATCCCAATGTTCGACGATCATTGAACTTTCGATTCTGAAAAGATCATAGAACGATGTGTGCTCGCCTTGACGGTAGCCCTCGCAAACTGACAAAACGAAATTACCCTCTGCTAATATACGATGTGATCTCTCGTAGGAGATGGTAGGTTCAGAATTCGAATCACACGCGCTCAGAGCCTGAAGTAACGCAGGCAAGCCATCCCGCATAAAGGGATTATGCTCAGTATACGCTTCGGAAACGAAGCTTTGCAGATGATCAATTTGACGAGCTATGAGAGCCGTTTCTAAAAATCTTTTGACCAGCGCGCGATTGTCTTCCGTCTTGTCTAAATCACGCACATCAGTTGGACCGTCGACCATAGTATGCTCTGATGGGTTCTGGCCGCTTCTAGACTGAATATTGTCCCAGTGCTCTACAGTGTGTTCCCCTTCAAAGCGGAAAACCTCAAAGCCAATTCGCGAAGTGCTGAAGTCGTATTCAGTATGCCCGAATACAAAATCACCATCGGAAAAAATACGAACAATATTTACTCGCGGCGATGTTTTGGATAAACGTTTAAACAAAGCGGCTAATCCTTCTCCCCCTTCATGGGTCTGCGGATTATGTTGGATATATTTGTTCGGGTTGACGACACTAACTGACATAGGATCACCGGTCTCGATGCCCTTTAACAATGCCTGGATATTTTTTTTTCGTTCTGCGGTCAAGAGCAGCCTCTCTATTATTCAAGAACAGCTAACGCCGTGTTAATGGGCAACCGAAGCAACGTATAGCTTGTCCCGTGGGAACCGTGCTTTTTGCGGCTGGAACGTAATTGAACATTTTATTATATGGTGATTCACTACACATTACTTCATCCCTGCACCGACAGTGGCACGAACAGGAACACCTGATGGGTCGAAGCCTTCTAGGCAGAATACATTGACACCATAGTGATCGGGTGTAACTCGCTTCCTATGGAACGGGTAAATACCACATACCTTGCAAAAGTAGTGTTCGGCTGTATGAGTATGAAATTGATATGTAGTTAGCGAATCGCTGCCCGATAAAATGCGCAAGGAGCTTTCATGAACTTTAACCATGAGAGCATTTTTACGGATACATATAGAACAATCGCAAGTCGTTAGTTCCGGTAGATAAGTATCGATCTCAAATTGAACTGCTTTGCAGTGACATGACCCTTGGAAAGTTTTCATATTATTCATACTAGTTTTGTTCTTCCGACCTCAAGACACATAACACTTTACATCATCGGTGATGGCTGTTCTTGCCAGCATCCGGTTTATATATTTGTTATATGACACGTTCTTACGGAGTGCTGGCATTTGGTTTACTACTTGCGGATACGCTAACAATTTTCCAGTTACCACTTCGTTTTGACCATACTTGTGAACCGCCTCCAGATACATTAATAATGCTTCCATTTTTTAATGTCATTGATTGAACGTATTCATTAACCAAAATAACAGTGTAGCTATCGATTACAGAAACTTTGACATTAGTAAAGTTGAGAGAATTTATCGTTTCTATAGCATCGAAGCCATTAACTATAAGAGGAGTAAGATCATTTATCGAGTTCCAGTTTGTACCGTCGCTATTTAAGCCAACAAATTTTTCTGCATCGAAGTGCTGAAAATAAAGATCTGAATCTAGTTTTTTAGCCGCAGATACAAGACTTTCGAATGAATCTAGTACCTCTTGTTTAATTTGACCACTGCCTGAATCGGCGCTTCCGAACGAACTAAATGAAAGAGTAAAAAGAGCAAATATACATGCAAATTTAAACAATCGACTGTTCCTTTTTTTGTATCACTCTACATAACCGGTGATGCCCGCTCTTGCCAGCATCCGATTTTTGTTAGATTTCGGTATTTTGTACACCTTGTTTGTCCAAAAGGATAGCACATAGCAAAACTGGCAACACCTTTGCCACTGAAGAAGCGGCGTAATACCATAAACTTTCATTGTCATACCCAATAGTGACTAATCCGTATAGCATAACACCCAATTAAGCTGCGTTGCAGCGCTCTTCTGCAATGACTAATCCGTCTTCATGCATTTGTTATGTACGTTTATAAACATCAGATCTGTGACCTACTTTTATTACCAGAATGATTAGCTCATGATCCTTGATCTCATATACGATACGGTAAAGTCCCTGGCGAATACGATACAATTCATTGCCACTAAGTTTTATTGCACCAACTCTTCTCGGATCCTCAGCAAGCGTATCAATCTTTGCTACTATTTTAATAACATCCGATTTAGGTAAAAATTTCAAATCTTTTGCAACTGATTTTTTAAACGTAATCCTATAGTTTCCCATCAGCTTCCAAACTATTGATGAGTGTTTCATAACTTATTTCTGCTTCGTCGACTCGCGATCTAACCGCAGATAGGTCTTCTTGGTCTTCACGCATTAGTAAACGCACCGCTTCATCTATTAGCTCAGAAACAGACGAATCGCTAGATGCAGCTCTCATTTTAAGTGCATTGTGTATTGCGGGTTCAAAATAGACTGTTGAACGTTTTGATAGTGTGCTCATTTTAGCCTCCAACTGATAAGTTTAATCACTATAACGTTATAGCGTTAAAACATCAATATCAACTGAGTACATAACACCCTAATAACGGGCAAATTTCAGTTGGTTAAATAAGCGACGCAGGAGCAAAAATCAACTGTTATTTGTCCTGCTTGAATGGCTTGTTATGTCGTACATTCGGAAACATCTATTCCGGAATCACTGTCATCGTATTTGCATCTCGAATTATCTGCCAGCGACCATCTCGCTTTTCTAGAATCGAAAGGGAGTGCCCTGCCATTTTTGTGGCCGGATCACCGTTTTTTGGAGAACATACAAGAGTCGAATCAATCCAGAGATATGCTTGGTCACCAAACACCTTTAGTTCCCGAAGTTTGCTATCAAGATCAAAATTAATTGGGGAGGCTTCAGGCGATCCTCCCGCAGCACCCTGAGCAAAAGTTTCCTTGTCCATCTCGCCAACACCGGGCACAAAAAAAACAGCGTCATCGGCAATGCAGTGACGCGCCAATTCCAGATTTCCTTCCGTAGTTGATTTAATCCAATTGTTGAATAGGTTTCGTATCTCTTGTTCATCACTCATTGTCTGATCTCCTGTAACCTGAGCAAAACACGCCTCTAAATTAAGCGACATAACACCCCACATAACGGGAAATTTTATGGGTGCAGCTTTTGAGCAACGCGAAATGCGCCCGTAAAGTTTTCCCCGCGACCATAGGGAGCGAACTGATGCGTTTGTTATATCTGGTTGAATTACTAATATTTTGACTAAACAATTCATGTCTCCTTACGTTATCTATTTAGGTAAAAATATACTCGTTTGAATCCAAAACAACAATCGATTATGACTAGCGGGAATCAAACATTATGCGCTCGCGAACCCAAAAAAGACTCGCTCAAAACAGATGGTCGTAACTCTTGAAAGAGCGAGCTTGCGACAATGCAATATTGGCTTGTCAGCCGCGTTTATTCCAAAACCCGGGTTTACGATGATTGTGCATTATGGCAACAACATAAACTTCCGAGTTTTCTCGAATTTTGTAAACAACTGAGAAAGGGAAACGGCTAAGAATAAAACGACGATGACTTTGGCCAAATTTCGGCCAAGTATGAGCAAGTGACTGAATGGAATCAAAAGCTTCTTCTAGCTCTTGCATGAAGTCATGCCCCAAGCCTCTTGATTGCAATTGATACCACGAAAAAGATTCTTTGATTTCAACTTTTGTATCTGGATGGAAATAGATAGGTAGCATCTAGCTTGTAATATCTTTTTTCATTTCATCCCATGAAATAGCCTGCACTGCGCCCGATTCTAGATCAGCACAGCGGGACTCAGCCAAAGAAAGCCAGTCTTTATCCACATCTTCAACTCCAGAGTCCATGGATGATAATAAGCAGTGGGCGGCTAACGCCTTTTCTTTCGTACTTAGCTGCTCAATGTTTTCTAAAAGTATTCTTAGTGCATCTGACATTTTACACTACCTCCAAATCAATATTTAGCCATAATAACACCATACCAATTTAATAATAATCAAATTATATCGCTTGTATATAACACTTTGCATAAGCGGTTTGGCATCGCTTTGGTGACAAAACCGTCTTCATGCATTTGTTATGTACGTTTATAAACATCAGACCTGTGGCCTACTTTTATTACCAAAACGGTTAGCTCTTGATCCTTGATCTCATAGACGATGCGGTAAAGTCCCTGTCGTATACGATACAGTTCATTGCCACTGAGTTTTATTGCACCAACTCTTCTCGGATCCTGAGCAAGAGTATCGATCTTTGCTATTATTTTAATAACATCAGATTTAGGTATAGGCTTCAAATCTTTTTCAACTGATTTTTTAAACGTAACCTTATAGTTTCCCATCAGCTTCCAAACTGTTGATGAGTGTCTCATAACTTATTTCTGCTTCCTCAACTCTCGATCTAACCGCAGCTAAGTCCTCTTGGTCTTCGCGCATTAGTAAACGGACCGCTTCATCTATTAATTCAGAAACAGATGAATCGGTAGATGCAGCTCTCATTTTGAGTGCATTGTGTATTGCGGGTTCAAAATAGACCGTTGAACGTTTTGATAGTGTGCTCATTTAAGACTCCAACTGATATGATTAGTCACTATAACGTTGTAGCGTTAAAACATCAACACCAACTGAGTACATAACACCTTACATAACCGGCGCTGGCCGCTCTTGCCAGTCCGCTTCATGCTTTTGTTATATTTCATTTACTTCGATCCCTTTCTTGGGCTAAATATGCAGCATATTCTGACCTTGCCTTGCCATCTGGTCTAACGCCATTCTCTTCACACCAATCTAGTAATTTATTTACTTTGATCGAGATTTTTCGAACTTGTTGCCCATTCTCGTGGAATTCACGAATAGCATCTTCTGCGCTAACTTTCCAATCAAAATAAGAGTCGTCAAGGGATGAAGGGTCGTCAACAACTTCTTTCAGCTTCTGCCATTCATCTGGCTGAAACCATGTCATTGCATAAACTATTTTTTGCTTACTCATCTATCGAATCTTCCTGAAATATAAGGCGCGCTAAAGGGTGACGCTTTAGCGGCGTCCCAGTGACTGAAGGGAACGATTTGAGCGCCTTGTTATGCATCTCGATTCTTACACCAATTAAGGTGAAGTATTCCGCCGGGTACGTCCACCAGCGGAACTATGAGCCACAACGCACTTGCACCATTGAGCACATAGAAAATCACGATCGCAGACATGGCTAGCATTCCCCACCCTTCATAAAATCCGAGTGTTCTGCTAGCGTGCTTAATGCGAACTAGCGCCCAAAGAAACGCTACGCAAGCAAAAAGATTTATAAAAAGCATTTCCGAAGCGGCTGCTGTATTCCACTCGCCCGACAGATTTAGGCTGGCATGTATCAGTCCTAGCCCTTCAATAACTTTCGCTGAAAGCAACGGGACCATTAGGGGAGCTATTGCGAGAGCATGATAAATACCAAACCATCTTACGAGCTTTATATAGTCCACTTATCTTATTTCCTAAGATGCATAACACTTCAATAACGAGTTATTAGCTTATGGCGTGACGGTTGCGAAGGCAAGCGGCATGAGATGAGCTGATAATCTCTGTCAATTGACTTGTTAACTGTCCGCTTTAATTTCCTTGTTATGTGCGACACTATCTCTCATTTTTGAAAACTTGCGAAAAATGCGTCAATATCAGCGGGCATGCCGTCGAATCTACTTGCTGTATCACTAATTAAATCCCAACTGGCTTTTGATGCGCAAAATAAGTGCGTAGTAACGTTGATATCGAAATCATCAACTAACCCCATAGGTATCCAATAAAAATTGGTCGACCTTAGTCGGTTCGGAACAGGACAACCGCACTGTTTACAAAAGTGGGACGTAAAGCCCGAGTCTTTTCTCCAATGTGAAATTGAATTCTCACCGGTTAGCCAAGTGAAGTCATCACCCTTAACTATTGTAGCTGTATTGGATGTCGAACCAGATTGCTTTTGACACAATTTACAGTGGCACTGATACAAACCTTCAACTTCATTTAGAATCTCAAAGCTAACAGTATTGCAATTACAAGAACCTTTCATCGCATCTCCTCAAAATGACCTCCCTCTGTCTAGGCCACATAACGCCAAAAGCAGGGGATTTTATGAGTGTTTTTCAGCGAGTAAAATTCCCACTGCCTTGGCTTGTTAGCTCTCACCACTTAGCCTTTTCAGAAGTTGGTAACACCCCCAATATTTCTTTGACTAATTTAGATTGTTCGGGGCTGGATTCGCCCTCTGCTTTAGTCACTTCAGATAACATGTATTTTACTGAATCAACTTGTTCTTCGGAAAAAGACTCGTAACTTCTTGCAATCACTGCTTTCAGATTACCTGTAACTTCATCTCCTCTGCCAAATAAGTGAACACTAGAGCCTAGTAAGCTTTTACCTTCTTGATTGGACAATTTAAATTCTGTTTCAAATAGCTGAAGTATTCTAGTTTTCTGTTCTTTACTCATCTCCCCATCAGTTTTCGCGACAGCAACTAAGAATAGCGCTGCTGAATCCATAGGAGATTCCAAGCAGTAGGCTGGAAGAGCCTCAAATTGTTTTCTGAAATCACGTCTTCGTTTCCAGCTAAAAGGATTCAGCCACCCTATATCAATACCACCTTGTTGTAATCGATTCATCAAAACTAGAATAGTGACAACAACTCCAAGTATTCCTAAAATTATATGCATGATATTTCCTTATAATTTGATAAAAGAGCTAACGCCGCCATAATTTGCTGCATGTAGCGCAGCGTAAAGCGGTCAAATTAATGGCTTTGTTATGGCTCATTCGGTAAAGCTCATTGCAATGTGAACATAAAATGGCGACATTATTGGACTAGGGAATTTATCCTTTTCTAGCTCCTTGATCACACACAGCCCAATGTTCGTTTCACGATCTCGATAGACTTTTTCCACGCTCCCTGTTGAGCCGAGAGCTATGACTAGGTCAAATTTAGAGTCATCCGGGACTTTTACTGATTTAAAGCAGCCTTGTAAAACCTTTGAATACTTGTTACCAAAATACGGTATCAAAACTTTATTTTGATGATCTTTATATGAGGAAACTGCTTCTGTCTCTTCGGCAAGCACTTTCGCTTCTTCAAAGCTTTGAACCAATTCGCCAGCCATGCTGTTACACGAAAGGAGTATCAAAAAAAGATATTTCTTCATCGCTGGCTCCTAGCCATAACACCCCACATAACGGGAAATTACATGGGTGCAGCTTTTGAACGAAGTGAAATGCGGCCGTGTAATTTTCCCAGCGACCGAAGGAAGTGAACTGATGCGTTTGTATGGCAAAATCCTTTCTCCAAAGTGGTAAAGTGAGACCCAGACATTGGCAGCAACCAATGTTCTTCTGTGAAGCAGTTCGCTTGATGTAAGGCTCCTCAATTGAGAGACCGATAACAAACATGAACGCT
>CAJQOP010000074.1 GCA_905479945.1 uncultured Glaciecola sp. | reverse complement strand
CGGCCACTTCCATCGATTTCACACTTTTATCAGATGATGCAGTCATGCGTTCAACAATTTTCGAAATTTCTTCTGTGTTTTCTTGCGATCGGGTAGCTAATGTTCTTACTTCATCTGCGACTACAGAGAAACCGCGCCCTGCTTCCCCGGCTCTCGCAGCTTCGATTGCTGCATTTAACGCAAGCAAATTAGTTTGGTCGGCAATACTGGTAATAACGCTTAGGAAATTAGTCACTTGATTAACTTCTGTCTGCAATGACTGAATAACGCTGCTGGAATCCTTGATTAAGGTAACTAAATCACGAATATTTTGTGCAGCTACATCTGTTTTAACTAGGTTATCTTTGAGGCTTGTTCTTGCTGATTCACTATGTTCCCTATTAAGCACGACGGTGCGGGCTATTTCTGAAATTGATGCTGACAACTCTTCAACAGCTGCAGCAACAGAATGCGTTTGATCTCTTTGTTCGCCTGCTGTGCCAAGACTTTGCTCAGTAACTGCTGAAAGTTCTTCTGCAGCAGAGGTAAGGGAAACGCTGTCACTCTTGATGCCGCCAATAATCCCATGGACTTGTTCAATAAATACATTAAATGCGATTAGCAACGTGTCAATTTCAGTGATGCCACACTTTTCCAAACGGATGGTTAAATCACCATCTCCAGAGCTTAAGTTTTCACACATTCTGCCTACTAGTTCAAGGGGCTGAATGGTTTTTCTAGTAATTATATAACCAAAAATAGTCGAAATAATAATGACTATTGCCAGAACGAAAATATCGGACTTCAACAGAGATTGCTGTATTTCATCTGCAGCGGCAAGCGCTTCTTCAACATCAATTTCAGCCAAAAGTGCAAACTTATTTGAGCCGAAGTTCACCGGCATATAAGCAGAGAAAACTTCGACATTTCGATAATCAAATATTGCATTAAAGCCACTCTTGCCCTGCAGCGCTTCCTGTGCTGAAAAAGAGTCAACAGGCTGATAGCCCACGGAAGTTCCAGTGGCCTTGATAGTATCGGCAACCCTCGTCATCGACTCCCCAATAATATCCAAATAAGCGTCTTTGTCTTCAATGAAAAAACGACTCTCAGTTAATAAGGTGCCATCTGAATTCACTAAGTATGTTTCGCCCGAGAGGCCATAGCCTTGCTCAACCCACTGCCCTTCTCTAGTCAAAACATTATTAATTTTATCTAAGGGGATTTGAAAAATCAGGACTGCAACTTGCTTACCTTTCTCAAATATCGGCTTAGATACAAATCCAGCCATCGCATTGTAAGAAGGAACATAGGGCTGAATCTTACTATTAAAAATTTTCCCAACTTCTTTTATCTTTAAGGCGCCTTGAAACGCTTTGCCTAAGCCTGAATTCGCATACGGGCCAGACTTTAAATTTGTCGCAAAATCCAACTCTTTGAACACACTGTAAACGACATTTCCGCTTGCTGCGTCAACTATAAATATGTCGTAATATCCATATTCTTGCAAAAAACGGCGAGTATCTGGATGAAACTCAGAATGTAATTTTGCGTATTCAGTATTATTACCCAATCGAGTCAAACCGTCTTTTTTACCAATACCGAGGGATGACGACGAAATAAAATCATACTGCAAAGCCAAAGCGATATTGGGTAGTTGGTTGAACAAGGCGTCTTTATCTTCCAGAGGCTTGCTATTGCGTTCAGCAAACAAGGGAGCAAATTCATCTGTGTAGTATTCCTTGAGATTAATTTTTTGCCTGTCGCTAAGTTCATCGCGCTCAGACAAGTAAGTATTAAAAGCTTGCGTAAATTGAGATGCTTTTTGAATTAGTTGATGCTCTTGAGACATGATAGTTAGTTGCGACTCTAGCACTGAGAAGTAAGTTTCAACCGCCTGCCTAGTATTCGCCGCTTGAGACGTAAGCTTTTCATTTGCCGCTTTAGTTAAAGCCTTCTCTGACACGCTAGACGAAACCATTATGGTTGAAGTAGAGAGTATTAACAGTGAGCCAATGACGAGTGAAAGGATCGTAGCCAAAAAGCGAAATTTGAGTGACATTAAAGTATTCCAACAGTTATTTTACTAGATTTAAGTTCTGTCAAACCTCTACTGGCCGTCAGAACTAATTTTGGTTTTCCGTAACAACTGGCTATCATCAGCCTTAAGCAACAACTGTTTGCTGTCCATTAAACATTGTTTGGCATAGCCACCAAACCATTGTTTTGTTTGATTAAACTGGAGCACAAACTCCGCTTTATCTTCGCTTTCTACAAGCTGCAGCGCTTGACCAAATCGCAAGTGAAAACGTTTCAAAAGTGCTAAGCTTTCTGCATTGTTAAAAATAATATCGGCATACAAGCTAGGTTCTTGAGCAAACAATCTTCCAACCATCGCTAATTCTAATCGATAAATTGGTGAGCTAAACATTAATAAGGATTCTAGATTTGGATCTTCTTCTTTCAAGTGTTGACCGTAAACAAAGGTACTGAAATGTCGCATTACTTGTATAAACGCCATGGCACTATCGTGTTCTTTAGAAGAGGACTCGTGAATCACAGCTCCCCAAGTACGCATTTGATCAATTAACCATGCATATTGCGCTTCAAACCGACCATGACAAACAACCACTACTTGCTTGATCATTCCTGGGCTGTCAGGCCCGAACATTGGATGTAAACCAACGACGGGGCCTTTATGCACAGCTAGCATGGCTTCCAAGGGCTCATTTTTAACACTGGTAATATCAGAAAGAACACAGTCAGGCGGAAGCGAGTTTAAGCCTTGAATAACTGAGCTTGTTAACTTGATGGGAACCGCAACAATCACCAGCCCCGCATTTGCAAAAATTTCGTCCGAACGCTGCCAGTCGTCCTTCTCTAAAACACATACTTTGTATTCACTTTGTTCAAAAAGTTGAACAAACAGTTTACCTAGAGCACCACCACCACCGATAATCACTACTTTCTCGATGTTTGGATTAATGCAACGGTAATTTGAATGTTGAGAACGATATGAATCGCGAATAATACGACGAATAACGTCTTCAGCTAAGTCAGCAGACAAACCAATAGACTCAGCTTGATGTCGCCTTACCGCGATCATTTCTGATTCACGACTAGGGACATATATTGGCATGCCTGTTTGGCTTTTGACTTCACCCACTTGCCCTGTAAGCTCATTTCTGCGCTTTAGCAATTTGATTAATTGACCGTCAACATCATCAATTTGATCACGCAGGCGAGCAAGTGTTTTATCGGTTTCAGACATATCTATTTTTAAGCATTTTCGCGTTTTGTTTGGCGCATAGGTAAGACTGTAATCAGTCTATCTCGAGTTTGCAAAATCAAATCATGAGTTTGCTGCCAATCAATACAGCCATCCGTAATAGAAACGCCATAATCTAAATCAACAAGGGTTTTACCCGTTGAACTTTGATTGCCTGCTTTTAGGTGGCTTTCTAGCATGATGCCAATAATTGATTGGTTACCCTCTAGTATTTGGTTTACCACATTTTGTGCGACTAGAGGCTGCCTGCGGTAATCTTTTGAACTATTTGCATGGCTACAATCAACAACTAAACTAGAGTTAATACCTGAATCAGCAAGCTCGGACTCGCAATCTGCAACGCAAACCGAATCATAGTTAGGTTGCTTGCCGCCGCGCAATATTATATGTCCGTCAGGATTACCTTGGGTTTTAATAACGCTAACTTGGCCTTGTTTATTTATACCCATAAAACGATGACCCGAAGCGGCCGATTGCAAGGCATTAATTGCAATGCCAAGTGAACCGTCGGTGCCATTTTTAAAACCAACCGGCATTGACAAGCCACTCGCCATTTCACGATGAGTTTGTGACTCTGAGGTTCTTGCACCAATGGCGGCCCAGCTAAATAATTCAGCTAAGTATTGTGGGCTAATAGGATCAAGAGCTTCAGTTGCAACAGGCAAACCTAGTTCAGCAAGCCATATAAGTAATTCACGAGCTTTTCGTAAACCTGTTTCAATATCAAAGGTGTCATTTAGGTGTGGATCGTTAATTAGTCCTTTCCAGCCAGTTGTGGTGCGTGGCTTTTCGAAATAAACACGCATTACAATGTACAACGTGTCTTTCGTTGATTCATGCAGCTCCTTCAATTTGAGCGCGTACTCTTTAGCTGCCTCAACATCATGAATAGAACAAGGGCCACAAACGACCAACAGTCGATGATCTCTACCATGAATGATTTCTGAGATGACTTTTCGAGATTCCAAAACACCAGCCAATGCTTGCTCACTAACCGGCAATTCTTTACTAAGTTCTTCTGGTGTAACTAATACTTCTTCAGAATAAACGTGAATGTTATTAATCGTGTCTTTTTGCATTACAGTACTCTAATTATATGAAAACCGGTGAGATGTTAAACGTGAGACTAAAACAACAAGAAAAGGCATATAAATGAGGAGAACTATACTACCCAACCAAGATGTAAATTATTGTTTACACGGAAAAATCTAATAAATAGTCGTTGTTTGACTTTTTATAAAACTACCATAATTGCACTCAATTGAATATGCATTTAGTAGCAATAAACATAAAAAAAGCACTATTTATTTAGAATAAATAGTGCTTTCTTAATTGTAAGTTAGCTTATTGCCTTTTTTACTAATTCTCTTTACAAATTCCCTTTGCTGACTGATGACAAGCAACAAGTGATAAGCGCGACTCGCATAAACCGCTAGCAAACAAGAAAATGGCCTAAATCAAACTAACCTGCAGGGTAAACATAGCTAGCTCCAATACCTAGTGGGATCCCGATAGCCCAGTATATTAATAAGAATATTGTCCATGCTATTAAAATTGTAATACTAAATGGCAACATCAATGACAACAAAGTACCAATGCCCGTCGACTTAACATAACGCTGGCAATAAACTACGACCAGTGGAAAATACGGCATTAAGGGTGTAATAATGTTAGATGATGAATCACCTAGCCTATATGCCGCCTGAGTTAAATCAGGCGAAATGCCTAACTGCATTAGCATAGGAACAAAGATGGGGCCTAGCAAGGCCCACTTGGCAGATGACGAACCTACAAACAAGTTAACAAAAGCTGTAAGCAATATAATACCGACGATAGTTACCATAGGAGGAAGCGACATTCCTTTTAAGAATTCAGCTCCGTTGATGGCCATTAAAGCACCCAGATTTGACTTACCAAAAGCATCAATAAACAAGGCGCAGAAAAATGCCATGACAATATAGTAACTCATGCCCTGCATCGCTTTAGTCATGCTATCAATCATATCTTTGGTGGTGCTGTAAGTGCCCGACATAAAGCCGTAAACCACACCCGGTAATAGGAACAGCAAGAAGATCAATGGCACAATTGATTGCATTATAGGTGCAGAGAAACTGGTAAGCGCACCTTCGGCATCGCGCATTGGTGAAGTTTCAGGGATGAGTACAGCAATCAAAACACCTATGCCGAGTAACATAACCAAACTAGATACTCTCAAGGCTTTAGTTTGTTTTGCAGACAATTCGTCGAATCTAGGAATTTCATTTGGATCGCCATCAACCTCAACGTCTTTTAAACGAGGCTCAACGACTTTATCGGTGATGTACCAACCAATACTCACAATAAGCAAGGTAGACGCTGAATTAAAGAACCAATTATTCAAGGGGTTTACTTGTATATCTGGGTCAATAAGTTGCGCAGCACTTTGCGTGAATGACTGTAGAAGCGGGTCGATAGCTGAAGGAATAAAGTTTGCACAAAAACCGCCACTTACACCAGCAAACGCAGCTGCGATACCTGCTAAAGGATGTCTTCCCATGGCGTAAAATATTACTCCAGCTAAGGGAATAACCAACACATAACCCGCGTCAGTTGCGGTATGACTAACAATAGCGACTAACACCACCATTGGTGTAAGCAGTGCTCTTGGCGTTGAATCCAACATCCGCTTCAAACCCGCACTAATAAAGCCACTATGCTCCGCAACACCAACACCCAACATGGCAACTAAAACAACACCAAGCGGAGCGAAACCGGTAAATATGCCTACCATACGACTTAAGAAATCGGCCATGGCCGCACCGGTTAAAAGGTTCTTTACTTCAACTGCTGTGCCTGTTCTAGGGTCAATAGTATCAAAGGTCATTTGTGAAAATATAGCTGAACAAATCCAAATAACGACTAAACAGATAAAGAATATGATAGCGGGGTCTGGTAATTTATTTCCTACTCGTTCCACTTTATCAAGTGCGCGAGTTACCCAAGTTGAGGATGCTTGTTGCATAGGTGTCTCCATTATTATTATTATTATCTTTGGTAGATGTGAAAAATTATAACTAAGTTAAGCTATTGTATTTTTATACCGCGAATAAGCAACAAGTTTGACTATCTGAATATATCCCATATTTTCAAGTAAGCTCAATGACTATATTTCTTAGTTTTGCTGGGCTTGGCTTTCGCGGCAAATCGAGCTAGGCTTTTAACTCTAATCCTATATAAGGTTGAATCATGAATATTGATGTTTGGCTGTTTTTCATTTCAACAGTGTTTGTATTTATGATAACGCCTGGGCCAAGTCACTTGCTTATGCTATCTAACAGCATGAGCAGTGGCTTTCGGCCTTCTATCGCAACCGCTGCAGGCGACTTGTCGGCAAACTTTATCCAGATGGTCATAGCATCGACTAGTTTAATAGCTATCTTAAACGCGTCGCAAAGAGCGTTCATGATAATCAAATGGGCGGGCGTAGCGTATTTAATATATATGGGGCTTAAACTTCTGTTTGGTAAAAAAACTGGGGCTGGGAAAGGCAGTCCGCAATCGGTCAAAACACTTTACTGGCAGGGGTTTATAACGTCGGCAGCAAACCCCAAAGCAGTTATATTTTTCGCTGCTTTATTCCCGCAATTTATTACCTCTACAAGTCCCCTCCTTCCTCAATTTGCAGCCTTAAGCGCAAGCTATTTGTTTATTGATGGCTGCTTTTTACTTAGTTATGGCAAATTCGCAGACTATTTGAGCAAGAAGTATCGTCACCAACTGGCTAATAAACTAAATAAAGTCTCTGGCTCCTTTTTTATTGGAGCAGCATTACTTCTTGGCTTAAAAGATATAGATATTTGAAAATAAAATATTGACTATTTTTCATCCAGCAATATACTGTACATATAAACATGTATAATCATATTGAGGTGATACTAATGAATGCATCTATTTTAATCAGCGCTGAAGCTAATAGCCAGCCTAATCTAAACATACAAATAAATACCATACATAACTTGGCCAAAGACTCTATTAATACTGGTGCTGTAAGCAATATTCAATTTATTGGTACAAAGGTAAAAAGCACAGGCGTTAAAAGTATTGACCAACTTGTAATGCGTCATAGTATTTGCTTAAGTGACGATGAATGCCAATTGGCCAGTAACGCGTTTCAAAAATCATTGGTACTGTATGGACAAGATCAACGGCTAGATTTTGTTAACCTTCCCCCTTGTATGTACATGTTAATTGCTGACGCGGCCATTGAAACCAAGTTTGTTATTCATCGGTTTTACTTACCGTACAAAAATGGTGTTCGTTTTGCTACATACTTGCTTAATGAACAAGGTGACATTATTGAAAGCGTAAGCTACCAGCGAAACAGCAAGTACCTTCAAGCTTTTAAAGTGATTAGAAAACAGATCGCAATGGCGAGTAATTCACAAAAAGCACTAGCGGCGTAGAGGCAGGGATGCCTTGTGTGAGCGGTCAGGATGACGAAAAGCGCGTTTGGTAGCAGTGAAGTAGAGCGCGGATAAGGCCTTTATGCTACCAAACCTTCACTAGGCAGGGATGCCTTGTGTGAGCGGTCAGGATGACGAAAAGCGCGTTTGGTAGCATAAAGGCCTTATCCGCGCTCTGCTTCACTGCTTTCCTTTACACAAAAAAACATCTAAAAACAAAAAGCCCGCAATTAAGCGGGCTTTTGAATGTTAACGATAACACCAAATTAAAATTAGTTAAGTTTTTCTTTGATACGTGCAGATTTACCTGAACGTTCACGCAAGTAGTACAACTTAGCGCGACGAACAGCACCACGACGTTTCACTTCAATAGAAGAAATTGCTGGGCTGTGAGTTTGAAACACACGCTCTACACCTTCACCACTAGAAATCTTACGTACAGTGAAAGCAGAGTGTAGACCACGGTTACGCTTAGCGATTACTACGCCTTCGTATGCCTGAAGACGTTCTTTTTCGCCTTCTTTTACTCTTACTTTAACAACTACAGTGTCACCCGGGCCAAAGGCCGGAACATCAGTCTTGAGCTGTTCTTGCTCAATTTTCTTGATGATATTTTGACTTACTTTACTCATCAGAACCTCTCATCCTAGTTAACCGTCATTATGCTGCAACTTCCGCTCACGTTTAAGTTGAGTCAGAATTTTACGTTGCTCCTCAGTCAGAGCTAGGTCATTTAATAAATCAGGGCGTCTATCTAACGTTCTTTCTAAAGACTTAGTTAGTCGCCACTGCCTAATTTTCTCATGATTGCCACTTAACAATACACTCGGTACAACTTCACCATTTAAAACTTCGGGCCTTGTGTAATGTGGACAATCTAATAAACCATTAGTGAAAGAATCTTCCACCGCCGATTGATTATGCCCCAATACATCTGGCAACAATCTCGATACAGAATCCATCAACACCATTGCTGGTAGCTCGCCGCCACTTAAGACGTAATCCCCGATCGACCATTCCTGATCAACCAATGCATTAATAACGCGCTCATCGATGCCTTCATATCGCCCAGCCACTAAAATAATATTAGGAAGCTGAGTTAAAGACTGAACCTCAGTCTGATTTAGTGTTTTACCTTGCGGTGATAAATACACAACCATGCTATTTTCACCTAATGCTAACTTTGCATCAGATATTGCGTCAGTTAATGGCTTCACCATCATCAGCATTCCAGGGCCACCGCCATAAGGGCGATCATCAACAGTTCGATGTTTATCAGTGGTGTAATCGCGAGGATTAAACATATCCACCTGTATAATGCCGTTCTTAACTGCTCTGCCGAACACTCCCTGATTCAAGAAGGGTTCGAACATTTCAGGAAATAGCGTCACTACACCGAAACGTTGGGTAGGTTTCATTAAAAACCTGGGTCCCAGTCCACCGTAATAGACTTAGCCTGCTTATCGACATTCAACACGACTTGGTCATGTAAAAATGGCAATAAACGTTCTTTTTGACCAAATGCATCGTTGGTTTTTGCTTTTACAAGCATCACATCGTTTGCACCTGTTTCGAACATGTCTTTAATTACACCCAAGTCATAACCTTTGTCAGTTACTACCTGCATGCCAATTAAATCCTTCCAGTAGAAGTCGTCTTCTAATTCTGGAAGTACTGAAGTTGGAACCGAAATCTCAGCATTTTTAATCTGCTCAACATCGTCTCGTGATTCAATACCAGCCAGCTTAGCGACTAAACCTTTACCTTGTGCTCTCCACTCGTCAATTTGTATCTCTCGATTATCGCAACCATTGCCATTTAACTGCCAAGGTGCGTAACCAAATATATCTGCCGTAACTTGGGTAAAGCTGTTTATTTTAACCCAACCTTTCACTCCATATGGAGCTCCGATTTTGCCAATAATAATTCTGTCCGACGCTGAACTCATCTTTACCTCAAATTACTGATACAAAAGCGCTACTAAGCAGCAACTTTCGCATCTTTTACCAAGCGAGCTACGCGGTCAGAAACACCTGCCCCTACGCTTACCCAATACTCAACACGCGCTAGGTCTAAACGTAAACGTTCAGCTTGACCTTGTGCAGTTGGATTGAAGAAACCCAAGTTTTCGATGAACTTACCGTTGCGTGCACGACGACTGTCTGCAACAACTACTTGATAAAATGGACGCTTTTTCGCGCCACCACGTTGTAAACGTATAGTAACCATATATGCCTCAAACTCTCTGTAGTGTTACCGTTAACATACCTTGTCCCAGCTATGCCGGAAAAAAGGTGCGCAAATTATACGCTCCACGTCATATTTTGCAAGGGTTTTGTTGGTAAAAAGAAAACTCAAAGCAAGGCCTCTGCTTAGGTGGCTGCAAACACGCATTTCGTCATCCTGACCGCTCACACAAAACATCCCTGTTTTGCGAAGGTTTGCTATCACCTAAGCAGAGGCCTTGCTTTGAGTTTTCTTTTGAGTGGGCACGAAAATAGAAGAGACCGAGGGGCTTTATAATAGCGCAAAACGTTTTGAGTTGATTAGAGAGAAAGGAGGAGTATTAATATCTAAAACCTTGAACAGGCAGGGATGACTTGTGTGAGCGTTCAGGATGACGAAAAGCGAGTTGGAGAAATTAATACTTCTCCTTTCTCTCTAATCCACTCACACACTTTCATAAAGCTTATCTGCGCGGAGGACCGCCCATGCCGCCCATTCCACCCATTCCGCCAGGAGGCATCATTCCGCCCATGCCGCGCATCATTTTTTTCATGCCGCCGCCAGACATTTTCTTCATCATTTTCTGCATTTGCATAAACTGCTTAAGCATTTTATTTACATCTTGAATTTGCGTACCAGAACCAGCTGCAATTCGACGCTTCCTTGAGCCTTTTATAACATCAGGACGCTCACGCTCTCCAGGTGTCATAGAATTAATAATAGCTTCCATTTGCGTGAACTGTTTATCGTTCGCCTGATCTTTAATTTTTGCAGTCATATTGCCCATACCCGGCATTTTGTCCATCATCGACATCATGCCACCCATGTTACGCATTTGTTCAAGTTGTTCTTTAAAGTCTTGAAGGTCAAAGCCCTTCCCTTTTTTAACTTTTAAAGCCAACTTCTGCGCTTTGTCTTGATCTACTTTACGTTCGACTTCTTCAATCAGGCTGAGAACGTCACCCATTCCCAAAATTCGGCTAGCGATACGCTGCGGATGGAAAGGTTCCAAGGCGTCTAGCTTCTCGCCCATACCCAAAAATTTAATAGGCTTGCCGGTAATGTGTTTAACAGATAAAGCGGCACCACCACGAGCATCACCATCAGCCTTGGTTAAAATAACACCAGTGAGCGGCAATGCTTCATTAAAAGCTTTTGCTGTATTTGCAGCATCTTGACCTGTCATTGCATCAACGACGAACAATGTTTCAACCGGCTTAACAGCCGAATGCAACTCTTGTATCTCGTTCATCATTTCAGTATCAACGGCAAGACGGCCCGCCGTATCAACAATTAACACATCAACAAAATTCAATTTTGCTTGTGAGATTGCACCTTCGACAATATCGATTGGTCTTTGCATTGCTGAGGATGGAAAAAATTCAACATCGACTTCTTCTGCTAGCATTTGAAGCTGTTTTATTGCTGCCGGACGATAAACGTCGGCACTAACAACCATAACCTTTTTCTTTTCACGCTCTTTTAAATACTTTGAAAGTTTACCGACACTGGTTGTTTTACCTGCGCCTTGTAAACCTGCCATAAGTATCACCGCTGGCGGCGTAGCAGCCAAATTCAAGGCTTCGTTTTCCGAGCCCATAATTGATTCAAGTTCACCTTGAACAATTTTGATCAACATTTGGCCTGGATTTAAGCTTTTAGATACTACGATACCTACAGAGCGTTCTTTTATTCTTTCAACGAAATCTTTGATAACCGGTAAAGCGACGTCTGCTTCAAGCAGCGCCATCCGGACTTCACGCAAGGTTTCTTTGATATTCTCTTCGGTTATTCTGCCCTTACCACTAATATTTTTTAGTGTTTGACCCAATCTGTCTGATAAATTCTGAAACATATTAATAATTTGATTTCGCTATAATTACCAGAGAGTATACAATACTTATGTTGCGTATATCGATACTGATTTGCTATAAACTTGTTAGGAATTTAATTAAGGTTAAATGATGGATCTTATTTTTGCTCTGTATGTCCCTACTTTATGCCTTTATTTATGGGCAGGCATTGCGTTATCGAAGGCTTTTTTTGCAAGTCAAAAACAAGCGAGCAGGCTACCGCATTATTTACTTTACGCGGCAACTGTGGGCCATTTGGCACTTATTTTTTTCGTTAATTTAAACAATCAAAGTGAGCAGTTGAGTCTAACTCAAGTAGCGGCTTTATTAGCCTGGCTAGTCACGGTCACCATGATAGGTGCCAACGCATACATTAGAAACTTGGTGTTTTTGCCTGTTGTGAGTCTATTTTCTGCGTTGTTTATTTCACTGCAAATGTTTGTTCCTGCTAGCACCGGTATCCATATTGATATGAGTATTGGCCTGATAAGTCATATTATTCTTAGCTTATTTGCATTCGGTGTTTTGAGCATCAGTTTCTTGTATGCCTTGCAGTTGGCTTACATCAACTATCAACTTAAACACAAGCAAATATCATTGGCGAATAATCAGCTTCCTCCTTTACTATCTGTTGAACACATATTAACCAAACTAATGATCATCGGAACATTCCTTCTGGTGATTGCTTTGATATCAGGCTTCTTGTTTATTCCTAATATGTTTGCTGATGGTTATGCACATAAAACAATTTTATCTAGCCTCGGATTCTTAGTCTATGTTCTGGCGTTAATGTTGCATCATTTTTCAGGACTGAAGGCGCGTACATTAGTGAGTTTCAATTTGATTGGAGTTTCGCTTTTAACCCTAGCCTATTTCGGCAGCAGATTCGTGCGAGAGATTATTTTATAATACAAGATATTACACAATAGTCGTTGCACGCTTATTTAAATCATAGATACTAAGTAAAAATGCCGATATTAATATTTACGACACTTAACGAGGAAACTCATAGTTGGACGCCATCTCCACTCAAACTTTATTTATAGTCCTAGCTGTACTGATTGTTGTTTCAGCTTACTTTTCAAGCTCTGAAACGGGCATGATGACGATTAACAAATACAAGTTAAAACACTTATCGAACGAGGGCGACCCCAGAGCAATCCGAGTTCAGAAGTTAATAGATCGACCGGACCGACTAATCGGTCTCATATTAATTGGCAACAACTTAGCCAACATTGCAGCATCACTCATCGCAGGAATTATTGCGTCGCGTTATTTTGGTGAGTTTTACGGTACGATTGTGACCACATTCGGTTTAACCTTGGTTATGTTGGTGTTTGCAGAAGTCACGCCTAAAACCCTTGCTGCAATGTATCCAGAAAAAATCGCTTTTCCCAGCTCGTTAATTTTGCTTCCTTTAATGTTTGTATTTACGCCTTTCGTGAAACTAGTAAATGGCTTCACCAACTTAATACTTGCCATTCTAAGAATTAATCCCAGCGGCGCAAATGGCGACTCACTTAGTCGAGAAGAGTTAAGAACCGTAGTTTATGAAGCTGGTAGTCTTATTCCTAAAAAGCACCAAGATATGTTAGTGAGCATACTTGATTTGGAAAAGGTAACTGCAGAAGACATTATGGTGCCGCGCAGTGACATTTATTCGATTGATATAAACGACGACTGGAAGGATATTCAAAAACAACTAACACATTCACAGCATACAAGAGTACTGCTTTTTAGAGACAGTATTGATGACGCAGTCGGTTTTGTGCACGTGCGTGATGCTTTACGTTTGTTGTCTAAAGAGCAGTTCACTAAAGCCACCATGTTAAGAGCAGCTAAAGAAATTTACTTCACCCCAGACTCTACGCCCTTGCATACCTTAATGTACAAATTTCAGGGGGCAAGAGAACGCATTGGTCTAGTAGTAGATGAGTATGGTGATATACAAGGTTTGGTAACACTAGAAGATATACTGGAAGAGATCATCGGTGATTTCACCACTTCAATGCTGCCCGACTACAGTAAAGAAGCTATTGCTCAGCAAGATGGCAGTTACTTAGTTGATGGTAGTGCTAATATCAGAGAATTGAATAAAGAGATGGATTGGAATTTCCCTACTGAAGGACCAAAAACATTGAACGGCCTGATACTAGAGTATTTGGAAGAAATTCCAGAAAACAATATCAGCGTTCGACTTGCGGGCTATCCAATCGAGATTGTAGAGATAAGTGGAAACATGATAAAGACGGTGAGGATCCTACCCTTATTTTACTCAATTCAATCAGAAACCGATATTTTAGGCAAAACCTAGGTTTACGAAATAAGGTGATAGATAAATTTTAGCGTCGTGACTTCAAATCAATAACGTTGGGTGCTTTCTCAACGCGGATCTCAATTGCACGTTGCTTAAAAGCCTCTACTTTTTGGCTGAGTGCCGCTAATTTAAATAAAATGTCTTGCAGTTCTTTGTCATCGTTTATATCCGAATTTTGAACGTGCTTTTCAAGCGTTCGGTATAAAGTTAATGGCAAGGACTTTTTAGACATAACAAATATTCATTAACTCGGGTTAAAAGATATAATCATGTATCGGTAGATGTGGAAATTACTAAATGACTGATATCGAATGTAATGAAAATATTATTTCGTGCGGATCGAACAACCTATGTTAGGTAAGGCTCTGATAAAACCCCAATTGATTGCCCTGGGATGTTTCTGCATTGTAATCGAGCAGTAAGACTTCAGCAGTATCAAATATTCGCCCGTTGAACCCAACACAAAGCACATCACTTAACAAACTAACCAGCGGCATGTGAGTGACAATTAAAAGACTCTGAATCTTATCATTAGTAAGCAATTCACCATCAATCAGATCTTGCACTTCATTCGGCCGCCCCTCAGGCGTCACCATAGAGCTTGAGACCATCTTATCAAAGGCTACAAAACGTTCCATCGACTCTAGCGTTTCAATTGTGCGAACGTATGGGCTCACGTAAGTCAAATCGATACTTGAAGCAGATAGATGCTGTTTTAATTGACTAGCGATCCACTTAGCCGCATGCTCAGACTGCGCAATGCCAAATCGAGTAAGATGCCTAGACTTATCATCTTGCTTATACGGTTCAGCTTCACCATGACGCATTACAAATATAATCATGAAACTCTTATCTTATTAATCAAATTTTCTCACTAGCGGACGCTAACACTTTATCAGGTATGTTCACAATAGCGTTTTAGTTAAATTTTAAGGGCAAAAGTAGAAATTACTTTACAACTATTGCATTTACAGGCTTCATGAGCAAACTGTTCGCTGGATATGAAGTAGTGCCCAAATTTAGTAAGCGCATAAAATTCAGACTGTTACATTCAAAGTTCAGGTTAATTACTTCAGTCATGGGGAAACGCATTGCTCTTATCAAGACTAGCGAATCGAGACTATACAACAAGCCAACTAAAAAACGAGCTCGAGTACACATTGATAAAGTGCCCATCGGCACCAAAAGCGTCAATTGCAGTATCTATAGCGATGGGCCATTTTAGTGATCCTGATGATTGTCAAGGCTTGTCACACTTAATGGAACATATGGTTTTTGCGGGCAGCAAAAACTACCCGGATGGCAATTATTTAAATCAGCTTCTCAATACTCATGGTGGTTTTGTTAATGCCTGGACATCAGCAGAAACTTGCAATTTCCATTTTGATTGTCCTGCAGCACAATTTTTAGAGTCACTCGATGTGCTTATCGACATGTTAACGCAACCTGAGCTGAATCTTGCAGGTATTGATAGTGAAGTAGATGCTATCGACGCTGAATTTTCGTTGCGCAAACAAGATGATGTTAGAAGGCTTTATGATGTTCATAAACAAACTTGCAATCAAGAGCATCCATTTAGTCGTTTCAGTGTCGGTAATAAAGATATTTTCCAGCAATACTCGCCGCAAGAACTTCAGAAAAAATTGATTGCTCATCATCTAGACTATTTTTCAGCAAGTAATATAAAAATATGCATTCTTTTGCCTGACACTGACAAGCAAGAAGGCCTTGTCAGTATGATTGAGCAAAAACTATTGGCATTTAAAACGCACAAGGAAGCCATCTCAAAATTACCACTGCCCAAATTATACTTGGCGCATCAAAAAGTCTGTTTGATCGAAGTTAAACCTTATAAATTTGCACAAAATCTAATATTAACATTTTGCCTTCCTAGCATTGTAAGTTGGTCTCGTAGTAAACCCCTGCTATTGCTTTGTCACTTGATAGAAGATGCTTCAGAGAATAGCTTGCAACACTATTTAAAAAGAGAAGGTTTAATACTAGAAATTACCGCCAGCGGAGGGATCGAGGGTAGCAATTTTCAAGATGTTAATATCAATTTAAGACTCACTGACAAAGGTTTGCAACATACGCAAAAGCTAATTCAGATCACTATTCATTGGTTTGCATTATTAAGAAAAAACGGCATTGAAAAATGGCGATTTGATGAGAAAGCTCAGCAGCTTAAACTTCAGGTTAAACATGCTCAATTACCTTCAGGTATTGATGAAGTAGTTATGCTGTCGACTAGAATGCACAAATATAGCCTGCAGCAAGCCTTAGAATATGATGTTGTTATGGATACTTACGACACTGATGTTTTTGAGCGTTTTTTAGGGTATTTTATTAGTGATAATCTTCGTGTTTTTTGCATCAATCCTGCCGCCAAATGCGATCAAATAACAACACAATATGAAGTTCCCTTTAGCGTTCATACTTTGGCAATTAGTCAAACTCATAGCTCCCAAATTGAATTGGTATTGCCGGCCCAAAACCCGTATATGAGTGATGATTTCGATTTGGTTGATAAGGAGCTTGACTCCACCGAAATAGTAACTATTCAAAGCGCCGAGTTTTTACTTAAATTTGCTCAAAATCAAGAGTTCAAAACACCAAAGGGGGACTGCTATTTATCCATAGAGAACCCCAACATGATTGGCAGTGCTGTAAATGCCGCCATTAAAAAGCTCTGGATTGCCTGCTTAACAGAGCAATTGAATGAAGCCTATAGTGGCGCAGAAATGGCAGGGCTGAATTTCAGACTATATGGCCACCAAGGCGGCATGACGTTGCATACAAGTGGCTTTTCACACAGCCAACTTATGTTGTGCGAGGAAATATTGAAATTTATTCAAAACGTCAATATAAAACCCGCAATTTTCATTGCTGTTAAAGAAAAAATGGCCACAAGCTTAAAAAATACCCTTTTAAATAAGCCCATTAATCAATTGTTTTCAGATTTGAACATTGTACTCAAACAAAATACATTTAGTGAAGAGTCAATGTTACGGCAAGTTCAGAGGCTAGAATTACCTGAACTGCAAGATAAAGTGAGCTCGTACTTTGATAAAACTCATATTGAAGGCCTGACAGTAGGAAACTGGAACAGAAATCAAATCTATGCTTTTCATGAAAGCGTTACACGATGCTTTAAGAATATGGATACCCTGCAAAAATCAAGCAGAAACATCGCACATATTGCGCATCAGCGAATTGGAGTTCAACATAAACAATCACATGATGAGCATGCAGCAGTCGTCTATTTCCAATCGCCCGATAACAGTAATTTGAATAAAGGCTTATATGTGGCCATTGAAAAACTGCTTTCCCCTATCATCTTTGACGAATTAAGAAATAAGCGAAATTTGGCTTATTTGGTCGGTTGCGGCTATTTTCCGCTAAACAAACGCCCAGGTCTCGTAATTTATATTCAATCACCATCTCAACATAGCGATATTTTATACCAGGCGATATGTGAGGTTTTAAACGATTTCGTTGGTAATATCGACGATTTTGAGCCTATATTTGATAATTTCAAACGATCTTTGATTAAGCAATTTCACATTGTTGATGGCAACACGAACCAACTTGCACAACGCCTTTGGATGGACTTTGATGAGCTTACTGGTTCAACGCAAAGAAACGAAATGTCCGAGGTCATCAACAATCTAACATTTGCGTGTTTCAAAGCAGGTTGTCAATCTTTATTGCAAGACAGCAAGATAGGAAAAGCAATTTTTGTAACAAGACCTTTAGTTGATATTCAAAAAAGCTTTGCAGGCTTTGACTTTATTGACGACACCTCGCAGTTTATATCCAATTTAAAATATCAATAAACGCATATTTATTTTAATGTAACTATATAAATCTATAGTATTTTAAAAGTGGAACAGCTCATTATTTGAGCAATTACGATCACTATCGATTAAGATTTGAGCAAACAGCAAAAAACATGTAATAATACCTTGAGAGAGTGAGGTTTTTTGGGCATTCTAGGGCACTAATAATAATAATAAAACTCTAACATCAGGCGGCAAATCTTTTGACTCGTGCCTTTCTCCAGAAATGGCTATTTTTGATGATGCTAATCAGCATGCAACTACTATCCCCGGCAGTTGCAAGAGTCCTGTCCAGCCTAAATTTCGAGCACCTATCAGCTCAAAATGGATTTTCCCAAAGCCAAGTTATTCAATCTGTTGAAGACAAGTACGGTTTTGTATGGATTGTGAGCAGTGATGGTTTAAGCAAATTTGACGGCTATGAGAATAGACTATTCAGCTCAGATGGCACGACACCAGGCGCAATTCCAAGTAATACGGTTACCGGTATAATTATAGATGCACAACATAACCTTTGGATTGCGACCGACCAAGGCCTTGGCAAATATCACTATGAAACGAATAGTTTTACCACAATTAATAGTGAAAACAGCATTATCAAAGCTAATGAGATTAGTGCAATTGCTAGCGCATCCGGGAAAGAAATTTACTTTACGGTGCAAAATTCGTTATATCGATTAAATGCAGACAGTCAGAAAATAACCCAAGTCATAAGTCAGTCTCCATTCCCAAATAGTATTACGTACCTTAAAGATGAAAATTCCAGAATATGGATGAGCACAGACTACTCTGGCATTCATATTTTTGACAAAATTTCAGGACAAATATTTGACTTAACTCAGCAGAATCCTTGGAATTTCAAACTACCCGATGTCAAGATTAATAAAATCGAAGTTGTAGGCAATAAGTATTGGATAGCTAGCAACAAAGGACTCATTTCACTGGACTCAAGCACTAACGATCGACAGCAACTAACACAAGAAAGTAACCCCGAGCTTCCGTCGAACGTTATCAACGATATTAGCTTCGACGGTGAAAACTTGTGGATAGCGACCAACCGAGGTTTAGTACTAACTAATCGAGACTCCAAAATTCAAACTGTTATTAATCATAACAATGCTTTTTCCAGTGGGTTACAAGACAGCAATATTACGAGTATATTTTTCTCGCGCTCTGGGACTGCTTGGGTAGGCACGGCAAGCGCAGGTTTGCACAGCTTCCACCGTGCAGCGAGCCCATTGAAGCTATTTAAACCCGTTGAAGGTGATAATAAAAGCTTGTCTGGTCGACAAGTAATTGGTTTTGCAAAAGACAATGAGCAAACTATTTGGGCAGCAACACGTTTGGATGGTTTGAATAAGTTTAACCAGAAGCAAAGCTACTTTACTCAATACCCGCTTAACATCACTGCGATGGTTAACGACATACAAATTGATACCACAAACAAAATTTGGTTAGCAACGAGTGAAGGTATTTATAGCTATCGCATCAATGCAGATAAGCTAGTATTTGAAAATCAAATCCATGCAAAAAAGTCATTTAAAGCGATAGAGATTTTTAAAGGCAAGCTTTGGGTATGGCATCAAGATAAAGGTTTATCGACGATTGACTTGAATACCTATGAGGAAACTTTCGTTAGTTTACCGAGTGACATTTCAGTAGCTGTGCCTGTGTTCACCGATGACAGAAACAAAGTTTGGTTAGAAACTAATGTTGGCATGCTTATAAGCACCAGTGGCAGTAGTCAGTTCAATAGACCATCAGGGCTAGAAGAATTCGGTAAGCTAAACATTGTGCAGGTTTATAGCCATCAGGATGCCTATTGGGTTGTTACTGAAAACAAAGGAATTTTTAAGCTCGATAAAGTGAGTTTGACCCTTCTAAAACAACTGAATGGCACAAACGACAGCTCTACTAGCGACATCCGTTCTGCAATCGGCATAGAGAATAGTTTATGGTATGGCAGTAGACACGGCATCTACACGCTCGAACTCAACACCTTTAACATTACAAAGAAACGCTCTAAGAGTGCTTTGAATTTCAATGAGTTAGGCCGAGGGGCTATTATAGAGACAGCCAACGACAACTTGCTAATTGGTGGTTCAATTGGTATTCATTACTTAAAAACCAAGCAACAAAATATCAATAAATACGATACACCTGCCAAACCCCAATTCTTAAGCTTTTCTGCGCCTGACGCGAATATTGAAGAACAACAAGTATTGATGCCCGCCTACATGATGAATGCGTTTGCTATGGCGCATTCTGAAAGCCGCATCAATATTGAATTTGGTGTAGTCAACAGCATCAACGCAACTGCAACTGAATACCGTTACATACTAGACGGTTTGGATAAAGATTGGACTTACACAACAACGAATCGATTAGCCTCTTATAGCTACCTCACCTTTGGTAGCTATACTTTTAAAGTCGAGGCGCGTATTAATGGCGGTGAATGGTCGCAAGCAAATGAGCTGTCGATTTCGGTTGATAAACCATTCTGGTTGAACACTAGAGCCATAATCTTCTATGCATTCTTCATAATTTTCTTAGTCATTTATCAAATTAATAAAACGAAATCTCGTAAAAATCGAGATAAAACACTTACTGATGATGTCGAACGTTTAACCCTAACCTTGTCCTCTAGTGGCGATGAATTATGGGATTGGGATATTGGCAGTGGACAGATATATAGAGCCAATACCTGGAACACAATAGATTTTCCACAAGACAGCATGCGCAGTCATACAACCTATGAAAACAACGTGCATGAAAATGACGTCGAACGTCTAAAACAAGCTTTGGATGAACATTTAGCAGGGAAAACACAATTTTTCGAACTTGCCTACCGAGTAAAAACTTTTGCTGGTGACTGGGTGTGGGTTTTAGACCGAGGCAAGGTTGTTAAAAGAGATAGTCACCAACATGCATTAAGAATGACCGGCACGCTCAAAAACATTAATCATTTGAAGCAAGCCGAAGAACAGCTGAATTTATTCAAAAGCAGTTTCGAAAATATTACTGAAGGTGTTTTCATAGCGGATCAAGAATTTAAGTTTATGTCAGTAAACAGCGCCTACTGCAATTACACTGGCGATACTGTTGAGAAAGCCCTAGCGAGCAAGCTATCATTTAGCCAATACCCTGAGGCATTTACTGAAGAAGTGAAGAAAACCCTTAAGCATAAAGGAAATTGGTCTGGCGAAGTCGATGCAGTGCGCGCAAATGGTGAAAAATATCAGTTAGAAATGACCATTGATGCTATTCGTAATGAAGATAATCAAATCAGCCACTATGTAGGCGTATTCTCGGACATTAGTTCGCGTAAAAAGACCGAGAAAGAGCTGTTAAAATTAGCCAACACCGACCCACTTACAAATTTACCAAATCGTTCCTTTTTCCAAGCAAGCCATGAAAACTTAGTTCGTCGAGAAACACCTCACGCGCTTATTTGTCTGGATATGGACAACTTTAAACGTATTAATGATTCTTTGGGACACCAAACTGGTGACTTGTTAATTAAGCAAATCGCCCGTCGATTACAAAAGATTACCACTTCAAGCTCTACCACCTATCGTTTAGGTGGCGACGAATTCAGTATGCTTATTGAAGCGACAACCACAGTACACCGCATTTCACACGTCGCTCAAGATATTATGGATACGCTATCTCGTCCATTTTATATTAACAAGCAAGAATTTGTGTTGGGAGTGAGTATTGGTATCGCCACCTATCCTGAAGACGGAACAACTCACCAAGAGTTGCTTAAGAATGCCGACACCGCAATGTACTTCGCGAAAAATAATGGCGGCAGCAACTACCAATTCTTCAGTGGTGAAATGAATCAAAATGCGGTACGCCAATTACAAATTGAAAACCTAATACGATTTGGGATAAAAGAAGACTTATTTAGTGTTTTCTATCAACCTAAAGTCGATATTAATTCAGGTCGCTTAGTAAGTATGGAAGCACTCGTGCGCTTTGAGCATCCGCAAAAGGGTATTGTAAGCCCAGGCCAATTCATCCCCCTAGCAGAACAAACTGGTCAAATACTAGAAATTGGCGAACAAGTACTAAGAAAGGCCTGCATCGATACAAAACGTTGGGTTGATGCCGGTTTATTTACGGGCCGAGTTGCAGTTAATATATCAGCCAAACAGTTTGAATTACCTGATCTTGATGACCGCATTGAACGCATACTAAAACAAGTAGGCTTAAGTCCTCTACATTTGGAATGTGAGATCACTGAAGGCACTCTGATGGAAAACCCTGAGCAAGCATTGAAGATGATGCAACGCTTGCGAGAGCGCGGTATTCACTTAGCGCTCGATGACTTTGGCACTGGTTATTCATCACTGGCTTATTTGAAGAAGTTTCCAATACACACCTTAAAGATAGACAAAGCATTTATAGACGATATTGCCACCAGTTCTGTCGACAAGCACATGGCTGAGTCAATTATCAATATTGCACACAACCTAGGACTTAAGGTCGTAGCGGAAGGTGTAGAGCATGAGAAGCAGCTAGATATACTAAAGAAGTACGATTGTGAGATGATGCAAGGCTACTTATTCAGTAAACCAGTTAATGCGACAAAGTTTGAACAGTTGCTAACTGAAGGCAAGAACATGAAGCATATGCTAGAAACGAGAAAACCAAGCCCAATTCGCCCTGCAGTGCGCATCGCCAAATAATAGATGTGTAATCAACAGGCCGGCGCAAATATCAGCGGCCCAAAGCATTTATCGATCTACTGAAACAATTAACTAAACAGTCCTTATATAAAACAAAAAACCGAGCATTAGCTCGGTTTTTTTATACTTGATTTTCGAATGTTACTAACAAAGATTTAGTAAAAAGTTTTACTCTCTTTACTCATTGTTAATAGTAATTCAGCAGGCTGGTATTTTTCTGAGTAAGAATCTGCATAATGTTGCAGTCTGCTCACTACATGATCAATACCTAGAGTATCCATATAACGGAATGGGCCACCTAGGAAAGGCGGAAAACCAATACCAAATATAGCGCCAATATCGCCGTCACGCGGATTTCTAATCACGTCTTCTTGTAAACACAATGCCGCTTCGTTTAGCATCATAAGAACACAACGTTCAACCACAGTGTCATCCGACAAAGTTTTCACAGGCTCAACACCTAACAAGGCATAAACCGAGTCATCAATGTCTTTGCCGGGCTTCTTTCCTTTATAGTCATAAAACCCTGATTTATTCTTTTTACCTTTGCGGTCATCTTCAAGCAGCTTATTGAATGCTTCTGGCGCATTAAATCGCTCACCAAACTGCCCTTTAAGAATTGGAATTATCTTAGTGCCAACATCAATGCCAACTTCATCCAATAACTTAAACGCACCGACTGGGAAACCAAACTTGGTTAATGCTCGATCAATAGCGTCCAAAGGTTGTCCTTCAACCGCCATAAAACCGGCTTCGCTCATGTAAGGAGCAAGAATTCGATTAACGTAAAACCCTGCGCCGTCTTTAACAACGATCGGAGTTTTACCTTGACGCTTAGCAAACTCAACCGTTGTTGAGATAGCAAGATCTGATGTAGTCTCGTGCGGAATAACTTCAACCAATGGCATTTTGTCTACCGGTGAAAAGTAATGAAGACCCACTACATTTTCAGGGCGCTTTGCCTCTGCTGCTATTTGCGCAATTGGAATTGAAGAGGTGTTAGAAGCGAAGATAGTGCTTTCATTGCAATGTTCTTCTACTTCAGCAACCATAAGTTGTTTAAGCTTGAGATCTTCAAAAACAGCCTCGATCACCATGTCATTATGCTTGTATCCGCTGTAATCTAAGCAACCACTTAGTCTAGATAGTTGTTTTTGCATTTCTGTTTTGAGCATGAAACGTTTTTTCACTTTCTTGTTCAAAATTTCATAGCTGTAGCGAATGGCACCTGCAATTCCGTCTGGATTAATATCCTTTATTCTTACCGGTACTTTTGCTTTGGTTGCAGTAACAAACGCGATACCGCCGCCCATTAAACCTCCACCTAAGACTCCTACTTTCTTCACCTTTGTCGGTTCAACGCCTTCAATACCTGACTCTTTCTTCATATCGGTCGTTGCAAAGAATATACCGCGCAATTGCTTAGATTCAGGCGTCATAACTAATTGACCGAACAAACGAGCTTCAGTTGCATAACCTTTACGAGAATCTTTCAAACCGGCTTCTATGCAATCAATAATGTACATAGGTGCGGGGTAATTACCCATGGTTTTGGCTAGCGTTTGTTCGCGCGCTTTCTTAAAAAGAATATTGCGGCCGAAAGAGGTGTTTTCTAGCACCTTCGCGGTCATGTCTTTTTTCAGTGTTCGCGTGATAATTTTTTTATTCGCAAACTCAACCGCAACATCAATTAGTACGGACTCAGGCACCATGTCATCGACAATACCGTACTTTTTCGCTTGTTTAGCTCGCACCGGTGCGCCTGTAAGCATCATTTTCATTGCTTTTTGCACACCAATTAAGGCTGGTAATCTTTGTGTTCCGCTGCTGCCTGGCAGTAAGCCAAGCTGTACTTCTGGTAATCCAAGTTGCGTTTTAGCGCTGTCTGAACAAACTCGATAGTGGCAGGCCATCGCAAGTTCCAATCCACCACCTAGCGCTGGACCATGAATTGCCGCGACAAAGGTCTTCTTCATATCTTCAATGCGAGCGAACAATTTTTGACCCGCCGTTGATAATTCTTCAGCTTCGTCAGCATCATTGCAAGCAGCTAACATGGTTACATCCGCCCCAGCAACAAACGAATCTTTCTTGCCACTGGCAACCACAACACCGCGGATATCAGAGTCACTCTCAATATCATCTAATATCGAGCTGATTTCATCGCCAAAATCGGCCTTTAGCGTATTCATGCTGTCGCCCGGCACATCCATGGTCAAAATCGCGATACCGTCTTCTCTTTTCGTTAACGTAAAAGCACCCATTATTCTGTCTCCACTATCATTGCTGCACCTAAACCACCTGCCGCACAAGCAGTCAGCAAACCAGTTCCACCGCCGCGACGGTTCAATTCGTTTAACATTTGCGTAATCATTCTCGTACCTGTTGCGGCGAATGGGTGTCCGTAAGCAAGGGAGCTTCCCATTACATTGAATTTATCCATATCTATTTCGCCAATAGCTTTATCTCTGCCTAGCTTTTCTTGAGCAAACTTATCGCTAGCAAACATTTTTACGTTTGAAAGTGTTTGTGCGGCAAAAGCTTCATGCATTTCGATAAGCGTTACATCATTTAGCGTCATACCAGCGCGTTCCAAAGCTATAGGAGTAGCATATGAAGGGCCCATAAGCATGTCTTCCCATACATCAATGGCAGCAAATGCATAACTCTTCAAATAGCCAATTGGTTGATAGCCTAATGCTTTAGCTTTGCTCTCAGTCATCATTATAATTGCTGATGCACCGTCAGTAAGCGGTGTTGCAGTCGCCGCAGTTACGGTGCCATGCTTTTTGTCAAAAACAGGACGTAGTTTAGCGTAGCCCGCAAGTTTGGAATCGAAACGAATATTGTTATCGCGTGAGAAACTTTTCTTATAAGGTTCAGGATAAGCGGTCATGACTTCGCCATCTAAATTACCAGCCTCCCAGTTTTGTGCTGCAAGGGTGTGCGAGCGATGCGCGAGTTCATCTTGCGATGCGCGGCTAATGCCATGTGTTTTAGCCATTTGCTCAGCGGTTTGTCCCATCGACATGCCAGTAGAATATTCAGCCACGGCAGGCGGCACGGGAAATAAGTCCTTTAAGCCCAAGTTCTTAAGAACGCCTAATTTTTGACCCAAAGTTTTTGTTTTTTGTAAGTCGACAAGAGCTCGAGCTAATTTTTTCGAAACACCAATTGGCGAAACGGAGGTCGAGTCTGCACCACCCGCTATTCCAACATCGATGTTACCAACGATCATTGATTCCGCAATATTGACGGTTGATTGAAAGCTTGTCGCACATGCTCTTGAAACACTATATGCATCAGTATGTACACCCATGCCAGTGCCTAATACAATTTCTCTTGCGATATTTGGGGCTTCGGGCATTTGCACTACTTGACCGTACACAACTTGTTGGATAATAGCTGGGTCAATATCGTGTTTAAGCATTATCTCGTTAACAACCATTTTCCCTAAATCAACTGCGGGAATGCCATGAAAGTCAGTCGCCATTTTGGCAAACGGAGTACGTAATCCAGCAACAATCGCGATACGATCACCCTGCTGAGTTTTCAAAACTTGTTTCTTTGACATAGATTATCCTGTGGCAATAAGTTAGCTAGCGCAATCTATAAGTTAGCTAGCGCAATGCTTGTAATATATAAGTGCGTAACAATTACACCATTATAATGGAAGTTGTATTTTAAATAAGTTCTGGTCAGACCTCTTTTGGGTATTGTGACAAAATATACGATAAATTTCAAATTTAACCCAAAGAATCTAAAAATAGCGCTAAGCTTGCTGCTAGCAAAAGCACGATCCCCTAAGCATTCATCGATTAAGCATAAAAATACAGAACCAATAGTAAATTTACGAGTCGAAAAGTTGAAATTACGATATACATCCATATATAAGACTAGCAGAGTTTCATGGGGAAGCATGCCGTTGATTTCATCAATTTTGATCATCTCGTTTACTAGTAATTGAGCAACAATTGAATAGTACGCAAATATTAGAATTGTGACACACTAACGACCATCAATAATGACAAAAATGTAAGCAGCGTAACAAAGGCTAATATACCTATGGCAGTAGAAGAATTTAAGCAATTACAGGCCCATTTAGATCGACAAATTATCGGACAACCCTCTCTTACATTAAGTATTTTGATTGCTTTACTAGCAGATGGCCACTTGTTAGTTGAAGGCCCTCCCGGCTTAGCCAAGACTCGCGCTGTTAATGCCTTATCAGATGGTATTGAAGCAGATTTTCATCGCGTACAGTTTACCCCTGACCTATTGCCAGCCGATTTAACTGGTACCGACATTTATCGTCCAGAAACCGGAGAGTTTATATTTCAAAAAGGGCCTCTTTTTCATAATTTAGTGCTCGCCGATGAGATCAATCGTGCACCTGCAAAGGTACAATCAGCGTTACTTGAGGCAATGGCAGAACGCCAAATCACCGTAGGTAATACAACTTATAAGTTATCCGAATTATTTTTGGTAATGGCGACGCAAAACCCACTCGAACAAGAAGGGACTTACCCACTGCCGGAAGCGCAACTTGACCGCTTTCTTATGCATGTTGAAATTGACTATCCAGGCGCAGAAACTGAATTAGAAATACTTCGCTTAACACGCGGCGAAGCTGTTCGGGTCGAGAGCACCGTGGCACAATCAATTGTTAATAAACTAAGCCAAACAGATATAGCGAACGCCAGAGCCGAGATAATGGCAATGCATCTGTCGCCAGCTCTAGAGGCTTATATTGTGCAACTGATTATGGCTACCAGAAGACCTGAAAACTATGACGCCGAACTTGCTCAGTGGGTTGAATTCGGTGCCAGCCCGAGAGCGACTATCGCTTTAGAGCGCTGTGCACGTTCACATGCATGGTTGAATGGCAGAGACTTTGTAGGCCCTGACGATGTACAAGCAGTTTTGCACAACGTACTTCGTCACCGCCTTATTTTGAGTTACCAAGCCCAAGCTGAAGGCATCAACGCTAACAAAGTTATAGATAAAATTGTCAAACTTGTACCCGTTGGATAATCATTATCATAATTATTATTTGTGTACCTAAGAAAATATTCAATTGAGCATGATGAGTGTCACTGATGTTTAAAAATCAAGCAGCAAATCAATCGGCTAATTCCTCTAAGGAAATTGCCCAATGGTTAGCAAAGTACAAAACAAATGGCGTAGATGTGGGTTTGCCTGAGCTTTTGTCATACCGCTCTTTGTCTCATTTGCTTCACTTAAGCCCAAGTAGAGACATAGCAGGTGCTTTGTCTGGAGGCGACCGTTCGAAAATAAAGGGGCGCGGTATGGAGTTTGATGAGTCTCGACATTATCAGCCTGGCGACGACATCCGCAGTATCGATTGGCGCGTAACTGCGCGCACAGGAAAAACACATACAAAAGTGTTTCGTGAAGAACGTGAGAGGCCCGTATTTGTATTTACTGACTTTACCCAATCAATGTATTTTGGTACTGCATTTTTGTGTAAATCAGTTCAAGCTGCGCATCTGGCAGCATTAATTACATGGAATGCAGTTCAACGCGGTGACAAAGTTGGCGGTTTAATTTTTAATAATCAACAAGATGTCGAGCTTAAACCTAAAGCGCAGGCCAAAAGCGCGCTAACAGTAATGCAGGCTTTAGTTGATATTCATCAACCAAAATTCGAAGCCGTACAAGTTGATACCCAGGCCATTTTTCAAAAGTCGATGCAGCGTTTACAGCACTTGGCAAAACCAGGCGCATTAGTATATCTAATTAGCGATTTTAATAATTTAAACGAAGCTTCAATGGCAATTGTTAGTAATATTGCTCGCCACTGCGAAATCAAAGCGATTCTTGTGAGTGACCCAATGGAGGTATCGCTGCCAATCTCACCAGTCAAACAGACGCTCACAGTTACCAATGGCTTAGAGCGTCAGCAAATGAATTTAGGAGAAAATGCGAGCAACGAGCGCTACAAAACACAGCAAGCTTTGCACTTTGAAACAATTAAGAAAGCTTTTGCGCTGTATGCTATTCCACTCAGAACCGTATCGTCTGCCTACCCCATCGAGAAGCAGTTGAATCAAAGAGATATGGGAGAGTTAGTGTGAGTAATGCAAACACTTCGCTCGACGCCGCTCTTGAGGGTTTAGCTGACGTTACGCTGGGGTCATCGCCATCAATTTGGCCATTAGCTTGGGGTTGGTGGGTATTGATCATACTCACAATTGTGCTTATTGCGGCGCTCGTTATATTTGTTGTTAAGTATCGCAACAAGCGGAGAATAAAGAGCAAAGCACTTGCAGCAGTAATCCAAATAAACGAAAGCGATCCACAAGCATTGCGCAAGCTGCATTCAATATTGCGCGCTGCTGTTATGCATTATTTCCCAGCAAAAAATGTTAGTAAGCTGCATGGCTCTGCTTGGCAAGAGTTTTTAGTTTCTAAAGCTAAGGGTCAAAAGCGCATAACTAAGCAAATAACTGCGGAATTGATGGCCTTAGAAAGCAGCTTATATACAAAGAACCCTAGCATCTCCCTTGCTGATGCTAAGCAGTCCGTTACGGGTTGGATCCAGTGTTGTTTGCCACCCTCAAAAGTAAGTGACAATGCGGCTGCGGATGCGGCTGCAGACAATGATACAAGTATTTATAAAAACGACAGTAAAAATCAAGGAGTTCAGCATGTTTGAATTTGCTTGGATATGGGTGCTTGCTGCTCTGCCGTTGCCACTGCTAGTGTATTTTACGCTGCCACGCCATGAGAAAAGTGAAAGTGCCGCCTTGTTGGTTCCTAATTTGATTAAAATTCAAGGTAAAACACAAAAAAGCACCAAACGATCGAATCACCGCTTGTTTCTAGCTAGCTTAATTTGGTGTTGCTTGGTTTTGGCTGCAGCTAGACCACAGTGGTTAGGTGAGCCGGTCTCTATTCCAAATGAAGGTCGTGATCTCATGATCGCCGTTGATTTGTCTGGCTCTATGAAGCAAGACGATATGCAAATAAATGGTCGCAAAGTGAATCGTTTAGTAATGACAAAATTTGTACTAAAAGACTTTATTGAGCGCCGAATTGGAGACCGCTTAGGTTTGATTTTATTTGCGGATACTGCTTATTTACAAGCACCACTAACGTTCGACAGAAATACCGTTTCAACACTACTTAACGAATCAGTTCTTGGCTTAGTAGGTGAAAAGACAGCCATAGGTGACGCGGTTGGTTTGGCAGTCAAACGATTTGATGAAAAAGAGAACTCAAATAGAGTGTTAATCCTTCTTACCGACGGACAAAATACAGCGGGTAACATCACGCCACAACAAGCAAATGAGTTAGCGATAGATAAAGGCATTACTATCTATACTATTGGTGTGGGCGCAGATGAACAGGAAATTAATAGCTTTTTTGGTCGTCGTACGATTAACCCCTCACAGGACCTCGACGAAAAAATGCTCACTGAATTAGCTCAATCTACTGGCGGTAAATACTTTAGAGCAAAAGATACCGGCGCGATGCAAGCGATCTATAAAACGCTAGATGAATTAGAGCCAATTGAAGGCGATGGACAAAAACTACGCCCACTCACTGCCCTATTTTATCTTCCCTTAGCTTTAGCACTTTTGCTAAGTGCACTGTATTGCCTAGGGTATATTTTGATGCAAACGTTTAGCAGCATTAGCAACATGCGCAAAACTGCAGCTGAAAACAAATCAAATACGGCTTCAGGAGGTCAATCATGATCAACTGGCAATCGTTTCATTTTATTCGTCCAGAGTGGCTATATGCGATAATACCTTTGCTAGTTTTAGCCATTTTGTTAAGTCGATTGTCAAGCAAACAAAGCGGTTGGCAAGGCATCGTATCCAGTCACTTATATCAGCATCTAGTGGTAGCGAAGGATAAAAAGTCCCGCAAGCCCCCTTTTTACTTAGTTGCTCTAAGCTGGGTTATTGCCTGTGTTGCGATGGCTGGCCCGACTTGGCAAAAATTACCGCAACCTGTTTATCAGGTGTCTAGCGGAAAGGTCGTTGTGCTTGATATGTCGATGTCCTTGCGAGCTACCGATTTACAACCCGACCGATTATCACGAGCTAAATTTAAAGCTATTGACCTCCTTAACAGTTTGGACGAAGGCGAAGTTGGTTTGGTTGTTTATGCTGGGGATGCTTTTACAGTAAGTCCGTTGACCGCGGATGTGTCGAACATTACCACTCTCATTCCCAGTTTGAGACCAGAAATAATGCCCATTCCAGGCAGTGTTCCTATCTATGCACTAGAAGAAGCTGAAATGCTCTTATCAGCCGCGGGTTATAATAAAGGCGAAGTTTACTGGATAACCGACGGTATCGACCTAGATGATATTAGAGAGTTGCAGAGCCACATCGCAAAATCAGCCTATCGATATTCAATACTTGGTGTTGGAACGTCGAATGGTGCCCCGATAAAAATGTTAGATGGCGGCTTCTTGAAAGATGTTAGCGGCAATATTATATTACCAGCACTTGAGAGCAGTTATTTCAATCAAGTTTTAGGAACCTCAAATGGACGATATACGCCAATTCAAAGTGATGACAGCGACATTAAAAACATGCAGTTCACCCCTTTAGTATTAGAGGAGGATCAAGTGAGCAATAACATTATTGGTCAGGGCGATCAGTGGCAAGACATGGGCGCATTCTTAATTTTGCTTATTTTACCTTTTGCAGCCTATGCATTCCGGCGCGGTGTTCTCGTAATTTTAATTAGCTCATTCCTAATATTCCCTGCAGAAAAATCCTTTGCCAATGAGACGTCTTTAGCTAATGAGAACCCTTCAGTTATTAAAAAGCCATTGGCTAATCGAAAGCCACTAGCCAACAAATGGTATGACAAAATGTTTAAAAATGCTGACCAGCAAGGTCTTCAGGCATTTGAAAAAGAAGATTTCGACACGGCAAGCACAACATTTGACGATGCAATGTGGAAAGGCGCCGCACTATACCGAAACAAAGACTACGAAGCCGCATTGGAGTCCTTTATTCAAGTTCCAGGCGCTGAATCAGCTTATAACCAAGGTAATGCTTTAGCCAAACTAGGCCAATTAGAAACTGCACTTGATAAATACCAGGAGGCTTTATCGCAAAGTCCTGACCACACAAATGCTATGGCGAATAAAAAGCTTGTTGAAGAACTGTTGAAGCAGCAAGAAGAACAGAAACAAGATGGTGAGCAGCAAGACTCAGAGGACCAGCAGCAAGGTGACTCAGAAAAGAGCGACCAACAATCTGGTGACCCTAGCCAAAGCGATGAGCAATCAGGTGATCCACAAGATAGCCAGCAGCAGGATGGCAGCCCATCGGATGATCAACAAGATCCGCAGCAAGATCCTAGTCAGAAAGATCCTAGTCAGAAAGAGGAACAGCAAGGTTCTGAACAGCAATCTGGGGAAGAAAAGGCTCAAGAAGCAGAAAAGGCTAAAGCTGAGCAAGAAAATGCGAAAGACGGTGAAGCTTCAGAGCAAAAAGATACAATACAACAACAAAAACCACTTGAAGAAATGACGCCTGAAGAAAAAGAAAAAATGCAACGTATGCAAATGCTAATGAATAAAGTACCAGACGACCCCGCTTATCTATTACAGAGAAAAATGCTCTTAGAATCACAACAACGGCGCTCAGAGAGATTCTCGAAGCCAAATAAGAAGGATTGGTAGTAATGAAAAACAACTCAGCTTGGTATTATTGCTTAGTTGCTACGCTTATCGCCGCAACGTTAATTGGCTCTGCTTCTGTACATGCCAAAATAACCGATTTACGCGTGTCAGTAGACAAAAACCCGATAATGGTTGATGAAGCTGTGCAGTTAATTATTAGCGCTGAGGGTGAAATATCATCGAAACAAATCGACTTAACTTCCTTAGAGAAAGATTTTCGATTGTCCAGCACATCTATTAGCCAATCAACACGCTCTATAAACTTCAATACAACAAAAACCACAACTTGGGTAACGCAGCTTTTTCCAAAAGCAGTTGGAATATTTACTATCCCTATTTTTCAAATGGATGGTCAAGCTAGTAAAGCCTTCGATATCATTGTTAGTCCTATTGGCACTGGACAGGGTGCTGCAGCTAGGGATTTCTACCTAACAGCTGAAATTAATATGGACGAGGTGTACTTGCAGCAGCAAGTTCAGTACACAACCAAACTCTATCTTGCAAAAGATATTCAGCGTGGCTCACTGCAATCACCGGTGCTGGACAATGCGATAGTCAAACAAGTTGGTGAAAACAAAGAATACGAAGACTTTCAAAATGGTATGCGTTACAGAGTCATTGAGCGAACCTATGCAATCATTCCTCAGGCGAGCGGAGAATTCACCATCGTCGGCACCGTTTTTAATGGTGAAGCAGCGGCCGATACAAGGCAATCCTTTGGCTTTATTAGCCGAACAAAGCCTGTAAATCGGGTTGCACCCAATATTGAAATAACCGTTTTACCTATTCCAGATAATTATGCCGATCATTGGCTACCTAGTGATTATGTAGAGCTTAATGAAGAATGGCAGCAAGATCCAAATAGCATTATTTTAGGCCAAGCTATAACTCGCACGATAACACTTACAGCAGCTGGTTTAGTTGAGGAACAACTGCCCGAAATAGGCGGCGTTTATCCACCGGATTTTAAAACTTATCCTGATCAGCCAACCACAGCAACTGTCGATAGAGGGGCAATATTGTTTGCTCAAAAAATTCAAAGCGAGGCTATTATTCCGAATAAAGTGGGTACTTTCGTGATTGGGGAAGTAGTTGTACCTTGGTTCAATGTTGTTAGTAAAAAAACTGAATTCGCAAAATTACCTGCACGAAGCATAAAAGTGCTTCCGCCAAGTGAAGATGCCTTATCGAATATTCAAGCCATCACGCCCGCTAATCAAAAGCCACAGTCTGACTTCAACGATTCAGGCACTAATAACAATACAATTTTTAGTACCGATAACGAGAATCAAACCTTTACAATTGACTGGCTGCATATTAGCTTATTTTTAATATGGCTAGTTAGTTTAGCGGTTTTTGCTTATATTATTGTGATTGGCAGAATAAGCGCAGTTCAGCAGGTAAAGGCCTCAACAGAGAGAGGCAACAGCGAGTCTGAATTATGGAAAAACTTAAATAAAGCCGTCAGCCTGCATAATATTCAAGAGACAAATAGGACATTCACACTTTGGTTAAGCGAACTAACTGGACAGCAAGTTCATTCAGTTAGCCAATGTTTGGTGTCGATTGGTGCTGAAGAATGCTTGGCACAGTTCAACCAAATGATGGCCAGCGAATATGCCGACAACAAACGTGATTGGCAACACACCAAACTGCTAGATACACTAGAGAATTTACGCAACAAAGTTTTGCAAAACATAAACAATAGCAATGACGCTTTTCAACTGTATCCTAAAGTTTAAGTGCGTCTATCCTAGAATACTTGAGCAGGCAATAGCATATAGATGAACGTAGTGACATATCGTTATAATGCCGTATAGAAAACAGACAATACAAAAGAGTAAATGGAACATGATGAAACGACTAATAAGTAATAGCTTGCCAGCGAAAATATTCGCTGTTTCCAGTTTAGTCATTGCAATGACCGCTTGCAGTCCGCCATCGAACAAGGACAGCCAGCAGCCGTCGGCAACTCAAATTGAAACTACAAAAATTCCCGCAACGGAATCTGAAAAAATTGCCGCGTTTTTCGCGCAGAGCCGCGAAACAGACATAGAGCGCTCTCCGATGTTACAAAGCCGCTTAGGTCTTAAAACTGACAATGATAAATGGGGAGACTTTTCAGAAGCCGCAGCTGATGAAACTCGGAGGCTTATCGAACAGCGAATTAAGCAGGCCAATGAGTTCGATGTTTCTGCCCTTTCTGAATCAGAGAAACTCAGTTTAAGCATTTACAAAATTGACTTAGAGCGCAAACTAGCTAACGACGAGTTTAGACATCATACCTACATCATGCATCAATTTAGAGCATGGCACACAAGCGTGCCTAGTTTCCTAATCAACTTTCATTCAATTGAAAATGAAGCCGATGCTAGAGCTTATATTAGCCGTCTAAATAAGGTCGCTCCATTGTTCGACCAAGTTATAGAACAACTAAAGCTGAGAGAAAAGTTAGGTGTTTATCCACCCGCTTGGTCTTATGACCAAATGATGCAAGCTGCGGCAAACGTAACCAAAGGTAACCCCTTTGAAGAAAGCCATTTAGATTCCACTATACTTAAGGACTTTAAACAAAAGCTAGATGCTACAGGACTTAGCAATGCTGAGAAGTATGGCTTGTTCGCTGACGCTAATGAAGCGCTATCGATGGCCGTAAAGCCCGCATATGAAAAATTAATGAAAGAACTCGGTAAACAGCGACTATTAACTCCAGAAGGTGATGGTGTCTGGCGTTTACCTAATGGCAGTGAGTGGTATCAAAATCGCTTAAATTGGTTTACTACAACAGACTTAAACGCGCAAGAAGTTCATCAAATTGGTTTAGATAATGTTGAACGTATACATAATCAAATGAGTGCGATTATGAAGCAAGTAAACTTTACTGGCTCTTTACAGGATTTTTTCTTGTTTCTGCGCAATGACGACCAGTTCTATTATGCTGATAGCGAAGAAGGCCGTCAGCGCTATATGACGGAGGCTAAAGAATACATCGATGTTATGGAAGCAAAGATACCGGAATTCTTTGGTTTAACGCCAAAGGCTCGGATGGTGGTTAAACGCGTCGAGGCTTTCCGTGAACAGTCTGCTGGCAAAGCTTTTTATCAAAGCCCATCGAAAGATGGCAGTCGCCCTGGCACTTATTATGCTAATTTATTTGATATGCGCAGCATGCCTACTTATCAAATGGAAGCGCTTGCTTATCATGAGGGCATTCCTGGTCATCATATGCAGCGAGCCATCGCTCAAGAGCTTGAAGGCATCCCTGAATTTCAAAAATACGTTTCATTTACGGCATATACTGAAGGATGGGGTTTATATACCGAAGAGTTAGGCAAAGACATGAGTTTTTATAGCGACCCTTATTCTGATTTCGGCCGCCTGGCAATGGAGCTATGGAGAGCCTGCAGATTAGTAGTCGATACTGGCATTCATGAAATGCAGTGGGATAGACAAAAAGCCATTCAATATTTGGTCGACAATACACCGAACCCGAAGGCTGATTCAGTCAAAGCGATTGAACGCTATATTGCAATGCCAGGTCAAGCTACTGCCTATATGATTGGTAAATTAAAAATAATGGAACTGCGTGATAAAGCGCAAGCAGAGTTAGGTGATAAATTTGATTATCGTGGTTTCCATGACAGCATACTTAAAGATGGGCCTGTACCATTGACTTTGCTGGAAGAAAATATAAATAAATGGATTGCAGCGACAGCAAAATAAACTCCATTTATGAATGCTGCTCGGGATGTGTGAACTTTAGCCTGTTATGGTTAGCTAGCAAGAAAATACTTCCCATTAAGCCTTAAATTAATAAATCGCAGCGCCCAAGGCTCTGCGATTTTTGTGTTTTTAATTCATTGTTCGAACTATGTACCTAAATGTCGTATTATTTATACGGAAAAAACTCATACTAAAAATAAACTTGTACTGAAAATTAACTCGTACTAAGAAAAAAAGAAGAATTTTTCATGTTCTCGCGAAATAAAAACCAAAGCGCATCGGTCTCTACTGACATGATGGAAAAACAAAAACGATATGAAGCTTTAGTCAAGGCACTCCATGCTGACATTTTTCGGTATGCAATGTGGCTAATAAAAGACAAATCGATTGCCGAAGATGTAGTGCAAGAAACGTTTTTACGTGCATGGAAGTCCCTCGATTCTCTGAAGGATGAAGGTGCAGCTAAATCCTGGTTAATTACTATTTTACGCCGCGAAAATGCACGTAGGTTTGAGCGTAAGCAATTTGATTTGGTTGATATTGACGATGTTGCATTAGCCGATCCAAATGACCTTGGTGATGTTGCACTGGAACACCGAGAGCTTAGACGGATCATGTCTAGTCTCAGTGAGGAATATAGAGAGCCGTTAATGATGCAAATATTAATGGGGTTTACTGGCGACGAAATCGCCGAACAACTTAACCTAAATAAAAATACAGTGATGACCAGACTTTTTAGAGCAAGAAATCAAATTAAAGAAGCCTTATTAGGCGATCAACCGAAAGGAGAGCAGATAAATGGATGAGTTAACTTTTCGTCGCACCATTTATGCTGAGCCAAACACAACCGATCCCGAAGTTATTCAGGCGGCAAAAGATGACCCAGCAAAACAGGTGTTTTGGGATGAAACAAAAGCATTAGAGTCTAAACTTGCGCTAGCAATGAATATACCAGTGCCAGAAAATTTCGCAGAAAAGTTAATTTTGCGTCAAGGCATGGATGAATTCACACAACATCGTCAAAAGCGCCCTTGGTATATTGCAATGGCTGCATCAGTGGCGATGGTTGCTGGCATTTCTTATATGACCTTGTTAGGCGGCAATGATGGTTTAGCCAAAGATGTGTTCGCTCACGTTAACGACGAATATATGAGTAAAGAAATATCTATGAACGGCGAGTTCGTCTCAATAGACACTATAAACGAGAAAATGGCGACTTTTGACGGTCAGCTATCTGAAGAAATAGGTGAAGTGGTATCAGCAAACTACTGCTATCTGGACAAAATCAAAAGCCTTCATATGATAATAAAAGGCGAAAAAGGTTTAATTTCACTATTTATCGTGCCAGGGAGCGAGAGTAAAGAGTTGCAGGATGACTTTAGCGACAATGAACATTTTGGTTCCTCGTTTTTACTTGAGTCCGCCAAAATAATCATTGTAGGCAATGATAAAGAGCAAGTTTCACAATTACAGGAAGTTGCTCAAAGCGCGTTTACCTTCTAAAACACCTCAATATTATTGCCATAAAACTTGGCTTTAATGATATTTAAACTAATCAGCCGCAATTGAATAAGTATTGCAGCTTTTTTGTGCCAACTTCAATGGTACAGATACCCGTGCATATCTGTTACCATCGTTCCATAATAATAAGAATAATAGAGATTTTTATGGAAACTGGTACCCTTATATCCCTCGGTATTTATTTTATCGCAATGATCGGTATCGGCGTTTACGCATACCGACAAAATGAAGATACATCCTCTGGATACCTGTTAGGAGGAAGAAAGCTTAGTGCCCCTGTAACAGCATTATCAGCAGGTGCATCGGACATGAGTGGCTGGATGCTACTAGGAATACCAGGAGCTATGTACGTTTCCGGCGCATCCTCATTATGGATTGCATTAGGCTTATGTTTAGGTGCCTGGATCAACTACATTATTGTTGCCCCTCGACTCCGGGTTTATACTGAACTTGCCAACGACGCAATTACTTTACCCGATTATTTTGAGAATCGTTTTTATGACGACAGCCGCTCTTTGAGAATAATTGCGTCAGTGGTTATTATTGTCTTTTTTACACTTTACACCTCGTCGGGAATTGCTGCAGGCGGAAAGTTATTTGAATCTTCATTTGGATTCAATTATGAAGTTGGCCTATATATAACTGCCGGAGTAGTAGTGTGTTACACATTATTTGGTGGTTTTATGGCGGTCAGCCTCACCGATTTCGTGCAAGGCATCATCATGTTCATTGCTTTGGTTATGGTACCCACTGTTGTTATTTTTGAGTTGGGTGGTATTAATAATACGCTCACGATTTTGTCAGAAACCAATGAAAATATGCTTTCGCTATTTGTCGATGCACAAACTGGCGCAGCGGTAACCTTCGTTGGAGTGGTATCGCTCATGTCATGGGGGTTGGGCTACTTTGGACAACCTCACATTATCGTGCGATTTATGGCTATTTCAAGTATAAAGGAAATGCCAACTGCTCGCAGAATTGGCATGTCTTGGATGATAGTTTCTATTTTTGGCGCTGCATCTACTGGTATTTTTGGACTCGCTTATATGACCTCAACCGGTCAGGCACTAGACGATCCTGAAACTATCTTCATCACCCTGTCGCAGTTGCTGTTCCACCCTCTGCTTGGTGGTTTTTTACTTGCCGCTATTCTTGCAGCTATTATGAGCACCATATCATCACAATTATTAGTAACCTCTAGCTCGTTAACGCGAGATGTTTACGTCACATTCCTAGACAAAGACTGCAGTGAGCACAAGCAAGTTGTCATTGGGCGCATTTGTGTTGCTTTAGTCGCAGTTGTCGCTATCGCACTAGCTTATAACAGAGATAGCAATATTCTGACCTTAGTGGGTAACGCCTGGGCTGGATTTGGCGCGGCATTTGGCCCATTAGTTTTATTCTCATTACTATGGAAAAACATGAGTCGTAAGGCTGCGATTGGCGGCATTGTTAGCGGTGCAGCTACAGTATTAGTATGGATTTATGCACCATTAGGTGAAAATGGTGGATCTATTTATCCGGAGTTATATGCAATCATACCCGGCTTCATTGTTTCGAGCATAGTCATAGTCGCAGTATCTTTACTATTCCCAGAAAAAAATGATGACGTTAGCTCACTTTTTGAGAAATTTGCCGATAAATATGCATCAGAAAATAAAAAGTAATAAATCAAGGAGCACAATTTAGACATGGGATTCTTTGCAGCACGACAACCTATTTTGGATATCAACAAAGCGCTGTTCGGCTATGAATTACTTTTTAGAACTAGCTTGGACAACGTCTTTCCTGACGTTGACCAAGAGCAAGCGACGTCAAAAATGGTCGAAGGCTTGCAGTTCGATCTCGGTCTTGATCGAATATCAGAAGGAAAACTCGCATTTATCAATTTTACTGAGCAGTCTTTGCTAGCGGGCTACCCCGAGATGCTGCCTAAAGAAAAAATCGTTGTTGAAATATTAGAAACAGTTAAACCAAGCAACTCACTTTACGGCGCGTTAAAGAAACTGCGTCAAAAAGGATATATATTGGCCTTGGATGACTTTATTCATGAGCCCCAGTGGACTCCTTTTTATAAGTTAATTGATATTGTTAAAATAGACTATCTTGAGACGTCAAAAGAAGACATCCAAAAAACGATTGAAGCAGTTCGTGAATATCCAAACATAAAATTATTAGCTGAAAAAGTAGAAACAACCGCCGAATTCAAGAAAGCGCTTAGCCTGGGCTTTCACTATTTTCAAGGATACTTTTTTAGTCGGCCTGAAGTGATCAGGAGCGTTGCATTAACTCCTGGGCAAACATCTATCACCACTTTGATGAACAAAATTTCTGCTCCAGAACCTGATTTTGACGAAATAACGACCTTGTTTGAACTCGATGTTACCTTGTCTTTCAAACTACTGCGTTATACACAATCAGCGATATTTAAACGTCGCAATCCAATTAAAACGATTAAACAAGCTGTGCTGGTATTAGGAAAAGCCGAGCTAGAGCGTTTTGTTGGCTTGCTATTCGCGGCTCAATTTAGCGGTGGTAAACCAGAAGAACTGATTCGCTTGTCTATGCAGCGCGCCAAGTTTTGTGAATTGCTCGCGGTGCATTGTAAGCAAAATAATAGCAGCTCTTCTGCATTTTTAATGGGTATGCTTTCACTAATTGACGCAATGCTAGATACCGATTTAAATTCAATCATTAATGACTTACCACTGTCAGAAGAAATAAAACAAGCTCTGACCGAAAACCAAGGCTGGCTTGCTGACTGCTTAATGCTATGCAAACATTTTGAGAAAGGTGATTGGCAGAAAATGGAAAGTAGCTGCAAGAATCTTAATATTACATACACTGAAATTCTTGAAGAATATGTGCGAGCTGGCATTTGGGCCGAAGAAAGAATACGTGCCATCGTATAAAAATTCATCTTAGAAACACTAGATGCTTTTGGAGCCTCAGCTTATAAAGAGCCTCAGCATGCAAAGGGCCTCAGCATATAAAGGGTCTTAAGCAATTTAAACGGCTAGGCACTTTTAAAGTTTGAGAACACCTCACAGAGCACTTTTATTTTGCCCCGCTATTTTGCTCAACTATTTGCGCCGCTATATATAACAATTTTGCAACATGTCTACACTTTTAGTTATCAATAAAGCATTAGACATAGCAAATTATCATAATCGATTTACTTCTAAATATGTTAAAGTTCTATGCATATACGTATTTGGCATATTAACTTTTTAACTTGGAGTCCGTCACTGAAATGACCACCTCAATTCCATCTATTACCCATCTAAAACAGCTAGAAGCTGAGAGCATTCATATTTTTAGGGAAGTTGCTGCAGAGTTCGATAATCCAGTTATGTTATATAGCGTTGGTAAAGACTCATCTGTGCTTCTGCATTTGGCGCGTAAAGCTTTCGCACCCGGCGTAATTCCTTTCCCACTTCTACATGTCGATACTAAATGGAAGTTTAAGGAAATGATTGCATTTAGAGATGAGATTGCCAAAAAGCACAATCTAAACTTATTAGTTCATTCTAATCAAGAAGGCATCGATCAAGGCGTCGGGCCCTATAGCCATGGAAGTGCTAAACACACTGACATCATGAAAACTGTTGCACTAAAACAGGCGCTAGACAAATACCAGTTTGATGCTGCTTTTGGCGGTGCTCGTCGCGACGAAGAAAAATCTCGTGCTAAGGAGCGGGTTTATTCATTTAGAGATGAAAACCATCGCTGGGATCCAAAAAACCAGCGACCAGAACTCTGGAACATCTATAACAGCCAAATAAATAAAGGCGAAAGCATACGTGTTTTCCCAATGTCGAATTGGACGGAACTTGATATCTGGCAATATATTTACCTTGAAAATATTGAGATCCCATCCTTATATCTTGCCAAACCTCGTCCTGTTGTTAAGCGCGATGGAACCTATTTTATGGTCGATGATGATCGTATGCCGATGGAGCCAGGCGAGACGCCAGAAATGCGCTCTGTGCGTTTCAGAACACTCGGCTGCTATCCTTTGACAGGTGCCGTTGAGTCAACTGCTGACACCCTGCCGGAAGTTATTCAGGAAATGTTGTTAACTAAAACGTCTGAACGCCAAGGCCGCGTTATTGATCATGACTCGTCAGGTTCAATGGAAAAGAAAAAAATGGAAGGGTACTTCTAATGACTAACAACATTGTATGGCATGAACATGCCGTGGATAAAAATGCTCGAGCAAATGCATTAAATCAAAAACCAGCCGTGATTTGGTTGACAGGCTTATCAGGTTCTGGCAAATCTACTATCGCGAATTTACTCGAAAAGAAGTTATTTTCTGAGAGTAAGAAAACTTATTTGTTAGACGGCGACAATGTGCGTCATGGATTATGCGGTGATCTTGGTTTTGATGATAAAGACCGAGTAGAAAATATTCGGCGCATTAGCGAAGTGGCTAAACTTTTTGTTGATTCTGGCAGTATTGTCATTACTGCTTTCATTTCTCCATTTCAAGCAGATAGAGCTTATTGTCGTTCGCTATTAGACGCAGGCGAGTTTGTTGAAGTGTTTGTTGATACGCCTATTGAAGTGTGTGAAAAACGCGATCCAAAAGGCCTTTATAAAAAGGCACGAAGCGGTGATATTAAGCACTTTACCGGTATCGATTCAGTTTATGAAACACCTACAACACCAGAGGTCCATTTAACATATATTGAAGAGTCTGCAGAGCAAACAGCAGAGCGTCTTTTCAAATTAATATCTGAAAAGGGGTTTATTTAAATGAACAGTTTTGAATTGACACCTGAACTTGCTGAACAAGTAAAGCTGATATCCGTTGAAGCTGGAGAAAAGATCATGGAGATCTACCAGCAAGATTTTACCATATATGATAAATCTGACTCTAGCCCTCTAACGGAAGCAGACTTGGCGGCGCATCATCATATTGTTGATAGTTTAAAAGCAATGTCACCACTTCCCATTTTATCTGAAGAATCCGCTGCAATTGATTGGGCAGAGCGTAAAACTTGGGTTCGTTATTGGTTGGTTGATCCTTTAGACGGCACCAAAGAATTCATTAAAAAGAACGGTGAATTTACGGTAAATATCGCGTTAATTGAATACGGCGAACCCACATTTGGTGTAGTGCATGCTCCTGCTATTAATAAAACCTATGTTGGTCAAAAAGGCACTGGTGCATATAGTGAAGTTGATGGCGTTAGAACAGCAATTGAAGCAAAACCTCACGTCGAGGGTGATACATGGAGAATCGTCGGCAGTCGCTCACATCAAAGTCCTGAAATAAACAAAATTTTAGATAGCCTTGGTGGTGACAACGAGCTTGTGGCAATGGGTAGCTCATTGAAACTTTGCTTAGTCGCTAGTGGTGAAGCCCATATGTACCCTCGCGTAGGCCCAACATGTGAATGGGATACAGGCGCAGCCCATGCAGTAGCCACAGCAGCCGGTGCCAAAGTAACTGTTTTGGATGTTGAAAACCCGCTTGATGCAGACGCATCACCGCTTCGATACAATCAAAAAGATTCCTTATTAAATCCCTATTTCTTGGTAAGTTGCTAACATGAACAACGAAAACGAATTACTCAAAACCAATATACTGTCGTATTTAGAACAGCACGAAAATAAAGATCTTCTTCGGTTTTTAACTTGCGGTAGCGTCGATGATGGCAAAAGTACCTTAATCGGTCGACTTTTACATGATTCAAAAATGATTTATGAAGACCAGTTAGCGGCAATCACCAAAGACAGTAAAAAAGTAGGAACAACCGGTGAGAAAGTTGACCTTGCTTTACTTGTTGACGGTTTGCAGTCAGAACGTGAACAAGGCATCACTATAGATGTTGCATATCGCTATTTCAGTACGGAAAAGCGTAAGTTCATTATTGGCGATACGCCAGGGCATGAACAATATACTCGCAACATGGTAACTGGCGCATCTACATGTGACTTAGCTATTATTCTTATAGACGCTAGAGCTGGCGTGAAAACCCAAACCAGACGTCACTCATTTTTAGTATCTTTACTGGGTATTAAACACGTTATTGTCGCTATTAACAAAATGGATTTAATGGAATATAGACAAGACGTTTACGAGCAAATACAAAAAGACTATATGGAGTTTTCAAAACAATTGACGATCCCAGATATTCGTTTTGTTCCTCTCTCTGCTTTGGAAGGCGACAACGTTGTTAATCGCAGCGAAAACACGCCTTGGTTCAAAGGAGAGTTGTTAATGGAATTACTTGAGAATATTCAAATCACTGAGCAACAACATCAAGATTTCCGTTTCCCCGTGCAATATGTAAATAGACCCAATCTGAATTTTAGAGGTTTTGCCGGGACTATTGTTTCCGGTTCAATTAAACCAGGTGACGCTATAACAGCCCTCCCCTCTGGCAAAACATCAACCGTGAAAACAATTTCTACCTTCGATGGTGATTTAGAGGTAGGTAACGCACCAAATGCGGTTACCTTGACGCTGAATGATGAAATTGATATCTCTCGTGGTGACATGATAGTGAAGTCTGGCGCACTTCCAATGCAGTCAAACGCGTATAAAACGCATATGGTTTGGATGTCTGAAGAGGCGCTCATTCCAAACAAACAATACAGCTTTAAATTTGCTACTAAAAAAGTATTTGGCAGTGTTTCGAGTATTGATTATCAGATAGATGTAAACACACTTGAGAAAAAAGATGCATTGCACCTAAACTTAAATGAAATTGGTGTCGCGAATATAAAGCTTACACAAGAAGTTGCTTGTGACTCTTATACTGAAAATCGCAAAACAGGTGCATTTATTATTATTGATCGTCTAACTAATGGCACTGTTGGTGCAGGTATGGTCATCAATAAAAATGAAGCGATGAGAAGCTCCCATGAGTATTCTGAATTCGAACTTGAATTTAATACCTTGGTGAGAAAACACTTCCCGCATTGGAATGCAAACGATATAAGCCAGTAGCCACTTTACTATAGATGTTCGCCTCAGGGGCTTTCATCTAAGAGTAAAAAGTCAACGCCATATAAAGCGGCTTGATTATCCATAAGTATGCTAACAAAGATACAAACTGACTAAACAAGCCGCTTCATATTGTTAAAAAATAGGTTATGCTTATATTTTTACAGTAAGGTAATTCTCTATTAGCCTTTGCAATGGACTTATAAGTTGAAAATCAAGGTATTGTCTAAGTGAGTTGGGAACAAATTCTCGTATTAGTTGTTTTTGTGAGTACTATTTTTGGGCTCGCTTTTACTAATAGACGCCCCTCAAGCGTTTTTGCAGCAAGCATGTTACTGCTGCTGCTAAGCCAACAAATTTCTTTTGATGCAGTTTTAAGAAACGTCACGAATACGGGTCTTGTTACGCTTGTTTTACTACTATTAGTGAGCCACTCAATCGATAAAACTGCTTTTATCAAACGACTTGGCCGAGCTATTATCAGAAAATCCTTTGCGCAAAGTTTCTGGCGTATGTTTGCTGTCACTTTTAGCTCATCAGCCTTACTCAATAATACTGCAATTGTTGCCAGCTTGATTGGTCCGATCAAACAAAATCAACTGCATGCTCCCTCGCGCCTCCTAATACCACTGTCTTATGCGGCCATATTAGGCGGCACCGTTACCCTAATAGGCACATCCACAAACCTAATTGTAGATAGCTTTTTAATTGAAAAAGGCCATCCAGGTTTTAACTTCTTTGATTTCACATTATTTGGTTTAACAGCAGGTTTGGCTTGTGCCGTTTTATTATTTTTTCTAACTCCTTGGCTACCTAACATCGCAAGTAATGAGAGCAATTATCAACGATATCTATTAGAAGCTGACGTCGAAGCAGACTCTGAGTTAATAGGTAAAACCGTTGAAGATAATCATCTGCGTAATTTACCGGAATTGTTCCTAATAGAGATCGTGCGCAGAAACATTGTAATGTCACCGGTAACGCCAGAAATGGTAATTGAGGAAAATGATAAGTTAATTTTTTCCGGCAACGTGCAAAAAATGGATAACTTAGCCCATATTAAAGGCTTAACCATGTTTGCTGAAGCTGACGGTTTGCTGCGAGACAACCTCACCGAAGTGATTGTTTCTAATCGAGCTCCTATTATCAATAAGACGCTTAAGGACCTTGGTTTTCGGGCTCTGTTTGACGCCGCGGTGGTCGCTATACGACGTGATGGCGAGCAAATTTCTGGTAAGTTAGGTGACTTGAAACTGCAAGCGGGTGATTTTTTGTTGCTAGCAACCGGTGCCGACTTTCAGCGTAGGGACAACATTACCAAAAATTTCTTTGTTGTTTCTGAACAAAAAATTATGCGTAAACTCAAACCTTGGCAAGAAGCATTCACCTTAGTTGGCTTTATCGGCACGATAGTATTAGCAGCAAGTTCAATAGTGCCTTTAGCAACTGGCCTACTCTTTTTTGTAGCCAGCTTGTCAGTTATCGGTGTTTCATCAATGGGGGAAATAAAGCGCCATTTACCCGTGAATCTAATATTAGTCATTGTTGGCGCATTAAGTTTGGCAACTGCCTTAGAGAGCAGTGGTATTATTGCATTAGCAACCAATGGCTTAACACCTATTATTGGCGATATGCCGCCTGTTGTTGCACTTGTTTTAGTTTATATAATGACGGTGCTGTTAACTGAGTTTGTCACAAACAACGCTGCTGCCGCACTCATGTTTCCATTCGCTTACGGTCTCGTTAATGCAATGGGATTGCCCTTAATGCCATTCGCTTTAGCTGTGGCCTTCGCAGCTAGCGCAAGTTTCATTTCGCCGTACGGCTACCAAACAAATTTATTAGTATTCAGCGCGACTAATTACCGCTTTATGGATTTTGTAAAGCTTGGTTTACCCATCTCAATCTTATATTCAAGCATAGTACTTACACTACTTAGCTGGGTTTATTTGTAGCTAGTGTTAAAAAGGCACTAAATATCTGAGTAAACTTACTTGTCTGGTTTTTGGTCGATAACCACGTCGGCATAGCTGCGCAGTTTGTCTTTTTTACGAATGGCTGCGAATGGGTCAAGCTCCTGTTCCACGGCAGACTCCTCTGTTTTACTTTCCTCAGACATGCTTTGTTGAACTGAATTAGGCGCTTGTGTGTTTTTGCTAAAGCCCGACTTCCACTTGAGTAGCTTGCTTAATGCTGAGTTTGACTGCTCTGACTCCAATTCTTTTTGCTGACGTTTAAATCTATTGAAGTAATGATTCGAAAGCAGAAACAAAATGATACTGCCCGCCCAAATTAGCCACTTTACCACGAATGACAAACCTATATTGGTAGGCGAATCTTGCAACTCGTTATATCGAAGATAGTCTTGGTGAACTTGCCCAACAACAAAGATAAAAGCAATTAACACAATTAAACTGAGAATAAAAAATTTGTATTTACGCCAAAGTAAACCAGATAAAATAATGTTGATAATTTTATTCATAAGCTAACCAAAGACTCCGATACCTAGCACTGCAAGTACCGCTAAAACACCTTTCTCTTTCATAGTCGAGAATATCTTCGCTTCTTCCTCTTGCACAATAACTTCGAGCTCGTCGCCGGTAAAGTCATTAGGCTTTTTCTTAGCTAATATGATGCGCGTTTCAGCACGTTTAATAGCTTTTTCTCGTATGGCTCGCTTAAATTTAGAATTTATTTTCGAAAATGGGTTCACTCAAATACCTCTGGTTAATAAACCATTATAAACTAAATTTTGTATTATTTGCTCAAATCAGTCGTATCAGAATGTTTCAATTAGTAAAAAGTGCTATGTTAAGAAATAATAATACTGCCACTATGAATGACAAATCAAATGACTTTGCTGAATCAGAAATTTAACTTTTTATTGCTATCGACACTGCTTATGGTAGCCAGCGCGAGTTACGCCAGTGGCAACAAAAGCGTCAAACCTGAGTATGTCTACACCCCACTTGAAAATCCACTGAATCAAGCTCAAACAACTTTAGAGCAAGCTGCTATGGCGGATAAATATGCATTAATCGTGCTCGGAGCGCAATGGTGCCATGACAGCGTAGGCCTAGCTGAAAACTTTTCAACAGACCAAATGCAAACTATATTGTCAGAGCGTTTCGTAACAACGTTTATTGATGTAGGCTACTTAGAAGACAGAAGAGAACTTACTAATTTAGTTGGTTATCCTAATTACTTTGCTACCCCAACCGTGCTAATTGTCGATCCGAAAACCGGTGAGTTGATGAACATAGATTCCTTAAGCACTTGGCAAAGCGCTGCTAGCGTCGATATTGAGGACTATGTTGAACACTATTCGGCATGGAATAAGCCAAAATCTGACATTGAAGCGCCTATTATAAACAGCTTACGCCCAAAAGAAATAATCGGCTTAGCCGAATTTGAGAAGCAACAAAGCGCACGACTGCAAAATGCTTATGCTGCGTTAGGCCCTTTATTGGAGGCCAGTGACAATATAAAAAGAAGTGAACGAACTAAAGAACAGCGTAAGCAGTTTTTAGATCTTTGGAACGAAGTGAAGTTATTTCGCACCTCGCTGCAGGCCGATATTCATGACATGAGAGCAAGCCAACTGAGCCCAATAGCTTTGGCAACTAAATTAGAAGAAGCGACACCGAGTAAACGATCCTGGGAACAATAGACGCTTTTCCATTCATGTCAGCTAGCTTATAAAAAAATGGCATGAGTTATTTGAAACAATCTGCATTTGCAGAAGGTTTGCGGTTGATTAACAGCGGTAAGTTGGATAACATTCAGCTATCAAAGTATAAGAATAGAAATTAATTCGAGATTGAAAGAAATAAAATGAAAAAAACAAATTTTAGCCATCATCATATGAACGCATAGCCTTCCAGGTTGGTGCTGGAAAGGTGGTGTTTCCTTTCCATGGCATTTAAGAAATTTGAAGCCCTCGAGAGGAAACTTTCGGGGGTTTTTTGTTTGATTTTTAACTGCATTTAAATCAAACCGATCCCTCTCAGATAGATACTGTATTAGTTAGTGTTGGCCAAAACATCATGACTAAAGAAACATATAAAATATTACGCGAAAGCACAAAAGGAACTAAAAATGAGCGATTCTAAAAGACTAAAAATTGCGATACAAAAAAAAGGTCGATTGAGTGACGATAGCATCTCCTTATTAAAAGCCATCGGCATTAAACTCCAAATTAGAGATCGCTTACTTATTGCTCATTCAACTAATCAGCCAATCGATCTGCTCTTGGTCAGAGATGATGACATTCCTGGCTTAGTCATGGACGGTGTTGTAGATATGGGTTTTATTGGCGAGAATGAATTAGAAGAAAAAATGTTGGAACGCCAGGCATCTAATCGACCGGCAGATTTTAAAACGCTACGCCGATTAGATTATGGAGCTTGTCGTTTATCAATCGCTGTTCCAAACGAAATGGCATATTCTGGTATTGCATCGCTCAATGGCACAAAAGTAGCAACGACTTATCCTTACTTGCTCGAAAGGTATTTCAACGAGAACAGTATAGATGCTAAAGCAGTTATGCTAACAGGCTCCGTAGAGGTTGCCCCGCGCGCTGGTGTCGCTGATTCAATTTGTGATCTAGTATCAACTGGCGCAACCCTGGAAGCGAATGGTTTGCGTGAACAAGAGGTCGTATTTAAATCAAAAGCGGTATTGATTCAAAAAGCGCAGCCGATTGGTGATGATAAACAATCTCTAGTAAATCGTTTACTGCCGAGAATTGATGGCGTAATGCAAGCCAAAGAAAGCAAATACATTATGCTACATGCACCGAAAGCTTATTTGGAGCAAGTAAAAAGCTTACTGCCTGGCGCCGAGAATCCAACAGTATTGCCTTTGGCTGGAAACGAAGAATCAGTAGCAATTCACGTTGTCAGCACTGAAACGCTATTCTGGGAAACCATGGAGAAGCTGAAATCGTTGGGCTGCAGCTCAATCCTTGTTATGCCAATTGAAAAAATGATGGGGTAATAACGATGTCGTCGCAATCAATTATTGAATGGGGACAGTTAAGTGAGCAGCAACAGGCTGATTCGCTAATGCGTCCTGCGATGAAGGACAGTGTGATGTTGCGCGATACTGTCTCTAAAATACTCAGTAAAGTTCGTGAAAACAAAGATAGCGCTGTGATCGACTTCACAAAACAATTTGATGCTGCAGAATTAAGCAACTTGCGTTTGGATCTTAGCTTCATTAATGATGCCGAAAGCAAGATTAGTAGCAAGGTAAAGCGAGCTATTGATGTTGCTTATCAAAATATTAAAATATTTCACGAAGCACAAAAGCCTCAGGACATTAGCATTGAGACATCTCCAGGCGTTATTTGTGAGCAAAAATACGATGCCCTCGAAAAAGTAGGGCTTTATATTCCAGGTGGCAGCGCGCCTTTGCCTTCAACGGTATTAATGTTGGGCGTTTCAGCACAAGTTGCTGGTTGCGATTTACCTATTTTATGCACACCGCCTTCACCACAGGGCACGATTGCTGCTGAAATTTGTTATGCAGCAAAGATTTGCGGCATTGAACATATTTATCTTTGTGGAGGAGCACAAGCTATCGCTGCAATGGCATTCGGTACCGAGACGATCCCTAAAGTCGATAAAATTTTTGGACCGGGCAATAGTTTTGTTACCGAAGCAAAACAGCAAGTAAGCCAATCTATTGGCGGCGCTGCTATTGATATGCCTGCCGGCCCATCGGAAGTGCTTGTGATTGCCGACGCAAATGCTGACGCAGGATTTGTAGCCGCTGATTTACTCTCACAAGCTGAACATGGTGCAGATTCCCAAGCTGTTTTAGTCAGTAATAGTCGCTCTCTTATTGCCAGCGTGCAGCAGCAGCTTGTTTTGCAATTGGCCCAACTTTCACGTAAAGATATTGCCAGTAAAGCGGTTGATAATAGTCGTTACATTTTAACTGACAGTATTGAGCAGTCGGTCACCGTAAGTAACGCTTATGCTCCCGAGCATCTTATAATACAAACAGACAACCCTCGCGATTTACTAACGAATTTGAAGCATGCTGGTTCAATTTTTGTTGGCGCCTATTCTCCAGAGTCGGCAGGTGATTATGCTAGCGGTACAAACCATGTATTGCCAACGTATGGTTATGCGCGCAATTATTCAAGTTTGGGTTTAGTCGACTTCATGCGCCGCTATACAGTGCAAGAGCTAAGCCGTGAAGGTCTAGAAAATATTGGTGATGCAATTATGGACTTAGCTGATGCTGAAGGTTTAGATGCACATCGCAATGCAGTTAAAATTAGATTGACAGGCTTAGATTTACCCGACATAAAAACGCTTAAAACAGGCGAAAGCATTGAAAGTAATTTAAGTAAAAGCGGCATTGACGCTTCAGTTATCCCAAACTCAGCTAGCAATGACACGCGCGTTTACATTGATAATCCGCTAAAGGTGCAGCCATGAACGACAGCAGCTTGGGCGAGAAAGAAGCCATTAGTGGAGAAAAAACCGAGAGTTCTCAAACAACTGCCAAGTGGTTGTCAGAACTTACGCTTGCTCATGTCAATGCGCTTACACCTTATGAATCGGCTAGGCGCTTATTTGCTGGTTCTGGTGCCGACGAGAAACAGATTTGCTTGAATGCCAACGAATCACCATTTAGCTCAGAATACTCAGTAGACTCTTCGGTGTTCAACCGTTACCCAGATTGCCAACCAAACACTGTCATTAATGCCTATGCTCAGTATGCTGGCTTGCAAGCATCTCAAACATTGGTCACTCGGGGCGCTGATGAAGGCATCGAACTGATAATTCGCGCCTTTTGTAAGGCTGGTAAAGACAGCATTCTAATTTGTCCGCCAACCTATGGAATGTATGCAATTAGTGCGCAAACTTTCGATGTCGGCGTAAAAAAAGCCTTGTTGAACGACGATTTCAGCCTAAACACAGATGACATTCTGCAATATGTCGGCAAAGTGAAAGCGGTTTTCATTTGTTCACCAAATAACCCAACCGGCACTAGCGTTGTTAAAGCTGATATTGTTAAAGTGCTAAGCGCTTTCAAAAACAAAGCCATTGTTGTTGTCGACGAAGCCTATATTGAGTTTGATAACGAACATACACAAACTGACTTGCTCGCCCAACACGATAATTTGGTGATATTAAGAACCTTATCAAAGGCCTTCGCTCTAGCAGGTTTGCGCTGCGGTTTTACTTTGGCGTCACCGGCTATTATCAAGATCTTATTGAAAGTCATTGCACCCTATCCAATTCCAGACCCTGTTGCCCAAATCGCTAGCAAAGCATTAGATGATTATGGCTTAGCGAAGATGCAAAAAGACGTGAATGTACTAAAAGCAGAGCTAGTTTCTTTACAGAACCAACTGCAACAAATAGGTGACATAAAAATAGTTGGCGACATAAACGCTAACTTTATACTTTTTAGAAGCACTTACAAAACGGACTTGATGGCTTATCTTGTAAAAAATAAGATGCTTATTCGCGACCAATCAAAACAAATTAAATTAGATAATTGCTTACGAATTAGCGTTGGCAGCCCTAAGCAAAACCAAATATTATTAGTATTAATTAAGGCATTTTTTGCCGATGGAAATCAATAACATGAGTCAACAACCTATTCTTTTCATAGATCGCGATGGCACGCTAGTTGAAGAGCCTCCTGTCGATAAACAATTAGATAGTTTGGAAAAATTAGCATTTGAACCCCACGTCGTTCCAGAGTTACTCAAACTCCAAGCCGCGGGTTTCAAATTAGTTATGGTCTCAAACCAAGATGGTTTAGGCACTGACAGCTTTCCTCAAGCCGACTTCGATGCTCCACACGACGCTATGATGAAGTTTTTTTCGAGCCAGGGTGTCAAATTTGACGATGTCTTGATTTGCCCGCATTTCGATCATGAAAACTGCAGCTGCAGAAAACCAAAGCTTGGCTTAGTAAAGGATTACTTGCAGCAAGGCAAAGTCGATTTTACGCGCTCATTTGTGATTGGCGATCGAGATACCGACGTGCAGTTAGCTGAGAACATGGGTATTCAGGCGATTAAATATGACCCACAAAACAATAACTGGCCGATGATCACCCACCAGCTTACCGTCACTGAGCGCAAAGCTGAAGTGGTCAGAACAACTTCTGAAACTGACATCAAAGTGAAAGTAAACTTAGACAGTACTCAAAAACCAGAGATTCATACTGGCTTGGGCTTTTTTGACCATATGCTGGATCAGGTCGCCACACATGGTGGCTTTTACTTAAATGTAAGTGTCGATGGTGACTTGCACATAGATGATCATCACAGCGTTGAAGATACAGCGCTAGCCCTAGGTGAATGCCTGAAAAAAGCATTAGGCGATAAACGCGGTATTGCCCGTTTTGGCTTCGCTCTGCCGATGGACGAATGCCGGGCAGAATGTATGATGGACATATCGAATCGTCCACATCTTAAATTTGAGGCTAATTTCTCGCGCGACTCTGTCGGCGACATGGCCACTGAAATGGTGCCACACTTTTTCTATTCTATTGCACAAACCATGGGCTTGTCGCTGCACTTGTCCACAACTGAGGGTAACGCGCATCATCAAGTAGAAAGCTTGTTCAAAGTATTCGGACGCGCACTACGTCAGGCAATAGCAAAAGAAGGCGATGCACTTCCAAGTACTAAAGGTGCCTTGTAAATGTCAAATTCACTTGTCATTGTGAACACAGGTTGTGCAAACATTTCGTCGGTGAAATTTGCATTTGAGCGTCTTGGAAGCCAAGTAGAGGTATCTGACGACGTAAAGGTAATAGCTAAAGCTCAGCGTGTATTGTTGCCAGGTGTTGGCAGTGCTCCTGCGGCAATGAGCAGCATTAATAAAAAAGGACTTGCAGACTGCTTGCGGTCTCTTACACAGCCTACTCTTGGCGTTTGTTTAGGCATGCAGTTAATGGTCACGGATTCCGAAGAAGGTGAGTTCGGCAAAACAGACTTAACCCAAAGCCTTAACCTTATTCCAGGACACGTTAAACGCATGCAAGTAGGTAGTTTACGGCTTCCGCACATGGGCTGGAATCGAGTAAGCAGCAAGTATGAAAATCCATTATTTGCTAATATTCCAGATGGAGAGCACTTTTACTTTGTGCATAGCTATGCTGTCGATGAGTATGAGCACACCTTGGCTACTTGCCATTATGCTAATGCTAAAAACGCGCTAAACCTTGCATCCAATGGTGACAATGCACTGCAGAAACACAGCATTGCAGAGCAACTCAAAGCTGATATCGGGACAACGTTCTCAGCAGCTATTCACAAAGATAATTTTTTTGGTGTGCAATTCCATCCAGAGCGCTCTAGCGATGCAGGTGCTCAGTTACTTAAAAACTTTATACAGTTGTAAGGAAGCAAAATGATCATCCCTGCTATCGACTTAATCGAAGGAAAAGTGGTTCGCCTTTACCAAGGTGACTATAGCCAGACAACTGAATATAAGCTCGATCCGGTTGATGTCGTTCATCAATACGCTGATGATGGCGCTCAGTGGCTACATATTGTTGATCTCACCGGTGCAAAAGACACATCTAAACGACAGCTTAAACTCATTTCGGATATGGTAGCAACCAAACGCATGAAGTTCCAAAGTGGCGGCGGTGTGCGCACTAAAGCCGACGTAGAGGGATTGTTAAAAGTTGGCGTTGAAAGAGTAGTTATCGGCTCTCTAGCGGTAACTAAACCAGAGCTGGTTGAGCAATGGATGCGTGAATTTGGTCCCGATCATATTGTGTTGGCACTGGATATCAATATTGATGAAAAAGGTAATAAATTCGTCGCTACACATGGCTGGCAGCAAGATTCTGGTGTATCGATAGAAGCACTGATTAAACGTTATTCTTTAGTTGGCCTGAAGCATGTTTTATGCACCGATATAAGCCGTGACGGCACTTTGCAAGGTGCGAATGATAGTCTATACACAGAAGTAGTGGCACAATTTCCAGATATTCAGTGGCAAGCTTCTGGCGGCATAGGCTGTTTAGCGGATATTGAAGTCTTAAAGCCAACCAAGGTTGCAGGAGTTATTCTAGGCCGCGCTTTGCTCGAAGGTAAGTTCACAGTGAAACAAGCTATCGACCGCTGGGCGAATTAAGGACTGGGCGAGTTAAGTTCTGGGCGAATAAAATACTAGGCAAAATGAAAACTGAGCCAATTTAGGCCGGACAGAATAAGATGTATGAAACGTTATCTAATGAACTGCAGATAATAAAGAGTTAGTATTACCCCATTCATTAAGGTCGACAAACGTAAGTTGTTAACCAAGATTATTAGGCTATAAGGCCTACAACAAATATTAGGAATTTTACATGGCTGTGTTCGGGACTGTTTTTATGCCACAAATGGCATTAGCTACCTTTGAAAATGATACGTGGAGCGATACTAAAAAGGTCTCTGCTGAGAGTATTCAAATGCACCCTGGCGCACATGTACTGCACTATTCAAGTACCTGCTTTGAGGGAATGAAAGCTTTTCGCCATGCCGACGGTGGTATTTATTTGTTTAGAATGGACCAGAACATCAAACGTTTTGAGCAAAGCAGCCGCTTACTGAACTTACCGAAAATTAACACCGATCAAGTTGAATCAATGATCTTTAGCATAGTAGCGCAGTACTCTGACGATGTGCCTGAGCCTCCAGGTTCTATGTATATTCGTCCTACCCATATTGGTACAGAAGCATCGATAGGAAAAGCTGCAGCGCCATCACTTACGTCCATGCTATATGTATTGCTATCGCCTGTTGGTGATTACTTTTCTGGTGGCGCCAGACCGCTACGCCTTTTATTAGATGAAACAGGCCTGCGTTGCGCTCCGCATATGGGAATGATAAAAAGTGGCGGTAACTATGCAAGTGCTTTAGGGCCTATTTTACAAGCCCGTTCAGAAGTGCAAGCAGACCAAATATTGTTTTGTCCAAATGGCGACGTACAGGAAACTGGCGCGGCTAACTTTATCTTAATTGATGGCAATGAAATTATCACCAAAGCACTCGATTCTAGCTTCTTACATGGCGTTACCCGAAGCTCGATCCTTACCTTAGCTGCGGACTTGGGCATGACGGTAAGTGAACGAGATATTAGCGTGAGTGAATTATTACAAAGAGCTGCCAAACCCGGCGTTGAAGCCGCTTTATCAGGCACAGCTGCAGTATTAACACCCGTTGGCACTTTTATTCATAACGGCGAAGAGCATCAAGTCGGTTCTGGTGAAGCAGGGCCAACGACCATAAAACTTCGCCAAGCACTAAACGACATTCAGTGGGGCAAGGCCGAAGACAAGCATAATTGGTTAGTAAAAGTTAAGTAGTCATCAACAAACCCTAGCGGTTTCAAGTAATTTTTAAAAAGGCAAATGAATGCTAGCAAGAAGAATCATCCCCTGCTTAGACGTTAAAGACGGCGTTGTCGTGAAAGGGGTTAAGTTTCGTAATCATGAAATTATTGGTGATATTGTTCCTCTCGCTAGGCGCTATGCTGAGGCTGGCGCTGACGAACTGGTATTTTATGATATTACAGCATCAAGCGATAAACGTGTCGTGGATAAAAGCTGGGTAACTAAAATAGCGCAAGTTATTGATATTCCTTTTTGTGTTGCAGGCGGCATAAAATCAGTTGAAGATGCGGGTAAAATTTTAGAGATGGGTGCAGATAAAATCTCAATCAACAGCCCCGCTCTGTCAAACCCTTCTCTCATTAAAGAGCTGCACGATACATTTGGACAGCAATGCGTGGTTATTGGGATAGATAGCTTTTTCAATGAGCAAACAAATCAATATGAAGTTTACCAATTTACGGGTGACGAAAGCCGCACGCAAAAAACCACATGGCAAACTCTCGATTGGGTTAAAGAAGTTCAATCACATGGTGCTGGCGAGATCGTGTTGAATTGTATGAATCAAGACGGTGTTCGCAAGGGTTATGATATAAAACAACTTGCTGCGGTAAGAGCGGTCTGCCAAGTACCCTTAATCGCTTCAGGTGGCGCGGGCGAGATGCAGCATTTTG
>CAJQOP010000073.1 GCA_905479945.1 uncultured Glaciecola sp. | reverse complement strand
TTGATCCTTGAAGCCTATCGAATTGCGCATAGTTTGCTGAACACCCGCATTGGTTGTCATTACCAAAACAACGTTTCTAAAGTCAACTTTGCGTCCGTTATTATCGGTCAGGGTGCCATGGTCCATCACTTGCAATAATATATTGTAAATATCAGTATGCGCTTTTTCCATCTCATCCAAGAGCACCACGCAATAAGGGTTTTTAATTACTGCATCGGTGAGTAAACCACCTTGATCGTAACCAACATAGCCCGGAGGTGCTCCAATTAGACGAGACACTGCATGGCGTTCCATATACTCAGACATATCGAAGCGAACCAACTCTACGCCCATTACCTTTGCTAACTGTTGGGTTACTTCTGTTTTACCTACGCCAGTAGGACCGGCAAACAAAAAATTGCCAATTGGCTTTGTTTCAATGCCTAAACCAGAGCGAGATAATTGAATAGCGTCTGAAAGCGTTCCTATAGCTTGGTCTTGCCCGAACACTACCAATTTAAGGTTACGAGAAAGATTCTTCAAAACTTCTTTATCAGAAGACGACACAGACTTCTCAGGAATACGTGCAATTTTCGAAACAACTTGTTCAATGTCGCTCACGTTTATTGTCTTTTTACGTTTAGAAGCTGGCAACAAACGCTGACTTGCGCCCGCTTCGTCCATAACGTCAATGGCTTTATCAGGCAGAAAGCGCTCATTAATATATTTGGCTGACAATTCAGCGGCGGCGGCTAATGCTTTATGAGTAAAACGGACACTATGATGTTCTTCATAACGTGACTTTAATCCCATTAATATTTTTGTAGTGTCAAGCACGCTCGGTTCAACGACATCTATTTTCTGGAATCGGCGTGCAAGTGCACGATCTTTCTCGAACACACCTTGGTACTCTTGGTATGTTGTCGAACCAATACATCTAAGCTCACCACTGCTCAATTTAGGCTTTAGCAAATTAGACGCGTCCATTACTCCGCCAGAAGCTGCTCCTGCGCCAATAATAGTATGAATTTCATCAATAAAAAGAATTGCATCAGGATCTTTGCTGAGTTCTTTCAAAATACCTTTTAAGCGTTTTTCGAAATCACCTCTATACTTTGTGCCGGCTAACAAACCACCTAAATCTAGTGAATAAACAGTAGAGGATGCAATAACATCCGGCACATCTTCTTGCACGATCCTGTATGCAAGTCCTTCGGCTATTGCCGTTTTACCAACACCAGCTTCACCCACTAACAATGGATTATTCTTGCGGCGTCGACATAAAATTTGAATACTTCGTTCTAGTTCTTGGTCGCGGCCGATAAGAGGGTCAATTTTGCCTGCTTTTGCGGCAACATTTAGGTTAGTTGCGTACTTAGAAAGCATTGATTGGTCTTCTTCGCCTTCACTACCCTCTTCTTGAATTTCTTCTGAGCTATCAGATTCGTCTTCCGCTTTACTAACTCCATGTGAAATAAAGTTAACTACATCCAAGCGCGTTACATCGGCTTTTTTAAGAACGTATACCGCTTGAGATTCTTGTTCACTAAATATAGCAACTAATACATTAGCCCCCGTCACTTCACCTTTGCCCGATGATTGCACATGGAACACAGCACGCTGCAATACACGTTGGAAGCCTAAGGTTGGTTGGGTTTCACGCTCTGTGCTTTGTTGTTCTGACATCAACGGCGTAGTTTCATTGACGAACTCAGTGAGTTCGGAGCGCAGAGCCTCAATACTTGCACCGCATGCTTTGAGCGCCTCTTGAGCGGCAGAATTGTCGAGTAACATTAATAATAAATGCTCAACAGTCATGAATTCATGACGATGCTGACGCGCGAAAACAAAGGCTTCATTTAATGTTTGCTCTAAATCTTTATTTAACATTTCTTCCCCTTACTATTGCGCCGGTTCCATTGAACACATCAATGGATGCTGATTCTTGCGTGAATATTGATTTACTTGCATCACTTTTGTCTCTGCAATCTCTGCAGTATATATGCCACAAACTGCTTTACCTTGATAATGGACGGCAAGCATTAGTTGATTTGCTTTCTCAGAATCTATACTGAAGAAAGTAACGAGTACTTCGATCACGAAATCCATTGGCGTATAGTCGTCATTATTAAGCATCACCTTATACATGGGTGGTGGCTCAACTTTCTTTTTAACAGCATCAATTTGCTTTTCGCCGTCAGTGCTGATGATATTTTCTTTTGTCATAGTTACTATAATAGTGTCAAAATTAAGAACAAGAACAGCTTTTTTAACTATTTATCGATAAGTGTCAGTTTTATTGTCAATAAGTGTAATTATTACTTGACAATTACTGGTTAAAAAAACTACAGTTTTAAAACGTGATGCTTTTGTTGTGAGTCACACCCCTTTGCTCTCTCTAGTGTGGGGGCAAATTAGCGGTATTTCAAGGATTAAGAAAAGGAAGTAGTATAATGGCAATCGGCAAAGTTAAATGGTTTAACAATGCTAAGGGTTTCGGATTCATCGTACCCGAAGATGGCGGTGAAGATATATTCGCGCATTATTCGACAATTAAGATGGATGGATATCGTTCCCTCAAAGCGGGTCAAGAAGTGACTTATGAAGTCTCGCAAGGACCAAAAGGTTTACATGCTGAAAATATAGGTCTAAATGGTGAAGAACCAGAAAGATGATTTAAATTTAGACTGAAGCATTAAGCTAGACATAAAAAAGTAGAATTTTATTCTACTTTTTTGTGCATTTAGAACTCTAATTTTGCGTTCAACATCGATTTTTCAATTGACGAAAATAATAAGTGTTTAAAAGAATCTTACGATTTTGCCTTCTTCATGGCATACTTTGACCCTATAGATATCCCTGAAAATATGTAGGTTAGTAAATTTCGTGAAAAACTCGCAATCAACTTATTTTCGTCATCGTAAAGATAAGCTGGCTAAGAAGCCTGTCGAACCTCAAAAAACGCTATTATTTAATAAACCATACATGGTACTTACACAATTTACAGATCAAGAAGGCCGTAAAACCCTCAAAGATTATATCTCTGTGCCCAACGTTTATGCTGCTGGGCGTCTTGATCGCGATAGCGAAGGCCTTCTAGTGCTAACTAACGATGGCAAGCTCGCGAATAAAATTTCCTCTCCAAAAAACAAAACCAGCAAAACCTATTGGGTTCAAGTTGAGGGTTTGCCATCAGAAAGCGATCTGGACAAACTGCGCAATGGTGTGACACTAAAAGATGGTCCAACAATTCCAGCACTAGCAGCTATTATGTCGGAGCCTAGCATTTGGGAGCGAACCCCTCCAGTTAGGTTTAGAGCAAATATTCCCACCACATGGTTAAGCATTACAATAACTGAGGGACGTAACCGGCAGGTAAGAAGAATGACGGCTCACATCGGATTTCCAACTTTACGCCTGATTCGGTATCGAATTGGCAGCTGGACCTTAGACAACATTGCTAGTGGAGAACATGTAGAAATAACAAAGCAACAAACAATGCTAGATTAGTCAAAATTGAACTATCAGGAACTATAAAAGCGAGTTAAAAATTGCTATTATACGCCCCCTAAATTATAAACATACAGTTAGCCACTCATGCAGTAAGTTTGCTCTGTGGTTTTAACTCTGACTTCTAACAAAAATTCTGTTTAGCATAAGTCAGAATTAGCATTAATTCTCAAAAGGTAGCGTGTCGTTGACAGTAAATAATTCTTCCCTTATGTCTAAACCTAAATCGGAAACAAAAGTCATCGTTGGCATGTCCGGTGGAGTTGACTCCTCAGTTGCTGCCTATCTTCTTCAGCAAGAAGGCTATCAGGTGGAAGGCTTGTTTATGAAAAATTGGGAAGAAGATGATAATGATGAATATTGCGCTGCGGCTGATGATCTAGCTGATGCACAAGCAGTCGCAGACAAACTTGGGATTTACCTGCATCAAATTAATTTTGCGGCAGAATATTGGGACAACGTATTCGAGTTTTTTTTAGAAGAATATAAAGCCGGTAGAACGCCAAACCCGGACATTATGTGCAACAAAGAAATTAAATTTAAAGCCTTCCTCGAGTTTGCAGCTGAAGACTTGGGTGCAGATTATATTGCAACAGGCCACTATGTTCAGCGTCGCCTTGAAGATGGTATTTGGAAAATGGTACGCGGTTTTGATAGTAATAAAGACCAAAGCTATTTTTTGTATACATTAAGCCATCAACATATTGCCAAAACACTTTTCCCCGTTGGCAACATCGAGAAGCCAAGAGTCAGAGAAATTGCAGAACAACAGGGCCTTATTACGCACAACAAAAAAGATAGTACAGGTATATGTTTTATCGGTGAGCGTAAATTTAAAGATTTTCTAGCTCAGTATTTACCAGCTAAACCCGGCATTATCAAAACAGCCGAAGGTGAAGAGATAGGTCACCATGACGGTTTGATGTACCACACACTTGGTCAGCGCAAAGGTTTGTTAATTGGTGGTAAAAAAGAGCATGGTGATGAACCTTGGTACGTTGTTGACAAAGACGTTGTAAATAACATACTCATCGTGGGTCAAGGAGCGGACCATCCTAGACTATATTCGAAAGGATTGATTGCAAATCAATTGCATTGGGTAGATCGAATTGGCCCAAGTGAAACAACTCAAATGATGGTTAAAACAAGATATCGTCAATGCGATATTTCATGTACCGTCACTCCTTATTCTGAAGGTAAGGTTAGAGTGCTTTTTGATGAACCACAAAAAGCAGTGACCCCCGGCCAATCAGCTGTTTTCTATATCAATGACCTGTGCCTCGGCGGCGGTATTATTGATGGTTATTTAGTAGGTGATGAGCTCAAAACCTTACCTACTAATATCGCAATCTAGTGAGTATTTAATAGTGATGATTAGTCAAGATATTGAACGTCAACTAGCATTAGCTGGCGTATGTCAGGCCGCGGCTCTCGTACAAAGCGTCGCGCGCAAAGGAAATGCCGATACTGATGCTGTGGAAGCCAGTGTATCCAGTATTTTGGTTATGAACCCAGATAATCCGCAGCAAGTGTATGGCTCATTGCCGAATCTGAAAGTGGGCTTTACTGCCTTGGTTGCTCAATTGGATAATGAAAGCAGTCATAAGGACGCAGAAATAACCCGATATGTTGCTTCGATATTGAGTTTGGAACGAAAGCTAAGCAAGCACAAATCGGCTTTAAATGATCTGTCTGACAGAATATCCCATGTGCAGAGACAGCTTGCCCATGTCGACTTTGAACATAGCCAAATAATGTCTTCATTAGCTAGTGTGTATACAGACGTAGTAAGTCCATTGGCACCCAAAATTCAAATTGCCGGAAATCAGCAGTTTTTGAGTATAGAAACTAATCAACATAAGGTTCGAGCCCTTTTATTGGCCGGAGTTCGTTCAGCTGTATTGTGGCGACAAATGGGCGGTAAAAGAAGAAATATTTTATTCAGTAAAAATCAAATTTTAAAAGCAGCGAAACAAGCTGTGCGCATCATTTCCTAACTACTTGTTAGTTATTCACTTTATTTAAGGACACACAATGAACCTATCCGCACTCACCGCTCTCTCACCTGTGGATGGCCGTTATGGCAGTAAAACCAAAGAATTGAGAGAATATTTCAGCGAATATGGTTTGATAAAGCAGCGTGTGATCGTTGAAGTAAGATGGCTGCAGGCATTGGCGGATCACCAAGATATTATTGAGGTGCCCTCGTTTAGTGAAACTGCCAATCAACTTTTAAATGGCATAGTGGAGCACTTCAGTGAAGCTGACGCACAGCGAATTAAAGACATAGAAACCACCACGAATCATGACGTTAAAGCTGTCGAATATTTTCTAAAAGAGAAAGTTGCTAATAATACTGAATTACAAAAAATAAACGAATTCATTCACTTCGCTTGTACGTCTGAAGATATTAATAACCTTTCACATGCACTAATGCTTAAAGGCGGGCGTGATGATGTATTGCTGCCCTATTGTGATACGTTAATTGCTGAGTTGACACGCCTTGCTAAGGACTATAGAAGCATCCCAATGATGGCGAGAACGCACGGGCAGCCGGCCTCTCCTACCACGATGGGAAAAGAAATGGCGAATGTTGCAATGCGACTCAAGCGTCAACGGGCGCAAATTGCTGACATTGAATTATTGGGTAAAATTAATGGTGCAGTAGGTAACTATAATGCGCATCTAAGTGCTTACCCTGATACTGACTGGCATGCTTTCGCAGGTGATTTTGTGAGTGGCCTCGGTATTACATGGAACCCATTTACCACTCAAATTGAACCGCATGATTATATTGCAGAACTATATGATGCGATTGCCCGTTTCAATACAATCGTTTTAGACTTCGATCGCGATATTTGGGGTTATATTGCACTTGGACATTTCAAACAAAAAACTATTGCAGGAGAAATTGGCTCATCTACCATGCCACATAAAGTCAATCCCATTGACTTTGAAAACTCTGAAGGTAATTTAGGCATCGCCAATGCAATCTTAGGACACTTAGCGACCAAGCTACCAGTGAGCCGCTGGCAACGTGACCTTACCGATTCAACGGTTTTAAGAAACCTTGGAGTAGGCATTGGTTATGCAGTAATCGCTTATCAAGCTACCTTAAAAGGTATCAGTAAACTACAAATAAATGAGCCGAGCTTAAGTGCAGAACTGGATAACAACTGGGAGCTCTTAGCTGAACCTATCCAAACGGTTATGCGTCGTTACGGTATTGAAAAACCCTATGAAAAATTAAAAGAATTAACACGCGGTAAAAAAGTGGATGCTGCCGTAATGGCCGATTTCATTGATAGTTTAGCTTTACCACAAAATGTTAAAGTTGAATTGAAGAAACTATCACCTGAAAATTACATTGGCGATGCAATTAGGCTTGTCGATCAGTTGTTAGATAGTTAATTTACAGAGAAGATACATACTACTTTAGAGACTCACAAGGATGTGTGTCATGCGTAGCCATAAACGAACAGGTATTCTGGCAGGTGTTTGCTTATGCCTGTGTGCAATATTATTGATACAGTCATTAAAACTCTTACTGCTGCCAATCATACCCAATCTGCATTTCCACTTACTAAACTTATTTTTTCATTTAGCTTGTTTTTCTAGCTCCTTTTTTCTAAGCAAATTGCATTATCTAGCGGCTGCTCGTCTCTTGCTTACAATAGGATTTACCAGTTATTTGTGCATCGCCATACTACTGTGGGGTGTTAACCTAAATATTCAGTATTATTTTTTACTGGGTATGTTTACCTGTCTTTACTTCTTTAAGCAGCATGAATCAACTCAGCTATGGATAACCTTATGCTTTTTTTGTGGATTCTTTATTTATTTCCAAAATTTTTACACTTTTAATTTAATTGATTTAGACAATCACTGGCAATCTAAACTGCTAAATATTAATGCATTAACCCTCTCGGTTTCATGTTTTGCATGCAGCTTCTGGATTCGAAAACAGATGAACAAGAGTTGGTTTATAATTCAACAAAAAGAAAGAAAAACGAGCAATGTATTACAAAAAATATTCCCAAATAAATTCGTAAAACACCTATTATTGGGGGAAGATGCCAAGCTAAAGCATTTTGTGGTGGAGCATTCTTACGCCAGCATTATTTTTATCGATTTCACTCAATTCACTCCATTCAGCCGAAAAATTTCAGATACGCAATTAGTGTATTTTTTACATCACGTATATTCTTCTTTTGATGTCATCGTTGAAGGGCAAAAAGCGATAAAAATAAAAACTAATGGTGACCAATATATTGCTGCTATAGGCCTAGAAGACACAAATAAAGGTGCGTATGACATCAGCCAACGCGCATGTAAATTTGCTATGTCTATTGCCGATGAGTTTGCTAAGCAAAGCGAAAATGGCAGTTATATTGATAGTCATATTACGGGCCACATTGAAAATGATATTGGCATTAAAATTGGGATTGCTTCAGGGAACGCTATTTCTGGCATTATTGGTCAATTGCGGCCAGCATTTGATTTGTGGGGCAATACAATGAACTTAGCTTCCCGTTTGGAATCAACTGCTAAAAATCAAGAAATTCAAGTTTGCCAACAAACCATGCTGTATAGTATGCATCATTATAAATTCTGTCCCGGCTTCCAGCTCCCGCTAAAAGGTTTGGGATTAGTTACTGCGCATAAGTTATTAGGTTTAAAATGATAATCAGTAATTTCGATCAAACTCGATTTCTCTCTGAATACTGGCAAAAAAAACCGTGCATTATTCGTGGTTTCATACCTGATTTTGTCGATCCTATTGATGAACATGAACTTGCGGGCTTAGCCCAAGAGGAAGATATCGACAGTAGAGTTGTCTCGTTCAAGTCTAACAAATGGACCGCAACACAAGGACCGTTTGATGATTTCACGACAGTATGTGTCGGCGCTTGGACTCTTCTTGTGCAGGGTGTCGACCGCTATATTGATGAAGTTGATGAACTAACTGAATTAGTCAATTTTATTCCAAACTGGCGACTTGATGATGTGATGATAAGCTTTTCTAACGAAGGAGCTGGTGTCGGCCCGCATACAGATGAATATGACGTTTTTATAATACAAGGTAAAGGAGAGCGACGTTGGCAAGTTGGGCTGCCTGACGAATATAAAGAATCAATACCCCATCCTTTACTTAAGCAAATTGAAGGATTTACTCCTGTCATTGATGAAGTTCTTAAACCTGGTGATGTCGTATATATACCACCTAAGCATCCACATAATGGTGTGGCTTTGTCAGATTGTATTAACTACAGTATCGGCTTTAGAGCGCCAAGTTCACTGGAAGTGCTAACCGGGATAATTGATGAAAATATTATTGATCCCTCATCTGCTGTGCGTTATACCGATCAGCAACTGCTGCAATTAAGGAACGCAAGTACAAGAAGCGCAGCGGTAGATAAGAAAGAAATTGAAATTATTAAGCAGCAACTATTTGAATTATTACAATCTGAGCAGGCAGAGCATGCAATATTACAAATGCTGAGTCGTCAAAGCTTACCAAATGACGATGAAGGCATTTCCGCCTATGCACTTGAAGATGTCCATAGCGCGCTCTCACTTGGAACGACATTAGCTAGAATGACAGGAGTCAAACCAGTTTATGCGGCAGATCAAGATTCGGAAGAATATACATTTTTTATCGATGGCAACCGTTTTTCAATCATACAAGCCTTACGGGAGCCAATCGAAATAATCCTCAACAATAAACAAGTTGTCATCGGTATTGATATTGATGAGGATACTTTAAACTGGCCAGAATTCATTAGCTTAGTTACTGAGTTAATTAATGCTGGCTACTGGGTATTTTTAGAGTAAAACAAGCAAGAAGTTTGAAATATTGCCTTAATTACTCCAATTAGAGGCATAAAAAAGCCAAGTTATCTTGGCTTTTTATTAAATTACAACTTTTCATAGAACCAGAGCAATACGCTCAGCTTAATATATTATAAATATCTAAACTGTCGCTAATAACTCATTCAGCGTTGAACTCGGACGCATTGCTTGTGCTGCTAATTTATCGTCGGCGAAATAGTAACCGCTAACATTCACCGCAACACCTTGGGCACTATTAAGTTCATTAACAATTGTCGCTTCCTGCGCTGCAAACTTTTCAGCAACTGGTGTAAATTGTGCTCTCAAATCTGCATCACCCAATTGCGCCGCAAGTTCTTGAGCCCAATACATACCTAAGTAGAAATGAGAACCACGATTATCCAACTCATTCACCTTGCGGGAAGGCGATTTATTTTCCTGCAAGAATTTAGCAGTAGCCTTATCGAGAGTATCCGCTAGTACTTTCGCTTTAGGTTTGTCAGTTGTGACACTTAAGTGCTCCAAAGAAGCTGCTAAGGCCAAGAACTCGCCTAAGGAATCCCAACGTAGGTGGTTTTCTTTTTCGAATTGTTGAACGTGCTTAGGAGCTGAACCACCCGCACCTGTTTCAAACAACCCACCGCCATTCATCAAAGGCACTATTGATAGCATTTTAGCGCTCGTACCTAACTCGAGAATTGGAAATAAGTCAGTTAAGTAGTCACGCAATACATTGCCGGTAACAGAAATGGTGTCTTCACCTTTAGCACAGCGTTGTAAAGTAAACTCAGTAGCTTCAACTGGGCTCATAATCTGAATATCTAAACCAGAAGTGTCGTGATCTTTCAGATACACATTCACTTTCTTAATCATTTGTGCATCGTGAGCTCGGTCTTCATCCAACCAAAATATGGCTGGTGTATCAGATGCTCGAGCACGAGTAACGGCTAATTTAACCCAATCTTGGATAGGCGCGTCTTTCGCTTGGCACATTCTCCAAATATCACCCTCTTCAACAGCGTGAGAGAGCAAAGTATCACCTGCATCGTTAACGACACGAACAGTACCTGCAGTTTCCAAAATAAAAGTTTTATCATGTGAACCATATTCTTCAGCTTTTTGCGCCATCAGACCAACATTTGGTACCGTACCCATCGTTGTTGGGTCAAATGCACCGTGTTTTTTACAAAATTCAACAACCGAATCAAATACCCCTGCATAATTACGATCAGGGATCATGAATTTAGTGTCTTTCTGTTGTCCGTCTGGACCCCACATTTGACCAGAGGCACGAATAGCTGCTGGCATTGAAGCATCAATAATAACATCACTTGGCACGTGTAAATTAGTGATACCGCGATCTGAATCAACCATCGCCATATCAGGACGAGTAGCATAAACAGCTTGGATATCAGCCTCAATTTCGGCTTTCTTAGCATCCCCTAGTGCACCAATTTTAGCATACACGTCGCCCAAACCATTTTTCACATCTACACCAATTTCGGCAAAGGTATTAGCATGTTTAGCAAACACATCTTTATAGAAGACTTCAACCGCATGCCCAAAGATAACTGGGTCAGACACTTTCATCATGGTTGCTTTCATGTGCAGAGATAGCAACACATCTTGCTCTTTGGCTGCATTGATTTCTTTATCAAAGAAATCCATTAACGCACCTTTGCTCATAACAGAAGCATCAATCACTTCCTTATCTAGCAACGACACTTTTTCCTTTAATACATGCAGGTCACCGCTTGCTGCAACGAACTCGATGCGAACATCTTGCGCACCAGAAACGGTGCTTGATTGTTCGCTACCGTAAAAGTCGCCCGACTCCATGTGCGATACATGTGATTTTGAATCAGTTGCCCAAGCACCCATAGAGTGCGGGTTAATGCGAGCATATTGCTTAACCGAGCTTGGTGCACGGCGATCAGAATTTCCTTCACGCAACACAGGGTTAACTGCAGAGCCAAGCACCTTGGCATATGTCGCTTTAATTGTCTTTTCTTCATCCGTTTTTGGATTTTCAGGAAGATTAGGTAATGCATAGCCTTTGGATTGCAGTTCTTTTATAGCTGCATTAAGCTGCGGAACAGAAGCACTAATGTTTGGCAATTTAATGATGTTGGCTTCAGGCGTTTTTGCCAATTCACCAAGCTCAACTAATGCATCACTAATTCGTTGCTCTGCTGTCAAATAATCTGGAAAGTTTGCTATGATTCTGCCAGCTAGAGAAATATCACGAGTTTCAACATCAATACCAGAAGATGCAGTAAATGCCTTTATAATCGGCAACAAAGATTGCGTTGCTAACGCTGGGGCTTCATCGGTTATGGTGTATATAATCTTGGATGTATCAGAGCTCATTAAAATTCCTAATGCAGTTAACTGTAAAATAAAACAATGAGGCTATGTGTTCGTATTGTTGATAAATTACGAACAAAAATAACATCACTATTGAATGAAGTTGTTTTGAATAACATTCTTTGCAAATATATGATTGCTTGGCGATGAAATTCAGCGTTGCAGATTTTAAAGGAATTTACACCGTTTTTATATAGAAACCGAAACATTTGAGTCAGACAACTCTACTCATCGGACGAGATGGGGCTAATTAGAACCTAAACTTTGGAAATATTGACTGAAATGAAATGCTATTGCTGTAGTGGAAAAGAACTATCAAACTGCTGTTTAGCTATTATAAGTGGCCGTAATGCGCAGAACCCAGAGCAACTCATGCGATCTAGGTTTAGTGCTTATATGATGAAAAATTACGAATATATTCTAGCCACGTATTCCCCACCTCAACGACCTCAATTGTCGATTAAAGAATTGGAGCGTTCCGCTGAAGGTATTCGTTGGCTAAAACTCGATGTACTTGAAGCATCACAGAGTAAACAATTGGGAACAGTTGAGTTTGTTGCTAGCTATTATGCTGATTCTGACTTCTATTATATGCATGAATACTCATATTTTGAAAAGATAGATGAAAAATGGTTTTACGTGAAAGGACTTAGTAAGGATAAAACCGGTAAATATTGCCCCGGGCGCAACGAACAATGTCCCTGTGGTAGTGGTAAAAAATTCAAAAAATGTTGTTTCACATAGAAATTAGAACAGCGCTTAGTCTTTAAGAGGTTTGAACGCGCCGTCACGCAAAAAAGCAATTACTTGGTTAATCACCGTTGGGTTGCGCATCATAAAAGTATGAGTGACTGGCAAAGCGACGTGATCGGACATACCATCTAACTTAGAGCTCTCAACCGAAACCTTGCCATCATTTGGTGTAGGTAATAATGAAGATAAAACTGGGTTCACACTGCGCGTTCCAGCGATGATACCCAATTCAAAATTAGCGGGACCTAGTTGATTTGGGAAACCCTCTTCCCTAGCTGATAATTGCAAACCGGCAGGGCCATTAATAGTTTTGAAGCCTGGTAGATTGTGCAAAATATCGACAACTTCGCTACCAGAATTAGGCGGCCCTAACATAACGACTCTGCCGAGATTATTTAACTTATGACGCCGCAGATATTCTCGAACTAAAATACCTCCCATTGAATGGGTAACAAAATGCATTTTAAAACCAGGCTCAATGACATTGATTGCATTGCCAATACTCCACTCGGCCAGAGATTCAATATCATGCTTTGTAGAAGGATAATCTACATTGACAGTAACGTAGCCTAGCTTGCTTAGATTCTGTTCGAGTTTGTTCATAGAAGAAGCATTACGTGCTAAGCCATGCAGAAGAATAACCGCTTCATTAGTAACCATCACGATTAGAAGAACACCCAAATAAGCAACATGATAAGTGAAACGCGAGCGGCTATGGTCTCAATGCCATTGCTGTTTTCAGTCATGTTTTCATTTCTATTATTTGCAGCTACCTCGACCGGCTTATTTAATGTCAAGGTTTTCAAAGCTCTTCACTAGTTCATCAACAGCTTTCATTTGCGATAGATACCCTTCTAATTTATCCAAAGGTAATGCACAAGGCCCATCACATTTAGCTTCATCAGGATTTGGGTGTGACTCAATAAATAAACCAGCAATACCCAATGCCATGCCACTGCGAGCAAGTTCAGCAGCTTGCTGCCTGCGTCCACCTGCAGAATCTGCGCGTCCACCAGGTTTTTGTAATGCATGAGTGGCATCAAAGATAACTGGAGCCATAGATTTCATCTCGTCCATACCTAGCATATCTACAATTAAATTATTGTAGCCATAACAAGAACCGCGCTCACACAATAGAATTTTATTATTACCTGCTTCACCGAATTTATTAATGATATGACGCATTTCATGCGCAGCTAAAAATTGCGGTTTCTTGACGTTAATAACCGCGCCTGTTTTTGCCATTGCGACTACTAAATCAGTTTGGCGAGCCAGAAATGCGGGTAACTGTATAACATCAGCTACTTCAGCTACCGGCGCAGCTTGATAAGATTCGTGCACATCAGTAATGATAGGAACATCAAATTGTTTCTTAATTTCTTCAAAAATCTTGAGACCCTCTTCCATACCAGGGCCACGATAGGAGCTCACCGAACTTCTATTTGCTTTATCAAATGACGCTTTAAACACATAGGGTATGCCAAGTCTTGTTGTCACTTCTTTGTAGGTTTCAGCAATTTGCATAGCCAAATCACGCGATTCTAAAACGTTCATTCCGCCGAACAAAACAAAAGGACTCTCATTGTCGACAACTAAATTCTTAACTTGTACTTGTGTGATCACAGTCCAATATTCCTTTTAAAATTATTAACTCTGATGGCGATTTTGAAAGCTATTTCTAACACCCGTCAGTATGATGATAATGCTATCGCGCATCTGAGACGATAAAGTAAAAACTATACTAAAAACGAGAACGGCTGCTTAGTAAAGGCAACCGTTGCCGTCAACATTATCCATATTAGCGCACATGCGAATCCGATTATGCGAGCGCGATCTGTTGTAGCCCATTTCAACGCAAAGAATCCCGACACGATGTATAGTATGACACCAATTACTTTGCTCGCAACCCAGCCATCTACTTCAACCATACTTGAAAGTGTTAATAACCAAATAGCAGTGCTTAATAAAATCGTATCAATTACGTGAGGAGTAATCTTCAACCATCTTTTTTGTAAAATCCCACTGCCTTTTAATGTTAATGCAAAGCGAAATGAAAAAAGCGCTAAGCTAATTACCACTGCGGCAACATGAAGATGCATTGCAGTCTGATACATATCATTGTCCTTTTATTGTCTTATTACTTAATTCTTTTCTTATATGTATTATCAAATAGAGCAATCCCAATGACCTATCGTTGCTCTATCTAAACCATTTAAATCTTGCTTGGTTTGCACCTTAGAAAAACCAGCTTCATTCATCAAAGACTGTATATCTTTAGCCTGTAAATGCCCATGTTCTAAAATCAGGTAAGCATCATTCTTCAAAAAACCAATACTACTGCGCACAATATGCCTGATATCGTCCAGACCGTCCAGACCCGAGGTTAACGCTGAATCAGGTTCAAACCTGACGTCGCCTTTTTGCAACCACTCCGATTCCGTTTCAACGTACGGTGGATTTGATATGATTAAATCGAATCGATGTCCGTCAAGTGCAGAAAACCAATGACTCAATGCAAAAGCAGCATCCAGCTTATTTCGCTTTGCATTCGTTCTGGCTAATTCAACAATCTCTTCCTTGAAGTCTGTCCCCATTACTTGCCAATGAGGTCTTTCCGACTTTATGGCCAGGGCTATCGCGCCAGTACCGGTGCCAAGATCAACAATTTTTGCGGTGCTAGCTAAGGGCAGCCTGATTGCAGTTTCAACTAAAAGTTCAGAATCCGATCTGGGTATCAATGTGTTTTCAGAAACAACTAAGTCCAAAGTCCAGAATGCTTGATGTTGTATAATATAGGCAACGGGATAGCCATCAATGCGGCGCTTAATATATGTCACTAGCAAGTATTTCTGTTCATTTGATAGCAATTCATCACAACATGTAATTAATTGCATTGATGTTTTTTGACACGCATGCTCAACAAATATCTTAGCTTCTAAGTTTGGATCATTGAAAAGTAGTTTAGATTGATTGTGCTGCAAAGCCATGCGAGTCAGTTTAACGGCGTTAGAAATAGAAGTTGCCAACAAAGCAGACTCTGCACCGTAGTCAGAATCTGTGTTAGTTAAATTTTTTGGTAGTTCAGCCACAAGCACAGACTATTTTCATAATTTTAAGAAAACCTTATTAGTTATTGCAATTAGCTAACAAGAGCCTGTTCACGCCGGTTTTTTTTAGCTCCAGCGGTTTACTAGCTCCAGCGGTTTACTAGCGCTAGTTTTATTCTGACAATGAAGCCAACATATCAGCTTGATGCTCTTGACGAATAGGCTCCATCAATGCGCCTAAATCACCCGCAATAACATCATCCAGCTTATATAAGGTTAAATTAATACGATGGTCAGTCACACGTCCTTGGGGGAAATTGTAGGTACGTATCCTTTCTGAACGGTCTCCGCTTCCTACTAAACTTTTCCTTGTGCTTGCTTCTTCCGCATTACGCTTATCTTCTTCTATCTGATTTAAACGTGCTTGCAAAACGGACATCGCTCGCGCTCGGTTTTTATGCTGCGAACGCTCATCCTGACATTCAACTACAACACCAGTTGGTAAGTGAGTTAAACGAATAGCCGAGTCTGTTTTATTTACGTGCTGTCCACCTGCACCTGACGCTCGATATGTATCGACGCGCAGATCGCCGGCGTTAATTTCTATCGCTTCAGACTCTGGTATTTCAGGTAACACTGCAACTGTGCAGGCTGAAGTATGAATTCGACCTTGTGACTCTGTTTCAGGTACCCTCTGAACACGATGACCACCCGATTCGAACTTCATGACACCATAAGCACCAGCACCACTGAGGTTAACGATAATTTCTTTGTAACCGCCGTGATCGCCTTCATTAGCATTCATCAGTTCAAGCTTCCAACCTTTACTTTCAGCATATCGGCTATACATCCGAAACAAATCACCTGCAAAAATAGCCGCTTCGTCGCCACCTGCACCCGCGCGAATTTCCAAGAAACAACTATTGTCGTCATTCGGGTCTTTCGGTAGCAAGAGAATTTGAAGGCTAGATTCTAGTTCTTCAACGCGTGCTTTACTTGCTTTAAGCTCTTCTTGGGCCATTTCTCTCATTTCAGGATCATTTTCTTGAAGCATTTCGAGTGCGGATTCGACGTCCTGCTGCGCCGCTTGAAATCCACCAAACTGCTTCACAACTTCTTCTAATTGGGAGTATTCTTTTGATAAGTTACGGAATTTCTCTTGATTCCCTATCACATCAGGATCGCCTAATAATGCTTGAACTTCTTCAAAGCGTTCAACCAAGGATTCTAACTTTTGGACTACGGATTGTTTCATTCTTTTCCTGTTTCTCTTTTCTCTGCCTCGTCCAACCCTAGTGCTTTTGCTAAAAGGTTTAGGTTGTCGTCATCTGACCGCTTGCTAGCTTGTTGCAATGCTTTTGTAGGGCCATGCAACATAGCTTGGGTTAACTTGAAGGCCAATTGTGTCATGGCTTCGTCAGGCGAAACGCCATCATCAATCTGCTTTAGCGCTTTTTGTAAAGCCTCATCTCTTGTTTGTTCTGCTTTCTCTCGATAATTTTTAATTAAATCAACGTTTTGATAGTGTTGCTGCCAACTAGCAAAATGATTTACTTGAGTCGCAATCATTTGCTCTGCTTGATGAGCTGCCGTTTCTCGGTTTGCCACATTTTGTTCAACAATATTTTGTAAATCGTCTACCGTGTACAAGAACGCGTCGTCTAACTCTCCCACTTCACTTTCAATATCTCGTGGTACTGCTAAATCTATTAATAACATTGGTTTGTGTTTTCTTACTTTCAACGCTGTAGCAACCGTACCCCGTCCAATTAAAGGAAGTGAACTTGCGGTTGAGCTTATAACAATATCAGCCTGGGCTATATGCACAGGTATTTGGCTTATCGTAATTGCAGTTCCATTTAATGTTTCTGCTAATTCACTGGCCTTTGAAAGCGTTCTATTGGCAACAGTAATTGACTTAGCTTGCGCGTCTTCTAAGTGTTTAGCTACTAATTCTATTGTTTCACCAGCACCAATTAATAACACATTGCTATGGATCAGCTTGGAAAATATTTGCTTCGCCAACTGCACTGCTGCGAATGCAACTGATACCGCATTTGCGCCTATCTCAGTTTCGGTGCGCACTTTTTTTGCAATTGAGAAGGTAGACTGAAATAGTTTTTCAAACTCTGTTTTTATTTTGCCCGCGTTTTTAGACTCGGAATACGCTTGCTTCACTTGACCTAATATTTGCGGTTCACCTACTATTAAAGAATCTAAACCGCAAGCCACTCTCATTAAGTGATTTATAGCATCGTCGTTATATTTTACGTAGCTATGCTGACGTACGATATCAAGTTCTGTTTGATGGAAGTCTGCTAGCCATTGCGATAACTTTTCTGCGTCATCAGCTTGCTCTGCCTTTATATAAACTTCTGTCCTATTACAAGTCGACAGAATGACCACTTGCTTCGCACTGGTTTGTTCTGGACATGATTGCAAAGCATGCGCAAGTTTGTCCGGTGAAAAAGCGACTTTTTCCCGCAAATTTACCGGTGCAGACTTGTGATTAATGCCGAGCGCAATGATGGTCATGTAAAAAGGTTATAGAGCCTTAAGTGGATTCTTCGCGGCATTGTACGAAAAAGCGTATATGATTGAAAGAAATTGAGATTAAAGAATTTAAAATCTAATGATTTTTTTGCTACTAAAAGGCCTTTTTCACTCACATAATCGGCTTGCTTTCGATATAATAAGCGTTTGTTATTATGCTCCACAAAGTCGGTACATAGTACTTATTAATGCAAACCCCTAGTATCGAGTTGCAATTTAAGAAAGTTAAAAAATGAATTATTACAGATTTATTAGTCAAAATGATAATCTTTACTCGAGATCTAATATTTAAGGTTACTTCGTGCTCAAGCCAAAATTAACAAAACTCGGTATTACTGTTCTACTTTTAACTGCATTAAGCGCTTGCCAAAATACGCTTAAACTTGGTAATGAACGTGCTATCGACATGTCACCCGATTTTTTGGCCTTATCTAACCAAGAAAAGCTAAGCCTAACAAACTCATGGGAACTAGTAGGAAAAATTGCAGTTATCACGCCCACAGAGCGCAAAAGCGCATACTTAAATTGGCAACAAACAAATCAAGAACTTGATTTCAGGCTGTCAAACTTAATCGGTGTGTCGCTATTAAAGTTAACTTTTGATGGCGAAATTGCTCGTTTGGACTCCGACGGCAAAAATTATCAGGACGAATCAACAGAAGCTTTAATATATCGTGCGACTGGCTGGATATTACCGCTTGATAATTTACCGCAATGGATCAAGGGAGAAACAAATCCTGAAGACAAAGTAATATTAAATGACATGGGCTTCCCTAGCAGAATTGAACCAATATGCGCCAAATGTATTGGTTGGGAAATTAGCTACAGTCAATATCAAAAAGTACAGGGTATATGGCTTCCCTTCTCTATCGAGGTCAATAAGCCCACAGATAAAACGAGATTAAAATTTAAGGTGAGCCAGTGGAAGCGCAAATAACTTGGTATCCAAGCCCGGCAAAGATAAATTTATTTTTGCATATTACTGGGCGCTACGATAACGGATACCATCAGCTACAAAGCTTATTTCAGCTTTTAGATGTAGGAGACGAGATTGGTTTTGAGATTAATAAAAGTCATCATATTGCTATTGCAGAGCAACTTCCTGGAGTACCAGAACAAGATAACTTAGTCTATCGCGCGGCGAAAGCGCTGCAAACTCACGCGTTTAAAAACGGAGGTTGCACCCTACACATACAAAAACGATTGCCAATGGGCGGCGGCATTGGCGGTGGTTCATCCAACGCTGCTACGGTGCTACTTGTGTTAAATAGCCTATGGGATTGCAAGCTAAGCCTGCAGGAACTAGCCAGCATTGGTTTGAAATTAGGTGCCGATGTACCTATTTTTGTGCATGGAAACACAGCATTTGCTGAAGGGGTTGGTGAAGTGTTGTTGCCAATATCGACTCCCCAAAAATGGTATTTAGTGGCGACACCGAACATATCAGTATCAACCAAAGACATATTTACATCCGCTGACTTATCACGAAATACACCTAAAATTGATTTTAAACAGTATTCTTTTGAGAAAACTCGCAACGATTGTCAAACTTTAGTAGCGAAAACGCATAAGGAAGTTGCAAATTTATTACAGTGGTTGGTACACTATGCGCCGAATGCTCAGTCTAGGATGACTGGAACAGGTGCAAGTGTTTTTGCAGTTTTCGATGCGAAAGAAAACGCTGACAAGGTACTCCATTTGCTACCTGATTGTTATGCTGGTTTTATTGCCAAAGGTGTTGACCGTTCATGTCTGCATCTCGCTCTTGGTATTTAAAATTAGATAACCCTAAATCCTGACAAGCTAAAACCTTTATTGGGGTATAGCCAAGTTGGTAAGGCAGCGGGTTTTGATCCCGCGATCGTAGGTTCAAGTCCTGCTACCCCAGCCATTACTAAAACAACGCACTGAGGATTAATCTTGTGCCTGATATGAAGCTTTTTGCAGGAAATGCTGTACCTGAACTCGCCCAGAAAGTCGCCGAACGTTTATACACTAAATTGGGAAATGCCAGTGTTGGCCGTTTTAGTGATGGTGAAATATGTGTCGAAATTCACGAGAATGTTCGTGGTTCCGATGTTTTCATAATCCAATCTACTTGTGCTCCGACCAACGATAACTTAATGGAATTGATCGTCATGATCGATGCTTTCCGTCGTGCTTCGGCCGGCCGAATAACCGCCGTTATCCCTTACTTTGGCTATGCCCGTCAAGATCGACGCGTACGTTCTGCAAGAGTACCAATTACTGCAAAAGTTGTTGCCGATTTTTTATCAAATGTTGGCGTTGACCGCGTTTTAACAATTGATTTGCACGCTGAGCAAATTCAAGGATTCTTTGATGTACCAGTGGATAATGCATTTGGTACACCAATATTATTGGACGATATGTTCCAACGCGACTTCGTAAATCCGATTGTGGTTTCCCCTGATATCGGTGGTGTAGTGCGAGCTAGAGCAACGGCTAAACTATTAAACGATTGTGACCTAGCGATTATTGATAAACGTCGTCCAAAAGCCAACGTAGCGCAAGTTATGAATATTATTGGTGATGTAAAAGGTAGAGACTGTATTATTGTTGATGACATGATTGATACAGGCGGCACTTTAGCTAAGGCTGCTGAAGCGCTCAAAGCACAAGGCGCTGCGCGAGTATTCGCCTATGCAACGCATGCAATTTTCTCAGGCAATGCCGTAGAAAATTTACGCAATTCTGTTATTGATGAAATTATTATTACTGACAGCATTCCGTTAAGCAAAGAGATGCGAGCACTGAAAAAAGTGAAGCAACTAACACTTTCAGAAATGCTAGCTGAAACGATCCGACGTATTAGTAACGAAGAGTCAATTTCAGCAATGTTTGAATACTAGTTTTTTGTTTCAGAAAAGATAAACACGGCGCTTTTGAAATGCTGCTGAAACATTAAAAATCATAGGTAAAAAAACCTTGTGAACAAGCTGAGTTGTAGCGATGCAACTCGGCTTTTTCGTAATTGGTATTTATTTTTTCTGTGCTTAAGGATATGCTTTCAAAAACATAAGCTTTGCTTGGCCAAAATAATTTATGAACATTATGACTCGCTTAGGACAAATATATACCAAATACAAGTACAAGCGTGACCAACTAAACATCATTCAACAGATTCCAACGCAACAGTTTCAAAAAATCATTCAAAAATATCAACAAGATGGTTGGGAGTTAGCCTCTGAATATCACCCTGCAGATTTCTGGGTCAATGGCTTGGTAGATCATGGGGTAGATCATGGGGCAGATCACGGGGTAGATCACTGGAAATGTAAGTTACGCAAAGGAACCAGCACATTAATATGTGAATGGAACAACGAAGTAGAAGGTGAAATTTCAGGCCCACAACGAATTATTATTGGTTTAGGAAAGGAATTTATCCTCTCGGTTAGAACTTGCCCCACTTGGTTTTAAATGATTATGCTTACAGTTATAATTATGGTCGTGTACCAAAGGGTTCAGTTTTGACTCTCGTTCATAATCAATTCAGAATATACAGCGTAGTATTATGTTAGCAAACAGAATGACTTGTTAGTTTTATATAGTGCTAGCATTAACTTAAAAAAGAGAGAAAAAAATGAGCAAAATTACAAAGTCTTGCATCTTAGCTAGTGCAATAGTTTTGGGTGGTTTGTTGTCAGCTTGCTCAGAAAACGAAGAAAAAGATATTAATAATGTCGACGAGCAAGCCCTCGAGATGTCTCAAGATAAAACAGCGAAAGATGAAATTAGAGAGTTGAAGATGGTTGAAGATGAGCAACAAAGCTCGAAGTTGGTAACGCTAAAAGGCCAAGTATTGTTTCAAGAGATGGAGGGCGGTTTCTTTAGTTTTATTGCCGACGATGGAAAGAAATATACACCGATGGGCATGCCAAAAGAACATTTGCGTCACGGTCTCTTTATTCAACTTACAGGCCAACCATTGCCTGACATGATTACAACCACACAGTTCGGTGAAGTAATTAGAGTTGAAAAAGTACTTATCTTAGATGATTCGAAAGTATTAAAAGCTGACCGCCCAGCCGTAAACCCCCAAGATTTGTAGAATTATGCGCTTCATTTCTTAAAATGCCCTGATTCTAAATGCTTTTACAACATTTAGTTTTGCTGTAGCTCAACCAAGTCACTAATTTTACATTGTTTGTTTATTGCCGCAGTGATAGAATACGTCGCCCGTTTTAATGCGGGTTTTTATTTTCTGCATACTCTTGCCTCGGTATAAGTAATTCAAAAAATAAACACGTACTCGATTTGGTCGCAAAGTCGAGTTTATCAATTTTTTATTTGGAGACATAAAATGTCTAAAGCAATTTTTAAGTTGGATGCAACAGTCCGAACTGACCTAGGGAAAGGTGCGAGCCGCCGCCTTCGTCATCAGGATAAAGTACCAGCAATCATATACGGTGGTGTTGAAGCACCAGTATCTATTACGCTTGAACACAATAAAGTTCATCAAGCTCAAGATTTCGAAGCTTTTTACTCTCATGTTTTAACCTTAAACGTTGACGGTAAAAAAGTAGAAGTTCTTGTTAAAGATATGCAACGCCATCCATATAAGCTCAAGGTCACTCACATCGATTTCCAGCGCGTTATTGCTGGCCAGTTGTTAACGACAAACGTACCGATTCACTTCATGAACGAAGGGAATGCTGGTTCAATTAAGACCGACGGTGGTCATGCTGAGCATCACATGAACGACATTGAAATTTCTTGTTTGCCTAAAGACCTGCCAGAATATATTGAAGTTGATATAATGAACCTTGCGCTGGGTGATACTATTCACTTATCAGATCTTACCTTTCCAAAAGGTGTCGAGTCTGTTGAATTAGGTAAAGGCGAAGACCACGATTTAGCTGTTGTTACCGTTAAGTTAGCTAGAGGTCCAAGTGCTGAATCTGAAGATGATGCAGCTGCTGAAGGTGGCGAAGGTGAAGAAGGTTCGACTGAGGCTTAATCAGTTTGACTGACATTCGTCTAATCGTGGGCTTGGGAAATCCAGGCCCCGAATATCAAAACACGCGTCACAATGCTGGCGCGATGTTTGTTGAAAGCTTAGCTTCAAGATTTAATTGCCAATTAAAATTTGAAAGTAAGTTTTTTGGTTTTACTGGCCGCTTTATACTGCATGGCCAAGACATTCGCTTATTAATCCCTACTACCTTCATGAATAAAAGCGGCCAAGCGGTTGCTGCGTTAGCTAATTTCTACAAAATAGACTATACCCAAATGTTAGTCGCGTTCGATGAACTAGACTTTGAACCTGGTATCGCTAAATTTAAGATTGGTGGAAGTTCAACGCAAAATGGTATTCGCGATATTGTTGCAAAATTCGCAAATCAGCGAGAGTTTTTGCGCTTGCGCATAGGTATTGGTCATCCGGGTGACAAAGGAAAAGTTACCGGCCATGTATTAGGTAGAGCACAAAAAGCAGAGCAAGAAAAAATAGATGCTGCAATAGATGAAGCGATTCGGAGTACCGAACAACTAATCGAAAAAGATCTAGTGTCAGCAACACAGCGGTTGCATTCGTTTAAAGCGGAATAATCAACATCAGGTATTGCTTCATAAGCACTACTTTTAAAGAAATAGAAATTAAAGGACCACGAACATGGGTTTCAAATGCGGTATTGTCGGCCTACCAAATGTAGGTAAATCTACGCTTTTTAATGCATTAACTAAAGCAGGAATTGAAGCGGCTAATTTTCCGTTTTGTACTATCGAACCCAATACAGGCATAGTTCCTGTGCCGGATGAGAGACTCGATGCACTTTCTGCAATAGTGGTCCCACAACGTGTTATTCCGACAACAATGGAATTTGTTGATATCGCAGGCCTAGTAGCTGGTGCATCAAAAGGTGAAGGCTTGGGTAACAAGTTTTTGGCAAATATCAGAGAAACTGATGCCATAGGCCACGTAGTTAGATGTTTTGAAGATGAGAATATTATTCACGTAGCTGGTAGAGTAGATCCTCAAGAAGATGTAGATGTGATCAATACTGAATTGGCTTTATCTGATCTAGAAACATGTGAAAAAGCTATTTTTAGAGTCGGCAAACGCGCTAAAGGCGGCGATGCAGACGCTAAGTTCGAGCTGAAAGTACTAGAGAAAGTGCTACCCCACTTAAATGAAGGTGAGTTGCTTCGCTCAGTTGAGTTTAGCAAAGAAGAACATGCAGCTATTGCGTATATGAACTTCTTGACCTTAAAGCCTACTATGTACATTGCAAATGTAAGTGAGGATGGTTTTGAAAACAATCCTTACCTTGATAAATTACGCGCAATAGCGGAAGCAGAAGATGCCGTAGTAGTTAGCATTTGTGCTTCTATAGAATCTGATATCGCCGAATTAGACGAAGAAGAAAAAGCAGAATTTATGGAAGAGTTAGGCCTAACAGAACCAGGCTTGAATAGAGTTATCCGCGCAGGATACAGTTTATTGACGTTGGAAACCTACTTTACCGCAGGCGTAAAAGAAGTCAGAGCATGGACCTACCCTATTGGTTCAACGGCCCCTCAAGGTGCAGGTAAAATTCACACCGACTTTGAAAAAGGCTTTATTCGCGCTGAAATCATTGGATATGATGATTATGTAGCTTGTAAAGGCGAAGCGGGCGCGAAAGAAGCCGGTAAGTGGCGCTTAGAAGGCAAAGAATACGTTCTAAAGGATGGCGACGTTATACATTTCAGATTTAATGTTTAGATAAATTTAGAACAAACAATAAAGATATTTAAAGCCTAATTGCATGAATACTGTAATTAGGCTTCTTTGTTTCAAACGGCATCACAAAACCAGCAAATCCACACAATATCTTACGCACTTACCTCGTCAAATAGTAATATTATTTCCTGGGTTTTCCCGATGAAGACGCTCTTTATTTAGGAATCTTGATTAATTAGTGTCCAAGTGGTTGTTTCATGTAAAAAAGGGGTTGACGACCTCACTCCAACTAAGCATAATACGCGCCACTCAGAAACAGACATGTGCTGTTTTAGGGTGAAAGGATGGCTACGTAGCTCAGCTGGTTAGAGCACATCACTCATAATGATGGGGTCGCAGGTTCGAGTCCCGCCGTAGCCACCAACACACTTATTACCTAGTGGTATTTGCAAGTGATATTTTCACGTCATATTAGCAAGTAATGTTATCTAGTGATAAGTGGCTGAGAAATGCGGGAGTGGTGGAATTGGTAGACACGCTGGATTTAGGTTCCAGTGCTTCACGGCGTGAGAGTTCAAGTCTCTCCTTCCGCACCATACACTGTTGGGGTATAGCCAAGTTGGTAAGGCAGCGGGTTTTGATCCCGCGATCGTAGGTTCAAGTCCTGCTACCCCAGCCATCTCAGTCCGTAAGTAATATTGCTGTTGTAATTTTTGTTATCATTTATTACTCTTGGGGTATAGCCAAGTTGGTAAGGCAACGGGTTTTGATCCCGTCATTCGTAGGTTCAAGTCCTGCTACCCCAGCCATATTTTAAAAACGTCGGTTTATCCGGCGTTTTTTGCGTTTTAAAGGAAATAAATTTTGTTACCTGAATTAGTCACTGCAATTCAAAGCATTAGCACCGAATCATCTAGCTTCTTCTCTCAAACATTTAACACCCTCGGTCAAGCTATCACCGAAATAGTATCCTTTGTAAATATGGTTTTATGGGGTGATGGCCAAGTACTAATCTATATGCTGCTCATTGCAGGAGTTTGGTTTTCAGTCAGGCTTAAGCTTATTCAAATTTTAGATTTCAAACACATGTTTTCCTTACTAAAAGGCAGTGGGAAAAGTGATCCCTCAGGCATCAGCTCTTTTCAAGCACTTTGCACTAGTTTGTCGGCGCGCGTTGGCACAGGCAACCTAGCGGGTGTCGCGGTCGCAATCTCATTGGGTGGCGCAGGCGCTATATTTTGGATGTGGGTTATCGCAATTTTGGGCATGGCAACAGGCTATGCAGAGAGCGTGTTGGGACAAGTTTACAAAATAAAAGATGATAATGGGCAATACCGTGGTGGGCCCGCTTATTATATTAAACAAGGCTTAAACAACTCTTGGTTTGCAATTATTTTTGCTCTTTGTTTATTTTTTGGCTACGGTTTTGTATTTTCAGCTGTACAAGCTAACACCATCACTGACGCCCTTAGCAATAGCTATGGGATCGACACATTCCATTCAGGGCTAGCTATTATCATGCTGGCTGCTTTAATCGTAATGGGTGGATTAAGAGCGATTGCCCGATTTGCAGAGTGGATTGTTCCCTTCATGGGAATTGCTTATATTTCTGTAGCCTTAGTCATCACTATAATCAACATTCAATTGTTGCCTGACGTTATTATTGACATTGTAAAGTCTGCTTTTGGACTGCAAGAGGCCGGGGCTGGCGCTTTTGCTGCAGCCGTTAAAAACGGTATCCAACGTGGTTTATACTCAAACGAAGCGGGGTCAGGTAGTGTTCCGCATGCTGCTGCTAGTGCAACTCCCCATCCTAATCACCCGGCTTCACAGGGTTATATTCAAATGTTGGGGGTGTTTATCGACACCATGATCTTATGTACTTGTACTGCCTTCATTATCTTGTTGGCTGGGCATGGAAATGAGACCGGACAAATGGAAGGCATTCGTCTCACTCAAACCGCTATGGAAAGTCACTTAGGCGCTTATGGTGGCGATTTTGTTGCTGCGGCTATTAGCTTATTTGCGTTTACTTCTGTGGTGGCCAATTACGCCTATGGCGAGAGTAACTTGCACATGTTTAAACTGGATAATAAGTACGGCCGAGCTTTTTACACAACGGGCTACTTAGCTATGATTCTATGGGGTTCTATGGCCGCAGTACCAAAAGTATGGGCAATGGCCGATATGGCCTTAGGTCTTATGACGGTAGTTAATATTATCGCTATCGTCTTACTAACACCAACAATAGTTGCCGTCACTAAAGACTACAATGAAAAACGCAAGAATAAGTTAAAGATGGACTTTATGGAGGCGGATTGCAATATTCAAGGAAGCACCGAAGATAAGATTTGGAAGTAGACCCTTTAGGTTAGGGTCTATTGTTTTGCTTTTCGTGCTATTTTGAGGACTGTTCTTAGGCAAAATTCTGCGTGTTCAATAAGCTATGAGTCACGCTAATCTCGGTCAGAACTGTCACTAGTAATACATGAATAGCTGAATAACCAGTATGATGATAATCAGCGGAAACGCCCATTTAGCGAACTTCGCTTGAGTTTCTTTTGAAATCCGCATGCTCGATTTTTCAAGCATTGGAACTACCACTAAAAGTGCTATAAATAGCACTGCTAAAATACTTAAAACTGCCATTTAACTTTCCTTATTCAATTCCCATTGCGTACTTGAGCGCCTTTTTCTTAATTGGCCCAGCGGCGTTAGCTAAGGTAACGCCAAGATTCCTAATGATTTTAATTGGAGGAATGTCGTTACTAAATGTTTGATAAAACAAATCCATTGCACTCATCATCAACAAATTCGACGCTCTCCTTTGTTTTTCGTAGTTCAAAAGGGCTCTCTTGTTAATATCAGTAATGGGGTTAACTTTAATAGATTCAACTAGCGCGCCAATGTCTTTGAACCCAAGGTTAACACCCTGGCCAGCCAGAGGATTTATTTGATGAGCTGCATCACCAACCAACACAGCATTTGAGCGCCAATAATTGTTTGCATGCATTCTGCGTAGTGGAAAACCTGTTTTATCGATAACATCAAAGTCGTTCAACAAAGACGGAAAGCTATCCAATACAAACTTTTTAATATCAGTATTGCTGGTGTTCTTAATTTTATCGCTTATAGCCGAATCGCCATACCATACCAAGTTTGCATAACCGTCAAAAAGAGGTAAAAATGCTACCGGCCCTTGTGGCGTGAATTGCTGCCACGTGGCTGCATCAAATACAGATTTCATTTTTACCAATAAAACATTAGCTTGCTGCTCATATTGCCAACCTGTTGTGCCAATTTTGGCGGCATCGCGCAATTGCGAATGCGCGCCGTCAGCACCAACAAGGATTTTAGCTTGAATTTGTGTTGCGTTATCTAATACTACTCTTGCCTTATCCACATCAATTTCAGTAGCCTTGGCATATATTACTTCAATACTATCGCAATGTTCTTCATCAATTGTGGCCAACAAGGCAAGCTGTAACACTCGATTTTCAACGAAGTATCCCAAATACGACTCGCCAATGTCAGATGCTTCAAAATGCAATGGCTTATTGATATCTTCCCACACTGATAGTCGCTGATATTGTTTGCTGCGCATTTCCGCTACTCTGCGCCAAACGCCATACGTTTCTAATAATTTTTGTGTGTACCTGTTCAGTGCTGAAACCCGCAAATCCGGCAGATCTTCGTGATTAAAGATTTTAGGTTTGAAAGCTTCTATAACGACAACGCGATATCCCAGTTTGGATAAGCCAATAGCCAGTGCACTGCCGATCATGCCGCCGCCAAATATACAGTAATCTGTTTCTAACTTCATGCTGCCCTGCCTAACGTTTAAAAATTCGTACGATATTTACCATGACATAAACCCAAACATAAACCGCTATTAAGCATAACTGTTTGTGTTAACAAACAGTATCGTTCAAGACTTATAACAAGGTTCATAACAATACTCATGAACTATAAGATTTTAACGACATAAATCATAATACGGAGCAATTACAAGGCTCGATCATGAGGTACGAACATGAGGCGTTTTACAGGCTAACATATATTTGCTCACGCTCTCACCTGCTAACTAAAAGAAGTCATCCAAATTAATGAATAATCAGGTCTTGCTTGGAGCGGATGGACTGCTTTTTTTACTTTTTGGCAAGTGTTCCATTTACTTCAGCAATAGTGGCGCTAAAGATGGTCCTATGCTTGATTCCTATTGTTGTAAAAGTATGCTTAAAAGAACGAATTCAAGCGTGTTTCTTGCCGCAGTTATCGGCTATTCATTTGGGGACTCCCCCTTGAGCATAAGTATGTTGTATGGCGCAATTTTATTAATTTGGCTGGCGAATGTAACGATAAGACAACGATGGTTTTTATAATCTGTCGAAAACACCGTTTCCTTTCATGTTTAAACTGGCTTCATTGGCTATTTCAGTTTAAAATAAAGGGTTCAATCGTGCGTTAGCGTAATTGTTCTAATTACGTGCTCGTGCACAATCGACCTAATTAAAGATGAAATATTGTAAATATGAACAAAAAGCTATTTATTAAAACCTGGGGCTGCCAGATGAACGAGTACGATTCTGAGAAGATGGCTGATCTTCTTGACTCTACTCACGGCTATACTTTAGCTGATGAAGCAGAAGACGCAGATGTTATTCTGTTGAATACATGCTCTATCCGAGAAAAGGCACAGGAAAAGGTATTTCATCAACTTGGTCGCTGGAAAAACTTGAAAAAGGACAAACCAGAGCTAATCATCGGCGTTGGTGGTTGTGTAGCATCGCAAGAAGGAGCAGAAATTAGAAAACGTGCACCTTACGTTGATATCGTCTTTGGGCCTCAAACACTTCATCGTCTGCCTGAAATGATTGCGCAAATTAAAGGCGGCGACAAATCAGTGGTTGATGTCAGCTTTCCTGAAATTGAAAAGTTTGACCGTCTGCCTGAGCCAAGAGCAGATGGACCAACTGCCTTTGTCTCTATAATGGAAGGTTGCTCCAAATATTGTAGTTTTTGTGTTGTGCCTTATACCCGAGGTGAAGAAGTTAATCGCCCAGTAGATGACATTCTTCTTGAAATTGCACAATTAGCAGCTCAAGGGGTGCGAGAGGTCAATTTGTTAGGGCAAAATGTAAATGCCTTTAGAGGCCCACATTACGATGGTAACGTTTGCCGTTTTGCCGAATTATTAGAGTTAGTTGCGTGCATTGATGGTATCGACAGGATACGTTACACCACATCTCATCCCGTCGAATTTACGGATGACATTGTTGAGGCTTACAAAAATATCCCTGAGTTAGTCGATCATCTTCATCTGCCTGTGCAAAGTGGATCTGACCGTATTCTAAACCAAATGAAACGCGGCCACACAGCCATCGAATACAAATCGATTATTCGTAAACTAAAGAAAGTACGCCCAAACTTATGCATGTCGTCAGACTTCATTATTGGATTCCCTGGCGAGACTGATGCGGATTTTGAGGCCACAATGGACCTAATTAGCACAATTGGATACGACATGAGCTTTAGCTTTATTTACAGCTCACGTCCCGGCACACCGGCAGCGGATATAGTTGATGACGTAACTGAAGAAACTAAAAAGCAAAGACTGCAGATATTACAGCAACGTATCAATCAAAATGCGCTGAGTATCGCTCGTCATATGGTAAACACAACTCAGCGAATTTTAGTTGAAGGTCCTTCCAAGAAAGATGTGATGGAATTAACTGGCCGAACTGAAAATAACAGAGTTGTTAATTTTGAAGGTACTCCCGACATGATCGGTGAATTTGTTGACGTTAATATCACAGCTGTTTACAGCAACTCACTGCGTGGAACAATGGTTCAGCGAGAAAGTGACATGGGATTGCGTGTAGCGATCTCGCCTCAAAGTATCATGGCGAAAAAACCACTACCTGATAACAATGGTGTGACTCAATTCGTCCCAGCTTAACCCATTTAAGCAGATGAAAATGCAGGTTCAAAAATACACTAAAGCCCTTATAGAAAGAGATTATATTGAGTAAGTTAGTTAGTAACGAAATAGTATTGCAACCTGAAGATAACAAACGTTTGTCGAGCCTTTGCGGTCCATTTGATGACAACATAAAACAAATTGAGCGCCGACTTGGTGTTGAAATAACCTATCATTCAAATCAATTTAAAGTGTTGGGTGATTCACAGCAAGTCAATGGTGCTAGCGAACTTCTAAAGCAACTTTACATTGAAACGCAAGCCGTCAAAGGCAGTGTCCCTGTAATCGAACCAAATCAAGTTCATTTGGCCATTCAAGAGCTTAAATGCTTAGAGAATGCTGAATCAGGTGGCGTCGGTAAAGAAGTGCAGATTAAGACCAAACGTGGTGTTATAAAAGCGCGTAATCCAAACCAATCAGCCTATGTTGCCAATGTTCTTACTCACGATATTACCTTTGGAATTGGTCCTGCAGGAACAGGCAAAACTTATTTAGCGGTTGCTTGCGCAGTAGATGCCTTAGAACGTCAAGACGTACGCCGTATTTTATTGACTAGGCCTGCTGTTGAAGCAGGTGAAAAATTGGGCTTTCTACCAGGTGATTTGTCACAAAAAGTCGATCCTTACTTGCGACCTCTTTACGATGCCTTGTTTGAAATGCTTGGGTTTGAAAAAGTTGAAAAACTAATTGAGCGCAACGTTATTGAAGTTGCTCCTCTTGCCTATATGCGAGGACGTACATTAAATGACGCATTCATTATCTTGGATGAAAGCCAAAACACGACGGTAGAACAAATGAAAATGTTCTTAACGCGCATAGGTTTTAATTCACAAGCAGTCATAACAGGTGATATTACACAAATAGACTTGCCTCGAGGCGCTAAGTCCGGCTTACGCCACGCTATTGAAGTGTTAAGTGAAGTAGATGATATTTCATTCAATTTCTTTAATGCTCAAGATGTTGTAAGGCACCCTGTAGTTGCTCGAATAGTTCAGGCATATGAAACATATGAAGCAAAAAAAGAACTTGAAACACTTGAGAAGAAACGTCTTCGCGATGAACAAATTCGGCATACTAGTCAACATATTAGTGAACCTAACATCCATCAACAGCCGCTAGAAAAAAAGCCTAACAATGACAATAAAGGTTGATTTACAAAATGCGCTTGAGCATGACAAGCTCATCCACTCTTTACCAAAACCTAAACAGATAGAGCGTTGGTTAAATGCTGCTATTGAAGTAATACGCTCACAAAGAATACATGGTGATCTCTTATCTACTGAAACTGATTCCTCGATATCCATCAGTCATGCTATTAGAGAAATTTCTGAGGGCGACAGTTTTGATACAGATACTGTTGCTGAAAGTTTTGACAAGCAATTTCATCAAATTGAACAGGTGCAAACCGAACCATTTGAAGTTACCTTAAGATTCGTTGATGCGAGTGAGTCCCAACAACTCAACTTAGACTATCGCCAAAAAGATAAGCCGACTAACGTCCTCTCTTTTGAATTTGAAGCACCTGAGCATATTGAAATGGCATTTCTCGGTGATTTGGTCATTTGTGCTTCTGTTGTTGAACAAGAGGCAACTGAGCAAAACAAAAACCCAATCGACCATTGGGCCCATTTATGTGTGCATGGCTTACTGCATTTGTTAGCTTATGACCACATAAATGAAGAAGACGCTATAGAAATGGAAAATTTAGAGACAGCCATTCTTGCAAAATTAAACATTGACGATCCTTATCAAGATCATTGAATATAGAACTATTAGGAAATAAACGAAAAAATCATGAGCGAAGACAACCCCCACTCTACCAACGGTTCTTCTAACAAAAGCTGGCTAGATAAAATAGCGCAGGCCTTTAAAGGGGAGCCGAGAAACAGAGAAGAGCTTTCTGAAGTTATTTCAGACGCAGAACAACGTGATCTTATTGACCCTCAAACTAAAGAAATGATTGAAGGTGTCATGACAGTCAGTGAAATCCGTGTGAGGGACATTATGATCCCTCGAGCACAAATGGTCACTATCGATATTGAGCAAGACGTAGATCAATTTCTACCTATCATGCTCGATAATGCACACTCCAGATACCCCGTCATTTCAGAAGATAAAGACCATATCGAAGGTATATTGCTTGCCAAAGATTTACTGCCCTACGCATTTTTACCCGGTAAAGAGCTCCACCTAAAAGAAGTGTTACGCCAAGCTATCATAGTGCCAGAAAGCAAACGTGTAGACGTATTACTTAAAGAGTTTAGACAACGTCGTTACCATATGGCGATTGTTGTAGACGAATACGGTGGTGTTTCTGGTTTAGTAACCATTGAAGATATTCTGGAGCTTATTGTTGGTGAAATTGAAGATGAATTCGATACAGAGATTAACGAGTCAGATGAAATTCGTCCGTTAAATAAGCATACTTATTCAGTTAAGGCGTTAACCGAAATAAAAGACTTTAATCGCTTTTTCGAATCTACTCTAAATGAAGACGACTCGGATACCATTGGTGGTGTCGTTTTACGTGCATTTGGACACATGCCCGCAACTGATGATGAAATTACAATTGAAAATATGCGTTTTAAAATTACTAACTCGGATAAACGCAGAATTATTCAGCTAAAAGTCACACTCCCAGAATCTGAGGATTAAGTTCTGTTTACCTGGATAAAGGCACTTTTACTTTTTGCGCTTGGTACAAGCTTAACTTTGGCATTTGCACCATTTAATGCATGGTGGCTGCCCTTTATCGTTTTCCCTACCTGGTTTTATTTACAAACAAAACTGACTAAGCACAGCTTTAAAGCTGCTTGGTTTTTTAATTTCGGCTATTTTGCTGCAGGAGTAAGTTGGATACACGTGAGTATTGCAGAGCATGGCGGCTTACCCTTAATTGTCTCAATTGGTATGATGGCTGTCCTTTGTGCTTATCTCGCTTTGTTTCCTGCATTTGCGATTTGGCTAAATAATCGCCTATTTGATAAACGACTTTGGCCTTTTGCATTACCGTTAATTTGGCTTGTAATGGAATGGGCTAGAGCTCACTTTCTTACTGGGTTTCCTTGGCTTTCGATTGGTTATAGCCAATTGGAGGGTCCTTTAAGCGGCTGGCTTCCTGTCATAGGCGAAATTGGCGTAAGCGCAATCCTTGTTCTAATCACACTAAACCTAGGTTTAAGCTTTAGAATAAAACAACAAAACGGCGGTTGGAAAATTCATGGCCTTCAATCATTGCTATTAACAGGCGTGCTATGTGTTTCGGGGCTTGTATTAAATTCGATAAATTGGGCTGTACCAACTGGCGAAGTCAAAACAGTCACGATGATTCAGGGTAACATTGAACAAACGGTTAGGTGGGTGCCGGAGCAAGATCGTCCAATTATGCAAAAATATTGGAATTTAAGCTCTGACCACTGGCAATCTGACATTATAATTTGGCCTGAAGCCGCCATCCCAAAATTAGAGATTGCGGCAGCCGGTTTCCTTGACTTGTTAGATGGCAAAGCCGCAGACACCAATACTGCGTTGATAACAGGTATAGTTGATGTTAATTATAGCACTGAGATAATTAATAATAACTTACTCAGTTTGGGCAACGATAAAGAAGGCGAAAACTCGCTCCCATACACCTACGGACATCAAAACCGCTTTGCCAAACACCATTTATTGCCTATAGGTGAGTTCGTCCCTTTCGAGTCATTTCTAAGAGATGTTGCGCCTATTTTCGACCTTCCCATGTCTTCATTTGCAAGAGGTGACTATGTGCAAGCTAATTTGCTGGCAAATGGGATCAGCCTTGCCCCTGCAATTTGTTTCGAAATTGCATTTCCGAATCAAATAAGAGCTAACCTTGTTGAAGACACCGACGCGATTATTACTGTAAGCAATGATGCTTGGTTTGGCGATTCACATGGCCCTCATCAACATTTGGAAATAGCTCAAATACGAGCTAAAGAATTTGGGCTTCCTATATTTCGTTCAACAAATAATGGCGTGACGGCTTTCATTGATCATAAGGGGGCTATTTCAGCAGTTGCTCCCCAATTTGAAGACGCAGTGTTGACCCAAAAAATTTCCTTAGTAGATGGCACTACACCCTATAGAAACTATGGAAACTTACCTACATACCTCTTTTTTATCTTATTGTTTAGTATTGGAATTTTGCTAAAAAGAAGACAAACAAAAGTGCTTATTGATAACGAAAAACACAATGACCAAAACGAATAAATAGTGGCGTTTTATGTTGGTCGACATCTGCATTTTGTCTATGCTAAAAAATTGAGCGGTCTAAACTTCTTTGTTTTGCTCTTGCTTTTCATTATCTTGCTCCGGCTGCAACTGAATTCTCGCAGATTCAATAAGATGTTTATTGCGAGTACGTTCCATTAGCTTCACTCGGTGATGCATAGCCGCTTTTGCAAGAATATGTGCTGTAACAGGGGCGGTGATGACTAAAAATAGCGTTATCAGCAACTCATTGATACTCACATATCCATGCATATGATACATGAACACCATGGAGGCTATAAGAATAGCACCGAGGCCTAGAGTTGTGGCTTTTGTGGGAGCGTGTAAGCGAACATAAAAGTCTTGCAGGCGCAGCAGTCCTATAGACCCCACGAGAACAAAAAGACCGCCAAAAATAAGCAGCGCAGATATAATTAGTTCAATAGTAAAACTCATACTTCCTCCTATTCGATGATATCGCCGCGTAATAAGTACTTTCCAAAGGCGACGCTACTAACAAATCCCAGCATGGCAATTAGCAATGCGGCTTCAAAATACAAGGGGGTTTGATTGTATATACCGTAAAGTAAAATTAAGGCTATACTGTTGATATACATAGTGTCTAGCGCTAGAATTCGATCAACGGCATGCGGTCCAATGATCAGACGCCACATGTTAAGCACGAGCGCGATACACAGCATAGCAGCGACCAACATTACAGCAATTTCTAACATCCAAAAATCTCCTTCACTCGTGATTCATAGCGTTGCTTGATCCAATCGATGACTTCTTGCTCATCTACAGGCATGTTTAGTACATGCACATATAGCCACTTTTCATCAGCTGATACGTCCGCGCTTACTGTGCCGGGAGTCATAGTTACCGTGCTGGCGAGGACTGTAATTGGTAAGGTATCAGATAGATCAAGCGGAACTGCAATTAAGCCCGGTTTTATCTTATGCATCGGCCCGACAACCAAAAAAGCAACTTCGATATTCGCAACAACTATATCTTTAAGTACGACAAAGACATAAGTCAAAGCTTTCAACGGTCTCTTAATTTTAGGCGTTGGCACTCTCAAGGGAGCACAAAGTAGAGGAATAAAAATTCCAAGCAAACTGCCCAATAAAATGTGGCCCAAACTAGTAGTGCTGTTTAGCATCAGCCACACAATCAAGAGTGATACGCTGTGCAGAGGCATAGGCAAAACACGTGAAATCCCTCGTGAAATTTGGCTCATTGCGCATCTCCTCCTAAGTTCATGACCTCAAGTAAGTAATCAATATCATGCAATTGTGCAGCCGCACTATTGGTATATTCAATGATGCTAGCACCAAAAAGAGCGAATAAAGGTGAGGCGCCTAACAACAGCAAAGTACCACTAAGCTGCCATTTTGACACTCCCGGTGATTCAGAGGCATCACGACTAGGTGTATTTCGCCAAAACAGCGTTGTCCCTGCTCTAGACAATGCAATGATAGTTATTAGACTAGGAACCAGAATAATTGACCAAACCCATACTATCTGGTCTGAACCTGTCGCTGATTGTAAAATTACGAGTTTACCTAAAAAACCTGCAAAAGGCGGTAGGCCAGCCAAAGCCATCGCAGCAATCAAGAATAACACACCCAATAGTGCTTTCTGCTTGATCTCGCGCGCGATAACAAAATAATCGAGGGCTTTACCGCGTTGTTGGCCAACCATATCAGCTATTAAGAACAAAGCACCTGTTACTAGCGTGCTGTGAATAAGATAAAACAGGCCTGCGGCTGTAGCTTCTGGCGTTCTTAATGAGAAGGTAATTAACAATGTGCCTACAGATATAATCACGAGGTTACCGGCAAGCGTTCGCAAGTTGGGGCTTGCAAGCGCGCCTATGGTACCTGCAACAATGGTAAGTATGGCGAGCGGCCAAGCCCATATCTGGATCATATTTGCTAATTCACCTGCCTGCTCACCAAAGATGACGGTATAAACACGAAATATGCAATACACGCCTACCTTCGTCATAATGGCAAAAAGCGCAGCGACTGGCGCGCTAGCAGCTGCATAAGTTTGAGGTAACCAAAAATGAAGCGGCAACATTGCAGACTTTAAGCCAAATACAATGAGCAGTAATGAACCACCGGCCTGAGCAATAATCTGGTTACTTCCAGACAATTCTGCTACCCGCGCAGCCATATCTGCAATATTAAGCGTACCTGTTATTCCATAAAGAGTGCCTAATGCGAACAAAAACAAACTCGAGCCTATCAAGTTTAAAATAACGTAGTGCACGTTTGCAGCTGTTTTTTGTTTGCCTTCACCGTGCATAAGTAAAGTGTAGGATGCGATAAGCAACACTTCGAAAAATACAAAAAGATTAAATAAATCGTTAGTTAAAAATGCCCCATATATACCCAAGAGCTGGAACTGAATGAGGGGATGGAAATACTTACCTTTGCGGTCGACTCCGGAAAAGGAATACAAGGTAATGCCTAAACCTAAGAAACTAGTTAACGCAACAAGCATCGCCGACAGTTGGTCTGCATATAATATGATGCCAAAAGGCGGCTTCCAGTCACCTACCGCATACATAATTGCACCGTTTTGCACAACCATTAGCATTAGATAGCTTGAGAAGGCTACTTGTATCAACATCAATAATAATGCGGCAACGCGCCGATACTGATACCTGTGGGCACCAGCAAATGGCGGTAGCAACATTAACAAACCGCCAATCATTGGAATTAAAATAGGCAGGATCGCCAAGTGAAGCGTCATACTTTGCCCCTGTTTGATTTCAATAATTTATCGGTATCCGGAGGCTCAGTTCCGTCTACAAAGTCGTTACCAAGGTCTGCGCGAGCGCGCAATGCCAAAATAACTACAAATGCAATCATTGCAAAACCAATAACAATGGCCGTTAATGTTAAAGCCTGCGGAAGCGGGTCTGCATATGATTCTCCCATACCTAAAATGGCAGCATCTTTTAGATTCAGTCGACCACTTGAAAACAAAAATAGATTAACTGCATATGAAAGCATGGTTAAGCCAACCACTACCGAAAAAGTGCGGCCTCTTAAACACAGAAATATGCCACAAGACGTTAAAACACCTACACAAATTACGTATACAGTTTCCATTATTCCTCCGCAGTTGCAGTTGGGCGATGAACAGATGTGAGCTTGCCCAAGCTGGCTAAAATCAATAAGGTTGCACCGACCACCGTTAAATAAACGCCTAAATCAAATACCAGTGCACTTGCCAGCTCTATTTCACCAATCAGTGGAATGTCAAAATAATCAAACCAAGTCGTCATAAATGGACGACCGAATAACCAACTGGCAATACCAGTTAGTGCAGCAATTAATACACCTAAGGATATTAAGGTTTGGTAGTCAACTTTTATAAGAGGTTTAACCCAATCGACGCCATGTGCAATGTACTGCTGAATTAGTGCTACTGCAGTTATCAAACCAGCAATAAATCCTCCTCCGGGCATATTATGACCCCGTAGGAATATATAAAACGATACCAACAGCGCAAGGGGTAACAAACTCTGGGAGATCATTGCCAAAATAGGAGGATGACGATCTTGAGCCCAAGCAAGACCGTTCTCGTTAGCAGATGGCATAGCTAAACGAACACGTGCAAGCAAATTAAAAATACCTAGCGCTGCAATGCCTAATACAAGAATTTCACCCAAGGTATCAAGCCCTCTAAAATCAACCAGTATTACGTTTACGGCGTTAGTACCACCTCCGCCAGTTTTACTATTGGCCAAGAAAAATTCAGAAATGCTGTTGTCAAAGGGCTGCGTAATGAAAGCATAATTAATAGTGGCAACCAAGCCGCCTATCGCCGCAGCAATACTAACATCTCTTACAACACGTGAAGGTGATGATTCCGCGGCAGTCTTTTGCGGTAAAAAAAACAGCGCTAACATTAACAAAATAACCGTCACAACCTCTACAGAGAGCTGTGTTAGTGCAAGGTCTGGGGCGGAAAAACGAGCAAATGCGATTGACGCAATAAGTCCCACTACCGAGAGAGTTATAAGCGCAACCATGCGTTTACGATGATAGATGACGGTAGCGATAGCGCTTAAACATAAAAGAATGGCAGCTGTAATCTCGACACCACTCACTGCTTGATCAGGAAAATGAGTCGCGGCAGTATTCAAATTAATCAGAGGGATCGCAGTAATGACGATGGCAAACGACAGAAGCGCAGCAATATAACGTTGTAAAGAGCCATTACTTAAGCCATCGTTTAGCCTAGTTGCATAATTAACTAGCCTTTGTATCACCCCTTCAAAGATTAGTTTTTCGTCTGGCTCTTTGAATTGTGCTTGGAAACGATATAAATGACGGCGATATGAATACACCACTAACCCACCGGCAATGGCTATAATACTCATTAGTAAAGGTAGGTTGAATCCATGCCAAATCGCTAAGCTGTAATAAGGAAGATCAGTCATCAATACACTTGACGCAGCAGCTCCTAGCAAACCACCAATCATAAAGTTTGGAAAAATCCCTACTAATAAACATAGTGCCACTAATATTTCGATAGGAATTTTCATATAGCGTGGCGGCTCATGAGGTGTTTTAGGCAAATCTTTTGGTTCGCCATTAAAAAACACGTCGTGAATAAAGCGCACTGAGTAGGCAACAGCAAAAATTGCGGCAAGTGTCGCTAAAACTGGGATCACCCATGAGAGAAAGCCTAAAGCCGACGAATGTAAGGTCTCGGCAAGAAACATTTCTTTAGACAAAAAACCGTTAAACAAGGGCACGCCCGCCATTGAGGCAGCGGCAACCATAGCAAGGGTTGCGGTGTAAGGCATAAAACGCCATAAGCCCCCTAGTTTACGCATGTCTCTTGTGCCCGATTCATGATCAATAATGCCTGCGGCCATGAATAGCGAAGCTTTAAATACTGCATGATTCATAATATGAAACAACGCAGCTACTGCAGCCAGTTTGGTATCAAGCCCTAAAAGTAAGGTAATTAGGCCGAGATGACTTATTGTTGAATAAGCAAGTAAGCCTTTTAAATCATGCTTAAATAGCGCTATATAAGCGCCTAAAAGCAAGGTTGTTAAGCCAGTCATGCTGACAATCAAAAACCACATTTCGGTACCCGATAGCACTGGATAAAAGCGTGCTAACAAGAAAATACCAGCTTTGACCATAGTTGCGGAATGCAAGTAGGCACTGACAGGAGTCGGCGCGGCCATCGCGTGGGGTAACCAAAAGTGAAACGGAAACTGAGCAGATTTAGTAAAAGCACCGAGCAAGATTAAGATCAGAGCTACAGGATAAAGAGCATGTTCACGAATTAAATCGCCACTTGAGAGTATCGTACGTAACTCATAGCTACCGACGATGTCCGCCACAATAAGTAATCCGGCAAGCAAAGCCAAGCCGCCTGCCCCAGTTACCGTAAGTGCCATTCGCGCACCTTTTCGCGACTCGGACTTTGAAGACCAGAAACTAATTAATAAAAATGAGCTGATGCTGGTAACTTCCCATGCCATCCACATTTGCAAAACATTGTTTGACAGCACGATAGATAGCATTGCTGTCATAAACAGTATTAAATATGAAAAGAACCTTCCAATAGCCTCTTTTTCAGACAAATAATATCGTGCATATAAAATGATAAGTAACCCTATGCCTAGGATTAGTAGCGAAAACATTAATGCGAGCCCATCAAGATGCATTGACAGCGTTAGGCCAGCAGCAGGTATCCATTCTAAATATTCGACGACAGCTTCGCCTGCAAGAACAGCGGGCATTAGACTAATTATGTAGGCAAGCGCTATTGCAGGGGCCAGCATTGTGCAAATAGTATTGATGGTACGCCCGAATCTTTCAGTGAGTACAGGTATTATCACACCAATCAATAAGATTGCTGTTATCCAAAATAAGCTCATGGTTTCGCTGTGCTCCAATTTAAGTTTACGCTTATTAAGCACTATGGGAAGATGCATACAGTAATCTAAACAGGCGCATAAGATCCAGTATTTCTTATGTTTTTTGAATAAAGCGAGATCTCGTTAACTAGTACTTTTAAGGGCCAACTTTTATTTATCGCCTGAAAACAAAGTCAGCCTAATGAGCCCTCATATATTCAACAGAAAAAGTATACTTTAGATTGAAGAATAAAACGCGGTTGTTTTACTTGCTGATACTATAAGAGTTTTCCGATGTTATTGCACATGAATAGATAATTTGAACAACACATATACTAATAGATTCCATTTTATCTCTTATATTGAAAGGTATTGCACAATATTGCCATTTTAATATCGAGAAAGGGCTGCAGCAAACTATAACGTTCGGCAGATCAAACCACTGCTCAATTTATTATGGGTATACTATCGTAAATTATTAGGGTGCTCAACGAGCGCATTAATTTTGAATGCAATATTCACTAAATATAAATCAGCTTTTGTGAGATTAGATAAGAATAGAACGCTCTCCAAACTAAGTCTTAATTAGGCGTTAATGAAAGGTGCTTTAATTGCGAATTTTCAATACTATAAACCGAAGTAACCTGCGTGGTGATATTCTTGGCGGAGTTACCGCAGCAATTGTTTCTCTTCCTCTTGCACTTACCTTTGGTGTTGCCTCTGGTGTTGGTCCTGAAGCAGGGCTATATGGTGCGATTATAATCGGACTATTTGCTGCTTTATTTGGCGGCACACCTACACTAATATCAGAACCTACAGGTCCCATGACCGTTATTATGGCTGCAGTGGTAACCATGCTTATTGCTGACAATCCAGATAATGGCCTCGCAATGGCATTCACCGTAGTTATGATTGCGGGCTTTACTCAAATTATATTTGGGGTGATGAAGCTAGGCAAGTACATTACCATGATGCCATATAGTGTTATCAGTGGATTCATGTCTGGAATTGGATGCATACTAATCGTAATGCAGTTAGCTCCAGCGCTCGGCTCAGCGGCACCATCTGGAGGTGTAATGGGCACATTAACGGCGCTTCCAGAAATTGTAAAAAACATCAGCTTCGTTGAGTTTGGAATGGCGATACTAACCATCGCCATTCTTTATTTTACGCCTAAGAAGTTAAAGAACATCGTTCCACCTCAACTTATTGCTTTAATAATGGTTTCTTTAATTTCAGTGTTACTATTTCAAACTGTCGATATCAGAAGAATTGGTGAGATTAATGTAAGTCTGCCTTCTATCGTTCTCCCCGTATTCACACCCGATCAAATAAAAACCATGATCCTTGATGGCATTGTGCTGGGGATGTTGGGTTGCATAGACTCGATGCTAACATCCGTGATTGCTGACAACTTGACAAGAAGTGAGCACAAATCCGATAAAGAGCTAATTGGCCAAGGTATTGGCAATATGGTATCTGGATTATTTGGTGGTTTACCTGGTGCTGGCGCAACCATGGGTACCGTTGTAAATATCCAAGCGGGGGCCACAACCGCCCTATCTGGCCTCATACGTGTGCTGGTTTTAGTGGTCGCCATTTTTGGTGCATCAGGGCTGATATCGGCTATACCTATTGCTGTTCTTGCGGGCATTGCAGTAAAGGTGGGGATAGATATACTTGACTGGAGCTTTATTAAACGAGCTCATAAAGTCTCTAAACAATCTTCCTTAATAATGTATGCAGTTTTACTCCTTACCGTTTTTGTCGACCTTGTGGTCGCGGTCGGCATTGGTGTGTTTATAGCAAATATTATTACTATTGAAAAATTAAGTGCGTCACAAGCTAAAAATATCAAGGCCATCAGTGACGTAGACGGGAGCCTACCTTTAACTAAAGAGCAAAGGCAGTTGTTGAATAAAGCCAATGGCCAAATTCTGTTTTTCTATCTAAGTGGCACAATGATTTTTGGTGTTTCTAAAGCGCTTTCACGAGAATTGAGCAGTATGACTGAGCACAAAGTGATCATTATCGATTTAAGTGATGTTTCGTTTCTGGACGATACGATTGCATTGGCAATTGAAAACTTAATTAAGGATGCGAACCATCTCGAAAAGCACATCATTATGCTAGTTAAGCAGGATAACTCTAAGAAAAAGCTTCAAAAAATGGGTTTTACCGAGATCCTTCCACCTGACGCTTTTGTGGATAACCGCACTGAAGCCTTAACTAAAGCAACACAATGGCTAAGTTTAAATGGCATGAAAGAAATAAGGTGATTTGCGGGTAATTAAAGAAGTTGTTTTGTTTATTAACGCCGAGCTTAGCTCAAGAGTTAATTACTACGTTAAATGCGTTCACTAACTTGCACTAGCAATCCAAAGTTACTCTGTATTAGTTATTGAACGCGTATTCAACATTGAGTCAGATGTATTGCACTTCAATAATTTCGAATTCTACGGTGCCTTTTGGAGTTTGGATATTAACCACATCGTCTACTTCTTTGCCAACTAGCCCGCGCGCGATTGGTGAATTGACTGAAATAAGTAGTTGTTTTATATCTGCTTCGTCATCGCCTACTATTTTGTACGTTATCTCTTCTTCAGTTTTGCAATTCATAACTGTAACGGTAGTACCAAAAATTACTTTGCCATTATTTGGCATTTTCAATACATCAATAATCTGCACATTCGATAACTTGCCTTCTATATTTTGAATTCGGCCTTCACAGAAGCTTTGCTGCTCGCGCGCAGCATGGTATTCAGCATTTTCCTTTAAATCACCATGCTCTCGAGCAGTGGCTATTGATTTAATGATTTCAGGACGCTTAACTGTTTTTAACTCATGCAGTTCTTTTTGCAGCATTTCAGCGCCATGCGCAGTCATTGGATATGTATTCATGTATCTACTCTTTAATTATTTTTACAATCTGGATTTGACCTAGCCCAAGCTTAAGACGTCTCAGGCGCTAGTCAAATTAGACAAAAATGCGCCTATAAAGGCGCATTTCATTTTTAATCTATATTCTGATTATATACTATTTTTGCAAATGCTAAAGCCTGATTGCAGCTTCAATCAGGTTTTAAACAAAGCTAAGCCTTTATGCGCTTGTGCAACTCCTGTACAGAAGTAACATTCGCTTTGGCATCCGCTGTTCTGGCTCTAATTGTCGCAAAGGCTGCATTCAGAGTGGTTGTATAACTGGTTTTGCTAAGCAATGCTTCACGCCTAATATAAACAGAGTCATTTATCGCTTGCCTACCTTCTGTTGTGTTAACAACATAACAGTATTCACCATTTTTAATCGCATCAACTATATTAGGACGGCCTTCCGAGAGTTTGTTCACGGTGCCACAAATTACCCCGTGCTCTGCTAGGAAGAGCGCTGTGCCTTTTGTAGCTTCAACAGTAAAGCCCTGCTCAATCATTTCTTTCGCCAAGCCGATTAAGCGTTGTTTGTCCTTATTACGAACAGACAACAATACCTTACCTTCAATGGGTATTGGAGCGGAAGCACCTAAATTTGCTTTGGCATACGCTTCATCAAAGCCATTCGCTACTCCCATTACTTCGCCGGTTGAGCGCATTTCGGGGCCCAATAAGGGATCAACACCTTGAAATTTAGCAAAAGGCAATACTACTTCTTTCACTGAGAAGAAAGGGGGAATAACTTCTTTAGTGAAGTTCTGTTTTGCCAAGCTAACACCTGCCATTGCTCTTGCAGCAATTTTTGCTAATGGCACACCAGTCGCTTTAGAAACAAAGGGAATTGTTCTTGCTGCTCTAGGGTTAACTTCAATAATGTACACTTCGTTGTCTTTAATTGCGAATTGAGTATTCATCAAACCAACGACCTCGAGTTCAAGCGCCATTTGAGTAACTTGCTTGCGCATCACATCTTGAATTTCTTCAGACAAGGAGTATGGAGGCAAACTGCAGGCAGAGTCACCTGAATGCACACCTGCTTGCTCAATATGCTCCATAATGCCGCCTATAACGACATTCTCTCCGTCACAAATAGCATCAACATCAACTTCAATTGCATCATCTAAGAAACGATCCAATAGCACAGGACTATCGTTCGACACACTAACAGCTTCATTCAGATAGCGTCGTAAGTCTTTTAAATCATAGACTATTTCCATTGCGCGACCACCTAGTACATAGGATGGTCTAACGACCAATGGAAAACCGATTATTTCAGCTTGGGTGAGCGCTTCTTCCATATTACTGACAGTTGAGTTTGCGGGCTGTTTTAAACCAAGCTTGTTAACCATTTGCTGAAAACGTTCACGATCTTCTGCGCGATCAATCGCATCTGGAGATGTTCCAATAATTGGAACACCATTTTCTTTTAATGCTCTAGCTAATTTAAGTGGTGTCTGACCACCGTATTGGACAATAACGCCTTTGGGCTTTTCAATGCGCACAATTTCAAGCACATCTTCAAGTGTTACAGGTTCGAAATACAAACGATCCGAAGTATCATAGTCAGTTGAAACCGTTTCAGGGTTACAGTTAACCATAATAGTTTCGTAACCGTCTTCACGCATTGCTAAGGCAGCATGCACACAACAATAATCAAATTCAATCCCTTGTCCTATGCGATTTGGACCGCCACCTAAGACCATGATCTTTTCTTTATCTGAAGGATTTGATTCACATTCTTCATCATAAGTACTGTACATGTAGGCAGTTGATGTGCTGAATTCAGCAGCACATGTATCAACACGCTTATATACAGGTAATATATTGAATTTACTGCGGATTCCACGCACATCATCTTCAGCAACATTAGTAAGTTCAGCAATTCTCGCATCAGCGAAGCCTTTTCGCTTCAGTGTTCTCATCAAATTGTGGTCAATTTCAGACAAACCTATGCGCTCGACAAGCTGTTCCAATTGTACAATCTCTTCCAGCTGCACCAAGTACCATCGATCGATATTTGTCAGTGAGAATACTTCATCAACTGACATACCCATGCGGAATGCATCGCCTATGTACCAAATTCGTTCAGCACCAGGTTCACGGAGTTCGTAGATCAATTTATTTTTGGCTTCAGGGTCGTTCAAGTCAAGTATTGGATTAAGACCTGAACGGCCTACTTCCAATCCTCTCAAAGCCTTCTGCAATGACTCTTGTTGATTTCGGCCTATTGCCATCACCTCACCTACTGACTTCATTTGCGTAGTAAGACGGTCATTAGCGCCTGCAAATTTTTCAAAATTAAAGCGTGGGATCTTTGTTACAACATAGTCAATCGTTGGTTCAAATGAAGCTGGCGTTAGGCCACCAGTAATATCATTGGCCAATTCATCTAGGGTATAACCTACAGCTAATTTGGCTGCAATTTTTGCAATTGGGAAACCGGTTGCTTTTGATGCTAGCGCTGACGACCGCGATACACGTGGGTTCATTTCGATAATAACTAAACGCCCGGTGTCTGGACACACACCAAACTGAACGTTAGACCCACCGGTTTCAACGCCAATCTCACGCAGCACAGCGATCGCTGCATTACGCATAATTTGATATTCTTTGTCGGTAAGCGTTTGCGCTGGTGCAACCGTTATGGAATCGCCAGTATGCACACCCATAGGGTCAATGTTTTCGATTGTACAAACAATAATACAGTTGTCGGCTTTATCGCGAACCACTTCCATTTCGTACTCTTTCCAGCCAATTAGTGATTCGTCTATTAATAGCTCTGTGGTAGGAGACAAATCCAGGCCCCGGGTACAAATTTCTGTAAACTCGTCTTTGTTATATGCGATACCACCGCCAGAACCACCCATAGTAAAAGAAGGGCGAATTATACAAGGGAAACCAATACGAGTTGATACGTCGTAAGCTTGTTCCATACTATGTGCAATTTCAGCGTGTGGACATTCTAGGCCAATTGATTTCATGGCTTTGTCGAAACGCTCCCTGTCTTCGGCTTTATCGATAGCATCAGCAGACGCGCCGATAAGCTCGACGTTGAATTCTTTGAGCACTCCATGTTTATTCAAATCTAGGGCGCAGTTTAATGCGGTTTGACCTCCCATGGTTGGCAAAATCGCATCTGGGCGTTCTTTTGCAATAATATTACGGACAACTTCCCATTGAATTGGCTCAATGTAAGTTGCATCCGCCATTTCTGGGTCGGTCATGATGGTGGCTGGATTAGAGTTAACAAGAATAACTCGGTAACCCTCTTCACGTAATGCTTTGCAAGCTTGAGCCCCTGAATAATCAAACTCACAAGCTTGACCGATCACGATAGGCCCTGCACCAAGAATTAAGATACTCTTGAGGTCGGTACGTTTTGGCATAGTCTAATTCCTACTATTAAGCTTGTGTTTGGGATTGAAGTATTTGTTCAATAAATTTATCGAATAAAGGGGCAGCATCGTGTGGCCCTGGACTTGCTTCTGGATGACCTTGGAAGCTAAACGCGGGTTTATCGGTGCGCTCTATTCCTTGTAATGATTTATCAAACAGTGAGACATGTGTAACTTTCAATGTGTTTGGCAATGAAGCTTCATCAACTGCAAACCCGTGATTCTGACTAGTTATCATTACCACATCTCTTGCCAAATCTTTCACCGGATGGTTCGCACCATGATGTCCAAATTTCATCTTTTGAGTTTTTGCCCCGCTGGCTAGTGCCAACAACTGATGGCCTAAACAGATACCAAAGATGGGGATAGATTTATCTAAAAATACTTTTATGGCATCAATCGCATAAGTACAAGGCTCAGGGTCACCTGGTCCATTGGATAGAAAAATTCCATCAGGGTTCAAAGCTAAGACATCATCTGCAGAGGTTTCAGCAGGAACTAGTGTCAGTCTGCATCCACGATCTACCAGCATTCTCAATATATTATTTTTAGCACCGAAATCGTAAGCGACAACATGGTATGGCAAATTCTGCATATCTTTCGCATAACCTTCACCAAGCTGCCAAGAACCATCAATCCAAGCGGCCTTTTCTTTTCTAGACACCACTTTAGCTAGGTCCATTCCTTTTAAGCCTGCAAAGGAATTTGCTTCAGCTAAAGCTTGTTCTTGAGTCAGTGCATCAGCAGTAACAATACAACCGCGTTGAGCGCCTTTGTCTCTTAAGATACGAGTTAAGCGGCGCGTATCAATCTCGGCGATGGCGACTATGTTGTTTGTTTTAAGATAATCAGTGAGGGATTGCTCATCTCTAAAACTACTTGAAATAAGCGGTAGGCCTCTAATAATAAGGCCTTTGGCCCAGATATTATCAGATTCTACATCCTCAGAATTTGTTCCGGTGTTACCAATATGGGGATAAGTCAGCGTGATGATTTGTTCAGCATATGATGGATCGGTAAGAATTTCTTGATAACCTGTCATTGAAGTATTAAAAACAACTTCTCCAACACTAAAACCAGCCGCACCGATTGCTAAACCGTTGAAAACAGAACCATCTTCAAGCACTAAAAGAGCAGAAATAGCCAAGTCAACCTCCTAAAATTAAAGGTAACAAGGAAAATACTAGCGAAACGCTAATATTTCCGAAAAATACGTCAAAAGCAGTCTAAAACAGCCTTATTAGTAGCTTCTTCGCGAATTTTGACATTTCCGACACATCATCGCTAGGTCAATCAAATGGCTTTTCTTGCCGTTGATGTATGCTAGCGCCGAGCGCGAAATTGCAAACTTGTGGCAAATTCCGCTGATTATATATGAATGCTCAGTAATGATCTATTTCTTTCTGAATTAAACAACAAAACGCACATAAACAGCACTTAAAGCTCCATTACGAAGCGAAAGCATTGTAATACACAAAAATATAAAAGTGTTATTTGCTAGAGAAAACCTGCTTTGATAGGGGGGTAAGTTATTGCAAATCCAATACTTGTTGCATGCTATAGAGTCCTGGCACCTTTCCTTTTACCCAAATAGCAGCTGTTAACGCACCATTGGCAAAGGTTAGACGGCTTGAAGCCTTATGCGTTAATTCAATACGCTCTCCAATAGTCGCAAAAATAGCAGTATGTTCACCTACTATATCTCCCGCACGGATAGTACAAAAGCCAATTGTATTTTGATCGCGCTCGCCTGTGTGACCTTCTCTGCCGTACACAGCACATTTATTTAAATCGCGACCCAATTCATCGGCGATTACCTCACCAATAGCGACTGCAGTGCCTGAAGGAGCATCTTTCTTAAAACGATGATGCGCTTCAACAATCTCTATATCAGCGTATTGCCCCATAACGGCGCTTGTTTGACGCACCAAGCTCAATAATAAATTAACACCAACACTATAATTAGCTGCAAATACAATAGGTATTGATTTTGCTGCGTCATCAATTAGCGCTAGCTGCATAGGCGAAAGTCCGGTAGTGCCGATAACGATTGCTCTGTCATTTGCAATGCACCAAGCTAGGTTAGCTTCTAATGCTTGAGGAAGCGTAAAGTCGATGATGACGTCGGCAATATCAGTTGGTTGCAGTTCACTTTCACATACCTTTATATATTGCTTTGCTATACCCGCTACTTCGCCTGCATCAACACCAATAAATGATGAACCTTTGCGCACGCTAGCGAAACCAAGGGCGACATCCGTATGTTGATAACATGCATCAATGAGAACTCTCCCCATTCGCCCATTTGCTCCTAAAATACCAATTTTTGTCATGTGAACTCGATCTATTTTTCGTTTACAATATAGTGCACGAATAATACATAAATCTAAAGCAGTAATGATTTTAAGTGAATGATTGTAACTGAATGGTATTGAGAGAATGGTATTGAGATAATGGTGATAAAAAAATGACACAACAACTCTATGTTTGGGACTTCCCTACTCGTTTATTTCACTGGTTATTAGTAGCCGCAATATGCGCACAATATTTAACCGCTGAAATCCTTGATGACGCAGTTCAATGGCATTTTTATGGTGGTTACTTTATTTTGGGTTTAGTGATTTTTCGTGTTTTATGGGGCATTTGGGGGGCTTATTACGCTAGGTTCAATCAATTTGTGCACACACCTCAAGCCACTTGGCATTATGCGAAGAGCCTCAGCGGTATGACAAGCCTCAGCGGTATGAAAAGCCTCAGCGGTGCGCGTCCCAGCGAACATATTTATGTTCCTTCTATCGGTCATAATCCCCTAGGTGCCTACTCGATTATCTTCATTCTAAGCATACTGTTGACCCAATCTATCAGTGGATTATTTATCACCGACGAAATATTCCACGATGGTCCCTATTATAGTGCTGTAAGTGAAAGTACAAGAGACGTGATGAACTGGTTACACCATCAAGGATTCAACGCGATATTGTTGTTTTTAGCTCTGCATTTGTCAGCTATTTTAATTTACAAAATATTTAAGAAACAAAACTTAGTAGCTAGTATGCTGCATGGAAAAAAACAACAAGATGACACGGCCTCTTGGCCTCCAACAAAAAACCATTGGCTTCGCTTTACCTTATTAGCCAGCATTTCTGCCGTTGCTGTATATTTGATTGTGGTTGTATTTGCACCGGAACTCGCTGATGACTTTGATTATTAGCTCGCAATAAAAAAAAAGAACTAAGATTTACATCCTAGTTCTTTTTAATTAGTCACTTGCTTTTTATGCTTGGTATGATTATTAAACTATATCTAAAGTAATGTTAGTTACTTAACTTCTTTAGAAAAATGCGTTTGCTTGAGATATTGTTAAACCATAAAGAATGGTAAGACCCACAGCAATTGCAGTTTGTTTTAAAGCATCTTTGGACATATTGGCCAATCCTTTTTTTATTTTTATTAGGATTTAGCGCTATTAACTTCCGTTGTTTTAACAGAGTCCTCATAGGGTACTGAGGAAACTTAATTACAATCATTGTAAATGCTAAAAATAGCAATGATAGCACCGATACGATTGATATATTCCTCCCAAAACACATCAGCGTTAACACCAATATTACACAAAAAGAACAAAAATGAAACACTACTTTTGATTATATTCACTGCTCAATTACAATTAAATGAATTCTACTTTTACTTTTCTAATTAATTCAGAGGACATGTAATAAATTGCTCAATATTTGGCTAAAAGTAAAACGTCTTCTTATCTGATAAATAGAATTCATTTAGTCAGTTTTGAATTTATCATGACAAGCTTTGCAAGTTGAACCTAATGCACCAATAGTCTTACGATAATTCGCTTCATCCTTGGCCAATGCAATTTTTTGTAAATTTTCAGCAGCGCCAACCATGTCTTGAATTTTACTGTTAAAATCTTCCATTTGTTCCCAAATTGCGTCATCAGCATCAGTTTTCACATCAAACTTTCTTGTATCGGTTTCGAAATAATCCCCCATCATTAATGCTAACTGCTCAATTCGCATAGCATTAGTGTTCATTACATCCGCGTTATATTCTATTTTTCCTTTGGCCATGCCTCCTAAAGCTCCCATATTACTGCGAACTAACTGAAGAACAGCTTTTCTGAATTGCACCGCGGTATTCGCTTGTTTCTCAGAGGATGCTTCTTTAGCGATTGCCAAAGGTGAACTTAATAATGCGGCCAAGGTTAATGATATAAGCACTTTTTTCATATTTTATTCCAGTATTGTCAATTTATAGTTTTTAGTTTTTAGTTTTTGGTTTTTGG
>CAJQOP010000072.1 GCA_905479945.1 uncultured Glaciecola sp. | reverse complement strand
ACCCCAATAGCTGCTGCCAGTTCGGCTACTGAATTTGCTCTAATGGCGCCACGAGCAACAACGGCAGCAACGGCATCTTTGCTTAAATCTAATACAATCGGCTCAAAGCCTTTATTTTGTAAATTCTCAACCATGTTGCTGCCCATAAGGCCAAGGCCAATGAAGCCTATAGTCGGTTTATTCATTTCTTACTCCTAAATTTATTTTTGTGTCTTTATCTGAACGTGAAATTTGCTCACCTAAGGCCCTTGTAAGTTTCTACAATAAGTCGTTCTTTACAATAATATTTTGACGAACCAGTTTTTAATGCTAATTAATCAACATCAGATATATTGACAATACTTAACAACAAGTTCTTGGTTAGTAAAGTTAACCAATTTATATAAATGTGTCAACCAATTTAACTTATATTGGACAACCAAGGCGTCTCAGTGACTACAATCCGATTAAACCAAAGCTCTGTTCTATTTCTTTGGTTTTTCTTGTAAGAAAAGCTTGATAAAAAATATAATTTTATTTTGGCTGACTTTAAGAATGGTTATAGTTTGCAGCGTAAAAACCGGATGGGTTTGCTTAAAGCGCGCAGTAGCTATTGGGGTGTTTGATTCAAGTAAAGGCTAATCTCAATTGGGCTCAATTAGAAAAAAAGGCAATAAGTAAGCTTTAATCGCTTTTATTCCTTGCGCTATAAAAGGTTAACTAAGTTCAAACTTGTTGCTTTTATTCGGTAAGGTTTAAAATGATATATTGGTTGACATTTGGCCTTGTAATTGGTTAGCCTTTGCGTGAAGCTAAAAGCAATATTACAGTCTAGGCGTTTTTATTTGCTTGGCAATTATTCACAGCTGATTGTATTAACACAAGCTGACAGCAATATACATCGTACCCAACCGGATATCCTCATGTTTGCAAAAAACTTTTCATCTACTTTTATTCTCGCTCTTACTTTTTCTACAGTGCTATCGGCTTGTGTTATCTCCGACGATGATGCCAAGAGTGAAGCTCAAAGTTTATCTTCGTTGGACCCTGGTGATGGTTTTTTAGTCGCAAACAAAAAGGAGTTCATAAGCAGAGCTAAATCATTAAAGCCAGGTGACACAATAATAATGGCTAATGGTGTATGGAATGATTTCGAAATATTATTCAAAGGCAATGGCAGTAAAAGCAAGCCAATAACCTTAAAAGCGCAAACAAAGGGGCAGGTTGTTCTGTCTGGTTTATCTAATCTACGATTGTCGGGAAAACACCTCATAGTTGAAGGCTTAGTATTTAAGAACGGCTATAGTCCAACCGGCGAAATCATCTCATTCCGCGAGAACTCAGAGGTTTTAGCAAATGACTCTAGGGTGACCGAGGTAGTTATTGACGGTTTTAGTAATCCTGATAAGTTTAATGCCGACAAATGGGTTGTAATGTATGGGAAGAACAATCGGTTTGACCACAACCACTTGGCGGGTAAAAACAACGCCGGCGTTACTATGGCTGTTAGGCTTAATTCAAAGGCTAGCCAAGAAAATCATCATCGCATTGACCATAATTATTTTGGACCGCGGCCAATTTTAGGCTCTAATGGTGGCGAAACATTGCGTATTGGTACCAGTAAATATTCTTTGACTGACTCGTTCAGCGTTATTGAAAATAATTACTTTGATCGTTGCAATGGTGAAGTAGAGATTATTTCTAATAAATCAGGTAAGAATAAATTCTTAAACAACGTATTTTTTGAAAGCCGCGGCACCTTAACCTTGCGTCATGGCAACGGTAACTTGGTTGAGGGTAATGTGTTTTTAGGCAACGGAAAAGACCACACTGGTGGCATTCGAGTTATAAACGCCGATCAAATTATTCGCAACAACTATATGGAAGGGTTAACTGGTATTCGCTTTGGTGGCGGTTTTACAATCTTAAACGGAGTTCCAAACTCTAGCATTAATCGTTATCACCAAGTTAAAAATACAAAAATTGAAAACAATACTATTGTTAACGTTGATAACATTAATTTGGCAGCAGGTAGCGATGCCGAGCGTTCTGCAGTTCCTATCAATAGTAGTTTCTCTAATAATTTAGTGATCAATGATAATGGTGAGAATCCGTTTAAAATATTTGATGATGTATCGGGTATTACTTTCCAAAAAAAACATTGCGACTCAGGCGCCCCAGAGTGTCATTGCAACTGGCTTCGCTATTCAAGAAAGTGATCTTTTTCGTGGCGACAACGGTCTATTGCAAAGTGCTTCGGCGCAAAATTCGAAGGTGGGAGCCACCGCAACTTTAGCTCCAATTTCAAAAGATAAAACCGGCGTAACATGGTATCCGAAATCTGGAGCTGAGCTTAGCTTTGACTCAGGAGAGCTTATTTCCGTTTCGACATCACAAGAGTTGATGGAAACTATTGCCAATGTAAAACCTGGCACTGTAATATCTCTTGAGCCAGGCGAATACGACATCAATAAGCAATTGCAAGTCAAAACGGTGCTTACCTTAAAAGCCTCAAAGGCACGTTCAGTAACCCTGTTTCCAATGCGCTCTCTCACTTTTGAAATAGAGGACGGTGGCAGTTTAAAACTAGACGGCTTAAACATATCAGGCATAAAGGCACCAGACAACGCCGGCAATGTGCTCATTAGAAATACTAAGTTACCAACTTTGTTTAACTACAGATTATTCATCCACAACACCCATATTACTAACTTAAATATAAATCATTCAGCACATGTTTTTGACGCAGGCTATCGCAGCTTGGCAGATCAAATTTTGATTACCGACAGTGTGTTTAAAAACATTACGGGTGATGTGCTTCGCTTAGATAAAGAACAAGATGATTTAGGTATTTACAATGCCGAATATGTCACGATCGAAAACTCTGTGTTTGACAATATAGAAGGTGCTGTTAGCAAAGTGTACAGAGGGGGAACAGACGAAAGTACCTTTGGCCCGCACTTTCGTTTTATAAACAATAAGGTTACCAATGCCGGATCTGGTAAACGCAATAAATCTAAGTCTTCAATTTTCCTATTGGGTGTCCAACAAGCCCTGTTAGATAATAATGAGTTCGTGGAAAGTAAAGTCGTGACTATTGACCATACCGTTGGGGAACCTAGGACTCAAATTTTGAATAATCAGTTTGACGAAACGCCGTTACCTGTGGTTACTGAAACATTTACGAAAGGCCTCTCTACTGCTGTCATGAAAGGGAATATATCAAAATGAAACATATCTTTTCGCTATTAACTATTGTCTTGTTTACGGCTTTTGCTGGTTCTGGTGACGCCGGTGCTAGAAACTTATTTGAAACAGTCGAACAAGTTGAAGCTATGCGGGCAGCAATTTCCGGTTCAGGTTCATTTGCGGCTGAATTTAAAACACGCCAAGCTAAAATAGATATCCTGACGCAGCAAAAAATTAATGTGCCATTGCCTGCTGATGCTGGCGGCGGTTATACACATGAAGTGCATAAACGAAACTACGCAACTATACGTGATGCTGGTCGCTTATTTATGCTTACCCAAAACAAAAAATACGCTGACTTAGTGCGTGATATGTTGTTTGCTTATGCCGACATGTATCCCAACTTATCACTGCATCCAAAGCAAAAAGAACAATCACCAGGTAAATTGTTTTGGCAGAGTTTAAACGAAGCTGTTTGGTTAGTTTATAGCATTCAGGGCTATGATGCGGTCAAGGTAACCTTAAGCCAAGAAGAGAGGGATCGCATTGAGAATGGTGTCTTTATTCCTATGGCAACTTACTTGTCGGATGAATCACCCCAAACATTCAATAAAATACACAATCATGGGACATGGGCAGTTGCAGGTGTGGGTATGGCCGGTTATGTGTTAGACAAACCAGAGTGGGTTGAAAAGTCTTTATACGGGCTAGATAAATCGGGCAAAGGCGGTTTTATGCGCCAACTTGATGAATTGTTTTCACCAGAAGGTTATTACAATGAAGGCCCCTATTATCAGCGCTATGCTTTAATGCCTTTCGTTTTATTTGCAAAAGCCATTGATGTGAATGAGCCTGGGCGCAATATTTTCAAGCATCGTGATGGCATATTATTAAAAGCAATTACCACTACTATAGAATTGAGTTACAACGGCCTATTTTTTGGCATCAATGATGCGATTAAGGACAAAGGTATTGATACAATTGAGTTAGTACATGGGGTAACAATTGCGTACAACAAAACAAGCGAAAAAGGACTGTTAAGCATTGCGAAACTGCAAGACCAAATTTTATTAACAGGAGATGGCTTGGATGTTGCGCAAGCTATTGACAAAAACTTGCAAGAACCTTATCCATTTGAGACCAAGATATTTGGTGATGGCATAAACGGAGACGAGGGTGCTTTGGTAGTCATGCGAGCAAATCAGTTAACTGAGCATCAAACATTAGTGTTCAAGGCTACTTCTCAAGGGCTGGGTCACGGGCATTTTGATAAACTGCATTGGATGTTTTACAACGCTGGTGAAGAAATCGTTTATGATTACGGGGCTGCTCGATTCCTCAATATTGAAGCTAAATACGGCGGCCATTATCTCCCTGAAAATAAGTCTTATGCTAAGCAAACAATTGCTCATAATACTCTTGTAGTAGATGAAATAAGCCATTTCAAAGGTAATACCAAAGTAGGCAATCAGTTCCACCCTGAAGTGTTATTTACCGAGATAGACGAACACTTACAAATCTCTTCTGCGCGCATGGAAAATGCCTATGACAACATTACGTTTACTCGCACTCAGGCAATGATAAATAGCGATGAAGGCAATGTGTTTGTGGTCGACTTGCTAAATGTGGAAGCTGAGGGTGAGCATCAGTATGACTTACCAGTTCACTTCAATGGCCAGTTTATAGATACCAATGTGCAATTAAATGCTCAAACTAGCTCTCAAAGTGTATTAGGTAATAAAAATGGTTATCAACATCTATGGTTGCAGGCTAAAGGTGATATTTCGACAAAGCTTGCGAAAGTGACATGGCTGAAAGGCAAAACATTTTACACCCATAGCACTGTTGCTGAAGCAGGCCAAGAGCTGCTAATGGTTAGGGTAGGGGCGAACGACCCTAACTTTAATTTAATTGCTAAACAAGCATTAGTTAATCGAGTTAAAGGATCTGGAAATCATGAATTTTTAAGTGTATTTGAAGTTCATGGTGAATATAACGGTAGTAAAGAATTTACGCTTAAAAGTAGCAGCCAATTATCGAACTTAGAAAACATAAGCGAGCAAATTGATAATAGCAAAATTCGAGTTATCAAAATTTCGTTCCTACCTGATGTTTCTTATCTGCTAGCTATAGTCAAAGACGCAACAAGTCAAAATAGCAGCGATGTGTTTTCATATGAAAATAAAGAATATCAGATGAATGGCAATGCTCACTTGTTTCGAATGTAGTTAACATTTTTCACGTACATAGCTTCTAAAGAATTAAAAGATAATTTAGCCGTATTGGTTACTGTAGAAAATAAGGAAAAGTGACATGCTCAATCTAAGCAATATCAAAACCAATGCTATGCGTCTTATGCCGACATTCGCTATCGGATTTCTAGTATCTATTTCATTTGTTGCTCATTCTTTTTCGGAAACACATGCAGCACTTAGCGATGGCGTGTTGTTGGGTGGAAATGTAGTGCTTGATCCGAGTAAAAAGCCGAGTGAAAATTTTGATTTGCTAGATTGGACACTGACACTACCAACGGACCTAAATAAAGATTTAAAAGCCGATACAATTTACGAAAAACCATTAAGTGAAGGGTTTGAATTAAAGCCCCTGTTCTATACTGCCGCAGATGGAGGAATGGTATTTGCGTGTCCAAACGTAGGCGCCAAAACGTCTAAAAATACCAAATATGCGCGCACCGAACTGCGTGAAATGCTTAGGCGTGGTAATACTCGATATAAAACTCAAGGCGTTAATAAAAACAATTGGGTATTCAGCTCTGCGCATGGCACTAGTCGCCGAAAAGCGGGGGCGGTTGACGGCAGTTTAGAGGCTACACTAGCGGTAAATCGGGTATCTACTTCGGGCGATGAAAAAAAGGTAGGACGAGTAATTATTGGGCAAATCCATGCGACGGATGACGAACCCATTCGTTTGTACTATCGTAAGTTACCCAACAATAATTTAGGCTCGATTTATTTTGCTCATGAAATTAACGGGGGCGATGACGAATGGATAAATCTAGTGGGTTCACGTTCACATACATTGAAAAACCCCGAAGACGGCATAGCCTTAAATGAAAAATTTAGTTATAAAATTACCGTCGAGAAAGAGATGCTATTCGTTACCCTAATAAGGCAAGGAAAACCGAATGTCACCAAAACATTCGATATGAGCAATAGTGGCTACGGCAAAGGAAGTCAGTACATGTACTTTAAGGCCGGTGTTTATAATCAAAACAACACGGGAGACCCTAAAGACTATGTCCAGGCAACTTTCTACTATTTGAATAATATCCATGCAGGTTATAAGCATTAAGAATAGTTCAACGTTGCTATAAGCTTGATAGCAACGAACTATCTAAGTTAGCAAAGTAACAAGAAGAAGGCAGCTTTTTACGAAGCTGCCTTTTTAATTACGCTAGTAAAAATATTCGGGGATTCTAAGTTTTATTATCATTACTCATTGGCCGTAAACATGCCTCGAATAATGACAAGAAAATAGCTTTTATATCTTTTCTTTCGGTCTTTGCGCCCATGACGAATTAAATTCGTCTGCAGGCATTATTGCACCTGGCGTTTCAATAACTCGCTTTGCGGCATAACTAGCAAGTTCGGCAGCATATTTAGCATTTGCTCCCTGTAAACGCGCTCCAATATATATCCCGTTGAAAGCATCGCCAGCCGAAGTGGTATCAATTACCCGAGTGCTTGGTGTAATTTGAACGGCCAGAGCACCCTCATCATTAACAATATGAACTGCTTTATCGCCATGCTTCAACACGACTTCTTTGAATGCAAACTGTTTACAAAACGTCAAACAAGATTCAACATCAGTTAATCCATATAGTGTTGCAAAATCTTCAACACCAGGCATCAACCAATCTGATAACTCAAATGCGGTTTGCATGACTTGCTTAGCTTCTAATTCGCTAGCCCATAATTTAGCGCGATAATTAGGATCAAAGATAATAAGTGAGCCGGAAGACTTTAGTCTTTCAATAAGCTTAAAAAATAGACTTCTGTGTTCACTATTAAGAATCGCCAACGTAATGCCAGAAAAAAATACAACATCAAAAGATGCCTGCATTTGCTCATCATCGAAGCTTTCCATCATCGATTTAGCTGCAGAATCGTTTCGCCAGTATAGAAATGAACGCTCGCCGCTTTCATCATTTAGCACCATGTAAGCGCCCATATGATTATTGGACAGCCCAATAAAACTACTATTTATTGCTTCTTTATTTAACGCGGCTATAAATGAACAACTTAAGGTATCTTTACCAACGGCGGTCATAAACGCCACATCATCATCTGGAAATGCTCTTTTGAGATATACACTGGAATTATATGTATCGCCGGCAAATGATTTTTTTAGTGTTTCTTGATTGGTATTGACCAATTCCAACATGGCCTCACCAATAAAGACTATTTTATTGCATTTATTCATATGTTTGCTTCTTTAATGAAATTTTCGCCTACCATTGTGCAAGCTGAAACTCTTCTGTACGGAGGGTCAATACATTTATGACCGTCAATATATAACCAATAATAAGAAGTATTGTCAAGCTTCTGACTGCTTGACTTGTTACCAATTTGTGTGCTATTGGTAATGCTGTGGAAAAGTATTCATGAAATGATTGTTAAACACATTTTTGTGGGTATCATGAGCGCATAAGAATTTTAATTTTTGATAATGACAGTATTAAGCGAAAATATATTAGACGCTTTAAAAGGTAAGAAAATGAAAAACCGCCGCATGTTCTGGCAAATAGTCGAAAAAATTGAAATTATGATTGATTCGGGTAAGTATCCTCCGGGCAGCAGGCTGCCTCCTGAAAGAGAGCTTGCTGAATTATTTGGGGTCAGTCGTCCTACTATTCGTGAAGCAATAATTGCACTTGAAGTACGCCAAAGAGTCGAAGTCAAAACAAGCTCAGGGGTTTATGTACTTGAACAATATATTGATAAACAGGACTCGGTTACGATCAGTGCATTTGAGCTTACTCAAGCAAGGGCTTTAGTTGAAGGTGAAGCCGCGGCTTTAGCTGCTGCATCAATTAGTGATAAAGAGTTAGCTGCCCTTCAAGTTACTCTGAATGAAATGGAAGCAAGCAATCACCCTGAAAAAGCGGATCGCGAATTCCACTTAATTATTTCTACCGCTACTCGCAACAACGCTATTTTATTAACGGTAGAAAAGTTCTGGAAACTAAGAGATTTACAACCTAATATCCGTAACGCTTATAAAAGCGTCTGTGATACCAGCGACAAAGACCGGCTTGAAGAACACAGAGCAATCTTTGTTGCATTGAAGGAGCGCAATCCTCAAGCAGCGAGAGCAGCAATGCATAGCCACTTCAATCGTTTAATTAACGCTTTGTTTGCTATGAGTGAAGCAGAGGCTTTAGAAGAAGTTCGCAAAAATTCAACTCAAACACGAGATTTGTACTCACTGAACCATTTGCTCGGGTAGACTTCAATAAGCTCCGTCATACAAAAGGAAAGCCTATAATTTTAGGCTTTTTCTTTATTAATCAAAAGCTTTTCAATTTCGACATATTAACTCTTACTAAGCTTTCTCACTAATGCCTAATGTGACAATTTCTAGACTGATTCTTGGTTTTAGCAAAAACTATCTAAGCGCGCGTGTAGACTATTTCAATGACGCCCATCTGAACTAACTGTTTGCTACAAATTAATATTTGTTTCCAAAAAAATTACTATCAACTTTTTGATTAACCATATAGTATTACCAATCAGGCCGAAACACCCATTATTGGTTAGTTGTTTTGGTAATTTTTAGTGTGAGGGGTATGTTAATGCCAGCTTATTATAAAGTTCTGCTTATTTCGTTACTTTTAGGTGCGCTTATTTCCGCAGTTGTTATGCAAGGCGAGCCGGAAGGTGAGCCGGTTGTAACCATTCAACTAGCCCATGCTGTTGACCTAGAGCATGCTGTTCATAAATCACTAGTGTATTTTAAAACACAATTACAGCAAATCTCTGAAGGTCGTATGGACCTCAAAATATACGCTAGTGGCCAACTAGGTTCAGAACGAGATCTTATTGAATTGCTGCAAATTGGTAGCTTAGGGATGGCCAACGTGTCGGTTGGGCCACTCGAGGCATTTGTACCCGAAATGCAGGTATTTAGTTTACCCTACGTGTTCGATGATAGCGCACACTTCTGGCGAACCCTTAACAGTGAATTAGGAAAAGAGTTATTACTTGCTCCTCTGAATGTTGACTTACGCGGTATGGCATTTTTTGATGGAGGAAGCCGCAGTTTTTATACCTGCCCTAAACCTATTAGTTCGCCTGAAGATCTTTCAGGGATGAAAATCAGAACAATGAAAAGCCAATCTGCAGTCGAGCTTATGCGAGAGTTAGGGGCTTCGGCCACCCCAATTTCATTTGGTGAGTTGTACACAGCTTTGCAACAAGGCGTAGTAGACGGGGCAGAAAATAGTCCAATCACTTATTACAAAGCGCGTCACTATGAGATATGCAAGAATTTTACGCTAGATGAACACAACTCAATTCCAGGAATTGTTATGTTTAGCGAAAAGGTATGGCGAGGACTAAGCAATCAACAACAACAATGGTTACAAACGGCCATGGATAAAACAGTTATTTTTCAACGTAAATTATGGGCTAGTGACACTCAAGTCGCCCTAGATGCTCTTTTAGCAGCTGGTATTAATATCATTAGGCCTGACAAAACACTTTTTCAATCGCGCGTACAAGACTACAAAGATAGCTTCATCGGTACGCCAGTGGGCGAAATTTTACGAAGAATAGAGACCAAAAAATGAATATAAAAAAATCTCGCTCGTTTTTTAGCTTTGGTTTAAGAATGCTTGACAGTTTTTTAAATCGTTTTCTACAATTGATATTATTGTTAATTACTGCTGCCGTAACATGGCAAGTATTTTCTCGCTATGTGTTGGACGATCCTAGCTCAATTACCGAAGAATTAGCGCGCTTTTTATTGATTTGGTTGACCTTACTAGGCTGTGCATTTGCTTATCGTAACAACAGCCATTTAGGGCTTGATTTGGTTTACTTAAAAGCTAATCAGTTTCAGCGCAAAATGATGTATGTCATTATCCATGGATCCGTCGCTGTGTTTGCTATTTGCGTTATGATTATTGGGGGCTTTTCGCTTATGAATATGACCGAAAAACTTGGTCAATCATCACCGGTCATGGGCATCGACATCAGTTTTGTTTACTCCGTTATCCCTTTAAGCGGTTTACTTATTGCTATCTATGCGCTTAATGCACTTATTGTCCCACAATGGAATGAGGAATAACTGCCATGACAGTCATATTTTTACTCTGCTGCTTCTTTTTTCTATTGTTTTTGAATGTCCCAATTTCATTCGCAATAGGACTAGCCACCTTTTTTTACATGATAAGCGCAATGGATTTTTTGCCGGCCGCTACAACCGTTGCACAACGGATGGCTAACGGCGTTAACAGTTTTGCACTAATGGCTATCCCGTTTTTTATATTGTCGGGTCAAATAATGGCGCAAGGCGGCATTGCCAAACGCTTAATCAACTGTGCTATGGCCCTCCTAGGATCACTTCCAGGTGGCCTAGCCTTGGTTAATGTTATGTCGTGTACCTTCTTTGGGGCGATATCTGGATCAGCGGTTGCGGCGACTTCAGCGATTGGTAGCTTCATGGTACCGCAAATGAAAAAAGCCGGGTATAGTGCGGAATTTTCAGCGGCTGTTACGGCTACCGCTTCCACCACGGGCTTGTTAATTCCACCAAGCAATATCTTGATTATTTATGCGATAGCTAGCGGCGGTGTATCTATATCAGCCTTATTTCTAGCAGGATACATTCCGGGCTTACTTGTCGCGCTCGCATTAATGGTTTTTTGTGTCATTTACGCTAAGAAAAAAGGGTTTAAAGCCTCAGATAGATTACCAATTGGACTTGTGTTCAAACATATTTGGCAGGCGATCCCAAGTTTAGCGCTAATTGTTATTGTGATGGGTGGGATCATTAGTGGCATCTTTACGCCCACGGAAGCAGGCGCGATAGCCGTTATTTATGCTCTTATATTAGCTGCCGGGGTTTATCGAGAGATTGACCTAGCAAAATTTAGTCAGATATTAACAAAAACAGTAGAAACAACCGCTATTGTTTTATTTCTAATTGCAACGTCCTCAGCTCTTTCATGGATGTTATCTTACGAAAATATTCCGCAAAATTTGACTGACACACTAATGACAATTAGTGAAAATCCATTAATTATACTGCTTATTATTAACTTGATTTTGTTACTAGTTGGCGCGTTTATGGACATGACGCCCGCCGTATTAATTTTTACACCCATATTTTTACCCATTGCCGTTTCCTTGGGAATAGATCCTCTGCAATTTGGTATTATGATGATCCTCAACCTTTGCATAGGGTTGTGCACACCACCAGTAGGCGCAATCTTATTTGTTAGCTGTGCGGTATCTAAAACTAAAATAGAAAAAATGCTGAAACCTATGCTGCCATTATATGCGGGTATGATAGTGGTGTTAGTAATGGTAACAATGTTCCCATCTATTAGTACCTTCTTACCTAGTTTGTTGGCGCCATAACGCGCAGAGATTGAAGTTTGGCAGCGGGGTTCTTCAGGGATGTAAACATCTTGAGTCTGGCTGCCTTCGCTCCCTCCCGATCCTTCAGTCCTACCCGAATTGAAGACAGCTACTACCTTAATAGCTTCTATTGTGGTGAGTGAGCGTTATTCAACAAGTAAAATGTAAGCAAATCAAAGTCTGAGCCAACACCATTTGTGTCGCCACTTTCACCTGTATTGTTTTGTGAATAAGCGCCAGCTTTAAAGTAATTCCATTCTTCCACAACATCGTATCCGCTGTTTTCTTCATTCATATCAACAAATTGGTGCCCAATAATTGGCCCGCTTAGATCACCTCGTCGAATAAGCACATCAATTCTGGGACCTTGTTGATTGATTTCATATGAAAATATTTCCCCTAACTGCAGGCCTTGCTCTGGATTACTTTCATATATTGGTTGGTTATCTTCATTGGTGTTTTGTGGTCCGACGATGACTTTCCAAATGTCATCTCCCCCTTTTATTTCATGGGCCAAATACAGATAGCCACGATCATTATTAGGAAACTTTTTAAAGTACAGGCGAATAGGTTCATCGTCATCTGCGTGAATTTGCCCGACAATGACTCTACCTGTGTGAGACTGGCTGCCTGTTGTAGTAACTTTCTCTACTTTGAGAGTTGCCTGCAGCAGGCCCCCTCTGCCGCCAACTGGGCCCTGTGGGTCGGGTTGGTAATCCAAAATCCAGTTGTTTAAATTGACACCCTGAGTTCTAATGCTGGTGTCGCCTCGGCGCAGCATTTCACGCAATTCAGTTCGGACAAAACTGGTGTTCGCTGACGTTTTTGCGCCAAAAATAGTTGCTTTAAATACCATGCCACCATCATCTGCTGTATAGAAATAATCAGGGTCTGTAAAACCTTCGTTTAACTCTCTCTCACTGGCTCGCAAGGAAAACCCATCATCTGGGTCAGTGCGGGGCGTATCTAAGGCCCAAGTAAGCAAGTCAAAGTTATCGCCAGGTGGTAAATTAGGGTCTAGATTGTATTGCGCAATATTTACATTCTGTGTTTGCAACATCGACATCTAAAGGACAGCCGAAAACCGCAGCTTCAGTAAAAGAAGTCGTACTATTTATGTTATCTCCGTAACTTATAACACGCACAAACCTCGCGACAGTATCCGGAATATCAAAACGTTCAAATGATTCGGTAATACCACTGGTTGTTTCATTAGTTAATATGGTGGTATATGTGTTTCCATCTTCCGATAAGGCAATATCAAATGTACTTATTCGTTGGTCGCCTTCATACCATGCAGTCCCTATTTCTTTAACTAAGTGCCTGTAGCCAAGCTCAATAGTCAATTGCGCGCCGCTTACTGAGCTTTCCCACCGACTAATTGAAGTTAAATTGTCATCAATTGCTTTATCAGCTTCAAAGCCCATTTGAGTAGTGTCAGAGCTTTCAACGCTTAGTAAATCGAGAAAATCAAGTCCAGTACAAGTCGTTGCGTTCAAATTGGGCGGGAAGATTGGAGCAGGAACGCTATCAACAGGCTCAACGGGAGGAACTAGAATAGGTGGTTCGGGACTAGATGAAGTGCTTCCACCGCAAGCGACTAAAGTGAAAACGGTTAAATTGAGGATAAAAATGCGTGACACAACTAAACTCCTTATTGGCGGTATTACTATTTAATTAATTGGTTTTTAAATTGGCCTACCAATCAACTATGAATTGGTTATCATTTAAGAAGGTAATGGTTATATTGCTAGCTGTCAATGAAATTGGTTTGATAATGATAAAACAATCGTACTTGCTCTGTTAGGCAGACGGTACGACTTCATTTTTAGTGAAATATTGTTGGAGGAATGTAATGCGACTTGTGAGTGCACAATCGGAGACATGAATTACGATATTCATAGGCAGCCTTGCGACGATTTCTTTAAATTCAACACGCAATTAATCTATCAATTTATATGTACCATTTGACACGCTGGTACAACTGGCGTATAACTAAAGCCCTAATTATTGCCATAGACAATGCGGCGCACTTGAGCATCGATGTTGTGTTACATGTCTTGCATGCATTTTTCTAGCATCTTACTAAGTCACGCTATTGCTGGTTTGAAGTGATTGCAGACGGTGAACTGTTTGATTGATTAATAACATCAAATACTAAAAGTTAAGGAGCACCATGATCACCATTGACCTCGATTCGTCAGAACCCTTGTTTAATCAATTGATCATTCAAATTAAAAAGACAATCGAAAATAGACTACTGAAGCCCGGTGACTCGCTTCCTTCGATTCGCCAACTTGCCGCTGAACTAGATATCAATTCTAAGACAGTCGCAAAAGCATATCGACTTTTAGAGCGAGACAATGTGCTGGTGTCTAAGGGATATCGAGGCACTTTTGTGCATCCAAAAGCAGAAGAAAACTTACAAGTAAATATAAAGGAATGGCTGGATACTGAACTGCCAAAAGATGTAGCACGATATCGAGCGGCTGGCGCCACAGATTCAGAAATTAGAATTGCTTTTAACCAAGCAATTTCAAAAACCGGAAATTAAGGAAAAATTATGTTTGATTGGCTAACTCAATCCAATTATCTACTTATGTTCATGCAGGTGTTAATAAGCCTAATATTAGTTCCTGTATTCAGCTTTAAAAGGCTATCTCAAATTGCTAAAGAATATGGTGTGAAAACTTATCCAAGCGCAAAAGCCGATGTTGAGGACTATTTACAGAAAGCTTCTAAGACATATAAGACCACCGTAGGCGTTTTTCTAATACTTGCTCTTGCTATCGTGTTACATGCGGCAACTAAGCAAATAGAGCTATTTGATTGGGATGACCAATCGGGCCTAACCATCCTATACTTGATCGCAATGGTGCCTGTAATTGTCATGGTGTTTATCCATAAAAGCTTATTTGGCGTGCTGAAACAACACGCAGGAAGCAAGCGCTCAGCCTCCCTAAAAGCAAAGCAATGGATTGATTATTTATCGTGGCCGCTTGTCTCAATGGTGCTAGTTGGACAGGTTACCTTAATCGCAACTGTTGTATATTTCGTGAGTGATCCGTTTGATGGTTTTGCTGGTTATGGCAACTTGCTGGGTTTGTTAATATTGGATGTTGTCTTCATTGGCATTTTTGTGGTGGTTTATCGTGATAACAACATGTTTGGTATCCAAAACCCTGATCATAGAGATGCCTTAAAACGCAGAGTCATTCAAGTAAACATGCTGATATGGATATTAGCAACGCTTCAAATATCCTTAAGCATGTGGGTTTCTGGCTCAGGATTACTCGAATATAAACTAGCGGTTCAATCACTTTATTTACAAGTAATCTTAGTAATTACTGCATTTGCTTTAACCCTACCAAAATCTATGTTCAATAAACGATCGGTAGATAGCTAAAAATGCTTGTCGCAGGGGTCTTGTGTATGTATAATGCGCGCCCTTGAAGTCAACATCTCAGTTCCTTGTCTCCATATAGACGACTTCACTATCCGAGACTACAACCGTGAGGAGCAATAATGCGACATTACGAAATCGTATTCATGGTTCACCCTGATCAGAGTGAACAAGTGCCAGGCATGATTGAAAAATACACTGGTATTCTTGAGCAAGACGGCGGAAAAATCCACCGTATGGAAGATTGGGGTCGCCGTCAATTGGCTTATCCAATCGAAAAACTTCATAAAGCTCATTATGTTCTTGTTAACGCTGAAGCAACTGCTGAAGCCGTTGAAGAACTAGAAACTGCTTTCCGTTATAACGACATCATTTTGCGTAACCTAGTTATGCGCCTTAAAGAAGCTGTTACAGAGCAGTCTCCAATGGGTAAAGAAGAACGTCGCGACGATCGTAGACCACCACGTGATGAAAAATCTTACGATGCACCAGAAGCAGAAGCTGCACCGGAAGAAGCTAAATCAGAAGAAGGAGACGCATAATGGCTCGTTTTTTTAGACGTCGTAAGTTCTGCCGTTTTTCAGGTGAAGGCGCAGAAGTTATAGACTACAAAGATATACCAATGTTGAAAAACTACGTAACTGAAAGTGGTAAAATTGTTCCTAGCCGTATTACTGGTACTAGCGCTAAATATCAGCGTCAGTTAGCAACTGCAATTAAGCGTGCGCGCTTCTTAGCATTGTTACCATATACAGACTCACACAAATAAGATTGGCAAAGAGGTAGCAAGATGGAAATCATACTACTAGACAAAGTCGCCAACTTAGGCGGTCTAGGTGACACAGTCACAGTAAAATCAGGTTACGCACGTAACTTTTTATTCCCACAGAAAAAAGCTGTTATGGCTTCTAAAGCTAACGTTGAGAAATTTGAACAACGTCGCGCTGAGTTAGAAGGCAAAATTGCTGAGCAATTAGCTGCTTCGCAAGCACGTGCTGATAAACTTACTGCTCTTGAGGCAGTAACTATCGCATCTCCAGCTGGTGATGAGGGTAAATTGTTTGGTTCTGTTGGTACTCGTGATATCGCTGATGCAGTTACTGCAGCTGGCGTTGCGATTACTAAATCAGAAGTTAAATTACCTACTGGTACATTGCGTGAAACAGGCGAATTCGAAATCGATATTCAATTGCATTCAGAAGTAATGGCGTCAGTTAAATTGGTAATTATCCAAGAAGCTTAACTGCTATAGTTGGTCTTGCTTAGCAAGGGCGGCTTAAAAAATTAAAAACACCGCCTTTTGGCGGTGTTTTTTTGTCTAAAATAAAAGCTTAGGAGGTTTTAGATGTTTTCGCTGCAGCAGGCTTCTCGATTTGCTTTCTATCTTCACTATCACCTGCCCAAGCTTTGCTTAGCAATTGCATTGCGGCTGCTACACGATTAATAGGCCGGATTAAATCACTGGTATCAGATTGCTGCATATCAAGCTTAATTGCTTCAAGCGCTCCACTCATTTGTGACAGTTGCTTAACTGCCTGCAATTGCGGATCACCTTCAATATTTTGTGATTGCTTGCTGTCAAAAGCACTGCATATATGCTTCCACCTTACTTCTTGTTCAGGTGTAATTACACCACGTAATATTGCAAGTTTAAGTAGATTCTCTTCGGCCCCCGAGGTTAGTGTTTGCGCTTCACCTGTATAATGATCACCAATCAGGCGCATTAATTCAGCATGATTCATGACGGCAGATACTTTCTCTGTCATCTTGTTCATGTTTCGATAACTACCTTGCAGCTTAAACGGTGGCTCTTGGCGATAATCTTCTGCAGTAGCTGCAGAGTCAATATATTGTAAGTTTACCTTTAAGATGACTTCTTGGATAACCTTCAAATGCTTCAATACAGAAACGATTTCATTTATTTCTGCACTACTGTACTGATGACTCAGTTCGTTTGTAGCGATTTCTTCGCCGCTCGCCATAGCGACAAATTTATATACGTCTTGCATGTCCCTTAGTGCAAGCGGAGCCAAAACCGGGTTGGAAGTTAAGGCATTCTCTATGTAACTTAAGGAAAATTGTTCTTCCTTGCCGCCAAGAACATCACCTAAATTATAAATATCAGCTCGGTTGGCCAGCATATCAGGGACTTTAAACACGTCGCCTGACTCAGTGTACGGATTACCCGCCATGACAACACAGAATTTTTTACCGCGCATATCATAGGTTTTACTTTCGCCCTTCCAAACGCCTTCAATGCGGCGAGTACCATCAGTTAGTGCAATAAATTTTTGTAAAAACTCAGGGTGGGTATGCTGAATATCATCAAGATACAACATTACGTTGTTGCCCATTTCCAAGCCCAAATTGAGCTTTTCCAATTCTTGTTTAGCGGTGGCGTTGGGTGCATTTTGCGGGTCAATTGAGGTCACGTCATGGCCAAGGGACGGGCAATTTATTTTCATGAACACCAAACCTAAGCGATCGGCTGCGTATTCCATTAAGGTCGTTTTACCATAGCCCGGTGGCGATATGAGTAACAGTAGTCCCATTAAATCGGTACGCTTGTTTTCACCTATTGTGCCCATTTGCTTGGCAAAATTATCACCAATGAGTGGTAAATAAACCTCGTTAATTAGGCGGTTACGTACAAATGAGCTTAGTGGCTTTGCATTATATGTGTCTAGTTGTAGCTCTTTTTTACTTTCTTTCATTAAGCTGTTTCTAAGCTCGTGATAGCGTTTATACCTGGGAACATCGACAGCGTGATAGTTGGTAAGCCTTTGACTGAATTCATCCAAGGCGATGTTAAGCGTCGAGTCTTGTATTCTTTCATGATCACTGAGTAAGTTTTCAAGCTTCGCATTTAAATCGATGCTGCTGCTTCGCATAGGCAAGCTTGCGTCAACGATAGCCAACGCAGTAGCTTCGTCGAGGTAATGTTTCTGTTGGTTCAGTTCAGTCTTGTGTTCCAGCGTGGCAAATATCCATGCATTTGCAAGCGTCCACTGTTCTTCTAAACCGTACACCAGTGAATCGGTTTTGACTGCTTGTTTGATCAAAACGTTGAACTGCGTCATCGCATTTTGGAAATCTCTGGTGTGACCCAAATTTTCTAATTCAGCCATGAATAGCTTTTTGATACTGGTCGCCGACTGACTGTTGATGAAAGCTAGTTTAGGCTGCGCTAATTCTAAACTTAAGTATTCTGCGCTTTGAACTTGTACGTCCTGCCCAAAATGCAATTGAAAGCGAGTTACAAAAGTCGAGAACTCTTCTTCTAGTTGCGCTCTTAATTGCACAAAACCCTGAGTGCTTTTCAATGAGGTTGATAGTAAGAAAGCACTCTGAGCATGGCTTTGCCATATTTTCTTTTGATGTTCGGATGCGCATGAATGCGACCAAAATAACATTGCTAATGCGCGAGCGTTTGGTGCGTATCTGAGTAAATCGGCATTTGCATGGATAGGCAATAACGCCTTTAATATAGCGAGTGCGTCAGAATCATGAATGCCTTTCTCATATCCTTCTTGATAGCGCGCTGTCATGTATCCACTAATTAGCTTTGATAAAGCCTTATCATCCTCGGCTAATTCATACAGTTTATTTAATGAGAGGTCGTTACTTTGAGTTTCAGCATCACGCAGTATAACCGAGACCAAAAACTCTGCGCGTGCTACAGATTTGTTTTCAGAAATCAGATTTTGCTGCCAGTACGGCCTTAATTCATTAAGCTCTTGATTATTGATTGGTTCGAAATAATCTGTCCCAACCAAATGACGATACAAGCCGTCATCTCTTGGCAGTAAGGTTAAATCTAAGGATTGAGTATTAACGCTAAACCTATGCTTTCCTAGCTTAATAACCGAGCCACCGTCTTCAAAGATATCTTGCTTGTCTCTAAGTGAGCGTATGCCTTGTTCTTTTACACTTTTTAATTGAGCCTCAAGATCATCTGCTTTAATAGCGTCGTTGATATCACGAAGTTGTTGCGCTAAATCAGCAATCTTCATGATCATCGGATCGGATGCAAAATAAGTGTTTAACTCTGTCGCATCAGAAAAGCCCATTGCGCGTCGGCTAACGCCCTTCAAAATACGCTCCGCGGCACTGAAAATGTTTTGTGCTCGGCGCTGCTGTTCTTCCATCAAACTTTGTTTGCGGCTTTCGAACGCCGAGTGCAACTCTTCGCGCTTCTCCATAATATCGGCAAGAAATTGATCAAACTCACTGAATTTTGATTCAAGTTCCTCTAGCTGTATTAGCAATCTAGATAATTGTTCTTCTGCTTTATCAGGGGTGTCCGCCATTGCTAATGCACTGTTGATACTCTGCGAAAACAATCTAAATTGGGCCGCAAATTCAGCTGTTGCCTCACTAGATCCTAGTTTTTTGCGGCGGTTACGCCCTTGTGCTTTGACTTTGTTCAGCTTGCTGTAGATTTCAGATATATCATCTAATATTTTTGTGCGTTTAGTCGCATCGTCAATCTTTAAGCCGTTAAGCACTTCGGTGAGCAGGTCTAGTCCTAATGAAAGCTTCTCTAGTTCTTCATTCACTTCTTTAATGACAATTACCAGCTCGGCGCTAGCAATTCGTTTATCGAGGGTTTCAATACTGTCTATATAAGGTTTGAGTGCTGTGTCATTCGATAAGAATTGCACTGTCGCATTGCTGACTTCGTCAAATGCCTCAGTAACTATGGTATCTAGTTCCGCAATGCGCTCACGATCAATGTAGCGCTGGTCTTTTAACGTCACTAAAAAACCGCGCTGCTTGCGCAGTGACATTAAGCAATCAACAAATTCTTGCGGCGTTTTCCAGCTAGAAATTCGAATACCGCCGATCACGTCTTGCTGTTTTTCTTCAGCCTCAGTAAGGGCCACAATTGCTTGCTCGCGAATTTGTTCTACTTTCTCAAATTCATCAATGACTAGCTCTGCGGTGGCATTGATCTCCTTGATAACATTATCAAGCCCATCTATTTCACTGTCGGTCATCCAGTAGTAGGTATCAAACATTGATTTGGCGGTTTTGATTAAATCTTCGTACGAGGCTCTACTTGGATTATTTGTGTTGACGATGCGACAAATCGAAACCAAATCTGAAATGCCGCGCACTAGTTCTTTATTGCCTATTCGGCTGAAGAAACTGTCGGTGCTGGTTTGTTTCGCAGCATATTCATCGCTGCAATACGGTGTTTCCCAAACTTGCATAGGGTGCACCCGAGTAGCCTCTTCTTCAGAGCTGAAGATGACCATAAGACCATCATCGAAAATACTAAAACCATGGGCGTAAATCGGATTTTGTAGTTCCTTCCTAATTAAATTATAGGAATATAGGCCAGCCAATCCTGACTCTGGTTCATAAAAAATAAATAGTACATCTTCACCATTGGGTGAGCGCACCATGCGCTTGAAAGTCAGGCCATCTATTTCATCAGGAAATTTCTTGGTTTCACCATTTTGTAGGTAATAGCCACCAGGAAATATAATGCCATGGTCTTCTGGTAATGAAATGCACGCTAGACCAATAGCGTCTATCCGGTCTACTTTTTGGGTGCGTGTATTGAACACCAAATAGCGATAATTTTTTTCGCGGTAAGGTTGTATTTTTAATAAGATCAGCGATCCCACTTGTGCATATTTTACATCCGCATCGGCTAAACTTTGAGTGCTGTCTTCAACATCTTCGTTGTAAATACCTAAGCCATCTTCAGTATTGTTTTCAACTTTTATCGTGAGGCTGCCATTGGTAGTTTCGACAAATACTGAGTTTAGGATATTGATATGAGGATGGCTGCCTTCTTCATGCTGCTCGCGACCAATACTTTGCCATTCAAAGTCGTGCGAAGCGGCTTTCTTTATGACTCGTTCACCACGGTTATCGATATAGTTTGCAGTGCCGTCTTTTTCAATGCGCCATTGGAAAACGCGCACATCCTGCAGTTTTTGGCCAATTTGAAAAACCGCAAACAAGGTCTGATTCTGAACCTTTAGTTGGATCAGCCGAGCTTCTTTATAATAAATGTAAAGCTCATTAAACTCTTTTACAAAAGTAGGGTTCGAAAGGAAGCTTCCCTCAACGCTCTTTTGTTCAAGTTCGTAGCTACCTTCTTTTTCAACGAGTTGATAAAGGCTAAATACGTCGGCAACCAGAGTCTCTTTTTTAAGCCCAATGAACACGTTATATCCAAACAGCAGATCTTGGCCGACAGGCACAATATCTCGAGCCACGCAGTTGTTTTCAGTACGCACTCTAACGCGTCCAGCTACATCAAGTTTGGCTTGTCCAAACTCTTGGATTCGGGCGTTATTTAATGCATCAACTTTTGTTTTTAAGCGTGCAGCTTGCTCAACCAGGCGGGCACGAATGACTTCGTATGCGCCGCCGTCGGCTACTGCTTGATCGAGTTGTTCTTGTTCAGTTGCCATGCGTATTTCCTTGCTCGCACTAGTTAGCTTGGGCTACTTTCGCCATCGCCAGTCGCTTTTTTGCTCAAAGCATTCACAACCAAATCCATGATTTCAGGGTTGTCGCCGCTTTCTTTTAAAAACTTAGCCACTAATGCGGTAATTGCAGTATCCTTTGCATTACCACTAGCGTTGCCAAATCCAGCAACAAGCTCTTTAGCGTCTTCTACAAAGCTAGCTTCACCATTGAAGTGCGGCGCGAAAGCAGTGCCTAAAGTTTCAGATTTACCGATAGTGCCGTCAATTGATTTGCCGACAGAGATCGATTTAACGAAACTGTCAAAGTAGGCAGTGTCGCCACCTACAATATCAATGTTGGCTTGCTTGAGCGCTTCGGCTAGAACGATGGCTTGCTGCTGCGCAATCTCTACATTGGTGTCAATTGACTTGAGAATTTGCTCATGCTGTTTATCTAAACGCATTCTGAATTCTTCATGGTTTTTTTGTTCCGATGACATGGTCGCCATGGCAGCAAATTTCTGCGTCATTCCTTCTGCTTCAGCTTCTGCTTTCTTAGCCATAACTTCTGCTTCGGCAACACCACTTTTCTCTATAGCATCTGCCATCGCTTCTTTAACTCGAACATCAGCCATACCTTCTTTTTCTTTGGCTAAAGCTTGCGCTTCCATCACACGAGCTTGCGCTAAACCGTCCGCTGCACTCAAAGCTTCTTGTCCTTCTGCTTCTTGGCGCTGTGATTTAGCCTTCTTCTCAGCTACCTCTAAGTCAGCTGTGGCAGTAATCGATTTCTCTTTAGCTAAATATTCAGCTGACTTTTCAGCAGCTTCTGCCGCTTTGATGTCTTTTACCAAGGCTTCTTCAGCTTCAGCTTCGGCCTGAATAACCCTTGCTTTTTTATTACGATCGGCTTCTGAGACAACACGTAATTCGTTAATTTCTTCTTCACGCTCAGCAACCGTTTTATCAACTTCGATTCGAGTACGAATAACTTCCGCAATTTCACGCTTTTCATGCTCAAGCAGTTTTTCGTTTGCGATACGCTGCAAGGAAGCTTCCTTCTCACGGTCAATTTGCTCTAGTTCTCTTGCTCGAATAACTCGCTCTTCTTCAATGCCAACTGCTCTCAAACGGTTATTATGTGCAACTTCAACTTCTCTCTGTTTGTTCTGTTCTTGGACCTGAATTTCTTGTTCTGAGGTGACTCTTGCTTGCTCAGCTTTTAAGTGTTCTTCATGTTGAACACGCTCCGTTTCTGCTTTCTCACGTGAGCGCACTGTCGCGACCTCACGCTCTTGCTTTGCAACGGCGTCTGCTTCTTGGCGTTCTAACTCTAATATTGCTTCGCGAGTTTCAACATCTTTACGCTTAATTTTCATTTCTTCATCACGTTGGAAAACGTTAGTTTGAATATGCTGATCAGCGGTTAACTGGGTGATTTTGCGAATACCCTGTGAGTCTAAGATGTTATTTGGATCAAGTTTTTCTATGGGTGTTTGCTCTAAATAATCTATAGCAACATCTTCTAGTACGTAACCGTTTAAGTCGGTACCAATGTTATCTATGATCATATCGCGGAAGTTATCGCGCTTCGCATATAAATCTTCAAACTCTAGCGACTTACCTACGGTTTTTAATGCTTCAGAGAACTTTGCACTGAATAAGTCTTCCAGTGTTGCGATGTTTGACGCTCGCTCACAACCAATAGCTTGTGCAACTTTCAGTACATCATCTCTGTTTTTATTTACCTTAACGAAAAACGCGACTTTGATATCAGCACGAATGTTGTCATTACAAATAAGACCGTCAGTTCCGCTTCTATCCACTTCAATTGTTTTAAGTGAAATATCCATAACCTCAAGTTTATGAAATACAGGTATGACGACACCGCCGGTAAAAGTCACTTTTGGCTCTGCACGCATGGTGTTGACGATCATTGCCTGACCTTGCTCTACTTTTTTATATAACTGCGCTATTGTAAAAATAACGACAAAAAAGAACACAACGACAGCGACAGCTCCCGATGCGACAAGGATTAATGTTTCACTCATAGGTTTACTCCTTAAACTACAATGTTGGAAAAATTGGATTAATAAAGCACGTTAGCTAATAAAAAGTCTTAGCCAGGTAAAGCCAGTAAATAGCTTTAGCCATTAAAAAATCTGGGTTAAAAAAAAGGTTAGTTTATATATGCTGAGTTGACGACATAGCCATGAGTTCAGCTTCTGTAACAACGGTGTAGGTATCATCGTCTCTATTGAAATCGATTAACACGACTCTCGACCCCCCAGCAATCTGATGCTCAGGTGCGGCTCTTACGCTGTATATCATGCCGTCTTCGGCACGCGCTTGGCCGAAAGACTCGTTCACAGTTTGCGTAGTCACAATGCAAAAGGTACCAATTAAATCTGATTTTTCGATGGCTTCATGAGTTGTAAAAACACGCCTTAATGGGCGACTGCTATATGCAGCGAAGGGGATAGCCAACACTAAAGAAAATATTGCTATAACAAAGCCTGAAGCGGTTGCTGATAATATACCGTCGAATAAAGGTGTAATGAATTTTTTACTTAGATAAACGAAAACAAAGCCATAGATCTCGACCAATGTAATGGCAACTGTAAGAGGCACTCCATCCAATCCCAGGGACTCAAGAAATGACGAACCAGCGCCATCTGTTGAGTCGGTTTCAATATCAGGGTCGAGTATTTCAATATCGATCGTGCCGAGCAGAGCAAACAGCCAAAACACAATCATAATCATCAATGGAATAGTAAAGGCAATAATGGGGAAACTGAAGATGTATTCTAAAAAGTTGTCCATTGCATATCCTTATATTATGGATCTCTTTGGAGCTTTCCTTCGACTCCAAAACTTAGAGTGTTGAAGCTACCTTTAACGATACATCCTGTCAATGTTTAGACTATAACTAAAAAGCATTGCTGCGCATAAAAAAGCAAAATAGCAGTACCCTTGATATCAATGTGCTTTGCACGCACTATTATTACACTAACGTACATTTGACACCTGTTTAACATTCTCGCCGGCGCATTGTCGCTGCTAACTATAGGAATTTAGCCATGAAAGAAGCTGTTATAGTCTCCACTGCTCGCACACCAATTGGTCGCGCTTACCGGGGCGCATTCAATAATATTAAGTCACCTACCTTGACTGCTCATGCAATAAAGCATGCCGTAGAACGCTCAGGTGTTGATGGTGCTGAAGTTGATGATGTGATCATAGGTTCAGTGCTAAATGCAGGAAGCGCAGGTTCAAACGTTGCGCGTTTGGCAGCACTTGCTGCCGGTCTGCCTTATTCAGCGTCAGGCCAAACTATTGACCGTCAGTGTTCGTCGGGTTTAATGGCTATCGCAACGGCAGCTAAGC
>CAJQOP010000071.1 GCA_905479945.1 uncultured Glaciecola sp. | reverse complement strand
TAGGTTATTTCAATAAAAAATGCCCGAGAAGGTCATTCTGATGACACGTCACAATTATTGTAAAATCGCTCAAGTGTAAATAATTTGATACGGAAGTGGTGCTTTAGGCCACGTTAATTTAATATTTAGCAAAGTGTCGCTATAAGCCTAGTCACCCTAATTCAGTTATTGTCGTTATCCCATCACAAGGTATATTCAAATGTATACTCAACGCTTTGAGTTTCACTGCTAGCGAAGGTGCCGCTGCCTAAAATACCTTTTAGTTCACCGGTGCCAGAATCAGCAATAATTTCAAAGGCACTTGTTACTTTGCCATTCGCAAAAGTTCCGCGATGTACAAAGATCACTGAACCTCCCTTACCATCAATTTTTCCTTCGAATCGCTCAGTACCAATATAGCTAGCTTTTGTTTTATCGGTATACACCATTTGATAAATTATTTCTGCCGCACCCTCTAGAATTCCAACGTAGCTTTGGGTAACGCTAGCATGCGATAATTTTATATTATCTTGCTCTTTGTGGGTACTTTCGTCCCACCCTGTAATTGTAAATTCGTTCATATTATTCTCTTTATTTATCCCAGTTACTTATTGCTATTATTATTCTGTCTACTTGCTATTAACGTAGCTTCAGATTCTAGTAAGCTAATAAAATGATAGAACATTAACTAAACAGGAATGAATCTGTCCTACTCGTCGCCCACCGTGCAATCTCTGCCTCTATCTTTGGCTTTGTATAGGTTTTCATCTGCGAATCCAAGCATCGACTCCACTTTTCGCTTGAACTTACTAGTCACTCCTATACTGACAGTACAAGAAACACTGACTCCTTTTTTAACGAAGCGCTTTTGACTAACAGCAATGCGAAAGTTATCAAGTATGGGCATGGCTTGCTTCAAGCTAGTGTTCGGCATAAATACACAAAACTCTTCTCCACCAAAGCGCGAAATACAATACCCATTAAAGTGCTTAACCAATAACTTTGAGAACTCTTTAAGCACAAGATCTCCATGATCGTGACCATAAGTATCGTTTACCGATTTAAAAAAGTCCAAGTCCATAAGGGCTAGGGTTTTATGTTCAGATTCTCTTTTAAGAAACTCACCTACCTGCGCAAAGAAATGGCGGCGATTAGGTAAGCCTGTTAAATAATCCGCGTTAGCCGTTTTTCTAATTAGTTCAATTTGCTCTAAATACTCGATGTTTCGTATTACTCTGACAAAGAACTCTTCATGGCAATAGGGCTTAGCAAGATAATCATCTGCACCGCTTTTTAGAAAGTTCCCCAATACTCTTGATGACGATAAACCCCCGTTAGAGAATTCAGATGAACCAATAATGCTCAAGGTATCTTTGTGAAAGTGTTTGCGTGTTTCTGCAACTGCGTCAACCCCGGGGCCGTTTTTGAGTTCGTTATCAATGATCATCAATTTAATATTGGAATGCTGACTTAAGTAATTGACTAGATCGTCCGAAGAAGGAAGCTCATGGATTATGAAATTATGCCGTTTAAGCAAGGCGGTCATGGTATTACGACGCTTTCTTTGTGAGTCGATAACTAATACACCAATGTTCTTATTTTTTTCTAAGCGGCTAAGCAAGCGACTCAGGTATTCATATATTTGCGCATTCTTTTTGGGAATATAATCGACTACCGCTTTGCTCAAAATGTTGTCTCTTACATCCGCTTCAGTGCTGCTAGTGATTACAACGACCGGCATAAAATAACTAATAGCAAAGTCGATAGCTTCGCCATGCGGCGCATCAGGTAAATTGTAATCAACCACGGCACATAGATATGTTTCAGGAGAACTATTGCTGAATATCGCTTTGGCTTGGCTCAAGGTTGTTGCGCTAATAACGTCAAGATTTGCCTTGCCAATAACCCGTTTGAGCACTCGTAAACTCGGGGCGTCATGCTCAATAAGCAGTACTTTATACTTCATTTCTTAGGCCCGCATAAATCACTCGTATACATCGCTTTTGTCATCACTCATTTTTAATCAAACTGCTCAACAATTAGTAACATACTAATGCATTCTTTTGTTTAGTGCGATTTTTGTGACGCTATTTAAAACGCATCCTTTTTATCTGCAATATAATTTAGTTGAATATTTACATTAAAACTTATATAAGTGCTTATCTATTCACATTAAACCCTTGAGTATTTCTATGCACAATGACTTTCTAAACGAACTAGCCGAGTTAGCTTTGGGCAGCAGACTAAAGCGAATAAGTGAAAAAATGCTAGCAAATGCAGCAGATGTTTATCAAAATTTCAATATGAACATTCAGCCCAAGTGGTTTACCTTGCTGGCACTTTTGGACAGTAAAAAACAAGTAACTATTGTCGAGGCTTCTCAGTTTTTAGGTTTATCGCAGCCTGCACTTAGCCAGTTTTGCAAACAGCTGGTTGCCGAAGGTTTAGTCAATGTGTCGATAGGCAGGGAAGATTCACGCCAAAGAAAGCTTCAATTAAGCGCTTTAGGCAAACAGAGAGTTGCCGAAATGAAGCCAATTTGGCGTGCTGTTGAAAAGGCGGCTGTTGATTTGTGTACTGAAGCAAATAACGATTTTTATAGGGCGTTAATAACATTTGAAAAATCATTTGAAAAGCAAAACTTGTTAGCAAGGACAACGCAGTATTTGGCACAATCAGCGATGCATAATGAGATTGAAATGCTACCTTTCAGCGATGATTTAGCCTCTCACTTTGAAACGATAAATGCGCAATGGATAAAGCAAATGTTTGTGTTGGAAGATATCGACAAGCAAGTTTTGCAGCAACCGCGAAAGCATATCATCGACAAAGGCGGAAAGATTTGGTTTGCTAAGCATCCTAAACTTGGCATTGTTGCTGCCTGCGCACTTTTAAATAAGGGTGATGGTAATTTTGAGTTGACCAAAATGGGCGTTTTAGACAAGGCTAGAGGCTTAAAAATAGGAGAAGTATTGCTCCGTTTCGTTATTAAGGAAGCGATAGCTCTCAATGTAAATTGTTTGTTTTTATTGACCAACGCAAAGTGTGAAGCGGCGATTCACTTGTATGAGAAAAACGGTTTTGTGCATGACAAGTTAATAATGCAAGCCTACGGGCAAAGTTATGAACGATGCAACGTAGCGATGCGGTTTGTTGTCTAAATATTAATTGGCGTAATATTTTTTTCATACTTTGTGATGAAGTTTGGCTTGCCTCTTGTTTACTCTCTTCGCTTGTTCTAGTCTTGGTTTTGATGTCACTAGTCCGCTGGGCGCAGCAAATAAACTCGCCATCAATTGAAAAGGAAAGCAAAGATGAGTAGCCAAAGAAACGACAGAATGCAGTTGGTAAAAAAACGCTTGGCGGACCATGATGGTTTATCTAATTCGGCGTATCAGCAAATTTTGGATGCGCTCGAAACACAAGATGGCACCTTCGGCTATAACGCTAAGAATCAATTGAAAGTCGCCATGTTCGACGCACGCTCTTATGATATTGCTGCGTTTAATAATGCTGCGTTGGATAATGCTGCGCTGGATAATGCTGCGCTGGATAATGAGGCTGAGCAATCTAGTCAAGCTGCGGCAGCCATTCAGGCAATTAATATCCAGGGTTCGTTGGACGAGGTTTCGGCTATTCAAGCCAAAGGGTGCTTGGCAATTTGTGTTTTCGTTAATGATGATTGCAGTGCACCCGTCATTGCTAAATTGGCTGCGCTGGGTGTGAAGCTAATTGCACTTCGCTGTGCTGGGTTTAACAATGTGGATCTTGAGGCTTGTAAGCAACATAAAATAGACGTTGTGCGGGTGCCAGAATACTCTCCGTATGCTGTTGCAGAGCATACTATTGCTCTGATGATGATGTTGAACAGAAAGCTGCATCAGGCATACATGCGAAATAAAAATGGCCAGTATGTCCTTGACGGTTTGGTTGGGTTTGACATGCATGGTAAGACGGTAGGTGTGGTCGGGGTTGGTAAAATTGGTACTTGCCTAATTAATATTTTATTGGGTTTTGGCTGCAAAGTATTGGCCTATGATACTCGGCCTTCAGTTTCACTTTCTAACCACCCTAATGTCGAGTTCGTTGACTTGAGTGATTTGATTAAGTTGAGTGATATCATTAGCTTACACGCACCTTTAAACAAAAAAACGCATCACATGATTGATGAAGCCGCATTGAATAAGATGAAGAAAAACGTCATGCTTATCAATACAAGTCGGGGAGCTTTGATAGATTCTAGCGCCTTAGTTCGAGGTTTGAAATCAGGAAAAATTGGCTCGGCAGGCCTCGATGTGTATGAAGAAGAAGCGGACATTTTCTTCCATGATAAAAGCAATGAAGTGATCACTGACGACGTGTTTGCAAGGCTGACTACGTTTAACAATGTGGTTATAACCTCGCATCAAGGATTTTTAACAAAGGAAGCTTTGAGTAACATTGCACAAACCACATTGCAGAGTTTCTCTGAATTTATTGCGGGTAAGAAGGGCAATGAACTCACTTATCAAGTAAAGGCATAGTTATAGTTGCTGTTGGTGCGTCAATCATTGGTTTAGATCAAGTTGCGCAAGCTCAAAAACGATTAATGTAATACACATCCTTAGTTTTCTTTTTTTGTTGGAATACTCAAATGCAATCTGTTGTTTCTCAATTCAATAATAAAATAAACTGGGCCGATATTTTGAAGTCGGGTGACCGTATTTTTTTAGGCTCCAATGCAGCTATTCCAAATGCCTTAGTAGATAGCTTAATTGAACATGGCAAAGATATAAAAGACATTGAGGTCACGCATATTGGCACACTGTCGGATGAACGCTGGGCTTTACCTAAACATCAGCGCCAATTTAAGGTAAATACATTTTTTATTCATGGCGATGTTATTCGTCAAGCCGTAGATGAGGGCAGGGCTGACTATACGCCTTGTTTTTTATCTGAAGTATCGAGTTTATTTTCAAATGATATTTTACCTTTGGATGCTGCACTAATCATGGTTAGCCCGCCGGACCAATTGGGCTATTGTTCTCTGGGTGTATCGGTCGATGTGGTTATGTCTGCAGCTCGTTCAGCGAAGAAAATTATTGCTCAAATTAACCCACAAATGCCAAGAACGGCAGGGCATTCTTTCCTTCACATATCTGAATTTGCAGCCTGTATACACAAAGAGCAAGTGTTACCTGTAATCGAACCCGCTGAAAAGAATGATATATACGAGCGTATCGGGCAATACGTTGCCATGCTCGTTGAAAATGGTGCAACTCTGCAACTAGGTATTGGTAAAATACCAGATGCTACACTGCGCTATTTAGGTAAACATAAAAATTTAGGCATCCATAGCGAGATGATCAGCGACGGTGTTATTGAACTAATTCAAAATGGCGTTATCAATAATCGCGCAAAAACGTTTCATCCAGGTAAGGCCGTTGTTAGTTTTTGCATGGGCACCAAGCGTTTGTACGACTTTGTGCACAACAATCCTCATGTAGAGTTTTATCCCTCAAGTTATGTTAATAAACCAACTAATATTGCTAAAAATGAAAAATTGGTGTCAATCAACAGCGCGTTGGAGGTCGATTTGACAGGACAAGTAGTTGCGGATTCTATAGGCCATGATTTTTACAGCGGCATTGGCGGGCAGGTCGACTTCGTAACCGGCGCAACACTTAGTAAAGGCGGAAAGCCGATCATTGCCTTGCCGTCTACCGCAAAAAACGGCACTGTTTCTAGGATAGTGGCAAATATAAAAGAAGGTGCCGGTGTAGTAACGTCGCGCGGCAATGTGCATTACATTGTTACAGAATTTGGCATTGCTAGCTTAAAAGGTAAAAGTATACGCGAGCGAGCGCTGGAACTGATTCGAGTTGCGCATCCTAAATTTCGTGAAGAGTTACTTAATGCAGTAAGGAAACATTATTGGGTGCCCGACTATCAAACTAAGTATGCTACCGATATTCCCGAGCTAGGTGAATTGCAACTACAAGAAGTAGATATTCATAGCACGACGTTTTATCTCAGGCCCCTAAATCCAGCCGATGAGCGTCGACTACAAGAGTTTTTTTATTCGCATACTAAAGAGACTTTAAGGCTGCGCTACAATTTCATTCCGCAAGGGATGAGTAGACAAAACTCTTGTGACCTAGTGAGCGTCGACCAGACCAAAGACGTAGCCTTAACAATAGTTGATCAACAGGGTTCTAGTGTAAAAATAGAGGCTGTAGGGCGCTATTACCTGAACCCCGGTAATAGCTGTGAAGTTGCTTTTATTACACGGGAGAACCAACAAGGCAAGGGTATGGCCTCGCGACTTATGAAGCAGATGATTAGCATTGCTAAGCAACGTGGTCTGCTCAAAATGGTGGCGTTTGTGCGTAGCGAGAATAAACCTATGATTTCTGTGTTTGAGCAATTTGAATTTAAGCGAGTGTTTAACTCTGACCCCACAGAAGTTGAGCTTGTGTTGTTTTTAAAGGAGAGTTAAATGCCGATTACTTTTATCAGCAGTCCCAAATGTTTATTGCATGATATGGACCCCGAACATCCGGAGCAGCCAGCAAGATTGCACAGTATTAATGATCAAATTATTTCGTCAGGTATTGAATTTGCGATTCAATTTGCTGACGCAAAACCAGCAGAATTAAAGCAACTGTATCGTGCTCATGACAATCAATTTGTAGATAGTGTCATTCATGATGCACCTACTGAAGGTCATAAGTGGCTAGATGATGATACGCTAATGATGCCTAAGTCCTTAGATGCAGCTATGTATGCTGCAGGCGCAGGTGTTAATGCTGTGGATATGTTGATGCAGGGTGATGTTAAAAAAGCGTTTTGTGCGGTTCGTCCGCCAGGTCATCACGCTGAGTACTCTAAATCAGGTGGTTTTTGTATTTTTAACAACGTTGCCGTTGCGGTTTTGCATGCCCTTGAGCACCACTGCTTAAAAAGAGTCGCTGTGATTGATTTTGATGTACATCATGGCAATGGTACTGAAGATATTTTTAAAGACGACCCGCGCGTTATGTTTTGCTCTTCATTTCAACATCCTTTTTATCCTTTTAGTGGCGACAAGCCAACCAAAGAGCATATCGTTAATATTCCTATTCCTGCAGGCACAAAAGGCACTGACTACAGAGAAATGGTAATGCCTTGGTTTAAAAAATTAGATAATTTCGCACCTGAAATGATATTTATATCTGCGGGCTTTGACGCGCATGCTGAGGATAACTTAGGCCACTTACGTTTGGTAGAGGCTGATTATGAATGGATAACCTTACAGATAAAAAAAATTGCTGACAAACACTGCGGCGGCAAAATTGTTTCTATGCTAGAGGGTGGTTATAACCTAAGCGCACTATCGCGCAGCGTGGTGTCGCATATAAAAGCATTAATGAACTGACTTATAAAAAGTAGACGTATACATTATACTGCGCTTAACAGAACCTAATAATAATTATCTAATAGTGGTTATGCACTAAGGAAAACACATTAATGAAGTATTCTCGTCTTGGCAGTTCAGGCTTATCGGTCTCTCGCGTTTGCTTAGGCAGCATGACCTGGGGCATTCAAAATACACAAGCTGATGCCGATGAACAGATTGACTATGCAATAAGTCGAGGCGTTAACTTTATAGATACTGCCGAGATGTATCCTGTTCCTCCTAACGAAGAAACTTATGGTGACACAGAACGTTGCATTGGTGATTGGCTTTCACGTCATCCGCAGCAGCGTGAAAAACTGATTGTTGCAACCAAAATTGCGGGTCCTGGATTTCCTTATGTACGCGGAAACTCAATGATCAGTGGCGCTACTATCGGACAAGCACTCGACGACTCATTGAAACGCTTGCAAACAGATTACGTCGATGTGTATCAGTTGCATTGGCCAAATCGCACTTCACCGCATTTTGGCAAGCATTGGCCAAATCAAGTTAAGGCAACACATCAAGATGTAAAAGCGGAAAAAGCCCGCATGCGAGACATTGTGCTGGGTTTGGGAGAAGCGCTTGATAGCGGCAAAATTAAGCATTGGGGCTTGTCTGATGATACAACTTGGGGTATCCATACTTACCTGCAGCTTTGCGATGAACTAGGTGTAGCGCGTCCGGTTTCAATTCAAAATGAATTTAACTTAATCCATATAAAAGACTGGCCTTATTTAATCGAATCCTGCGTGTTTGAAGATATTGCCTATTTGCCATGGTCTCCATTATCAAGTGGTATGTTGTCAGGTAAATATATCGGTGGCGCAAGACCAGAAGGAAGCCGTTGGACGATTACTCAACGCAATGGTTTGTTTCGCGATACTGAACATTCCGAGCAAGCGATTGTTGCTTATTGTGATGTTGCTAAGAAACATGGCATAACTCCAAGTAAACTTGCGCTAGCGTGGTGCGATCAAGTGGATGGCGTAACGTCTACAATTATTGGCGCAACCAAAATGTCTCAATTAGAAGAAAATATAGATGCATTTGATTTGACCTTGTCACAGGAATGCTTGAAGGATATTGAAGCTGTTTTGAAAAAATATACCGCACCGTTCTAAGTTGCAGAATCTAAGCTCAACTTCTCAATAATAGCACCTACGTCTTGCTTAAACTTGGCTTTGCGCAAGGTGCCATTTATTTTACCCAAACCGTAGCGTTCAATCTGTTCTTGAGAATAGTAAAAGCTCTCACGCTTAGCTTCAGGGTAGCTCATTTCTTCTAGATCAATGTTATCCATCGTGCGCTCAAATACGATCATGTCCGTGATACGACTTACGTAATAGCAAAATGCAACGACGACTTGTTGTTCATGGGATAGTTCTGGATCGTCGAGTTTGTTCACCAGTGGCAACATGCTGGCACCTAAACTATCAATAATCTCTTGGGGCAATTGTGCATTAATTGCGAAGGCTTTACCCATAATGGACGGGTTGGTACCTAGTTCCATTTGAATCCCTTTTACCCGATTAAAGTAATTCGAACGATTCAGGTAATACTTTGCTATTTTTGGTCTTGCGGTCAAAAGAGAAATATCGCCCAAATAATCGAGTAGACAGCGGGTAGATAGTTCAGCTGAATTATCGAGTTTTAAGTCCTTCGCAATT
>CAJQOP010000070.1 GCA_905479945.1 uncultured Glaciecola sp. | reverse complement strand
CCGACACCCACACCCACACCCACACCAACGCCCCCAGCACCTACTCCAGTCGCAGAATCGAGTGGGGGCAGTATGCCAGTATCTATGCTCATTGGCTTTGTTTTAGTGCTTTTGTCAAGGTCGCTGCGAACAAGAACTATTAGATCACACGCATGGGCAGCTTTGCGTGCTAGACTATTAATTAAAAGTAATTAAACCAAAAAAACTGAATAAAAGAGCTTGGAAAAAAGCCCAAATAAGAGAGCCACAACATATGTCTAAAAGTGTTTATTTTGCGATTGTCGTGGCCCTAGGCGGCTTTGTTTTTGGCTTTGATGCTTCTGTTATTTCAGGCGTGCGAGGCTTTGTTGCTACTGAGTTTAATTTGAACGACTGGCAACAAGGCTTTGTGGTCAGTTCGCCCACTTTAGGTGCCGTTGTTGGTACATTGTTCGCAGGCTTTTTTGCAGACTTATTTGGGCGTAAAAAAGTCATCATTGCAATTGCATTGCTATATGTTGTCTCTGCTTTTTTCTCCGCTTTTGCTTCGAGTTACAGCATGCTGCTTATTGCTCGAATAGTCGGAGGGGTGGCCTTCGCATCCTTGGTTGTTGCGCCTATTTATATTGCTGAAATTTCACCAGCAAAAATACGCGGAAAAATGATCTCCATCAATCAATTAAACATCGTTATTGGCTTATCTGTTGCCTATTTTACTAATTATTACATTCTTCAGCTCTCAGGAAGCTCTGCATCGTGGGTGACTTCACTAGGCATACAAGATAATGCTTGGCGTTGGATGCTAGGTTTAGAGATTGTGCCTGCAATGATATTCCTCGTATTGCTATTTACCATTCCAGAAAGTCCTCGCTGGTTAGCATTGAATAATCGCGAAACCGAAGCTAGGGCGGTTTTGTTGAAGTTGAACATCCATAATAACGCTAATGCAACGGCGACCGACGCCGAGGCAGACGCCTTTATTAAGGAAGTTAAAGCGGACAGTCAATCCGCATCAAAAAATACCGTTCCAGTGATTAATTTACTTAAAAGTTTGTTTTCAAAAAAAATGCGCTTCGTCCTATTAGTTGGCCTCGTTGTTGCCATTTGTCAGCAGGCGACAGGGGTAAATGCCATTTATTTTTATGCTCCGAGCATTTTTGAACAAAGCGGTGTGGGGCAAAACGCAGCTTTCTCGCAAGCTATTTGGGTAGGCATTATCAATGTCGTATTTACCATTGTAGCCATGCTGTTGATTGATAAGCTGGGACGCAAACCATTAATGTTAATAGGGCTCGCAGGTGTATTTATCAGTATGTCCATTGTGGCTTACGGTTTCCACAATGCAACATATCAGTTAACTGAAACTTCCATCCAAAGTATCGATAGCGTTGAAAATAGGGCGAAACTGAGCCCTATTTTGGGTAAAACGTTTAACGATGATGTGAGCTTTAAAAACGCAACTATTGAATTGTTAGGTGCGCAAGAGGCTCGCGATAATCAATCATCACTTATTGAGTCCGCAGTTACGATTAATTCAACAGTAGTGCTTATTGGTATACTTAGTTTTGTTGCGTCCTTCGCTGTGTCTCTTGGACCTGTTATGTGGGTTTTGCTTGCTGAGATACTGCCAAATCGTTTGCGAGGAATTGGAATCGCCTGTATTGGCGCGGTAAATAGTGGAGTGAGTTTTAGTGTCCAATTACTTTTCCCATGGGAGCTTGCCAATTTAGGTACCGCCATCACCTTTATGATTTACGGCTTGTTGGCTATCATTGGTTTCGTTTTGATTTACAAGATGCTGCCAGAAACTAAAGGTCGAACTCTGGAAGAAATCGAAGATATATTCGGTGTTCGGCAAACCAGCTCGTAATTGTCTCTTATCATTGCCCAAACCTTGTGGGCAATATACCTAAATTTTGCAGTTTTAATCCGCGCAGCTTTTGCGTTACTCTAGTCGTCTATATATCTTACTGCACTGGTTCACCAAAGCCTTACCTGAATTGATAACTTGTTGCTGTGCAAACGCACAGCGCATATCATCAGGCTTAGGCATCTGTTAATAAATGAATATGAGAGTTAAAACATGCTTAAAAAAGGTCTTATACTCCTGAGTGTATACATGGCTTGCTCCATTGCCTCATTGGCTGGCGCAACAGCTCAATCAGCCATTGCAGATAAGGCATTGCTAGAACAGCAAACCCTCAAGCAAGAAAACTTAGTTTACTTATACGCTGATACGGGGCTTATTATCATTGAATTAGCGCCATTTATTGCCCCCCAGCATGTATTGCAATTCAAAGCTTTAGTGAGTGAAGGTTTTTACGACGACCTTGATTTTTATCGTGTTATCGATGGTTTTGTGGCGCAAGGCGGGGATGTTACTGAAAAGAAAGCGTCTAAAAATAAAGGTGAATTGGGGGCCGAGTTTGTTCGACAAGCAACTCAAAATACTGATTTTGTTGTTGTTCAGTCTCCTGAATTCCTAGCGCGAGAAACTGGCTTTATTTCAGGCTTTCCTGCAGGTCGCAGTAATATGGACAAGCAAGAGTGGTTAATTCATTGCCCTGGCGCTGTTGCCATGGCAAGAAACAATGACGCAGATTCAGGAACTACGGATTTTTATATTGTAATTGGACACGCTCCCCGCCATTTGGATAGAAATATGTCAGTGTTTGGTCAGGTTATTTATGGCATGGATAAGGTCCAGAAAATGCAGCGTGGAAATCCAAATGAAGGTGGCGGCGTTATAGAAAATGTTACCTTGCGTACTAAAATAAGAAACGCTAAGTTAGGTGATAACGTGCCTACAATTGATCAATTAAACTTTATGCGTAATGAAGCTGATGGTGCGCTTTTTCAGCAGCGTTTGAGCAGCGCTCGCGCTTTAGATAATGACTTTTTTCATTATAAAGGCACGGGTAACATTGATGTATGCTATCACCGCCCAAGGATCATGATTATCGAGGATAAGAAGTAATGGCAAGTGAATTGAAGATTGATATCGTGTCAGATGTATCATGCCCATGGTGCATAATTGGTTTTAAAGCCTTACAAACTGCTTTACAGGAGATTGCCCCTGAGATTAAAGCAAATATTGAATGGCAGCCTTTTGAGCTAAACCCGCAAATGCCCAAAGAAGGCCAAGATATTACCGAGCACTTAACGCAAAAGTATCAAATTACGGAGCAACAAGTTGAGCAAAATCGAGATGCGATAAAGCAGCGAGGCTTGGACGTGGGATATGAGTTTGGCATTCGTGGCGGAGGTCGCATCTATAACACATTCGATTCGCACCGATTGCTGCATTGGGCGAAGTCACAAGGTAAGCAAACTGAGTTGAAGCTTGCATTGTTTGACCTGTATTTCAAAAATCAGGGTAACCCAAGTGACCACAAGCAACTTTTAGATACAGCAGTACTAGTTGGTTTGGACAAAAACGAAGCTAAAAATGTCTTGGACTCTACACAATTTGAGACTGAGGTGCGTGACTTACAACAACACTATCAGCGAGCAGGCGTATCGTCGGTTCCTGCCGTTATCGTCAATAATAAACACCTGATCAGCGGTGGACAACCAGCTGATGTGTTTCGCCAAGCGCTAAGCCAAATAGCTAGCGAGATGTAAAGCCTGAATTGAACGCTTTTAGGCGTTTTTACGTATTTGTTTTTTATACAAAATAATTCTTATAAATCATGGAGTGAACGCTTATGTTTAAAGCGCCTTTTAAAACAACATTAATAGCAACAGCATTGGTTTTTTCTGGATTAACCGTAGCAGCAGAAACTTTCGAAATTGAACATCTTCCTTTAGTTAAAAATTCAGGGAATATAACAGTATCGCCGGACGGCAGCACAAGTGCTTATACCCTTTCTAATCCGCGTGATATGGTTGTGGGGGATGAAGATGGTACAGCAGATACTCACTTATATGTTATGTCTTCGAAGGGTAAAGTTAAAAATCAGATAGTGCGTTTCATTGGTAATAAAGGTAGCGTATCGGCTTTGCATTTTAGTGCCGATAGTGAGACTTTGTTTTTTAAAACAAAGCGTGAGGATGACGAGAATACTTCACTGTACTCAATATCTTTAAATGGTGGTGAAGCTAAAAAACGTTTTGAATACGAAACTTCTATTGGCGACTATGCCGTATCCAAAGACGGTAAAACCTTATTCTTTGTTGCACGTGAAAAAGACACGACTAACGATCTCAAAAAGAAAGGTTTTAAAGCCTATGTATATGAGGAAGAAAAACGCTTAGCATCTTTGTGGGCAATAGCCCTTGATGATGACACTGCAAAAGCAGAAAAATTATTTACTCAAGGTCACATTTCAAATTTCGAATTGTCACCAAAGGGTAATCAAATCGTTGTTGCTAGCGCCCCCACCAATTTAATTGACGATTATTATATGCAGCGTGACCTGCATGTTATTGATACTGAAACAGGTGAAGTATCAGCTACAGTGGTTATTCCAGGTAAACTTGGCACTTTTGAATTTTCTGAGGACGGTAAGCAAATCGCGATTCTTGCTGGCACCGATATTCATGACACTTCTACAGGCGTGTTGATGATAGCTGATACAGCAAGCGGCGAACTGAGACAACTCACCAAAGACAAACTGCAGCATATTGTCGATATTGATTGGCTTGGAAAAGACATATTAGCCATTGCTCATCGTGGCGTAGAAAGTGCAGCCGTATTGTATAAGAAAGACGGTGATGTAAAGCGAACTTATAAAACACCACAGGATATTGTGCTGCGCAGTGCCGACGTAGGTGATGGTGAAATTCGAGTGGTTGCTGACAGCGCCAGTCATCCACGTGCAATTTTCAGCATGACGAAAAGTAAAACTACCAAGCTCACAAATCATAACGCTTGGCTAAGCGACGTTGAGCTTGCTAAACAATCTACCTTTAGCTTTAAAGCGCGAGACGGTCGCAATATCGAAGGCTTACTAATGCAACCTTCTGGTGATGTGCCTGCGGGCGGTTGGCCTTTAATTTTAGCCGTTCATGGTGGGCCTGAAGCACACTATAGTGATGGCTGGTTAACCGGTTATTCAACCGCAGGGCAATATGCAATAGCCGATGGTTATGCAGTTTATTATCCAAACTATCGTGGCTCAACCGGCCGCGGCGTAGCCTTTGCTAAAGAACATCAAAATGACTATGCAGGCGCCGAATTTAACGATTTGATCGATGGCGTTGATGCGCTAGCCGAAGCTGGTGTGATTAACAGAGACCGAGTTGGCATTACCGGAGCTTCTTACGGTGGTTACGCTTCTATGTGGGGAGCCACGGCATTAACCGAGCATTTTGCTGCAGCAGTTGCGTTTGTAGGTATTTCGAACCAAGTGTCGAAGTTTGGTACTAGCGACATTCCAAATGAGATGCATCTTGTGCATTCTTTAAAGTGGCCATGGGAAGACAACTGGATGAGGTTGATTGAGCGCTCGCCAATTTTCCATGCAGGTAAGGCAAAAACACCTATCCTAATTTTACATGGTGAAAACGATACGCGAGTTCATCCAAGTCAATCAATGGAGCTGTTCCGTTCTATTAAAGTGCGCACAGAAACGCCAGTGCGTTTAGTTTTCTATCCAGGTGAAGGCCATGGAAATCGCAAAGCAGCAGCACAATATGACTATTCACTGCGCTTAATGCGTTGGATGGATACTTACCTTAATGCTGATGCAACGGTGAAAACGCCTATGCCAGAATTTGATTTAGGTATGGCTGATCGCTTGAAAAAGGATGATGAAGCTGCCGAAGAAGACGGCGAATAATCCTAGCGTTTATTGCGTAATAGCTCGCTTGCCTTTTTATTCAATTGAAGATTAGGCCGGCGCATTTTCGATTTTATTTCAGATATAAAAATATAACAATAAATGGAAACCATATGAAAATTACAACTAAAACTGTACAAGGTGCTGTCGCAATTGTGATTGCCGGCACCTTGATGGCGTGTCAGCCAAAACCAGAGGATGCAAACGTGTCTGAAGCAGCGAGTAAAGCGAATAGCATGATTAATAGTGAAGTAAACCGCCCCGTGAAAGTAGACTACCCGGTCACCTTAAAGGGAGAAGTAGTAGACTCCTATTTTGGCGAACAAGTTGCCGATCCTTATCGTTGGTTAGAAGACGACCGTAGCGCTGAAACTGAAGCTTGGGTAAAAATTCAAAATAAAACTACGCAAAATTATTTAGAGAACATTCCGTATATAGACGATATTGCAACAGTCGTGCGTAATTTGTTGGATTACGAGCGCGTTTCTGCTCCTTTCACTGAAGGTGAATACACGTATTTTTATAAAAATGATGGTTTACAAAATCAAAGTCTAGTCTATCGCCAAAAAGCCAACGGCGAAGGTGAGGCAAGCGTCTTTATCGACCCGAACAAATTCAGTGAAGACGGCACAGTATCATTAGCGGGTTTATCGTTTTCTGCAGACGGTTCGATGGCAGCCTATCAGACCTCCACAGGCGGAAGCGACTGGCGCGAAGTTTATGTGATGAATACAGACACCAAAGTTTTGCTCGATGATACCTTGATAAACGTCAAATTCAGTGGTTTGTCTTGGTACAAAAATGAAGGCATTTACTATTCAAGCTATGATAAGCCCGAAGGTTCTGAGTTAAGTGAACTAACTGACCAACACAAACTTTACTATCATAAAATAGGCACAGTGCAAGCTGATGATCGCAAGATTTATGGCCACACAGACGCCGAAAAACATCGTTATGTTGGTGCTCAAGTCAGTGAAGATGATCGCTTTTTATTAGTGTCTGCGGCAAATTCAACATCAGGTAATCGAGCATTTTTGAAAGACCTATCTAAGCCAGATGCTCAGTGGCAGACGGTTATTGCTTCAATAGAAAGTGATGTCTATATGCTGACTAATAAAGGTGACAGTGTTTACTTAGTGACTAACCACAATGCGCCAAACAGCAAAATAGTCGTCGTTGATGCAAGTGCGCCGGATGTTGCAAACTGGAAAGACCTTATCCCCGAAACTAAGAATGTATTGTCGCCAAGCACAGGAGGTGGCTATATTTTCGCGGAATATATGGTTGATGCTATTTCCAAGGTTTATCAATATTCACTAGACGGCGAGCAAATTAGAGCAATTCAGTTACCTGATATTGGTTCTGCGGGTATGAATGGCGCTAAGTACGATGCAAAGACTAGTTACTATAGCTTCAGCAATTATACAACGCCAACGGCAATCTATTCGCTTGATATAGAAACGGGTAAATCAAGTCTGTTTAACAAGCCGGCATCAAAGTTTGATGGTTCTAAATTCGTATCTAAACAGATCTTTTACAAGTCAAAAGACGGTACTCAGGTGCCTATGATAATTACTCATCATAAAGATGCTGAACTGAATGGTCAAAATCCCACAATCCTTTATGGTTATGGTGGTTTCAATGTCAATTTAACACCAAGTTTTAGCTCAACTGTGGCCGCTTGGTTGGAATTAGGCGGCATTTACGCGGTGCCAAACATTCGTGGCGGCGGTGAGTATGGGAAAGCTTGGCACAAAGCCGGTACGCAATTGCAGAAGCAAAATGTGTTCGACGATTTCATTGCCGCAGCTGAATACCTAATCGACAACAAGTATACCAGCAGCGATTACTTAGCTTTGCGCGGCGGTTCAAATGGTGGTTTGTTAGTTGGTGCTGTTATTACGCAACGTCCAGAGCTTGCTAAAGTTGCATTGCCAGCGGTAGGAGTTTTGGATATGTTGCGCTATCACACATTTACAGCAGGTGCTGGCTGGGCATATGACTATGGTACATCTGAACAAAGTGAAGAAATGTTTCAGTACTTAAAAGGCTACTCACCTGTACATAATGTCAAAGCCGGTGTTGAGTATCCGGCGACTATGATTACTACTGCTGATCATGATGATCGAGTAGTGCCGGCGCATTCATTTAAATTTGCAGCGGTGTTACAGGAGTTTCAAGAAGGTGATAATCCTACCTTAATTCGCATCGAGACAGACGCAGGTCACGGCGCAGGAACACCTATTAGTAAAACCATTGAGCAGTATGCTGATATCTATGGCTTTGTGTTATATAACATGGGTGTTGAGTCTTTGTAGGCATAAAATAAAAGGCGCTCAAATAAATAGCGTTGAGCGCTTTTTTGCAGTTCATATATTGTTATAAGATACAAATTTTACATACCGACTTATTATTTATCATATCAATAGCAATACCCTTTAGTTGCATGTCACTGAGATAGCGACTATTCTTTTAACTTTATTATTCTCTGCTGAAACATGGACTTTTCGTAGTATTCAATTTAGAGCAGTTTCATGTCAGTTAGCGCCTCCAAAAAACGTAAAGACCCTTTTGCATTTCCAATGCTTGTTGTTTTCTCGTTTCTTTTTTTCAGCTCAATACTATCGTTTAACGTTCAAGCATCCGCTACTCCCAAGGTTAATGTACCCGAACAATATAAAAATGGAGAAGTTAATCTAAATGGCGAGTGGGGTTTCTATTGGGGCGAATGGCTGCCCTTAGAAAAAATACATAGTGATGAATACCAGATTCAAACCATCGCTCGTCCTGACTACTTGAAGAATCTCTTGAGTGATAACGTAAATAGCAGTTCCCCGGTTGTGCAAGGCTATGGAACTTATTTGCTCGAAATTGAAGGGCTTAATAAGGCATTTAGACGACCAGCTGTGCATATGCGCAGCGTTGCTGATGCTTGGCAAGCGTGGTGGGTAGATACCGATGGTAACAGCCGTTATCTTGGTGAGTCAGGCAAAATATCGCGAGACGGCAGCGACCAAGAGATACGTTATAGAACCACTATTTTGGATTTACCTTACGATAGTAGCAATGGAACTTTGGTTGTTTATCTATCCAGCCACACCTTTGATCGTGCTGGCCTAATTGGCAATCTGCGAATAGTTGAACATGAGCAAGCGAGTCGAAGTATTCTTATTGACGTTGCTAGTCGATTACTTTTAATCGGCGTAAGTATGTTCGTTGTAATACAAAACCTTATTTTCTATCGGCAGCGTCCAAAAGAAAAAAGCTTACTCTTGCTGACTATATTTGCCTTCGTAGTATTAATGCGAGGACTCGTTTCTAGTGACTATTTTTATGTACTTGTTGGCCAGCCAAATTTATTTAGCATTATTTTTAAACTGGAATACATACTGATCATTTGGCCAGCAGTAGCGGGCGCTCACTTTTTTGCAAATTTTAGCCCATTTGATCGAGCCAAATTATACGTTCAAATAAATTATGCTATTTTGCTTGTTAGTGCAGTCAGTATTTGCTTATTACCAATACAGCAAATCATATCTTTCTTAGTCATTTATCAAACGATTTTAGTGATTATTGCATTGAGCACATCAATAATTGTATGCCGCGGGGTTATTAAGAAAATGCCGGGCTCCCGAGCATTAATGTTTAGCTTAACGCCGCTAGTTTTAGGCATGGCCAACGACATTTATGCAAGCCATTCAAGTGAATACAATTTATTTGTTGCAGAATATGCATTGTCTATATTCTTGTTTATACAGTCGCAAATGCAAGCATCTCGCTATGTTTCTGCCTTGGATACTGCCGAGCACCTTTCCAATAATCTGCGAAAGGAAGTAGAGCTTAAGACTCAAGAGCTATCCTCACGCAACTCATTGCTTGAGGAAAAAGCAATTGATTTGGAGCAACAGCGCAACAAAATTAAGAAGCTGTCACAAATAGACCATCTCACCGGTTTGTTTAATCGCCAAACGATCGACGAAAACTCTTCAGAGCTTTTTAAAAAGGCGGTCGCGACTCAATCACCGCTATCTTTTGTGATGATGGATATAGACAACTTTAAGAGTATTAATGACGAACATGGACACGGTGTTGGTGACATGTGCCTTAAATACGTTGCTAATTATTTAACCAACAGTAATTTACGAAAACACGATATTATTGCGCGTTATGGCGGTGAAGAGATATTGATACTGCTTGCTAATACAAGTTTAGCCGACGCCCAAATTATGACGCAACGTCTTTGTGAAGGGCTCAGCCAGGAGTCCATTAAAGGTGAACACGCACCCATCATATTGACCGCAAGCTTCGGTATTGCTGAACGAAAGGTAAGTGGCATAGAGTCGGCAGAGGAACTTATTAATGAAGCTGACAAGGCCTTATATATAGCCAAGAAAAATGGCAAAAATAGAGTTGAAGTAGCATCAGAGCATAGCTAGGACTTGCTAGATATGCGGCGTACTGCTATTTGATTATGAATATCATCGTATCTACTGCTTAATTTCAAGGCCGAATAGATCAGACTTGGAGGGTTTCCGCGCGATCTTGTATATCTAATGCTGCAGTAGTCTCAATATTTTTATAAAAGAATGCTCGGCAGCACAAACTGCATGCTATTATTTCTGCCGATATTTTTTCCATAGCGTAAGAAGCGATATGTACGATATTCCTCAAGTTAATTTACAAGGTAAGGTGTCTTCCCAAGAATGGCAAACTCGAGTTGAGCTAGCGGCTTGTTACCGCTTGTTGGTTCTTCACGGTTGGGATGATTTGATCCATACGCATATCTCAGCGCGTATCCCAGATACAGAACACTTACTGATTAATGCCTTTGGTTTGGCTTTTGAAGAAGTAACTGCGTCAAATTTAGTCAAAATTGATATTGATGGGAATATTGTTGATAAAGAATCTCCGTTCTCTATTAACCCTGCAGGCTTCACCATTCATAGCGCGGTGCATATTGCTCGGCATGAAGCGCAATGCGCATTGCACCTGCATCATCCTGATGCAATAGCGGTGGCTAGCAGCAAAGAAGGGTTGCAGCCATATAGTCAGTATTCAGCGTTCGCGCTTGCCAGCATGAGTTACCATGATTATGAAGGTTTGGCGGTCAACCCTGAAGAGATAAAACGCTTGCAGGCTAACTTAGGCAGTGCGAACTTCATGTTGTTGCGTAATCACGGAGCGCTAACTATGGGTAACACCATAGGTGATGCCTTTATGCATATGTATGATCTTCTGCGTGCCTGCGAAATTCAGGTGAAAATGCAGTTGTCTGGCAGTGAATTTACGCGTGTTGGTCAATCGACAATTGATGATATTAAAGCACAGGCAAATATTGTTCATACTGGCCTAACTGGTGGTCAAAAAGCATGGCCTGCAATGATGCGTAGAGTAAAAAGAGCCTATCCAGATTTTGATATGTAAATCCAATTTTAAGCGTGTTTTTTCTGCCATTGCGCAAAGTAAGCCAGAAAATCCCGCTCATAATAAACGCAACAACAAACTAGTTTGAGAAAGAAAAATGAAAATAACCCACGTTGAAATTTTTGATATTCATTGTCCTGATCGTCCCTCATGGAACCCGATTTTTGTGCGTGTGCATACAGATGAAGGCATCCACGGTGTCGGCGAAGCTGGTTTAGCCTATGACTGGGGACACAGTGCAGCAGCAGCTATGATTAAAGAGATTGTGGAGGCGGTGCTTATTGGCTTCGACCCATTCAAAACCGAGTTACTTTGGTCACGCATGCTGCGAGAAAGTTTTTGGGGCTTAGGTGGCGGGCCGGTTTTATATGCTGCAATGAGCGCTATTGATACTGCCTTGTGGGATATAAAAGGTAAGGCATTGAATGTACCGGTCTACCAATTACTCGGTGGCAAAACAAACGACAACTTGCGTACTTATGCCAGCCAATTACAGTTTGATTGGAGTCAGGACTGCATTAAAATGCTGACACCTGATGATTATGCAAGAGCCGCCAGTAAAGCCATTGCTGAGGGTTATGACGCAGTAAAAGTTGACCCTATAGTTTACGATGCAAATGGTGACTCAAGTTATGACCGCACGAAACTATTTACGCCTAAGCAGATGAAGCTGTTTGGTGATCGTATGCGCGCTATTCGCCAAGAAGTAGGCGACGAAGTTGATATCATTTTTGAGGCTCACTCGTTAATGGGTTGTGCTTCGGCTATTCAAATGGGCTCTATTGTTGAAGAAGTGGGCTGTATGATGTTTGAGGAGCCCGTTAATTACTTGAACTCAGCCGTTCATAAAAAAGTAGCGCAAAACGTCAAGGTTCCTATTGCTGGTGGCGAACGTTTGTACCATCGTTGGGACGCACGCCCTTACTTTGAAGACCAAAGCATAGATGTTCTGCAGCCTGACGTTGGTTTATGCGGTGGTTTTACCGAAGCCAAAAAAGTATGTGACTATGCCGATGTTTATGACATTAGAGTTCAGGCACATGTATGTGGTGGCCCAGTAGCAACAGCTGCTTCCTTACAATTGGAAGCCGCCATACCTAACTTTTTGATCCATGAACACCATACTTACGCTATCAAATCTTGGAACAGAGAGCTTTGTATTCAAGACTATCAGCCAGTGAATGGTAAGTTTAAAGTGCCAGATTTACCCGGTATTGGTATTGAATTGAACGATGAAGTGGTCAAACGTTCACCTCACATCACGGTGAAATAGCGGCGCTGCAATCAAATCGCCAAGCCACGGCGAAATCGATAGCCTATTGCAGTCTATCAAATCCGTAAATACGAAAAGCATTGTCATAGCACAGTGCTTTTTTAGTTGGATTGCTTGAATGTTCCTCTGCCAATTGCTCGGCAATGGTTAGCAGCTGCAGCCAATAATCTTCATAACTTAATGAAAGCTCGCACAAGGGAAAGTTACTCGCGAGCATCACCTTGTCGACGCCAAAAGCATCAATACAGTGCGCAATAACTGTTTTTACATGCTCCGCCGAGTACTCTCTATCAATCATCTCAAAGCCTGAACACTTGACCGTTATATTTGGGAGCTTGGCGAGCAATTGGATATTTATTTTCCAGTCTTCAAAGTCAGGATTTGCTTCATCATTCGGATCGAAAGCGAGCGGGGCAAAGCCGGCGTGGTTAAGTACTATTTTTAGTTTTGAAAAGCGGCTAAAAAAAGTGAACACTTGTACTACATGCTCTCGATTATTAACGTCAAATTGCAGCTCAAAAATGCCATTATGACTTTCAAGAAAGCTTAGGTTAATATAAGAATTTATATTCTCTAAAATCGATAATACTAACTTACTATCTAATTCAGTTTCTTCCAGCAGGTGTCGAATGCCAACAGCACTTTTGTGTTGTGCTTGCGTGCCCAATTCGATCATGAAGTCTGTAGGCTCAAGGGTGATATCAATACAGCCAATTGAGCGATGAGCTAAAGTCGCTCTTTTGGCTATGTTAGCTATTTCAAGATGTCCTTTGTTGTTATCGAATCCCGCTTCAATATGCACATAGCCGGCTATTTCAAAAGAATTTTGCGTCTGAATATCGGCATCTGAATAGCTTTGGGAAATCTTGCTTTTATCTGGCCAAAAGGGCTCATTTGCTAGCTTTAGCCATTGGTATTCACCTTCTTGTAAATCAAAAAGATGAATATGCGGGTCAATAATCTTAACTGTCATTTGAAGCCTTCCCGTTTCTTTGGCATCTCTTTATAAAAGCTATTCATAAAGGCGATTGGCGGCGATTAGCCAGTTGTGTAGCCGCCATCCATAACTTGCAAGCTACCGGTGACAAAGCTTGCATCGTCGGACGCTAAAAAATATGCCAGTGCTGCTACTTCTTCTGGCTGGCCTATCCTGCCTAAAGGTTGCAATGCAGCTTCTTCGGCATGAACTTGCTTTTTATCAGCGCCACTTTCTTCGCAATAACGATTTATGGCATTGTGATACAAAGGCGTCTCGATAGTTCCCGGACACAATGCGTTCGCTCTAATATTAAATTTCGCATAATCCAAAGCTGTGGTTTTTGCTATTGATGCGAGCGCATGCTTTGTTAGGTTGTACGCAAAAGAATTGCTTTTAGCGACAAGTGCCTGCTCAGAAGCGATGTAAAGAATGACACCGTTGTTGGCATCCTTCATTGAAGGCAGCACCGACTGAGTAGCAGAGAACGCACCTTTGACATTGAGGTTAAACAAAGCCAATAAGTCGGCTTCCGATGTTGCTTCAATATTCGCAGATACGTGCTTGCCAGCATTGCAAATGAGCGCATCTATTGTGTGCTTTGAAGCAATATCAGCTATTACTCTAACGACAGTTTCATGATCCGTAACATCACACATAACAAATTGCCCATGTTCACCTTTTTGTATATCCAGATTGAATACCTGATAGCCATTGCTTAAAAATTTCGCGGCGATGGCCAAACCAATTCCAGAACTGCCGCCAGTAAGGACAAGTGTTTTTTGCATTATTGTGTTCTACCATATTATATTGAAGGTATAGTGTTTGATTATGCCGGAATTACTCAAGTATTCAATTTAACTCGAATTACTTCCTTATCATTCTGCTAGCATAGACACATAAATTTATTCCCAATTTAGGAAAAGAACGTGACCGCACACTCCCAAGCATTTGATCGTTGGATCAGAACCCGCTTTTGTGACTTCAATACTGAGCTAGAACACCTTTATTGGCAACAAGATGACAAAGCAAATGTTGATAATATTGGCGGTGACCTCAAACAGCAGCTCGAAAGTGAGGGGCGTTCTTTAATATTGCCACTACTTAATGAAGGCAATACTAACAACGGATTTGATAATGCGTTTGATTTATTAGGCAACGTTGGTCTTTATATGGCTGCTTGTCGTCGTCATGAAATAACTGAACCTTCTAGAGAGCAATCGTCTCCTTTGATTGAAGCTTCCGCTCTAGCTATGCATATCGGCGCATCAATTGGCGTGACACCACGATTTGCTACTGCTCATTTAACCACACACAATAAAGCGCTTAACGGCTCCTACAAGCGCTTTACTCATTTAGATGATGAAAAGGTATTCATCGATTACAATACTAAAGGGATTTTGGCCTATAAGCGTGCCGCCGACGCAATCATTAAGATCCAGCCTCTGGGTATCTCCCATCCTATTACTGCCGATTTGTTACACGCGGCCAAACAAGGCCTGAAGGACGTTATTGAATCAAATAAATTACTATTTCAAAAATTAGATACCGATCGATTCTTTAACTGTGTACGACCCTATTACAAGCCATACCGAGTAGGGAATGAAGTTTATCGTGGCGCCAATGCTGGCGATTTTGCCGGTATTAATGTTATCGATTTACAGCTTGGTTTGTGTTTTGCTAATGAACCTTCATATTCCCAAATGTTAGTGGATAAATTTTTATACATGATGCCAGAAGATCAATTAATTCTTCGGGAATGTATGCGTGGCACCAGCATAATGGATGAATTCTTAGCTGCACATGATTGTCACCAACAGCAGTGGTACCAAAAAAACTTGAGCCTATTTTTAGACGTTTGTAAATTACATGGTAAAACTGCAATACAGCATCATAACCAATTGGTTGAACGATACATCACCTTACCATCAGCAGGCATTGCACAACAACATATGGAAAAAATTACAGCCAGCGGCCCTCCGCTGCATGAATTATTAAACACATTGGAAAAGCTCCGAGATAGACGCGCAGCGCATCAACGTGATGACATTCGAACTCGTTATGCTGATATTGAAGCTCTAAAAAGTACCCTTGTTAGTATGTAGCCCGCAAAAAGCTCTTACTGGTGCTTGCTGATTTCAGCCACGACATACCAATTCATACTAGGAATAAAGCTGGAAAGAAGGTATTTGTCGGTTTTACCTGAGTTTAAAACCGTGTTGTGCTTTTGCGGCCTTAATAAGGCTTGTGCAACATTTTCCGAAAATAGCGTTTGTAAATCAGCTTGGCCTGCAATTTTAGGGTCGGGATGCAACTGTACTTTACCATCACCATCAACGATGAATAGTTCGCCATTCTGGCTTAAGTCTGAGTTTTTCAACATACTAACAACACCATCAAATGAGGTGGCAATACCAGATAAACCATTACCGTTTTGCTGTCGATAATTCACATATAAATCTACTCTGTTTTTATTTTTATCGTGATACACGCTAATGAGATCTTGTTGCTCGCTTTTTAGATATGCAAAGTACCAGGTATCAATTTCTGGTGTTAAGACTCGCAAGAAGCCTTCGTGATTCCAATATTTGTTGCTTTCCGTATCTGCAAACGATGCGCTAGTTAAACCATATTCTTGAACTAAATAGCCAAGCTTACCAACCAATACAGATTCATCTTTCTTGGCAAAGCCTTTATCAACCCATTGATGTATATGAGTGTCATTTGCTATTGTGTTGGCGAGCATTTTCATGCTCATAATTCTGGCATCCACATTGGCAGCAATGTTCTCAAGACTTAACGAAACCACTAAATTTTTTGTCATCTCTTGCTCGGCACTTTCCAAGGCGTTTGCATTTATCGTTAGCATCGACAAACATAATGCACAAAAAACAAAAATAGAGATGGGTTTAAGTTGGGTATGTTGAGACATGACGGCAAATAACCTTATATTGAAAATAGTGGACAAAGGTTAGCAGACAATTGTTAAACAAACCTTTTTTTTAAAAGATTAATTTGACTGCTAATTTTTCAAAAAAGGGCTCAAAATTGAAGTGAGCTCTGTATGTAGAGTTCTTATTTAATTGTCTTTTTCAGCTGAAGAGAACCCACGTAACTTGCTGCGAGCAGTTTCAAAGCGAGTATACAAACGACTCATTTCCTCTTCCCCATAAGCCGCTTTTGCTCGTCTTTCAGCGGAGTCAATTGCCAAAAGCAACTCGCTAGCCGCTTTTGAACGTGCTATGTGATCTGTACTACCAATGTAGTCTATCCAAATAGGTGAAGAATGAGCAAAAGCACGAGCATGCATCGTAGGCCAGCTATCTGTTTGTTTTTCTGAGGCAAAGGTTCTCGCTGCTATCCACCCACCTGTCGGTAAATCTACGCTACCAGAAAACGTTCTTTCCTTACCCGCTTTAACCCCATTGAGTGTCTCAACCACCTCGCCATTAACGATGATCTCAACAACATCTACATCGACCGTACTGGAAATAACTAAGCGATATTCTTGCTTTCCAACATCCACAGTATCACCTGGTTTTGCTTCACCAATACTGAACATTAAACTAGGATTGGTGCTCACAAAGCTTCGCCCAGCAATAGCCCCAGCTAAAACGGGATCGCCGTATTTTTGCTCATCAAGTTTACGAACATAAGCTCGACCAGTTCCCGCCGCGGGTGTGCGATGAAAATCTACCCAGCTATCAGTGCCTGACATAGCACTCACGGGCTGTCCTATATTCAAAAAGCGATACCACAAATTTGAAGTTCCTAGGGGGCTAGTCCATGCACAGACGATTTCTAGCCCCATATGAGGTTCAAGCACACCATCAGAAACTAACTCCAATGGTATCCCTGAGATATTTTCAGGGGCGAAAGGATTTCCATCAGTGACCACTGGATGCACATAGCTTGCAAATGCACCGACTTTGTTAGCAAAAGCAAAAACATCACCATTGGTTAAATTCGTATCACCGAGTTTTGGATTACTAGGGCCAAAAAACCAAGGTGCGAAAGGTTCCTTAACATTTAATAGACCAAGGTGACCATGGAAATGTGAGCGAACTTCCTGTCCTTGAACAACTGAATAGCTGCCCTCGACGCTAGATACACCAATCATTTCTCGATCAATTCTTCGCTCCCAACGATTCCAAGACATCGGAGCAAGATAATTTAGATCTTCACCTTGTATTTGTAGCAGCGCATCTTGATGCTTAGCCCTTTGATGCCCATCTCCATTTAAGTGAACATGGAAATCGGCAGAAACATAGCCATGCTCAGCACTATCCCAAAGAGGTGTCAGTAATACATTTACCGCTTTTGAACCCGACTTTTTTACCTTTGCCTTGCTTGTGAATAATCTTGTTGTCGGCCCTTGTGCGGCAATCACATCATAATTACCCAAGGGTAAGGTTAAGCTCACTGACTGATCCACATAAAAGTAAGTTCTGCCGGTTTGAGAGTCAACAAAAGTTGCGCCATCTGGGTTCGACACAGGGTGACCTGAAGCTGAAACGATGCTGACCCTGGCAATCTTGGGCTTATCACCCACATGGTCAATGTTGACAATTAGCTGACCGGTCGATTCGCCGTAATCCCAATCCTTAACTATAACCGCCTCCGGTTTTCCACCATAAGTAGCGACGCGCATTAACTGGAACTGTCGATTATCAGTTAATTCCACATAGTAGATATGATCGCCGCTTGCACTGAAGGCAGGTGTTAGCGCAAAACTAGTACCATTGGTTAAGCGATGAGTTACCAATGGGGTAGACATATCCATCGTCCATAGATGATAGTCGTTATCAATCGGCGCGCTATATACCATCAAATCAGCGCTAGGGTGCAGATCTGTGCTTAAGTGATAAGTTAACGTTTCGGCATGAATAACCTTGTCATGACCGGACACAAAGTCTCGATGACGAATGACCCGATCTTGTCTAAAACCATGCAGGTACACAATACTTTGGCCATCAGATGCTCGTCTAACATTTCTAACTACTTGTGGCAGCTCAGTGATTTTTTGTTCAGTGCCATTCGCAATGTTGTAATGATATAGCTCGAGTGAGCCACTTTTTCCGCTGCTGTAATATAAGAAAAGTCCATCAGATGAGAATTCAGAGTCGAGTTCAATTGCTGGGCTATTTATTAGAAACTCTTTGCCGGTAGAAATTGTTTTAATCACAATGGCGGTGTCATTACCAAAATCTCTCACAAAAGTCAGTTGTGCTCCATCAGCAGACCAGCGCGGACGAGAATCGCGGCCAGGTGTAGAGGTAAGTCTTTTCGCCATACTGGTTTCTATGTTGTATAACCAAATCCAACCTTTAGACGCAATAGCAATATAACTGCCATCTGGGGAAGGGGCAGGATCGGTAACACCATTAGCGTGCAATGGCAGTTCGTGTTGTTCGAGATAAACATGATGCCCAAAATCATCTAGTTTGGGATACTGATTGACCCATTGTGCAAAAACCAAGTTTGGTAGCACGAGTAATGGGCACATCCACAATAGCCTCAAAGCGCATAATGAGGTCCAAAGAGATGGCCTTGATAATCGAAGTGAGTGATTGTTTTGAAAAGTGAGTTTGTTATTGATGTTGTTTGTCATTGCAGCCCCTAAAGTGAATAAAACATCACGTTGGGCGACGATGATATCAAGCGCCCGTCTCTATATTATAAATACAGTATGGTTTAAATATAGTATCTTATAATTAGAGTAGACCTAATATCTGTGCGACGCAATCTCATGTTTTGCGAGAAATTATTGCTCAGTATCCAACAGGTAATAATCGCGACGGTATAGGACCTATTGAATACTGTGAATTATCTACTTTTCGCTCAGAAAATTAATTTAAGAAGAAATTAGAATGTCAGAGAAAGCGCCACAACGACTTAGAAAACATCATATTGCAGTTGCCCAGAATGCATCAGGGCGAAGTTTGAATGTGCCGATTTATGAGATATCGGACGATTTGCCAGGCCCAACAGTATATATACAAAGCTCTATTCACGGTGCCGAAGTGCAAAATACGTAAAATTTTATTTTAGGTTCCTATTGCAAAATACACTGTATTTATGTACAGTCTCTGCATTAAGTGCGTAAATAAAGCAATGGGATACAATGGCGAAGCGAAAAAAAGACAAACTCACTGTAACGAGCGCTGTAGCGCAAGTTGCATTCGAGGCAAATACATCTACATTGCCAAATTATGAACCATTTATTATCGTTCAACTGCCTTCGGAAAAAAAACCTCACAAAATATGGTTTAAGAAGAACAACGACCATGCCAATAATCCTCAAAATAGAGGTTATCGTATTATTAATGGCTCTACGGCTAAAACTTACGTGGTTGATGAAAGGCTGAAATTACCTTTAAGTCTGATGCAAGAATTTGCCAGGGTAATAGCCCTTTGGATCCTGAAAAGAAAACCAGCGAATAGTAGTATAAGAAACGCGATGTATCAGTGGCACTCTTTTGTAAATTATCTCTCGGAAAAAACCGAGGTAGAAGAAATAGCTGATATCAATCGTAGAGTGCTTTTAACATTTGAAAGTGACTGTGATATCCATGGAACATATCTAAGAAAAATATTAGGTTTGCATCCAGCTATAATTTCGAAAGATCTTTCCTTTTCCATAAGAGCCTCGAACAAACGCAGAAAGATCGGTAAGCAGCCTATTGACTTAAATGCATTTTTTGAAGACAAAAGTTTTTCAGATAGAGAGCTATTTCAAATAATGGGATACACACTCCATCGAGTAAATTTACTTAAGAATAGATGGGATGATTTGTTAAAGGCAAATAAAGATTATCTTAATTCTAATGGTATTCTTTTTGGAACATCAGGACACAAGAATGTCCCTTGCAAGTTCAAAGGAAGAAGTCCAGTAGCAAGGCTTGCATTTTTTTTTAGGACTGACCCGACTAGTGCGTTGAGCTTGATTCACCAAAATTTTCTAGTCATAGCTAGAGAGAATAGACTTGAAAAACGAACTAGTGCCCTCTCCAACAACATACTAGCGTTGAAGCGTTCTAACATTAATTTATTCTTTGAATACGTTAAATTCCTTGAAGAAAACTATGAGCCAACTTCCAGGTACATAGATATGCCGCGTGAAACATTCAAAAACTATCTAGCTCTACTAACTTTAAAATCACCTATTAATGAATTTACTTTTATTCTGGCAGTAATGTTGCAAACCGGAATAAATTCAGAAGTCGCAACAACTATTAAAAGGTTTTATGATGGAGTGCATTGGAAAGACCGATTCGATATTAATCTTGGCATTGACTCTCAAACAGCCCTAAAGAAAAAAGTTTTGAGATTAACGGGCGTAAAATCGAAAGGAATAAACGGAAAGAAGCCCATAGACATACGCGTTCCTGTCGACTCATATTTGTATAGTGTATTGGAACTATGGGAGACCATTTTCTCAGCAGATGACTCTGAAACTTTTTACTCCGGTACTCACATTAATAACTCGAATAGAGATTTCTGTGATGCTTATTCTATAATCGCAGACGACCACTCACAAATTACCTCTATATCAAGCAGAAAAATAAGAAAAGTGTTCGCCGGCTCCACACTTGCTAAGTTGGTAGAGGAAAATATTAGCGGACCAGAGTTAACTCGTAAAATGCGAGATGCGCTTAATCATGAAAGCTTCGATACAACTGTTTTCTCATACTTAATGAAAACGGGGACAGGCAATTTGGTTTACAGCAGCGCGGTAATCGCTCTTACAAATAAAATGATAGAAGAGGCACTAGCTTTTCAGGGAAAAATTGAGTTAGGAGCAGAGAAGGAAGCTTCTACTTCTCGCATTCCCGTATATCTGTGTGATTGCGACGACCCGTCTGCGCCAACCCATGACGTTCCTATATCAGATCGATGCAGACATTATGACCTATGTTTAGGTTGCGAGCGCAGTACCGTATACGCTGAACATATACCCAGAATTTGCTACAGAGTCATGCAATATGAAAAAGTACCTCAACCTACTGACATTATAGTTGTTCTGGTCAAGTCCAACCGGACACTTCCCTAAAGGAGTTTTCATACTCAATGGGTGATTGATCGTTATTCGACGAATGCAATCGCTCCAGATTGTAATATTTCACATATGCAGCAACGTCTTGCGTCATATGCTCTCTT
>CAJQOP010000069.1 GCA_905479945.1 uncultured Glaciecola sp. | reverse complement strand
GCGTTCTTCAGGAGCGTTATCGATTTGATCAAATGCTTGAGCGTCGCCGCCGTAAGTCTTTGCTAATACCGACGTGATTGCCGCTGTAAGAGTTGTTTTACCGTGGTCAACGTGGCCGATAGTACCAACGTTTACGTGTGGCTTATTACGTTCAAACTTTTGCTTTGCCATTTTAAATATTCCCAGCAAGGTATTAAAAAAATTATTTCAATGAAATTTAGGAAGTAGAATAGGATTTGGTGCTGATAGGCAGATTCGAACTGCCGACCTCACCCTTACCAAGGGTGCGCTCTACCAACTGAGCCATATCAGCAACGTTAATGGAGCGGGCAGCGGGAATCGAACCCGCATCATCAGCTTGGAAGGCTGAGGTAATAGCCATTATACGATGCCCGCGTTCCTAATTCTCGTTCCCCACTTCATGAGAAAGTGGTGGAGGGGGCAGGATTCGAACCTGCGAAGGCTGAGCCGTCAGATTTACAGTCTGATCCCGTTGACCGCTTGGGTACCCCTCCGAGATTGATGGTGCCGACTACCGGAGTCGAACTGGTGACCTACTGATTACAAGTCAGTTGCTCTACCAACTGAGCTAAGTCGGCACTGCATCAAGTGGGTGCGCATATTAAAGAAATGATCGGCGTGTGGCAATACCTAATTGAGAAAAAAACACGTTTTTTTGCACTTTTTTTTAATATGTCTTTTTTTTTAGCTATTTATTGATAATTTTTAATCAACAAACAAGGTTAAACCTTCTAAAACTAAGTTTTCACACTCAATTATATTATTTTTTTGATATTCAGAAATAATATTTTTATTACCGCCGGTGATAAAAATATCAAATTTATTTACTTTTTTTCGCATTATATTTTCTGCCATCAAAAATGTGCCTATAATTTGAGCTCTGCAGCCGTGATCGACACACAAGGGCGTGTCGTTACCGAACTCTATAGAGTTCAATTGTGTATCATCACCAAACACTCTTTGAGTGTTTTTAAATAAACTTTCTCGAAGAAGTTTAAGTCCTGGTGTAATCCAACCACCAATATGATTACCATCGACCACAGCGTCAATTGTCATTGCAGTTCCTATGTCGGCCACCAGTAAGGTCTTGTCCTTACTTCTTTGTATGCACGCTAACATAGCAAGCCAACGATCCACTCCCATGTTGCTAGGGTTTCCATAGGCGTTAGTCAAACCCAATTCAGATACTTTACTTTGAGCTATGAAAAGCGGACGCTTGAGATCATTGCAAATTCTTTGTAGAGATGCAGTGATATCATTTTTACCGACATTTGAAAGAAATACCTGGCGTGAAGCCTCAATCTGCTGCTTAAGGTCGTTTGCTGCATGGAAACGCTGAATGCCCTCGCTAATGATGGGCTGGCTTTGATAGAAGACAGATTTTATACTGCTATTACCAACATCAATCAATAAACTAGACTTTTCTAACACTAATTTCTCCACCATGATGAGGTGTCAATTTACCTGCATTCTCTAATAATAGAGCACCGCTTTCATTTATTCCTTTGCTAATTCCGTGTATACGGTTACTTCCAGACTCTAAATAAACGTATTCATTGTAAAAGAGGTCTGCATCTTTCCATTCTGCCATGAATGGCGCTAAGCCTCTCGTCTCGAACTCTTTGAGCATTTTAGTTAATGTTGAGATTAATAGCGCAATTAGCTCATTTCGGTCGACTGGATTTTCAGAAATACTAGTTAAATCGATGAAAGGCTGATCTATTCCATCAATGGTGCTGGGTAAGTTAATATTAATGCCAATACCTATAACTGCGCTGGCATCGGAACCGACCTGTCCTTCTACTTCAACCAATATACCAGCCAACTTCCTGAAATCGTGGTAAATATCGTTTGGCCATTTTAGTTTACAATCATTAACACCTATTTCTTTGAGCGCCCTATTGATAGCTATACCAACTAATAAGGAAAGGCCCGCCATTGACTGATAACCACCTCTAAAGGTCCAAGCCATCGACATATAAACACTTGAGCCAAATGGTGAGACCCAAGTCTTACCTCTTCTTCCACGCCCATTAGTTTGTGATTCGGCGATGCAAACAAAGCCTTGCGGTAAATCTTTCAATCTTTCTTTAATGTAGGTATTTGTAGAGTTAATAATATTAACGACTTCAACTAAGTCTTTATTCGAATGACCAAGAATGCGTAATATTTTGCCTTGATCAAGCAGTTGAATGGGCTGTGCCAAGCGATAACCACGACCTTTTACACTAAAAACATCCAATCCAATGTCGATAAGGTATTTCATATGGTTTGCAATTGCGCTGCGACTAACTCCAACAAGCTCCCCCAAAGCTTCCCCTGAATTAAATTCGCCGTTTGCCAATTGCTGAATAAGCTGCGTCCTTATTTTTGCTGCTCTCTTTCTCATAAATTTACTAGTCCATTATTACCAACGAGTCGAACTTCGTTCTCTAAATCGATTGAAAAATTTTGACTAACATCTAACTTGATTTTTCGGGCTAACATGAGTAATCCTTTTCCATTGCCATTTCCTTCATTTACGAGCACTAAGGGCTGCCTTTCATGACATTTTACACCTAAGCATGATTTCCCTTTGTAACCCAACTGGTCAATTAACCAAGCAGCGGGAATTTTAACATTAGAATTATCAATTCTAAAATGGGGCACGGAATCATAACGTGTTTGAATATTCTCAAATTGTTTAATTGTAACTATGGGGTTTTTATAAAAGCTACCTGCGTTCCCAAGTTTCTTTGGATCAGGTAGCTTCTCTGAGCGTACCTTTACCACTTCATTAAAAATATCTAGGGGGCTTGGATCAGCTAGTTGATTTAAGGGCGCGTACGTTTGCTCGACAACATTCTGCTTCGGCAATTTGAAATTAACTTGCGTGATTACCGCTTTTTGAAACAAAGCATTTTTAAAGATACTATCTCTATATTCAAATTTGCAGTCGTCGCCACTTATTACGATGAAGCTGGACGAATCAATATCAAAATATTCAACACTTTCAATAAACGTTCCAATTTCAACGCCGTAAGCTCCAATGTTTTGGATTGGAGCTGCGCCTACGGTTCCAGGGATTAGAGCTAAATTTTCAAACCCATATATACCCATAGACAATGTTGACTTGACCAAGTCATGCCATGACTCGCCGGATGCGACAGACAAATAAAAGAACGCATCATCTTGATGTCTTTGTATACCGGTGAGTTTATTTAGCACAATAGTGCCGAGATAGTCTTCTAAGAATACTGAGTTGCTGCCTTCACCTAACAAATAATATTGTTGACCTTTCAATGTTCTAAAAGTTGGCACCAACTGATCTCGGTGAACAATTTCGATTAAACTTTCAGCAAGACTATCAAAACCGAATGTGTGCAATTCTTTTAGCGATATCACGGTTTATTCATATCCCTGTAAATCGCCCCTATATTCAGTGCGGCGCTGTTGATGTTCCAATAGGTCTATCATATCAACTTTTACTAACGAGATTAACTTTTTTGAATGCCTTCAGCTTTTAGGGATGAGAGTTTAACTCTTATGGGTTACACTACGCACGTCTATAAAAGAGAGTAATTTATGAAAATTTGTGGTGTCGAGTTGAAAGGTTCTGAGGCGATTATTTGTTTGCTGTCATTCAAAGATGGCTTATTTACTTTACCTGAATGTAGGGTGCGTAAAGTAGAATTTAACAAACGGAATACCACAGGCGATATCAAATACTTTCAAGCCACTTTCAGTAAGCTGATGGCGGATTACTCTATTAATTCTGTAGTAATTAAAGAAAGGCCGTTGAAAGGCAAATTTGCTGGCGGAGCGCTCGGCTTTAAAATGGAATCTGCAATACAATTGGTAGAAGGCATAGAAGTTTCAACAATGTCTCCACAAGAGTTTAAAGAATCAATAAAGCGTAACCCTGTGACTGTTGCGTTTTCTGAAACAGGGCTTAAGTTGTTTCAAGAAACAGCGTTCGCTGTGGCTTATGCTAAGCATATGAACTTGCAGTACCCACCATCGTTAGAAACAGACGCGTAATAATTAGTTGTTTAAATTAACGGCTGGTTTAGTGGGTTTTAGTTACGTTTCGCTAAGTCAGTCTAAAAATCTAATAATGTTAACCTTTCCAGAACTGCATCAGTTAAATCACATATCTGTAATTCAGAAGTAGCAATAAGACCAAGCTAGCCTTTTACTAAAAGACTAATAAGCAATTCGACGATGTTTTAAACCTAAACTGTTTCAGATGGATTCTGCCCCCTAAATTATAGTTGTATAAAACTAAGCTATTATATAGCTCTGCAAGTTTTCTTAAGGTCTAGAAAGAAAAAACCCGTCACAAGGACGGGTTCTTAAATGGGAGCCCCGGTTACCGGCGAGGAGCGGTGTGCTCCAGTGACTGCTCAGCTCTCACATGGGGAAACCCCACACTATCCCTTGCCGGGGACCGGTCGCCGCTAATATGTTTCACTTCTAGGTGGGTATTGCTGAACTTTCTAAAGGTCTAGAAAGAAAAAACCCGTCACGAGGACGGGTTCTTAAATGGGAGCCTGACGGTGTGCTACTCTCACATGGGGAAACCCCACACTACCATCGCCGCTAATACGTTTCACTTCTGAGTTCGAAATGGAGT
>CAJQOP010000068.1 GCA_905479945.1 uncultured Glaciecola sp. | reverse complement strand
GTTGCCGCGAAGGCGGTAATCTCCCGACTACTGCAGTAATGCTTAATAAAACCCTGTGCAGTTTTATAACTTTCTAGCTGATTTAGGAGATCATCGCCTCCGCGATGATGACGATGAGTGTTATAAATCTTAAACGAACAGTATTATGCCTGTCAGTCTCTAAAAGTATGATTCTTTATTCTCGGCCCACTGTGAGCGAGAATCATAAGTTAAATTGAAGAAGCTCTTTGGCATTGATAAATGATGTGGCCTTAGTGAAATAATATCTCACTGCTATATAGCCGTCGTTCGCCATTCTGTTCATAAAAGTAGAGTTTGACAGTTGCATCTTGCAAAGTAATTTCAATTTCATCTCCAAAATGAAAAGCATTTTTGCCTGCCAGCTTTAGTGCCGAATCAAAGCTCATATTTTGCTTATAATCACCCAAACTCCAATTGGATTGGGTATAGAAAGGTGAATCGGTGAGGTGAATGTTCTCATAAATATATATTCGAGACACTTTTGTGCCGCTGGTTTTAATGATCACATGGGATCCGTAGACATATAAATCGCTTATCTGGTCTACCCATGCATTGAAATCCGCGGCATACGGAACTTCATCGATGTTAAACTCTGCATACGGCTGATTTAATTTATTTGCCAGAAACGCAAATATATCCGAGTTCAACTCATCCTTAGCTTGCATCTCTTGAGCGTTAGATTCGAGTGCATAGGCTTGAATGTATATCTTTTTCATGCGCTGAAAATCGGTTAACAAGCGCTCAATATATATCGTTAAATTAGCGGTGGAACTATGGGTAATTATCTTATCTTCAACAAACAGTGAGGCTTCTAACTTAGTCACTTCAGCGCGACTTTCGTATTTATTATCAACCTTCCAATTAATGTCATCAAAGCGCTCATCAAATGAAAGCAGATTAGTAAAGTCCTTGCTGAAAAATCGATTAACGGTGCCTATGGATGCAAGTTCATTATTGCCAAATAGTAAAAACTGGCTTCTCCCATACATCACTATTTGCGTAGAGAAGCGAGCATTAGAACGTAGATTGGGTGGCCCCCATAAAGCTTGAATAGTTTCAAGAGAATCGCCAATATTGACGCCGTAAACGCCATTTGACAAAGTTACCTGGGCACTTGGTAGAGCAGGCGTGTATCTTTGTTTTTCTGCGGCTAAATTGCTTGAAGTACTTATTAAGATAAGTCCGAGTGCAGCGTAAGTTATCGGCGACATATAGCGTCCTTTCTTTCGTTGTTAATTAGCCAAGCGAGTCATCGCAAATAACCATCCAAAGAGATTTTGACTTTGGCACATGACATACGAAAAACGCAATGATGCTTGGACACTCAATTTGTTGAGGCAAGGCCCTTCGCATATTACTATCTCGGTTTCAGCACCAAAGGCCAGCTTACTCACTCACCTTAACGAACAACATTCGCTGATTTCTTCAACACACCAAATAAATAACCACAAAACAAACCTCGAATACGGCTGTCATTAAGACTAGTCGATAGCCTAAATGTCTTAGTTATTATCAGTGTCACTTTCTTCTGTTTGAATATCAGATTCCACAACTGGATCAAGATCTGTTACGGTCACAGAGCCTCCACCGAAGTTCATCGCTCTAACTCTCATCAGTAAAGTAAGTTGTGTCTGTTGCCCCGGAGAGAGCCTATTACCGCTAGTAAATCGGTTCCCGTCGCCAGAATTGACGTAAAGGCCTATATCTCTTCGACGTATACTCCCGTAAAAATCATTAATACGCCAGTTACTAATATTCGCATTAACGCTTGTGGCGTTCTTGATGAGCTTTTGAATGGATGCATCTGCAAACTGCAAGAGGTGTGATTTTACACTCTCATTAAAGTCAGGAAAAAGTTGTGAGTTTCTTTTATAAAAGCTCGACACTCTGACAACACCTTCGCCCCCATTAAACTGTGTGCCCCTGTTTGAATTAACAAACTCTTGAGCATTTTCCTTCAGTTTTTGTTTAACATCGCTCGCGGCAAATGCTTTAGTGCGAATATTGGGACTGCCTTTAATGCCCTGATGTAAACCATAAATGTACAATGTACTGTCGGGATAAAGGACTGGAAGTACACGATAATGAATATCATTGAGGCTTAGTTGAACATTGTCTACCGACAGGATTTTTTTATCGAGAATTGATTCCTCACCTGTTAAGACGGGTTTTAAATTATTAAGCGGATAAATAACAGCCAGTTCATTAATTAGCGTGACTTTGTACAAATTCAACCAGTAGGCTAGCTGCGCCTCTTTCGTATATTGATTAAGAGGAGTAAGACTTGGAATAGCTTCCAATTCTTTTCGCAATTTAAGGATTTTTTCCTGGTCTTCCTTGAGATTTTCGTAAAAAAAACGATTCGCTTCATTTTCAGTTGCGCGATCAACTGTCTGTGTAAATCGCGTGCCCGTGGATGGAGGCTGCTTCCTCGCCCAAGCTCGTGTAGAAGGACCCATATTCATAACGCCAGCATGTAATAATTGGTCCACAATACTAAAATCCATCTCTAACTTAGAGTTTTCAGTAAATTCTGAGAATTTGGTATATTTTTCAGTATTCGATTGCTGAGCGATTAAGCTTCCAGAAAGGGACATTAATACGAAGATTGTTGATATACCTAAAAATCCTTTATACATTGCGGAAGTCCTTGTCATTAAGTTAAATTTCAGATGTTATATACACCCAAATATCTTATTGCAGTATAGAAAAATTCTCTGAACTTTTAAATGCTAATTAGATAAATATTTAGTCAAGTGTGGCAAAAAGAGTCGCAGTTAACGACCGCCTAGACTCGATATTTCATAAAGCTAGAGAGCTTTTGTCAGTATGCGTCAGCGCGTCCCGCAAAGTTATCTACTTTGCTTAGACGATAAGTATAAACTGCCCCAGAGTAGCTCTCCGAGTTATCGAATTGTTCAGCACGAAAGCAAGCTGACTCACTCACCTTAGCGACAAACATTCCTGAATTTCTTTAGTGCCACAAATGACTAACCACTAAACAAGCCTCGAATACAGTTGTCACAGAGGCTAGTCGATAACATTAATTTGTCCTATGCTCCAAACAAAGAATGAAGCAGCAAAATGAAAAAGACTAATATTTATCTTTGGGCTTACTATTCGAAAGCGTTTAATGTTAAAGCGTTATCAGGTCGTATTGCCGATTGTATCGTGAGGCATCTTCGTCTTACCGTTAATCAAGTAACTCCACTACTGTTCATCTTGTTTTTTTCTGCCGTGTCGTTTGCACAAACAACCAATGGCGCTAATGTGGAAGGTAAAACGACCTCAATCACTGGCAATGCAGTTCAAGCAGATGGTTTTCCCTTTGATACATGTCCAACAGAGGCATTTTTGATACAAGATACCGTAGCAACACTTTATGGAGTGGAATTAGCCACGGGGCAATATCAGCAATTATCAAACACTATGGGAACCGCTAACAAACTCAATGCGATGGGATTTAATTTTCATGATCAGTACCTTTATGCGTGGAGCTATGAATTTGGGCAGCCAGTTCAGATCAACAATGCGTATCAAATTTCGCCATTAACCACATCCGGATTGCCGGGTATATCGTTTTATGTAGGCGATATTTCCATTGAAAGCAATGTGTATTATGTATATCGGCCAGGCTCATCTTACGGTTTATATGCTATCCCACTAGATCCATCAGCCTCTAATTACTTGATTGCAGAGCGTGTCATAGATGGTAGTAATTTAAATCTAACTATCTTTGATATGGCCTTTCATCCATTTAATGGTTTTGCATACAGTGTAGATAAACAAGGTAACCTTTATCGTATTGACGTTTCAGATGGTAGTTCCACACTCATTAATAATGTTGGTGAGACCGGCGTTTTTGGGGCTATTTATTTCGATGTTGACGAAAACCTTTATATTAGCCGCAATAACGATGGCAAAGTATTCAGAATAAATACTAATGACACTAATCCGGTTGCGATTCTATTTGCATATGGACCAAGCTCAAGTAATAACGATGGAGCGCGCTGTGCACTTGCCCCCGTTATTGACACAGACACCGCTACGATTGATTTTGGTGATGCGCCAGCTTCATACGGCAGTCTTGCTGACGACAATGGTGCTCGTCATAGTACAGAAAATAATTCTATTTTCATGGGATCATCCGTTGATGCCGAATTTGACAGCTTTCAATTCCCACTAAGTGATGACGAAACAGATGACAATGATGATGAAGATGGCGTTGAGTTTGTCACAGGTATGGAAGTAGGCAATGCCGCATTACTGCAATTAGTCTCTTCATCGCCAGCGTTTGTTAATGCATGGATTGATTTTGACGGCAATGGCGTTTTTGGCTCTGATGAAAAAATTCTTAATGCCGAGCCTGTAGTGCAAGGTAATAATACGATTAATTATAACGTACCTGTATGGGCGGAGTCAGGCAGTACATGGGCTCGATTTAGGCTCAGCAGCACTGCACAAGTAGGCCCAAATGGTGGAGTCAGTGATGGTGAGGTTGAAGATTATCAAGTCGACATTACAGAAGCTAATGTCAGTATAAGCTATTACCCTAGTGCTTCTGAGTGGGCAACTATTGCCTTTGAAGATAATTGGCCTTCAATAGGCGACTATGATTTTAATGACTTAGTCATGAATTATCGTATCAGTGAATACCGACGCGACGGCGAGGTCATTCGGGTTAAGTTGGAAGGACAGGTAGCTGCCGTTGGCGCATCCTATCACAACGGTTTTGCGTTTCATTTACCTGGTATTTCTCGAGATACTATTGATGAAAATGCTATTCGCTTCACCATTAATGATGTACCACAAAATGTCTCTCCTTTAGAATCGGGCCGTGAACAGGCAATCGCGATTATCTCGAATGATGTGTGGGACTTTGTCAGTGCCGGTGAAAGCTGCAAGTATTACCGTTCAGAAAAGGGTTGTGGTTCTAAAATCCAAATGCGTTTTTCAATGACCTTGCCAATGGAGCAGTCAATTCCAGACCAACAAATGCCAGAATTCCCTTATGACCCATTTTTGTTTGCAACTGAAGGTTATGATCATAGCTTAGCATTTGGCCTGCCTCCGGGCAGAGCTTATGAAATACACCTACCGAATAAAGCACCAACAGAAGCGTTTAGAGCAGACTTCTTTGAGCGAAGACAAGATAGAAGTGAGCCAGAAAATGGGCGTTACTTTGTGAATGAGAACGGTATGCCATGGGCGATCAATGTTGGTGTTGAATGGCAGTACCCTTTGGAGTATATGGATGTGGTTTATGCTTATCCCTTGTTTCCAAGCTTTATCGCCAATCAAGGCAGTGTGAATGCTGATTGGTACATACTGGAAAACGCCAACCTAAATAATATTTTTTCTGATTAAGAGGTGACCTATGAATAAGCTAAACAGTTTTGTTTTATTAAGTGCGTTGTTAGCTGGTTGCGGAGGCGGTGGTTCTGAAAGCATGACAACAGCGCCGGCCGCTGGTGACAGTGCGCCTGTTAATACAGTACCCGATCCCATTCAAAGCCAACCTGCTATAACTGAATTTAGTTTAGAAGAGAGCAAACCCAATGAGACAGGGGCTGTGGTAGAAAGTACAGCACAAAATAGCCGTGAGATAGCCGTACCTGATGGTTTTGCACTTAGTAGCCAGCGCTCGTTTAATTTAAGAGTTACTCGCTCAGAAGAGGATGACCAGCCAGCTTATTTATCCTTGTGTACTGATTATCAGCACCATAATGATGGAAGCTACCGCATTAATTATAATAGCTGTTTACTAAGAACCTCATTAAGTGACTACAATTACGAGACTGTAATAACCGTTACTAATGATACACCGGGCTTGGTAGCTGCATTGTGGTTTATGGATCAGAGTAAAGAGCCACTCATTACGGACTGGCGCTTTTAATGTCTGTTTTAATCTATGGCTTCGTTTCTTCTTGATGTCAGCGCATTACCGCAGTCGGTTAAGCTATTCTCAGGATAGTATTTCTCAAGCAAAGACTGGCCTGCGGCTGATGCCGCGCGCGATGGTGCAAACGAATTGGGCGTGGTTCTAGACGACGGCCCAACAGGAAATACTTGGAGAAAAGGGTAACGGGATTAGTTGCCACTTAATAAAAAACATACAGGTACACCATCAATTAAGATTGGACGTCGTTAACAATTCAGAACTTGCATAGCTATTCATTTGACAGACTGGGGGGCACCAAGAATAGGTTCTTTGCTATTTTTTGCTATTAGCGTTAGTTTATATCCGCTGCATTTGGCAACAAATGTTGCAGATGAGCTAGTTCTATAAAAACGAGAGTAATAATAACGTTTTTTAAGAAAGTCAGTAAATAGTTAGATAAATATCAGTCAGGATTTGCTAATGAAGTCATTCACCGCAAGACTATCCGCCGTAGTAGTATTTCCACCAATACTTCTGACTATTGTATTCCTTGCTATGTCGTTGTCACTCTCTTTTATTAAAGCCGAATCAAAACAAGGTATTCAGAAATCCTTAAATACGGTGTTAAATACCACACAGGAAACGCTGCAATTATGGTTAAGTAGCCGACTAGGTGATTTAAAAGAGCTCGCCAGAGACAAAGAAATGATCGCGTTAGCAAAAGTGCTTATATCTAGTCATCATAACAAACCTAACGACCAAAAAAACTCGCCAGCCTTAGAGAAAATGAGAACGTTAATGGCTGCAAAAATGCAACGCTATAATGATAAAGGTTTTTTTATTATAAACCCTGACCGAGTCAGTATAGCTTCAATGCGTGATGCAAATATTAGTTCCGAAAATCTGATTAATCAACAAAGAAAGCTTTATCTCGATCGCGCATTTATGGGCGACACCTTATTTATTCCTAGTATTAATTCAGATGTCCCTTTAATCACTCAATCTGGGGCTCTTCGTGATAAACAACCTACTATCTTTATTGCTTCTCCTATTATTGACCATAATGCAAAGGTTATTGCGGTACTGACCTTACGCTTAGATCCCATGACTAATTTCAGCCGAATTACCCAATTGGGCCGTATTGGAAATACAGGCGAGACCTATGCTTTTGATGAGAGTGGTCAGTTGCTCACCAAAAGTCGCTTTACTGAAGACCTCAGAGCTATCGGGGTTATTCGTAATGATGAAATTGATATGTTGTCGATTCGGGTGATTGACCCCGGTGGCAACTTGCTTGAAGGTTACAAACCAGAGACACAAAAAAAAGACTGGCCTTTGACTCTAATGGCCCATAGGGCTATCGAGGGCAACACTAGCTCCTTTATTGACAGTTATCGGGACTATCGTGGGGTAGAGGTCTTTGGTGCATGGTTATGGAGCAAAAAATTGGGTATTGGACTCACTACTGAAATTGATGTAAAGGAAGCGTTACAGCCGTATGAGCTAACTCGTATGGTAATTATTATTGTACTGGCGATTCTTATTGTACTGACAATTGGGCTCGTTTTCTTTCTATTATGGCTGCAAGAAAGAGAAAAAAAAGTGCTTAAGCAACACAGTAAATTGCTGAAAGAAACAGTGTTTAAGCGCACTGCTGAACTAGAGGATGCCAATAAAAATTTGAAAATTCTCAGTGAAATCGATCCTCTCACCCAGATTGGCAACCGACGCTTATATGAACAAACTTTACCTAGAGCTATTGCCACATCAAAAAGAGCATCGCAAGCCATGTCATTAATGATTATTGATATTGATTTTTTCAAACCTTTTAATGATAACTACGGTCACCACCAAGGTGATGTTACTTTGTATCATGTGGCTGAGGTTATCGCTAACTCATTAACTCGGACAACTGATCTTGCTGCACGTTACGGAGGGGAAGAGTTTGTAGTGTTGATGCCTTCGACTGATGCTGAAGGGGCTCTGTATTTTGCCAATCAAATTAAAACTAATATTGAGTCACGAGGAATAAAACATAAATTTTCCTCTGTGGCCGATATTGTTACGGTGAGTATTGGTGTTGCGTCTTTAGTTGGCGATGCGTTAAATGGCACCGACTTATTCAGGGATGCTGATAACGCTTTGTATCAAGCTAAAGAGAATGGCAGAAAGCAGATTGTATTATATCAATCGTTGCGAAACAGCCGACAATGAAAATTTTACAGGCAATAACGGCCGTTCGCCTTTCAAAATTGCACGGGAAGAATGTGCCATAAGGCGACGCTGAGGATAACTTAGTTAAAAGGTAGATCACAATCCTAAAGCAGACATTTAGGCTTGTTGCCGCGGCAGAACATCCAGTGCTGAATTCGGCACTGGATGCTGCAAATTGGCGCAACGTGTTAGTCATTAAAAACGCTATTTTTTCTCCTTACTCAAATAAATTTCGGATGATTCATGAATGTCTTCTTTAGATAAATAGTAACTATTCTGGAAGGACAAAAAAGCTGTGTGCACCATAAATATAAATTGAGTTCTCTCTCCATCACCTAAAAGCTAAGGGTTCCTCATGCCTCGGTGAAATACGCTAGCTGACTGGGCGCTTGAATATATTAAGCTTTATACCGTTAGTGCAGTTGCACCATTGGCCGTATATGAGCGAGTTGCCTTTGTGTTGTCAGATACTTGCAACCCAGCATAGACCAATGAGATCACTATCGCGATTGCTGAAACTACATCAGCAACATTGGACATATCTGATAGCTTCAATTTCATGTGTTTTTCCTTTCTAAGTTCTATAAATAAGGCTAATAAAGATACCCATCGAAAGACACCTATCGAAGGGCAATAATGGGCAGATATCCCTATCTGTCATTAGCCTCAAATTTCTGCGTCAGATAATCACTGGTTAGGTGTTTTAAAATATCAAATGGTTCACATTTTTTCCCATCCTCGTTGAAGTCTATTGCACCAACTCGCTCAGCGACATCAATTGCGGCTTTATTCAATGTGCGATTTCGCTTGCCTATTCCCATTAACGCAGAACCCATAGATAACCTAACAGCCTTGGGTTCGTTATCTATTGATTGATTGATGAGTGAAATAGTGCTCAAAAAGAATTGATCGCTTAAACGCTTATCTCTTTTATTTTTGGAAAGTTCATATAATAACCCATACGCTGATTTTTTTCGTGGAATGCTATCGCTGTTTTGCCAACTAACTGCCAAATCAAAGGCAATCTTTGATTTGGCTAAGGTCGCATCGCAGGCGCTGAAAACATGGCTTAACATTCCAGCACCTAGGTCTTCAACTTGCTTTTCTGCTTGTTCTAAAGTGATTTTGTTTGGTTCATCAATTAGTAAACCAATAACCTTTAAATCATAATAGTCAGATTCCCAACATTCGAGCGCCAATTGTCTGTTTCGAACAATTTTTTTAGCGATTTTACGCAATTTAGTGAGGCCCACCCCATAGCTTTTGAGACCGTAAGTGTTTCCCATTTTCAACCAATTAGAAATGCCGCGTTCATTTTGATGCTCTGCAACTATGGCTAATACGTCGGTTAAATTCATAAATACAATTCCATAGATTCAAATTACTTAAGCATACTCCATGACTTTAAATTTGACAATTTGCTGAAAAATAAGGAGGAGATAGAGGCTGTACCTAGCGCAATAATTTCCGGCACAATGAGACGTATCTAGGTCGAGCGGAAACTAACACGTAAATTAGTAGATATTTGACTAGGCTTCCCGTAACGTCTATGTATATAACGCATGTATTTTGAATTTAGAGGTGAAAGAAATGGATAAAGCGCTTCAAACAATGATTAATAACATGCCTGAAAAAACAGGCAAGGACCTAGAAAGTTGGGTTAAAATATTAGGTAAAGAAAACTTTGAAAAACATTCAGAAGCTGTAAAGTTTTTAAAAACGAAGTACGAGGTAACACACGGCTTTGCAAACACAATAGTGACGTTATTTAGAGAAAATAATGCTCCTAAGGAGGATCTTATTCTCAGTCAATATAGTGGCAAAGAATTGCTTATACCAATTTATGAAATGTTAACATCAAGCATTATGGAATTTGGAGAAGATGTGCTAATTACTCCAAAAAAAGGCAGTGTTAGTCTAATCAGAAAAAAGCAATTTGCATTAATAAAACCTGCGACTAAAACGAGAGTAGATTTAGGTTTAAAATTAAAAGATGTTGGAGTAGAAGGCAGATTAGAAAACTCTGGACCATTTGGCACTATGTGTACTCATAGAATTAAGCTACAGAGTGTTTCTGATGTTGATCGTGAGGTTATTAAATGGTTATCACTTGCATATAATCAATCGGTGTAATCAAAACAGCTTCGCGTGTTGTTTATCGAACGTAATTACTGGTAGCACAACAAACTTAAAAATATAAACGCCATCGACAAGAAACCATTTTGTTGTATCAATTGTTTGAACGATCCTACTCTGATTTTACAGCAAGCTTAGACGTGCAAAGCAAAAACTCACCCAAGTATGTTAACCGTTAGTTTGATGAGTTACTGCGTTGCGGTTGACTTGAGTAAGGTTTTTTGCGAGTCGTCTGCGGTGACTACAAACATGAGAAACTGGTTGCCTTTAACTACAAGCGCCGGAGCTCCTGTCCCAATGGTCTATCAACATGAGACATCCATAATAATTCTCTTGGTTCATAGGCGCCTATGGGTAAAATGGCGTAATCAAAATGCTCGCCAATATTTTTATAAATTGTTTTTGAATAAGCTGAATCACCCACAAAGAAAATTTTCTTTTGTGGATGCACGGTAGCTTCAAAGGCCATTAAAGCTTTTATTATTTACGGTGTATTTAGCATTATTCAATTGTGTTGATAGTCTGAATCTATGAGTTCATATATACTCATTAATAATTTATTGCTCCCCAGTAGTCGACCGTAAAAATGTCAGTTGAAGATCTATTAACACCAATCAAACAATTCTTGCAATGTGAAACCCCACAAGCTTGGGTTGATGAGGCTATCAAGCCCAACAACCTTGAGGTTTTACTGCTTGATCATTTAATTTGTGAGTTGAAAGCAGCCCAAAGCGCTATGTTTCTTATTCGGCGATACGCGGTAGACAAACAAAGTGCAGCTGCTTTGCTTGCATGGTTAAAGCCATACGAAGACTTTACATATCGAAAAGAGGGCGATTGGCGAGACCTAGAAAAGTTAAAGTTCGACAAGTCAATGATCGCAAAATCCGGCACGCCTTACAGTCAAGACTTGATCGACAAAATGGTAATGCTGATCCGTGAGGAACTGCATCACTTTTACCAAGTACTTGAAGTTTTGAACGAATATGAAATTGAATACGAAAATATTAGCTCTAGTCGCTACGCTAAAGGCCTTCTTAAACATGTTAAAACACATGAGCCAGATGCATTAATCGATAAATTGATCTGTGGTGCATACATCGAAGCTCGCTCATGTGAAAGGTTCGCCAAAATCGCGCCTCATTTAGATAAAAAGTTAGGCGACTTTTATGTATCTTTACTTCGTTCAGAAGCGCGTCATTACAAAGACTATCTTACTTTGGCGACCGATATTGCAGGTAAAGACATTACGCAACGAATTATCTATTTTGGTGAAATCGAAGCTGAATTAATTTCTTCTAAAGATGATGATTTTAAATTTCATAGCGGCGTGCCTGCAGTTAATTAATTTCGAAGTAAAACACAGGACTAATATCGAGCATCGTTATCATATTGAACTCAAATGGTGATTGTTACTTTTTAAACCTTCATCATGAAAATAGGCCTTGGAGGCATTGTTGCAAAGAATTGTAGATGAAATCGCAGAGCAAATGGCAAATGTGTCTGATAAAGGCAGCGTCGCCACTTATATACCCCAACTGGCGCAGGTTGACCCAAATCAGTTTGCTATTACTGTAGCGCTGCCAAATGGTGAAATATATAGTGCCGGTTGCTCACAAACGCTCTTTTCAATTCAAAGTATTTCAAAAGTTTTTACACTCACGTTAGCGCTAGGAAAACTAGGCGAGGCTTTGTGGGCGCGAGTGGGGCGTGAGCCTTCAGGAGATCCGTTTAACTCTATCGTCCAGCTTGAACATGAGAATGGACGACCACGCAACCCTTTTATCAATGCAGGTGCAATAGCGGTAGCAGATGCCATAATGCAGGGGCACAAGCCGAAAGAAATATTGGCAGAAATTTTACGATTTATCCGCTTCTTAGCCAATGATGACGCTATTAATATTGATGAAAAAGTCGCTCAGTCGGAACAAGAAACCGGCAATAGAAACGCGTCTTTAGCCTTCTTCATGGCATCATTCGGGCATTTTGAAAATCCGGTAGATGAAGTCCTTGGTACTTACTTTCATCATTGTTCTATTGCAATGAATACAGTCCAACTCGCTAAAGCGGGACGTTTTTTAGCTAACAACGGCATCAACCCAGACACAAACTGCGTTGTTGTCTCGTCCAAACGTGCAAAACGCATTAATTCCTTAATGTTGATGTGCGGCCACTATGACGGCTCAGGTGAATTCGCTTATCGAGTCGGCTTGCCGGGTAAAAGTGGTGTTGGTGGAGGCATATTGGCTATTGCGCCAGGTGAGGCGTCAATTGCGGTCTGGTCGCCCGGATTAGACATTATTGGAAACAGTAAGTTGGGAACGCAAGCGCTGGAGCTATTTACCTCTAAAACAGGCTGGTCGGTGTTTAGCGTTTGAGCCAGAGTTACTCTCTGGCTCAGGATACTCAGTGTTTTAGAACGATTTTTTCGACTAAGGTTTGATCGTTAACAACAAAAGTAACGGTATACTCACCTGCGGGCTGTTCGGTGTTTTCTGGGAACGGGAAGTTTATTAGCTTGGCTTTACTTGAATCAAAACTAAACTTACCTATCACTTTTCCTTTCGGATTAGTGAGTTTGGTTTGCACATCGGTAAATGGTTTTTTACTAAATTGAGGACGCACAAGCAAGCGTTGAACACAAACTAGCTCAGAAAAACGAGGAGGTTGGCAGTAGGTTGGCGTTGTGTATATTTGTTTAATATAGATGTCGCCAAGTAAGTCTTGCTCAAGTTCCTGAATGATTTCTTGCAGCACTTTTTGCTCTTCTTCAACGGCTTCTTCACCATCATTTACTTTGGCCAATTGCACCTGCAGCAGTTGGTTTTCAGTATTTAGATGTCGGCTCTTGGTATTAGCGTTTTCTAGCTGCGTTTTGAGCGAGGCCATTTGTTTGGTGAGGAAGCTAACTTGGACAGCGTTGTCACTGCATTCTTCCGCATTAAATGATTGTGATGTAAGCAGCTTTCTGCGCTCTGTAGCTTGTCTTTCTGCAAGTGCAATTGCTGATGATTGCTCATTGCGACATTGCTCTAAGTTTTCTACATTAGAATCTATCATAGCTCTTGTTTGCATGATTTGGCGCTGAATATCATCACCCGATGTTTCTAAAAATTTATTTTCAGCGGAAAGATCTTCAATTTGGCGCTCAAGTTGTTTGTTGTTGTCCAACAGATCAATAACGTAATCAGTGTCGAACACATCTGAATTTTTGTCTTTACCCATAAACAATACAGTAACAACCACTATATTAATAACCACTAGTACGAAGTACTTTGTGCTGCGGTTGAACATTATTGATGTCCTTATCTATTTTCGTATGAGTTTAACGCTAACAAGCTTTATAGCGCGATCTAATCAGCGCTTTAAAATTCTCCGCTTATGCGGAATGATAGTCATCAATGAGTTCGTTTACAAACGTTTTAATACTCGTCATACATATAAATTCAAAAAACTATCCTATTGATCAGATTTTTTTGGCTTATTCAAGCAGCGTAAAGCTATCATATGAACAAAATATTTAATGACTAATGAGTTTGAAACTGACGATCTACCAATTCTAATGCATTTTCAGAAGCAACTAGAATACTGCCTTGATCGTACCAATCACCTAAGACAATGCGTTCCATTGGAAGGCCACCAATCGTAAAGTTGTGCACATTGGGTCGATGTGTATGACCATGAATAAGCAGATCAACGTTATGAACTTGCATCGCTATTTCAACTTCAACCTGAGTAACATCCATAATTTCAGCCGTAAGTTGCTTTTGATTATTCTTGCTAATCTGTCTACCGTTTTGGGCAATTTTTTGGCGAAGCTTAAGGGGAAGCATAAGCATTAAGCGCGGCCACCACCAACCACGTGATTTTTTACGAAACTTCTGATACTCAATATCCCGCGTGCAAAGTTCATCACCGTGCATCAATAGCGCCTTGCGTCCGTATAAGTTGACAACTTTTTGTTCAGGTAAAATCGTCATCCCTGCTTTATCCGCAAAAGATTGGCGTATTGCAAAATCCCTATTGCCATGAATAAAGTAAATAGGCACCTGGACACTAAGTGCTTTGAGTGCTTTGGCAATGCTGTCAGAAAATGGTGTAACGTCGTCGTCACCTATCCAGACTTCAAATAGGTCACCCAAAATATAAAGGGCATCAGCTTGCACTGCCTCGTTTTCTAAAAAGCGAAATAGGCACTCGTTGATATCTTGTCGATCTGAACTTAAATGCAGATCGGAAATGAAATAGGTGACGGACATTTACGTTCGCTTACAGGTTTTTGCGGAAAATTTATTGCTGCCGTGCTTAACGGCTGCAATAATCAAGCGTTACTTAAGCTACAACTTCAGCTGATTCAATTATAACGTCTTCAAGCGGCACGTCTTGGTGTCCACCCATGTTTCCAGTTTGAACTGCTTTGATTTTCTCAACAACATCCATACCTTCAACTACTTCAGCAAAAACACAGTAGCCATAGCCTTGTGAATTAGCTGCTGTAAAGTCGAGGAAATTGTTGTCTTTAACGTTAATAAAAAATTGCGCAGTAGCTGAGTGCGGATCATTAGTACGCGCCATAGCAAGCGTACCTTCTTTATTACTTTTGCCATTATCAGCTTCGTTTTCGATAGGCGCATTAGGAGATTTTTGTTCTAAGCCAGGCTCAAAACCGCCGCCTTGAACCATAAAATTGCTGATTACACGGTGAAAAACAGTGCCGTTGTAGAAGCCGTCTTCAACATAACTCAAAAAGTTTGCCACTGTTTTTGGTGCTGCATCTTCAAACATTGCTAGCTTAATGTCACCGTGATTTGTTTTTAAAATAACCATTATTCATTCCTATAAAAATTAAAGTATTGCTTTCGCTTTTGCTTGCAATGATATGCGGGCAATAAAGCGAAGTAAAAGTGCTAAAGCAAAATAAAGGTGCTCCAGCACAATAAAGTGGTGTAATGGTAGCTTAAAACAATGGCTAGACCAATCAGATGCTCATGTTTTTGTAGGATTATTCATAAAAGCAGTTCACATTTATGGTGTCGGTGCTAAGATCCCCTCGAATTTAACTCAACGATATTATCGTTGCTGCAAAGTAAAACAAT
>CAJQOP010000067.1 GCA_905479945.1 uncultured Glaciecola sp. | reverse complement strand
GATAGCACTCACTTTGGCGGCTGGGGTGGCTGGACCCCAACCGATAATCTAGATGACGTTGATAATGATAATGGTAATGAGCCACCAGACGTCGACGCAGAAGATGGTGGTTCCTCAGGTAATGGTGATAGTGCTGAAGAGTGGGACCTAGCTGGGGACGAATTGACAGCAGCAATCGCCGTATCTATTCAAGTCAAAGCTGCTTTGAATGCCTTACTAGTTCAGCCGGGATTGAACTCAACACAAATCGCAAAAATAAATAAACTTGTAAATGGAATGAACGACCTAATATCCGCTTTTGGGGCCGGGAATGGTGCAGTTCAAGCTCTCCTCGCAGGCTCACAGAGAGAAGCGGCACTTGCTGCTATCGGTCTAATAGGAAGTATTGTTGGAGGTGCAGCAGCAGCGACATTAGGTGGTCCAGCAATTATGGTTCTTGCAGCTGGAGTGGTTGGTAGTATAGCTGCAGAAGAATTGTTTTATGCAGTCGAAGAATTTATTGAAGAATTCGATTCTGCGACTATCGGCGACGTCATCGACGATTATTTTAACGAAATTTACTGCGCAGCATTGGGGCCTTTATGCGATCTACAAGTACCCCCAATAATTTTAGATATTGATGGTAGCGGTGTAGAATTCGTAATTGCCAAAAATAGCAATGCACGTGTAGATATTGATTCAGACGGATACGAGGAGAAGGTAAGCTGGATTAAACCAACAGCGGGTATACTTGTAATCGACCATAATTTTAGTGGTAACGTGGATGAAATAACGGAGTTTTCCTTTGCTTCTTTTGCTGGGCATGGAGCATCAGACTTGGATGGTTTGAAGACATTTGACGAAAACAACGATGGTGTATTTGACTCAAAGGATGCTAGTTTCTCTCAAGTATATATATGGATTGATAAAAATTCTAACGCCAAGGATGATGGAGAGTTGATTCGAGCAAGTGACTTTGGGTTGCAATCAATTTCCCTTCAGAGTGTTTCAAGTTTCGAAGTAGTTAATGAAAGTGTTATCGTATCGAAACTTTCCTATAGTTTTATCGACGATAACGAACAAATTATCGAGAGAGATGCATTTGATGTCATGTTTTACGGTAATGTTAATTCTGGCAGAAAGGTGCACCTAGGAAGTAATGGTAATAAAATTATCGAGCACGAAAATGGAAAGTATGGTTTAAATTTGTCTGGCCAACTTGATTCAAACATAGAGTTGGGATATGACAAGATTAATGGTCGGACGAACTTTGATTACATCTTTGCTACCAATGGTGATGACACAATTATAAACTATTTGGACAAGGCTATTACGATACGCGGTAGAAAAGGCGATGACGTAATTGAGGGGGGCTCCTTTAACGATAGGCTGCGAGGTGGTGCTGGCAATGATAAAGTCAAAGGTAAAGAAGGAGATGATATTATTATTGGTGGAGCAGGTATAGACCGCCTGTTTGGAGGTAGAGGAGATGATAAAATCAGAGGCGGTAAAGGTCCAGATCTAATTAACGGAGGACTAGGAAACGACATTCTTAGAGGTGACAATGGTAGGGATACTTTTATTGTGGGTGAAGGCCACGACTTGATTCTTGACTTCGATATCCAAAAAGATACATTTGAATTTAAAAATCAAAGTATTGCTGACAGTGCTAGCGACTTCAGCATACGAGCCACTGATGTAGGTGTAGTAGTGAAAATCTCTGATTCAGCGAGCGTAACATTCAAAGGTCTTTCATTGGTTGACATTGAGTCATACTTGGATAATTAGCCTTTTGCGGTTACGCGATGCTTCAAGGGTCGCGTAACTGCTTTCACATTAGTTGTTATTAAGGGGAGTTATGAAGTGTCCACATTGTAAAGCTAGACTCACACGTAAAGAGGGTTTTATGGTTTATTTTAAGTCAGTTGTTAAATGCGGTAGATGTATGGAACCTTTTGGTTTGAAGCTTAACTTTGCAAGATTATTGATTACCTTAATGATAATAGCTACTGTTGCTGCGATTTGTTATTTTTTCTTCAACTTTAAGATTTATTCATTTACGCATGCGGGAATGTTCTATGGAATTTTTTCTTTGTTTGCCAGCCTCAAGTTAACACCAAAGCATAGCTAAGTAGTCCAAATATCGATTTATGAGAATACAGAAACTGACCAAAACCATACTCTATAACCTGTCTGAGACCTTAGGTTCTTCTAGTGATTTATACAAAAATTTTGAGACCACTAGCGTGTATGATTTGTTTAGGATACAAAATGGCAATATAAGACTTGATTCAACAAAAGAGATGTATAGGGCGAAATATCAAGGTTTCCGAAACGCGATTAAAGCACTTTCTCTCGAACCCAATTTATCTATCACTAACATTTGCAATGTGCATAAATACTTAGACGAAGGTAATAGTAATTTCGGACTCATAAGAGAATCGAATATTAGATTGGGTAAGGAAAAGCATTCAGAAAGTACTTTTTACCCGCCTAAGAAAGATAACTTAAATAAACTTTTTGCCAACTGGTTAACATTGGAAACAAACAACGCAGCCGCCTTGCTATTTAAGTATTTCTCATTCTTACACATACACCCGTTTAATGATGGCAATGGTCGTTTTTCTAGGGTATTTCTGATGAGTAAAGACGAACAATTTGGCAATTTTGCACTTTACCTGGTTGCTACTCGCGGTGAAAAGCATAATGAGATAGTTAAAATGAGTACTTTAGGCTCCTTCCCTGAAATGGCATTTCCTTACCTATCTAACTATAGGGCGTGGAACAACAAGGCGAATGAATTTGTTGAGGAAGCCATCATTGACACACTTGTAAAAATTTCAAAAAAGATAGGCTTAATGTGTTTTACGATTGACATAAATACACTAAACAATTACTTACTCACGAATCCTTTCTTCTTACTAAAAGAGATAAAACTAGTATTCCCGCAGGTAGATAATATCCTGAGCTTCTTCGTATCCGAGAACCTAATTAAACAAGTCCCAGATATTGTGCGGCACGATATCTTTGTTTTTATACCTTCTTACGAACTTCACGAAAGGATAAAAAAGTACATAAGTGGTGCTTTACAGATTATGCACCATAGATAATGATTTACTATCACTAAAATTCGTTGCGAACAATCAGTTATGCTTGCTTAAACCTATCATATAACGTCCAAAAAGCACCAAGCGTTTTTTAAAGATCAATCTTGTTACTATTAACATTTGGAGGCAACTAGTTACTAGAGCTTTCCTCACTATATTTAGTTTGGGTTTCGCAGTTAACTCAATCATATTGAAATTGCAGACATGTTCAGAAAGATAGACATTCGAAATATTGATAGTAAAGTCAGGCGGCAGCGGTAGATTGTTATTTCAAGCAAGTAAACAGTTTTTATGTTCCTGTTGCCATTTCTGTCAATTGTATTTTGTTGAACTAGCTTTGAAGGTGACTTTCCGTTACGTCGCAGACTCGATACGTTGAAGCACACTCTTTTATTTATTCATCTTTCGTCACCGCTTTCGAATCAAAGGGTCTACTAAGCGCACTAGAAAATATAGATAACATGCGCCCAAAGATGCCTACGGGAAGGTGGTAGCACCCTAATTAAGCATGGAGAGTTTGAACAAGTTTATCTTGTTAGTGTTGAGAGCTAATTGCCTTCGAAGGAACGACGGACTATTTATCAACAAGGGCTATTGCAGTGCACTTTCCATAATTAAATGCAGTGTTTAACCCTTCGATAGCTCTATACAGAACCTAATAGATGTTGACATAGCACAACCAAACGTTCACCCCTTAATTACTTTAGTAGTGTATTTTTTAAAAAACTGCCTATATGCATGCACAATACCCTTGCTGATGTTTACTAGTAAAGCTGAATTTTGCTATAATCAGCAGATAATCAGTTACAAAAAAGTCGCTAAACCGACGGATTCGATAACTAAATATTGTGCGAATGCGCAATTATCCTCCACAAAAAGGCTTTGAGCACCATAAAAAGGACGTCAATTACATGGGAAAAAAAACGCATTATTTAATGCTGATGTTTATTGTAGCTGTGTGTTTTCTTATCGTAATGACCAAGCCTTGGCAATCATACTTTCAGCAAACTCCATCAACAGCGTCGACAGAACAAGCTATGCTTGTAAATGAAAATACTCAAACCGACTACGCAAAAGTACATTCTCCTATCCAAGACGCTGCGCATTTGTATAATGCTGTTAACAAATACAGTCGCGCTGACCTAAATCGCATGTATGCGCTTAGTCGAGAGCACAATGAATGTCAGGCCGAACTGAGGGCCATTGGAAATCAGAATAGCACTTTGCGCGCCAGCTATAATAAAAGCCTTATTAAAATCAGCGACCCACAACAGCATTTTTTAGCGTTTATGTATATGCATAAGCTTGATGTGCTTGATGCCGCACAAACCCTTTTAAAAATAAAACAGAATCATCTTGAGAAAAAGCAAGTGCAATTTGATAAATTCTTACCGAGAAATCGCGACAACAAGCCAACGCAAGAACAAAAGGAAATGATGGAGAAATTTTCTGAGATTGGCATGGCAATGAATACTGACCAGTTACAACTTGTGCCTGATTTAGTGGAAGAATTCCGAGATATTTCCGACAAAAAGGGCCTTATTACCGGTACGAGAGGAGGCCGATTACTGATAAGTGCAGACACCATTGTTGGGCATATACTTGTAGGTAAACCTCTAGCACAAATTGATACCTTATTGACGAACATAGATGTGACGCCGCAAATGCTGACTCAGGCAATCCGTTCAGGGGCTGATACGCAACTTATCTCGCGTATGCTACTTGGTTTTACATTTACCAATGAAGCCGTTTTTACCAAAAAGACACAGTTACAAACCCCCCTTCAAGCTGCAATCGAAGTGAAAAATTCAGAAGTGATTCGGTTACTATTAAACCAGGAAACTATAAATAACGACCGCTACCAATATGCTCCTGTGAATACGCTTTTATATCAAGCTTTGTTGAGAGGAGAGGCGTCATGGGCTTTAACCGAAGAGGAAGTGGCCATATTAGAACTGCTTGCTGACTATGGCTATCAAGCAGAACTAGTCCCAAGTAAAACTATCCGCAAAATGACATTAGCAGGCTTTCCTTTCACGGTGTTGCCACCAGAGATGAATGAACAACTAAAAACGATGAAGTTCCCCGCACGAGTCACTAGTAAGGTGACGGTGCCAAGTTTTGAAGACTTAAATCCTACTGTAAAAAGGTTTTTTGATGAAAATGCACTCCTATTGGAAGAGGGACTCGCAACGTATCGTGAAAAACAAAAGCAATGTAAACCAATAGCACAAACCTGGAAAGATAATAGACCTGAGCAAATAGTCATAGATGATATTAGCTCTTATTTACTTGAAGGCGTTGGACATAGTGAACAAATTGCACATCTTAGTAAAACGTCGCCTGTGTTAGTGGACTATTATCACACTGACACCCTTAAACAGGCTCCAAACACTGGCGAGATTGATACGTTTATGTTGAGCATGACAAGTTTAGAAAATGATTTGTCGCGCTATAAATCTGTTATTGAAAAAATGGACCTTAATCTCGGTCAGCGTTATTACTTGAGCCAGCAGCTATGTGAGAAGTTTGGTGAAGCCGGCATATATGCGAGTTTTGAATTAACTCAGTTTATTGATTTCACAGATTTTGATGACAACGATTGTTTAACCACTAACCCTAATTATTTTCGGGAAATAAAACGCGATTTTTTCAGCCATCCAGATACTTTTCCAAGTGAGGCCTACCAATTACTGGAAACGCTTTCGTCAATTAAATTGACAGACCTTCTGAAGCCCCAGAAACTGATGTCACCAAACAGTTTAGCCGGATTTCCTCAAGGCAGAGATGCCCTAATGTATGCTTTAGATCGAAAAAATAGGACAGTTATTCAAACAACCGCTTTTAATGATTCTGAAGTATTAGGACTATTGCTCAGCGTAACAAAACTTAATGAACAGCACATGCGCCGTCTGCATAGGTTAAAAGTAGTTGATATTCTTATGTTCGAAGCTTTAGCGGATAAGTTCCCTGAGATCCGTACTGCTGAGAATTATCCCTTTGACGTATTTGTTAGTATCAATTGAGCGGTGTGTGAGTTTGTGTAAAAAAACGTTGAATAGGCGTCCAAGCATACGCATAGCTGTTTGATCTTGCCCCATAAAAATGGACACTAATTAAGAATATTCCCTTCAGCTTCAAAGTCCGAAGGGCTTTTATACTTTAGGTAGCTGTGAAGCCTCCTTTTATTATGGAAGCATTCTATATAATCAAACACATCTATTCGCGCCTCTTGCCTTGTTCTATAGTTGTACCGACGAATTCGCGCTCTTTTAAGTGACCTAAAAAAACTTTCAACTACGGCATTGTCATAGCAACTCCTTCTAGCACTCATGCTGCATAGGATGCCATTTTCCTTTAGCAACTGCTGATAATCAGGACGCCGCCAAAGTGCGCTATAGATTTTATTAATGGGACTTTTTATTTGACTAAAAAATAAATGGCGAAAACTATTGTAATAAAAATTAGATATGAAACTCTTAAGTCACGGCAACTAAAAGAGGATTTATGTCACAGAAAAATAAACATCATTATAGCGCGTCAATCCCCTTGACCGGTGACATTTCACCTCAATTACTGAGGGAATTAGCAAGAGCATATAATTTATCGCTAAAGGCGCTCGCAATGATTATTGGATGCACTAGCAGCCAGATTTATCGGAATAGATTGGACGAACCAGCCAAACACCACATGGCCTTACTAACCGAATTGAAAGACTCAGCGCTTAGCTATTTTGGATCAGTATCTAAAAGTCAGAAATGGTTTGCTACATATAATATTAGCTTAGCCGCAACTCCTATAGAGTTAATTAATTCGCTAAAAGGGATTGCTAGTGTCAAAAATTGCATTGTTTGCCTGGAGCACGGAATGACTGCCTGAAAATCTATTTTGCTTAATCATTATAATCAATAATATTTAAGGTTGAACGACTATATTTGCCGTAAACTTGTCATTACCAAACTGCGCTACAGATCAAATATATAAAAAAGTTAACAAAACACTGCTATTATACAAATGTTTTGTTGACTTAGGTGCATATGTGAACAGTGATTTATTAAAACTTCAAAAAGAGATGGTCTCTTCTATACGAAAAGGCCATACAGGATTTTTTAATACTAATGACGTTGCTTACTGGGTTAAAAAGACCTCTCGTGATGCATTGACGCTATTTATCTATAACGCTATTAAAGCAGGTGTGCTAGAACGTGTCTGCAAAGGTGTGTATGTTGTCAGCATTTTTAAGCCATCTGGGGTGGGGACACTTGAGGCCTTAGCGAAAAAGATAAGAAATGATTATTTTGTGTATGTTACCGCTGAAACCGAATTATCAAGACTTGGCGTGATATCTCAGGTGACGATGGGGTATTTGACAGTAATGACAAACGGGCGTTCTGGTATATTTAAAACATCTTTTGGAACAGTCGAGTTTACCCACACAAAAAAGAATATCCACGCCGTAATGGATGGTATTTGGTACGACAATGACACTGGCAT
>CAJQOP010000066.1 GCA_905479945.1 uncultured Glaciecola sp. | reverse complement strand
TAGTCGCTTGTTTTGCCGGTCCTTTAGGAAATAGACGCTGAATGTAGCGGCTATTGCCAATTTCAGGACCAAACTTAGTAGCCAGAGCCTTAACTAGAACCCTAATTGCTGGGCTAGTGTCATATTCATCATAGAACTCTCTGATGAACAGCACAACTTCCCAATGCTCCGGCGATAATACAATTAACTCCTTGTTTGCAATGACTAAAGCAACGTCCTTAGTCCATTCAATATGGTTCAATAAATACCCATTAGCATCGGTTTCTACTTTGACGCCGGCACAATCTATAAAGTGTGACATTATTGCACCGTAATACACGGTGAATGTTTAATCGTTAATGAGACAAACTCTTCAAAGTCGATCATGCTCACCTTTGGATTGTTCTTAAAAGTAGAAATTAAACCTGCAGCCTCCAAGTCTCTTTGAATAACAAATAGTTTCGCTCGGGGGAATTTATTGATAATTTCAGCAAGCTCATAAACACCAGCTTGAGCAATAAGTAATGGAGTCTTATCACTATCGGAAAAATAGCTGCGGAGTTGCTCGCTTTGAGAACCTAAAAAAATTATCAGCATTGTTTTCTCCTAAAACCGTAAAACTGCGTCAAATGAATCACAAAGCCGATTAAACGATACTAAGTCCAATGGCTCCACTTCATCATATATATCGGCAGCAGATACACTTAAAGCCTCAGCATCATCTTTTATGTAATATAGATCCTCTATATCATAAAGGGGGAGAGCTCTAATTTGTTTGAATAGAGATTTTTTTCCAATAAGCACACTTTTCTGCTCAGTGAGTAGTTGATATAGGCCTTTATTAGTAAAAACACACGTTACTTTTACGCCAACATTACTCGCAGCGAGCGCAGCCTCTATTGCATCTTGTGCACTACTAGAAAAGTAGGGAGCTTGAGATGAGACAATGAGAAGCTTAGACAAAATCATGTTTTACTAAAATTGAATGCATTTGATGGAAACCTCATCGTTAGAAGAACCGAGTCTCATTGCTGCAAAATATTCTGACATGCCAACAGCCTTGAATACGGGGTGTATGTTTTCAAACTTGCCATTAGACATAGCTTCTTCCGTTGAAACGACTCCTCGTTTGATCGCGGCTGTTACACAAATATTTAAAGGTGTTCTTGTTTGTTCTGAAAAAATGACCCATTTTGCCAATTGGCTTTGTTCACCTGCAGCCGGCTGTATGAAATCATTGGCTTGCTGCACTCCTTGTTGATAAAAGAATACTTGAGATACTTCATGACCAAGTTTTATCGCTGCTTCGCAAAAGGAAAGGGCAGTTTGACCATTTAATGACTCGAAAGGGGAACGAGTGACGAAGATAAGGAATTTATTCATAACAAACAAAAACACCCCTTAAAGGGGTGTTTTCCAATAATAGTAATATAAATTAATCGTCGCCGCCAAACGCGTTAAGTAAGGCTAGTAACGATGTGAATAAGTTATATATGTTGAGATATAAAGCAACTGTCGCCATTATATAGTTAGTCTCACCGCCTTTCATAATGCGGCTGGTATCATAAAGAATAAAACCAGACATAATAAAAACAATGACTGCATTAATAGCTAGGCTCAATGCTGGGACTTGGAAAAACAAGTTTGCAACAATAGCGATGATAGCGAAAACTAAACCAACGACAAGAAAACCACCTAGGAAACTGAAGTCTTTCTTACTTACTAGTGCGTAGCCTGACAGGGCAACAAAAATAATTGCAGTTGCGCCAAATGCTTCCATTATTAAACCAGGATAGCCAACATTTAAGTAATAATTTAGCAAGGGACCGAGTGCTGCACCCATCAAACCGGTAAATACAAAAACTAAAGCGAGGCCTGCAGATGAGTTCGCATATTTGCTAACAGCAAACAATGAAGCGAATGCGGCTAAAAGTAAGCCTATTCTTGCTATACCAGACAATTCCATTCCCATTGTTATCCATGCACAAAAGGCACTAAACACTAAGGTCATAGAAAGTAGCATATAAGTATTTTTTAATACTTTGTTAACTTCTACAGCTGATCGGGTGTCAGAAGTAGAATACACTGAACGTTGTTCCATTTTTACGTCTCCACGTTAAATAATAATTGAGTAAACTAATCGGTTATTTCTTAGATACTTTGTATGGTGTTTGGTTCCAAATTTCAAGTCATTTTCGTTAGATAACCCTTCTTTATACTAAAATGAGCAAAAATCGTTCAAATAAACAAAAAAAATCAACTTTTTCTATGTAAACACTTTACAACAGGTGAATTGGGTCTTAATATGCGCCCCTCTAAACGGATAGCTGGCAGAGCTCGGTTTAATGCACCTGACTTGAAATCAGACGTACGGTCAAACGTACCGGGGGTTCGAATCCCTCGCTATCCGCCACATTTTAAGGGGCTGACAATTGTCAGCCCCTTTTTTTATTCCAGAAAATAATAATACACTGTATATTTCATATATTGATAAAAATCAGTATGATTGATGCATATATCTATTCCAATATGAACATATTTATACGATACTCTTAGTAAGTAAATGTACCTACTGTTAAAATAAAAATAATTAGAGGCTCCTACGTGATCAAGATTTTATTGGTTGATGACCATGAACTCGTTAGGACAGGGATAAGTCGTATACTAAACGATGTTAAAGATTTTAATGTTGTTGCATCCGTTGGCAGCGGAGAAGAAGCAGTCGAACAATGCAGAAAAAGCCCGCCAGACATTATTCTGATGGACATTAATATGCCAGGCATAGGCGGACTCGAAGCTACGCGTAAAATTTTACGTTTCTGCGATAGCGCTCGCGTGATATGCCTTTCGATGCATAAAGAAAATCCAATCCCCACAAAAATAATGCAGGCCGGTGCGCATGGCTTTTTGACAAAAGACGCCGACCCAAGTGAGGTGGTTAATGCGATTTACAAGGTTTCATCTGGTCAACGTTATATCTCCGCAGATGTCGCACAAGAGCTCGCTATTGGCAGTACAACACAAAACCACGACAATCCTTTTGAGAACCTGTCTGATCGTGAATTAGAAATTACCTTGATGTTGACTCGCGGCACTCGAGTGCCGGAAATCGCTTCAAACCTAAATATTAGCGCTAAAACAGTTAACACATATCGTTACCGCATGTTTGAAAAACTGAGTGTTGGCTCCGATGTAGAATTAACGCATCTAGCACTTCGTCATAAGCTAATTCAAACAGAATAGAAATGAGTAAAACAGCTCCTCACAACGCTGATGCTCCTCATAACGCTGATGCTCCTCACAACGCTGATGCTCCTCATAACGCTGATGCTCCTCATAGCGCTGATGCTCCTCATAGCGCTGATGCTCCTCATAGCGCTGATGCTCCTCACAAAGCTGATGCTCCTCACAACGCTGATGCTCCTCATAACGCTGATGCTCCTCATAACGCTGATGCTCCATTCAACGCCGAAGCTTTCCTTAAAAACCTGACGTCTAAGCCTGGCGTTTATAGAATGTATAACCTTAGGGATGAAGTTATATATGTTGGAAAGGCAAAAAACTTAAAAAAACGAGTTAGTTCATATTTTCGTAAAAATGTGGACAGCATTAAAACGCAATCGCTTGTGAGCCATATTACGAAAATGGATGTGACTGTTGTTTCGACCGAAACAGAAGCTTTTATTTTAGAAAACAACTTCATTAAAAAGTATCGACCTAGGTACAATGTCGTATTGCGGGATGATAAATCATATCCATTCATCTTTCTCTCAGATCATGAGCATCCTAGACTTAGTTTTCATCGGGGCACTAAAAAGCTCAAAGGGACCTACTTTGGTCCGTACCCTAGTGCATGGGCTGTTCGTGAGAGTCTGCGTTCAATGCAACGCATCTTTCCTATTAGGCAATGCGATGATAGCTACTATCGAGCTCGCAGTCGGCCTTGTTTACAATACCAAATGCAGAGATGTTCGGCACCTTGTGTAAAGGGATATGTAAGTGATGAAGAGTATAAAGAACAAGTCAATTTAGCAACGATGTTCCTACGAGGGAAAAACACAGAAGTTATTGAGTCTTTAGTAAACAAAATGGAAAAAGCCAGTGAAGTGTTAAACTTCGAAGCCGCTGCGAGATATAGAGATCAAATTAGTGCGTTAAAAAGAATACAAGAACAGCAGTTTGTTACCGGCAGTCAAGAAGAAATGGATGTATTTGGTTTCTCTTTCAAGAACGGCTTAGCCTGCGTTCAAGGGCTTTTTATAAGAGATAGTCAGCTTTTAGGTAGTAAGTCGTTCTTTCCCAAGCTTCCTAAAAATATTGAAGCTGATATCGTGTTTCAATCTTTTATTTTGCAATTTTACTTAGCTGGGAATAAAACAATTCCAAAGCAAATCATTATCCCGCTTAAGTTTCCGGAAATGGACGATATTGAGAGAGTTTTAACAGCCGAAGCAGGGTATAGGGTTCGTTTTTTTGAAGGTGTTAGAGAAGAAAAGCGCCAGTACTTGCAATTAGCAAACAAAAACGCAGAGAATTCACTAGAAACTCAACAGAATCAGCAAAAATCGATGTTCGCTAGATACGTTGATCTAGAACGAATAATTGAAAGAGATACGCCCATCAATCGCATGGAGTGTTTTGATATCAGTCACACTTCCGGTCAACAGACCGTTGCCTCCTGTGTTGTCTTTAATAGAGATGGACCACTGAAAGGCGATTACCGTACCTTTAATATTGAAGGGATAACGCCCGGCGATGATTATGCGGCAATGGCACAGGTACTGCGGCGCCGATATAAAAGCCCCAATGCTGATGCTAAGTTGCCTGATATCTTATTAATTGATGGAGGCAAAGGGCAGTTGTCACAGGCTGAAACTCATTTTAAAGACTGGCCTGCAGAGTTTACACCAACACTTATTGGTGTAGCCAAAGGCTCAAGTCGTAAAGCGGGCTTGGAAACTCTTATTATGGCTGGCTCACATGAAACTATACCAGTCGATAGCGATGCACCTGGTCTTCATCTAATACAACATATTCGTGATGAATCGCATCGCTTTGCAATATCTGGACACCGAAATAGGCGCCAAAAAGTCAAGAAAACTTCTACTCTGGAAGGTATTTCAGGTATAGGCCCTAAAAAACGACAGTCATTATTGAAATATTCCGGTGGCTTGCAGGGTCTTAAAAAGGCAAGTAGACAAGAAATTGCTAAAGTACCTGGCATAAGCGACGAACTTGCCGATATCATTTATGATCATTTACATTCTTAATTCAATCTGTTCTGGTATCATATAATTTGAATCGTTCAGCACACCAAGGCTATTTGTAAATATGTGGACCATCCCAAATATTATTACCATGTTCAGAGTTATGTTAATCCCGGTTTTTGTGGTGGTTTATTTTCTCGATTGGAAGCGGGCGCATGAAGCAGGAGCTTTTATATTTTGGTTAGCTGCTATTACCGATTGGTTTGACGGCTATTTAGCAAGAAAATTAAAACAAACGACGGCGTTTGGTGCATTTCTTGACCCCGTAGCAGACAAGTTAATTGTAGTTGCTGCACTTCTGATGGTTACTCATACCTATGCGAGCTTATGGATTACCGTGCCAGCTATAGCCCTCCTAATGAGAGAGATTTATGTTTCTGCATTAAGAGAATGGATGAGCCAGCAGGGCAGTGCTGCCTCGGTTAAAGTCTCGTTTATTGGTAAATCAAAAACAATGGCGCAAATGCTGGCTTTAATTGGTTTACTGTCCGGTCTAGAGGCGTTTATGGGCTTCCCAATCTATTGGGTAACACTAGGCACAATATTATTATATTTCTCAGCTGTGCTTTCAGTATGGTCAATGCTTATGTATACAAAGGCTGCGTGGAAGCAACTAACAACTACAAAAAGTTAGTTTTTGGTGGTTTCAGAGCAAAAGTGTACCCAACTGTACAATTTTTGATTAAACAGGATATTTCTTTAAGATTTAGTGTTGACAGGTTTAATTTTGAGGGTAGAATGCACCCCTCATTTCAGAGCGGGAATAGCTCAGCTGGTAGAGCACGACCTTGCCAAGGTCGGGGTCGCGAGTTCGAATCTCGTTTCCCGCTCCAATTTTCTAATTGTTGAAATGTGTATTTTTGGTCAGGCATATGTTTGATTAGGAATGAGTAACAAAGCAGTAGTGTTACGGCGGAATGGCAGAATGGCTATGCAGCGGATTGCAAATCCGTGGATCTCGGTTCGACTCCGGGTTCCGCCTCCAATTAGTTCTGTAATTAATTGTCGTAGCATCAGTGCCCGGGTGGTGAAATTGGTAGACACAAGGGATTTAAAATCCCTCGCTCGTAAGAGTGTGCCGGTTCAAGTCCGGCCCCGGGCACCATTTTGTTAAGACGCTCGTCTTAACACCAAAGTAAGTATATTATAAATTCAATGTGGCTTAGCTATAAAGGAAATACGGCTTTCTTAGCATTGCCAAAATATGTTCTAATTATAATATTGGTATCGTTACAGAAAACTTATGCTAACAACTACAATTGACTGCACTTCACTGAACAAAAAAATATCTACAGGTTTGCCATCAGGCTTAAAAATTCTATTCACAACAATGGCAAGTGTTGTTGCATTAAAACCCAATGTTATGCTCTCGAAAGACCCAGTTTTTATCCCTCATTCCATTTTCTTCGATTTTGAAAATGATTTCTCAGATAAAAACTCAACTTTGAGTAATATGATGAATTCGAATGAAGATTTACAAATATCAATCCGAAAGTTAGGCTTGAATCTAAATGATGAAATTGTAGTTTATGACGATTTCGGCAACTTTTGCGCCTCAAGGGTTTGGTTTATGTTGTTCTCAATGGGATTCACTAATGTCAAAACACTCGAGGGTGGCTTGCCCCTTTGGCTAGAGTTTGGTTTTAATACGCAATCCACAACAGTGCATCCCGATCACGTTTCTGATGTTGAATTGTCTCCTTCTAAACGGCATGCTTTTGTCGATGCGAGTTATATATTGTCTACATTGAACAATAACCATCAAAGCACTCAAATATTGGATGCTAGAAGCTATGGCAGATATGCAGGGACTGAGCCGGAACCAAGAGCTAATATGCGCTCCGGACATATTCCAAAATCAATTAGCATGTATTATACGACTTTACTAAACGATGGATGTTTTATGCCTGTGAATGTGTTGAGTGAAATATTCAATAACAAAAACGTTCAATTAGACAATGAAATTATCACTAGTTGTGGCAGTGGAATTACTGCTTGTATTCTTGCTCAAGCAGCAATCTCATTAGGAGCAAGATCAGTAAAGGTTTACGACGCCAGTTGGTCTCAGTGGGGGGCAAATCACAGCTTGCCTATTGAGGTAGTAGCTCATGATTGATAATGTTTCGTTTAACTGGTTGGAATTGCTATCAATAGCTGTCATTCATTTTTTTGCGGTTGCTAGCCCTGGCCCTGACTTTGCAGTGGTTTTAAAGCAGAGTTTGCAACAAGGCAGAGCGGCAGCAATTATTACGAGCATCGGTATTGGTTCAGGAATTTTATTGCATGTAAGCTATTCATTAATTGGAATTGGTTTAATAATTAAAACAACGCCATGGTTGTTAACTGGTTTGCTCTATTTTGCAGCTGCATACTTAGCTTGGATAGGGGTTTTGGCGCTTAAAAGCAAACCCAATCTTGGTGCGCAACTTGTTAATAATGACAGTGGCAAAAAGACCTTGGTAAAATCGTTCATGTTAGGTTTTTTCACGAACGGTCTAAATCCCAAAGCCACCTTGTTCTTTTTATCCGTTTTTACTGTTGCAATATCAGCTGAGACTATATTGCTACACAAAGTAGTCTACGGCCTATATATGGCGGTCGCTACAGCCATATGGTTTACGTTCATCTCTATCGTCATAACCCATAAGAAGGTACGTAGCTTTTATCAATCGAATGGCTATATATTTGATCGCTTAATGGGTGCAGTGCTTATAATAATGGCTGTTTTTCTCGTAATAAACGGCTAGCTTCTTTGATGTGCTTTTTTATTAGTCTGGATTGCAAACTTATATAGGCATGAGCTCTTAAAGTTAGATTAATATTGCGGTAATATAGCAACTTTGTTATTGCGGAAAAATACGCAGAATTTAAGCGATTTTGCGGTTTGACATATTTCAACATTCTCAAGCTTATCGAGTTAATAAGGTTATCGTGGAACAACAAACTCCAAATAAAAACAGTCAACATAAACAAGACTATGATTTTGACGTTAAAACGCTCTTTGAGCGCGCAAATAATGCGACAAAAGCAAATTTCGCGGTAATGCTAAAGTCATTATTAATTACATTCGCTGTATTTTTAACTTTCTTCGTTGTTTATATAAATTTTTTGGAAATACAAACCGTAGGTGATGTTGAAAATATACCCACTGAAACGTCCTATTTAGCGAATATGATATTAACAATTTTAATGGCACCATTGACCGCAGGCATGGTTATGATGGGTGTAAATACTGAAAGAAAAAAAACAACTAATGTTTTTCAGTTATTTGACTATATTCCCAGAATCTTACTTTTAGCCGCTGCCGCTCTAATGATTTCCATTTTATGGCAGATTGGTTTATCACTCTTCGTGTTACCCGGTTTATACATCTTTTTGACAACAACGTTTGCGCAAACACTCATTGCTGATAAAGGCACGAGTCCTTTCCAGGCACTGAAAATTTCTATTCTCATTTCGAATCGATTTTTGGCAAAGCTTTTTGTTCTCTATGCCATATTCTTAGCCTTATTTTTATTAGCGATGATAACTTTTGGAGTTGCCCTTGTTTGGGTATTGCCACTTTATTACAATTTAACAGGTATCCTATATAATGATCTGTTTGGCGATGATAAACGGTCTGGCCAGGTGGCTGAGCAAGCGGTAACGAAAAACACGTCAGGAGAAACACACTTTGATGCATAAATTGAAAATCATTTCGATTGCAGCCACAGTTCTCATTCTTGTTTTACTAAGTATTTATGCGCTGCAGCCAAAAAAGTCTGAAATTCAACAGATACCCCAAAGTGACTCCGCTAAAAAAGCGATTCCAGATTTTTCGCAATATAAACAAACGGTGGACAAAAAGAAGGCGTTTTTTGCTTACCTGAAACCAGAAATAGAGGCGCAAAACGCCCACATCTTGCTGCAGCGCGAATTTATTCAAGCCCTTAAGGCAAAACATATCTCTGGTGAAATGATTTCTGAAAATCAGATACAGGAGCTACATTGGTTAGCTGATGAGTATCGAGCAGACAAAAATGATGACCTAGGTCTTATTTTTGAGCAATTATTGACGAAAATAGACATTGTGCCTGCAGAGTTAGTTCTTGTGCAAAGCGCTAACGAATCGGCGTGGGGGACTTCAAGATTTGCTTTAAAAGGATATAACTTTTTTGGCCTTTGGTGTTTTAAAAAGGGCTGTGGTTTTGTACCTAAAAGGCGAAATGATGGAGCCGCGCACGAAGTTGCAAAATTCAATGACCTTTCAACCGCAATGTACACTTACATGAGAAATCTTAACCGACATGATGCTTACCGTGAAATGCGGGGTATTAGAGAGCAGCTTAGAAACAAAATGAAACCCGTATCTGCAATTGCTCTATCTGAGGGTTTAACAAAATATTCAGAGCGCGGTGACGATTACGTCATAGAATTAAAACAAATGCTAAGAGTTAATAAGGATATCATGTGATACTTAAAACTGTTTTACCTATCGCATTGGCCTTATCTCTATCTAACTTTGCTATTGCTGATGAAATCGAAATTCGCTACAAGACTTTTTATAATCACGTTAAAAAATTAGATAATGAAGATACTCAAGCACTGCAATTTGCTTTTGGTTTTAGACACGTTTCAAGCGGAAACTTATGTGTAATAAATAGTGCACGTATAAGCACCCAAAAGAAGCAACTGCCACTTATAGTGTCGGCTGAACAACGTTTTACTATTCAGTCTGAAAAAGCTCTGAACCTAGCGGATGCATTTGTTGTGATTGATTTTAAAGAAGCATCTAATCAATGTGACATATCTGTTCAACTTGAAACTAAATCAGAGTACTTAAAGACAGACTACACCTTTGCAGAGATGCAATTTTTGTATGAACAGTATGAGGCTTTCTTTAATGAGATGGGCAGTTTTTTGTCTTTCATGATGCCCAACGTGAGTGGATTAATGTTCCAATTTGACGATGAAAACCTCAATGAAGCAACCAAAACCGGGGAGCAAATTAGTGAAGGCACTTTAATGCTCAACGACATGTGGTTTAAGCGTTCACGCGGAATAAAGTTACAAACAAAGCCGTTACGCATAACGGCAATTGCAAGCAAGTAACAGTTGTTTAGACTATGTTTCGCCTTCTTTAACTATATTTAGTTGATAAGCAATTTGCTGGGCTAAACGTTCCACTGCATGCTTGCCTTGTTCACCTACTTCAATTGCGCGATGAAACTCTAATGTGCCAACATCTCTTAATTGAGGTTCAATCAGAATATCTGGTGGCTCACCGGCTAATCGAGAGCGCGTTACTCTTGCTTGAAGCATTTCAAGCGAGCTGCTCATAACCCCTACGATCCCTGGCGGCACTCTTTTATTTGGGCTTGCATCGGGTGAGAACCATTTTTTAATAAATCCGTCGCTTGCCTTATCTAACATGTCATCGGTTTTTTTTTGGTTTTCTTCGTGTTCTTTTTCGCAATTTTCAATTTGTCTAGGGCGAAAGTCGGCGCTTAAATTCACAGCTATGACAAAATCAGCGCCCATATGCCTGCATTGATTAACCGGAACAGGGTTGACTACAGCTCCGTCAACAAGCCATCTTCCATTGTGATCAACGGGACTAAATAGCGCAGGGATTGCACAGGATGCCTGAATCGAATCACCAATTTCGCCACTATTAAAAACAACTTCTTTACCAGAATACAAGTCAGTGGCTACGCAAGAGAATGGAATATTCATTTCTTCAAACGTATCGACACAGAAATCTTCTTTCAATTTTTCAAAAATCTTCTGACCACTAGCTAAACCGCCACGTCTAAAACCAACTCCTAAGAGTTTAAACACCTGCCATTCGGTTAATGTATTTGCCCAAGCCTCAAGTTCATCTAATTTTCCACTAGCGAAGGCAGCACCAACATAAGCGCCAATAGAGCATCCTGCAACCACATCTATTTTAACGCCTGCGCTTTGAAGCGCCTTTATAATTCCAATATGTGCCCAACCTCTTGCAGCTCCAGCACCTAACGCGAGTCCAATCTTCATTCCATTCCTTTAATTATTAGTTTGCTTTAACTACCATGGTGTCACAGTCAATTGCATCAATTACTAGTTCAGCAGTATTGCCTAACAAAGCTGCTGAAAGACCCTTGCGTCCAACGGACCCTATGACTAACAAACTAGCTTCATACTTTTTACACATTTCAGGGATAATATCCTCGGGCAATCCTTCTAAAACATGAATATGTGAATCATCAATTTTAAATTTACTGCCCAATTTTTTCATCTTATTAACGTGACGGTCTTTAACTGATTTATTGTACACTTCGGGTGAGAAATTAGGAACTTCAACTGCAATTTGTACTGGTGCGCCGGGAAACGAATTAACAAGGTGAACATTAGAAGACAATAAAGCAGACATCTGTGTCGCTGTTTCGGCAATTTGGTCGCTGAGATAGATATGATCACCGTCTTGGGCCGAGACTCCAATTGATGCAATTATTTGGGCATGTTCCGGCCACTCTTGAGACTTTACCAGTAATACATTAACTACGGACTTTCTTAGGATATGCCAGTCGTTTGCCGTGAACAGCGTAGATGATAATAAACCATGCTTTTGTGTCGCTTTGATAATTAAGTCACACGCATACTCATTGCATGAATCAATAACGGATTCATGAAGTTTTTTTTGCCAAGCAATTACAATTTTCATATCCACTGCAGAATCAATGGATCTAACTAGGGCTTCTACTTTCAATTGCTCGTGTTCCATCATCGCTTTCTTCATATTGAAGCGTTCATCGCTAGATAACACAGCGGTCATGTCATAAGACTTATCGTATATACAAGTGAAAACAATTATTGATGCAGCGGTCTTTTCAGCCATGTTAATGGCACGCAATAAAGCAGGTTGCTTTTCTGAGCTTGGATCTAATACTGCAAGAATTTTTTTACAAGTAAACATAGTTGTCTCCCAAACTTAATTGTTACTTATATTGTGGTTTGTTCTGGGGCGACACGCCAGCAAACACATTGCCTTAGATCAAACAAATCACAAAGAATATTGTTATACACTGTCCAAGGACTTCAAAAAAGCTCAAGATAAACAACAGTTCCTCGCGCTTAACCCACGTTGGTGTAATTTATTTCCATATCAGGTAGGCGTAATCGAATAGCGTCAAAATCTACCATAGTGATTAACTTACCGTCGACTTGAATGAGTTTTTCTTTTTGAAAGCGAGTTAATAAGCGGCTGATAGTTTCTACTGTTAGGCCTAGATAATTACCTATCTCATTTCGAGTCATAGACAAATTAAACTGCTTTGCTGAAAATCCCCGTTCTTCAAAACGTTGTGATAAATGATTTAGAAAATGAAGTAGTTTTTCTTCCGCGCTGCGCTTATTTAGTAGCATCATTAGGTCGTGATCATGCTTAATTTCGGCACTCATAAAGCGCATTATCTGCTGCCTAAGTTTTGGTAGCTTCATCGATATTTGATCAAGACTGTCGTAGGGAAGTTCGCATATCATGGCTGTTTCCAGGGCCTGCGTGTAACTCCCATGACGGTTATCTTTTAGTGCATCAAACCCAATGATGTCACCTGGAAAATGAAAACCAATTATTTGTTCAACACCGTCTTGATCGCTTATATATGACTTGAATGAGCCGGAACGTACGGCATAGAGTGAATGAAAATCATCACCGAACCTAACCAACTTATCATTTTTATGTAGTGGTTTTTTACGTTCAATAATGTCATCTAAAGATTCAAGTTCATCTTTATCTAAACTAACAGGCAAACAAAGGTGACTTAAGCTACAGCTTTGACAATGAATTGAAAGTTCTGAACTATTAACCATGACGAATCCCTTCTTATTAAACTAGACTTAAGTATGACTCTTTAATAAGGCAAAGGTCAATACGAATGCGAATACTAGAAGCAAAACTGAAATGAATTTTCGAGTCGCTTTATGTTGAAAAATAGGTACTAAAAAACTAGCACCCAGGCTTGTTGCAAGCAGTATAGGAAGAGTACCTAGGCCGAACGAAAACATTACTAATCCACCTTGGAGTGCTGACTCGCTTGCCAAAGACCAGGTTAATACAGAATAAACTAGTCCACATGGCAACCACCCCCAAATCATGCCGTAGACCAAGGTGTACAAGGGATTTTTGAAAGGAATAAGGCGTTTTGAAATAGGTGAAATTCGTCTCCAGAGTGTTCCACCTAGGCGCTCTAACAAAGAAAGCCCTTTGTACCAATCACTTATATAAAGAGCCAAAAGAACTAAAAATATAATACTAATACTTTGTAATATTGGCAGTCCAGCGGCAATGTTTACTGTTGCTATTCCACCAATAAAGCCGGTAATTGCGCCGGCTATTGTGTAACTCAGTATACGACCAAGGTTGTATGAAAAAATATAAGGAAGTTGGGATTGTCCTTTTGGAATAGCAAAGGAAAATGCGCTAGCAATGCCCCCGCACATTCCAATACAATGCACACCGCCAGCTATGCCAATTAAAAATGCGCCAAAATAGTTTAATTCAAACATTACTTGTCTTTCTCAGACCTGAGCGCCTCAGCGGAAGTCGGGTTAACAGGCTTAATATTCTGAGGGTTTTTCTTAAGGTCGTCATCAAACAAAATACTGTAACCTTGTCGATCTAAGTCCTCAAATTGATTCGACTTAACCGCCCAAAAAAATATAACAACCGCTAAGCCAACGAGAATAATGGCGAGCGGGATCAATACATAAATAATACTCATAAACGGCCGTCCAAATATTTAATCCCGAAGTAATCGAGTTGAATTATATACAACAATTATCGAACTAATAGACATTCCTAATGCTGCCATCCAGGGAGTTAAATAACCCGCCATTGCTAAGGGCAAAACAAGCACGTTATAGCCGATTGCCCAAACCAAGTTTTGTTTGATTTTACTTCTAGCTCTTTTTGCCATCGACAATACGACCAATAATGAGCCTAGGTGTGTACTTAATAGTATGACATCTGCAGCGTTTTTTGCTAAGTCTGATGCATTTCCAACAGCAACCGACACATCAGCTTGAGCCAGGACGGGCGCGTCGTTAATACCGTCACCAAGCATTAAAACTCGTTTACCCTCTTGCTGCATTTTACTTATGCACTCTAATTTCTGAGCTGGAGAACATTCAGCAAATACATTTTTAATACCTAACTTAGAAGCCACTTCTGCAACATTTCGTTCGCTGTCACCACTCAAAATGCTAGTGTCATAACTGTTTAATTGTAGAAGTGTATCGCGCACATCTGATTTTATTTTATCAACCAACCAAAACGCTGCCACTATGATGTCGTTTTCAGAAAGGAAAACAGACGCGTCTTTATAATGATTTTCCACTGCAGTTAGCTTATTTGAGTCTATGTAGTTAAAGGAACCTAATTTATATTGCTTTCCATCAATGACACCACTAATTCCGCCACCTATAGAAACGTCGAAATCAAGCACCGATAAACCTCTATCGTTTACATTAAGTTTTCTAAAAGCTTTTGCAATAGGGTGCTCTGACCGCATTTCTAATGTTGCTGCAATCGACATTAAGTCGGCTTCTATAGCGCCTTCAATAGACCAAATTTTATCGATTGAAAATTCACCGTAGGTTAGGGTCCCTGTTTTATCAAACACGATGTCTGATATTTCAGTGAGCTGTTCTAGGGCATCGGCTCTCTTCAATAATATGCCTGACTTATTTAATTTAGCCATAGCGCAAGTCAATGCTGAAGGAGTCGCTAAGCCTAACGCACAAGGGCACGTTGCTACTAATACTGAAATTGATATCCAAAAAGCATGCGGACTATCCTGCAAATACCAATAGATGAAGGTGAGGGCGGTAAATAGTAATACAACCGCACCAAAATGACGGCTTAAGCGGTCTGCTAATAATGCGGCTTTGGGCTTACTAGAGAGGGCAACTTCCTGTAAACGCAATATTTGATTTACCATTGCATATTTTAATGTCTTAGTTACGCGAATGGTGATTGCACCGATTTGGTTAATAGTGCCGCCGTATACCTGTGAGCCCCTTTGTTTTTCTACTTGTTCAAACTCCCCGGTTAGCATTGCTTCATCTATTGTTGCTTGGCCGTCAGTAATTATGCCGTCAACAGGTATCATCTCGCCCGGCTTAACTAATATCAAGTCATCAACTTTTAGTTGCTTAGCCAGTGCTGAGACCAATTTACCGTCAAGCCATTTATTGGCAGTCACTGGGATATGCTTAATCATATTTGACGAAATTTGATTGGCTTTATAACGTGTTCTTTGTTCCAAAAATCTACTTATTAATAAGAAGAAAACAAACATGCATATTGATTCAAAATATACCTCGGCATTGGGTTCGTTTACCGTAAAAATGCCCGCAATATATGTGGATAGAATCGCTATCGTTATTGATATATCCATATTGATAGTTTTTGCTGACATCGCTTTTAGAGCGCTAATATAAAAAACGCTACCCGAATAGAGGACTACGGGAGTAGTTAAAACCAAGCTTATCCAATTGAAATACTTGGTTGCTTCGGCTTCTATACTGCCAAAAAAATCAAAATACTGCCCTATAGCAAGCATCATTACTTGCATGGTCATAAGGCCAGCTAATCCTAATTTTTTCAGATAGCTTTTTTGTTCATTTTGGAGAGACGCCTCGTGCTTGTCAGCTTGAAACGGAAGCGATTGATAACCGATTGATTTAAGTTGCATCAAAATTTGGGATAACTTCATTAATTCGTTATCCCAAGTCACCAGTGCACGCCTTGCACCAACGTTCACAGATACTTGCTTAATGCCACTTACTTTTACTAATTGCTTCTCTATAAGCCAGCCGCAAGCAGCGCATGTAATGCCCTCTACGGTGAGTTGAATTTGCTTGTGTTTGCCACTTTCGAACACAAACTCTTCCTGCAGTTCAGGCTCGTCATATACGGCAAGTTTACTCATCGTATTATCTAAAGCTGCATCTCCTTTAGCTGCAAGTTCAGTCCTGAATTCGTAATAACTCCCTAAACCGTTGTTTATAATTGAACTGGCTACGGCCTGACATCCAGGACAACACATATTGTGGGTTTCATGCAGAATGATAACAGGGTACTTGTTACCTTCTAAATTAGGCAAACCGCAATGAAAACAGCTTCCCTTTGTGATGTTTACTGCCATTATGGATTAAAGCTAATCACTGAAGCAGCAGGCAGTTTAAGGGTTTTTTGAACTTTCCAATGTTCATCTAATGGTGTTAAACGTAGGCGCCATTTCCCATTAATTGCAATATCGGTTGATACTCTATAAATACCATTCGCATCTGCGCTTAGTAAAACGTAAAAATCTTTTGATTCTTGAGTTACATGATAAAAGTCGAGTTTTAATGCTTCTCTGGTTTTGGGTGCACCTGTTATAAATTCAACTGAAATTAAACCTTCGTTAATATTCAATTTAGTTTGAATGTTAAGTTCTTTTGCTTTTTCTATTTTATCCAGCCTAGCGTTAATAGCTTTGCCTTCTTTGTAATAATCATCGACAACTAGGCTGTTAGTGCCGTCAGTCGCAAAGCGAACTACAACGCCGCCAACAATGAAAGACGATAGTGGTATGCAAATTAAAAACCACGGCCAAAACTGCTTGTACCAAGGTTTAATTTCCGACTCTTCCATAATCTATAAACTCTACTTTAATTAATTATAAGAAACATATTGGGGTAAGCATAAGTATACTGAATCAGGCACAAAAAAGCCCCGTAAATGCGAGGCCTTTAAGTTGTTTTTTACTTACTGTGAGACAAGCTATAAACGTATGCTGCAACTACGTGAACTTTATCTTCACCTAAGGTCTCATCAAAAGCGGGCATTACTCCATTTCTACCGTAGTTAAGAGTTTGTGTGACCGACTTCGTATTACCACCATATAACCAAATGTTGTCTGTTAAATTAGGTGCGCCGAGTATTTGATTACCTTTACCGTCCATTCCGTGACAAGCAGCACACACAGCAAATCGTACTTTGCCTTTGTCCTTCAAGCCTTGCTCAACATCACGTCCACTTAGACTCAAGGTATACGCTACAACCTCTGCAACACCGTCTTCGCCCATACTATTAAACCAACCTGGCATAACTCCGCGACGACCTAAAATTAGTGTTTCTTTGATTTTATCGCCACTTCCACCGTATAACCAATCATCGTCAGTCAAATCGGGGAAGCCAGATGCCGCACCCTTTGCATTGGAACCATGACATTGCGCACAATTTTGGATATATAAACGCTGACCAATTTTTACCGCTTCTTTATTCTGTGCCAACAACTCTACTGGCGTTTTTGCATATTCTTCAAAGATAGGGTCAAACTTCTCACTTGCGTATTTAATCTGCAGCGCATACTCGTTCCAATTGCCGTCGTCGATATCCCTTTGCAAGGCCAACTTTGACTCTTCAAGAGAGAGTACGCCTTGATTCGAGCTTGTCCAACCTAATACCCCCTTAAAACCGCCTAAACCCGGATAAAAAATCAAATATGCGACACCCCAAACCATTGTGATGTAAAACAATATGGTCCACCAACGGGGTAGCTGGTTGTTAATTTCCTCGATGCCATCGAACACGTGCCCCATAGACGCGCCTTCATCAATACCTATCTTGTTTGACAAACACCAACGTAATAGTAGATAGCATCCTAAAATAGTGCCTAAAGATATTACCGATATCCAAATTGTCCAAAACATACTCATGAGTTTAAGACTCCTGATCTTTTTTATTTAAATTTTTCTTTTCTTCATCATCGAAAACAAGATTAGCGGCTTCATCAAAGCTTTTCTTATTGCGGCTGCTGAATGCCCACAAACATACTCCAACGAAACAAACGAAAACGACGACCGTAAATATACTTCCTATAGTTCCCTGATCCATTATTTTAGATGTGTCCCAAGTTGCTGAAGATAGGCAATCAAAGCTTCCATTTCTGTTTTACCTATCACTGCAGCTTTAGCACCTGCAATATCTTCATCGGTATAGGGCATTCCCAACATACGGTTTACTTCCATTTTTTTAACGATATATTTACCATCAAGTTTATTTTCTGAAAGCCAAGGATAACCAGGCATATTTGATTCAGGAACTACGTTTCTTGGATTGATTAGATGAACGCGATGCCATTCATCACTATAACGTTCACCAACTCTTGCTAGATCTGGGCCGGTCCTTTTTGAGCCCCATAAAAATGGGCGTTCCCATACAGACTCACCAGCAACTGAATAGTGTCCGTAACGCTCAGTCTCAGAGCGGAATGGACGGATCATTTGGCTGTGACAACCTACGCAACCTTCGCGAATATAAATATCTCTACCTTCCAATTCTAGGGCAGTGTAAGGACGTAAGCCCTTTACTGGTTCTAAAGCTTGTTGGTCAAACATTAATGGAAGAATCTGCGCCATTGCACCGAAGCTTATTGCCACCAAGATAAGGACAGTCAACAAACCAACGTTTTTTTCTAATAACTCATGTGGATTTTTCATGGTCGCTCTCCTTATGCTGCAGCACTTGCAGTATTATCTGCAATGCTTTCTTTAGGTGTTCTAATGGTTTTGTAGCAGTTATAGGCCATTATTAACATTCCTACTACCACGAACAGGCCACCGATAAAGCGAACTATATAGAATGGTTTAGACGCTTCCAATGACTCAACGAACGAGTAGGTTAGCGTGCCGTCTGAGTTTACTTGTCTCCACATTAGGCCTTGTAAAACCCCTGACATCCACATTGCTACTATATATAAAACCACCCCGATTGTTGCTAACCAGAAGTGAATGTCAATTAAGCGAGTACTATACATTTTCGGCTGAGCGAAAAGGATAGGGATTAAGTGATATATGGAACCAATTGATACCATTGCCACCCAGCCTAGTGCACCAGAATGAACGTGACCAATAGTCCAGTCGGTGTAATGCGATAAGGCATTAACCGTTTTAATAGCCATCATTGGACCTTCAAAGGTAGACATACCATAGAAAGACAATGAAACAATGAGGAAACGCAATATTGGATCCGTTCTCAATTTATGCCATGCACCAGACAGTGTCATAATACCATTGATCATTCCGCCCCAGGATGGCACAAACAATATGATTGACATAACCATGCCAAGTGACTGCGTCCAGTCTGGCAGAGCGGTGTAGTGGAGGTGATGAGGGCCAGCCCAAATGTATAATGAAGTTAGTGCCCAAAAGTGAACAATGGATAAGCGGTATGAATATACCGGTCGACCAGCTTGTTTAGGTACAAAGTAGTACATCATTCCCAAGAAACCGGCGGTTAAAAAGAAACCAACAGCATTGTGCCCATACCACCACTGCATCATCGCATCTACCGCACCAGCATAGATTGAATATGATTTAGTGAACGACACAGGAATGACCATACTATTACCGATATGTAACACGGCGACGGTCAACATGAAGGCACCTAGAAACCAGTTGGCGACATAAATATGTGAGGTTTTCCGAATAACTAAGGTACCGAAGAAGTTAATTATATAAGCAACCCAAACTAACGTGATCAAAATGTCGATTGGCCATTCTAATTCAGCATACTCTTTGCTGGAAGTATATCCCAAGGGCAGCGTAATAACCGCCGCAACTATAACTGCTTGCCATCCCCAAAAGGTAAACGCTGCTAATTTGTCACTGAATAGTCTTACTTGGCAGGTTCGTTGTACAATATAATAAGATGTAGAGAAAAGTGCACTACCACCAAAAGCAAAAATTACTGCGTTTGTGTGCAGCGGACGTAAGCGCGAATATGTCAACCATGGAATGTCGAAATTTAATGCAGGAGCAAATAGTTGGGCAGCAATTAACACTCCTAATGACATTCCAATAATACCCCAAACTATCGTCATTATGGTAAATTGCCTAACCACTTTATAGTTGTAATCAGGATGAACTTGGCTTGTTTCGCTCATATTTTTTTATCTTCCGCGTCGAAAAAAAAGTAACTGAATCTCAGTGTCCTCAAATAACGTTAATCTCCCTAGTTGAGTAGTATAGGCAAATTCAGTAAGCTACTGAGAAATCACTAACTGATAATAATGTTTTTAAATACAAAAAGATATATTACTTCGGTATCACTTGATCTTCATCAATAAAGGAATTTTTACGGTTAATGAAACGTAAAAATTGAAAACAAAATGATTTCAAAAACAAACGTCACCATCTTCGTAATACTTATAATAATAAGCATCACAGGAGCTTATTATAAATTTGTTAACAGTACAAAAAGCAATCAATCAGAATGTAAAGTATTGAGCGACGCCTGTGCTTTTAAACACCAATATGGCGAAATACGGATAGAATTTGTGACAGAAATACAAACTGAAGAAGAAATTATATTGAATATAGATATCCCTGAAGGTTTGGTCCTTGACGAAGCTTGGGTGGAAGGTGTGGATATGTTCATGGGAAAAACTCCAGTTGTACTAGAAAATGGCAAATATGTGACGTTCTTAGGAAGTTGTAACTTGGCAAAAATGAAGTGGAGATTAAATTTGAAGATACTAAACAAAAATGGCCAAATACAATTGTACTCAGCCAATTTTTATACAAGACAGGATTAACCTGCAGCAACAAGCTATCTCAAAAGCCATCTCAAAAGCCATCTCAAAAAACTACATTTGCGATTGCAGATAGTTAGACAAACCAAGCATCTCGATCAAACCTAACTGCTGCTCTAGCCAATGCGCATGATCCATCTCTGTATCATCTAAAAGTATCATTAACATATCTCGGCTAACAAAGTCTTTTTCACTTTCACACATTGCAATAACAACGCGGAGTTTATCAGCAACTTCGTATTCAACACGCAAATCACTTTGTAACATTTCAGGTACGGTTTTCCCTACTTTATAACCAACACGGGTCTGCATGTCTGGTTCACCGCCTAAAAATAACATGCGCTCTATAAGCTTAGTTGCATGGCCTTTCTCATCATCAAACTCATGATTAATGCGTTCATACAGCTTATTTAAACCCCAATCTATATACATTTGAGAATGCACAAAATACTGGTCCATAGCCGCTAACTCGTAACCAAGTAAAGTATTTAAACCCTCTATGACATTTTTATTTCCTTGCATATTAATCTTCCTCTACTTGTGCTTGGAGATAGTTTTGTACACCAAGTTGTTCTAGTTGATAAGCCTGTGTGTCTTGCCAATCATAATAATCTTCTTCATAGTCAAGTATGCCAGCGAGCAAGTCTCTAGACACAAAATCCATGTGTTGTTCGCAAAGAACAATAGCCTGCTTTAATTGCGGAATTTGTTTGAGTTGAAACTCAGTATCGCATTTCAACATTTCTTGCGGATCTTCACCGATGTTGATCTTGCCGAGCATTTGCAGATTAGGAAGGCCTTCCAAAAACAGAATTCGCGTAATTACGTCATCCGCTTGTTTCATATCTTTAATAGATTTTTTGAAGCACTTTTCATTAAGTACTTCAAAACCCCAATTTTTATACATACGTGCATGTAAAAAATACTGATTGATGGAAGTAAGCTCTGTTGTGAGTACTTCGTTGAGTACCTTGATAATTTCGGGTTTGCCTTTCATGCTGCTATGCCTCTTACACTATACTTGACGTTACATGTCGGAAGTATAGCAAGTATTTGACATACATCAACTCAAATTGAGTTTAATTCCTTTATAATTCAATGCGATACAAAAGATAATGATTTTCATTAAGTCTTTGATTTGTAGCTGTAGAGATGCCTATGCACTTTTGCTGTCTTTATTCAATAATTCAAAGCTTTCTTCTGCAAAACCCAAACCTGCTTCGGTAAAGAAATTGAAAACTTTATCTACACCTACATCGAGCAGAGGCTGGACTTCGTCTTCGTATCTTGCAATCGCTGCTATTTTACCTTTGTAGGAGGCCGAGCGAAGTTGATTAGTGATGTTTGATGAGTCTTCAACAGAAGGTAGTGCAAGTAGAACGAGTTCGATATCGCTGAAATCTACGTTCTCCCACAAATCAATGTTTTCTCCGTCTCCCATTATAGCTTCATAATTTTGTTCTCTAAGAGAATTGATTTTTTCGATATCAGCATCCATGCCAGTTACACCTTTTTCCATTTGTTTGGAGAGCGCAGTAAACGCGCCTCTGCCTACGCGTCCCATTCCTATTACAAGGACTTTAGTGCCATCCATTGTTGGGTAAATATCTTCTTTAAGAGGGGCTAAAGATTGATGTTTTTTCAATCGTTCTTTCTGTTTCGTATATTGTTTGTGTGAATTCTTGTAAATTGAACTTGTGAAAACGAATGAGAAAGACACACTAAGCGCTAAAATCACTAACCAAACTTCATCTAACATTCCGATGCTGACTGCAACTGCCGCCACAATTAGGCCAAATTCACTGTAATTAGACATAATTAACCCGGACAAAAATGACGTTCTCGCTCGCATCTTAAATTGAGTAAGTAATTTAAAGAACAAAAAGAATTTTATGGGAATTAGTAAGGTTATTAATAACGCAATGCCGGTTATTTCAAATGTCGGTAGTGCAGTTAAGCCAATTGTTAAAAAGAAGCCAATAAGGAACAAATCCTTAAACGCGAGTAATGACTTTGACAACTCGTTTGCTTTTGAGTGGCCAGCTATTAATATGCCAAATATCAATGCGCCTAGATCACCCTTAACCCCGACGAGCTCAAACAGTTGATATCCCCCTAAGGCTAGTATAAAGCCAGATAAGGGAAGTAATTCACCGTGGCCTGATTGGTTAAGTAATCGATGGAAAATTGGTACTATGGGTATTAAAAGAAATAAGGACAGGGCCCAAGGCGAGGGAACCTTGCCAGTTGCAAACACCAAGAACAGTACTGCGAATATATCTTGCATCACCAATATACCAATGGCGACTTTGCCATGGCGAGTTCTGCTTTCACCGCTTTCTTCTAATATTTTGACCACACACACTGTAGAACTGAAACTAAAAGCAAAGCCTATTAAGATTGCAGTGACTAGATCGATATCCAGAAAATAAGGTAAGCCCAGCACACTAAAGAACATGAATATGCCACTAATTAAGCCAATCCAAATGCTTGTATGCAGTATACTGCTGAGCCAAATTTCTCGCTTTAATAAATCTTGAATGTTTAGTTTTAAACCAATCGTAAAAAGCATAATAGTAATGCCTAGATTGGCAATATATTGCAGATTTTCATTATTCTCTATACCCCATGCATTAAGGATAAAACCCGCAACCAGATATCCGATTAAAGGGGGTAAGTTGAGTAACTTAAAACCAAAGCCAAAGAGAAAAGCGATTAAAAGGTAAATATATTCCATGTGATTATATGTTCTCTATATCAATGTGTTGTGGTCAATTTATTAATGGTATCAAAGTTCATGAACATACTAAGGTGTGTCTATAAAATGCATAATACCTTTAGGTACGTGAGTGACATCCTCGACCATAGTTATATGGCCCAAACTTTCGTAAATAATAGAGGATTTACAAAGTATGTTCTGCCAATAAAGGCTGTCTTTTACTGGGAGTAGCTTATCATTTCTCCCTCATAGCAACATGACATTAGTCACTTCAACTTTATGATTGAGTTCAAAAAAGTCATCTAATGAGCACCTAAGTTGGTTAAAATGGGATACGTACTTGTCGAGTATATGACAAAATCCTTGCTCCGTGATTATTATATCGGCAACTAGCTGATTTAATTAATATTAAGGAGTAGGGAGTAGGAATGGCCGTGTTTTGCTTTTATTTATGAACAAGAGTATTGTTCAACAAACGCTACAACAAACTCGGCGACGAAAGCGCCCATTTAATAGTGATCATAATAATATTTGTCAGGTAAACGATTTGGCCAACTCACTCAACGAAATTTATAATATAAAACAGAGCATTGCGCTAAAACTTGCTTTAACACTGTTGGTAGTGTCTGTATTTTTACTGCCACTATCTATATTCATTTGGAAAAGTGCGGGATTTCATCTTTATTATGTCCTGCATATTTTGTCTGTCATAAGCGCAGTAGCGCTGTTGATAAAAAATAATAAGTATAGTTATCGTGCAGAGTTCGCAGTCACTATTACTATCTTGACTCTAATGGCAGTGCTTGGTACATATAATTTCGGACTCAATTCGGGCGCAATTATATTATTAATTACAGTGGCAATACTTATCTTTATAGGCTTCTCGTTAAAGTTAGCCGGTATCTATTTTGTATTAAGTTTAGTTGCTCTTGTTATTCTAATAATGGTTCAAATTAATGACGCCATATTACTAACCCAAGATAATCTCGACGATGCCTCTAGTCCTGCTTTGTTTGTGTATATAAGTGTTCTGTTGAGCAGTATAATTTCCTGCCAATTGGTGCTTGAATACCGCAAGAAACTTCAAAACGCACTTTTCGTAATAGACAAACAAAGCCAAGAAGTTAAATATTTGGCAAACCATGATTATCTTACTGGTTTAAGCTCCCCTAGATTGGCCCAAGAGCAATTAGAATTGACCCTAAACATGGCTAAACGCCATGAATTTGATGCCGCTATTCTTTATATCGATATCGATGAATTTCGTGTAATAAATGATGCATTAGGACATGACGCAGGAGACCATACTTTAAAAGAAGTGGCTAAAAGGCTCAAAGAGATAATAAGAGACACTGACATTGCGTGTCGCCAAGGCAGCGATGAATTCCTAGTTATATTGCATTACCCAATATCTAGAGAGGCATGTGATTTGGTTTGCAAACGCTTATTGTCAGCGTTTGATGCTCGTTTCGCTTACGAAGATCATGAAATTAAGATAAATCTAAGTATTGGCGTTGCTATATACCCCGATAACGGCACCACGCAATTTGATTTGCGAAGCAACGCAGATAAAGCAATGCACCGGTCAAAGGCTAATCACAAGCATCATTATACATTTGCTGAATAAGGGGTTTAATACTTACAGAAAGCAGCCACGTTAAGTTGAACATCCCCCTTATGCTTAAACATAGTAATGTGAAGATGTCGATATGATTAGTGCTGATTTGATGACAAAACTCGCTCCATTCATACACATCTTTATACATTTCCATTTTACTCTTTATCCACTTTACGCCAAATTGCGTTTATTCAGTGTGGTCTAGCCGATGCGGGATATAGCAAATCTACCTACTAAGGGTATCCAATCATCAGAGCTTTATCTGTGCTCGTTGTATATTGTGCCTCCAAATTTTTGCAGTGTTTAAAAATACGAAGATATCATTAGCTTAAATGATAAATAGATATAATTTTTCATTTTGCTATTGTTTGTTTAACACATAGATTTAATAAAAAAGAAGCGGCGTATTAATGACTGAAACTATATTTTTAGACTATTGTCGCAGCGAACTCTTAAAAAGCTTACATAATGCGAAATTGAGAAAGGCTGATGACAAACAAAAGCACCGAACGGAAGGGCTTTTGCATGCTGCACGAATGATGAACCTTATGACCGTAGATGAAGTAAACGAGATGATTGAAATTGAGCACCAACTTGTTTTCGGTGAGAGTATAGTGCAAAGGCAGGTGAGAAAATCAAAATTCGCGACATTAAAAGAGATGTCTCAAGACGATTATTTTGATATTCCTGCTATAGAGCGCAGGAATTAATGGCAGAGAACCTAATGGCACCGAGGAACCAGTCGCTGAATGACTGTTTAATATTTCAGTTTGTACCCAACTTTCATCTCTTATTTCTGCGCCGTCTAACAAATGACTAAGTGGTTTTAAGATATAATCCCAACAGTTAAACATCAAAGAATTAGAAAATAAATGTCTGAAAAGAAAGTTAAATTTGAGTTTGTGAAACAGAATAAAAATAGTGTTCGTTACGAAGAAGTACCTGAAGACGGCATGCCCCCGGTAATAGGCAGTATTTACGTGCAAAAATGGTTCGCGGGTGATAGTCAGAAAATAGAATTGGTAATCACTAAAAAAGATTGAGTTTTAGACGTTGTTAAGCAAACCAGACTGTTTGCTTACATATCATTGATGCAAGCTCCAGTAAAATTGCTGCTAGTGAGTATTATATTGATTAAATTAAGGAGACGCAGATTTGTGTGAGTTACTAGGTATGTCTGCTAATGTTCCCACCGACATTTGCTTTAGCTTTGCAGGCTTATTGGAACGAGGCGGCAGAACCGGGCCACACAAGGACGGTTGGGGTATTTCTTTTTACGAGGGGAAAGGCTCAAGAAGCTTCAAAGATGTATTACCAAGTAGTGAATCCGAGGTTGCAAATTTGGTGCGTTCTTACCCAATTAAATCTAAATCTGTGATCAGTCATATTCGACAAGCTAATCGCGGCGGCATAAAACTGGAAAATACGCATCCATTTTGTCGCCCTTTGTGGGGGCGAAACTGGACCTATGCGCACAATGGCCAGTTAAGCGATTACAAACAAAAACTCAAGGTTTCAGTTCAGGTGCCAATCGGCAATACGGATAGTGAATTGGCGTTTTGCTGGTTACTTGAGAAGTTGGCTAAGCGCTTTCCAAAGAAACCAAAAGACATGGCCAGCGCTTTTCGCTTTGCTGCTAAACAAGTAAACGAATTGCGTACCTTCGG
>CAJQOP010000065.1 GCA_905479945.1 uncultured Glaciecola sp. | reverse complement strand
ATGGAGGATTCCCGCAAGGATTATCGACTCGAAACTCGAGCGGGTGGTCAATCCTATTTTTGGTCAAACAAGGATGTTGATGGCGATAATAATATTAATAACAACATGCAGGCGCAGTTGGACGAAATATTTGGTGGCACTGCATCCGGAACTGAGGCCGAGATCATTCCCGTCCTCTTTGGTCGCACCGTCCAGGTCGCCCGATTGAATGACCGGTGCGCCTGGTTTGACTTTTCCGAGTTGTGCTACCAACCGCTTGGGGCGGCCGATTATGTTTCCCTTTGCTGCCGATTTCCGGTCCTCATCATGGACCGCGTCCCCCAACTGGACGCCAATCACCTCAACGAAGCGCGACGATTCGTGACCCTCATTGACGCGTGTTATGAATCTCGCACCCGCTTGGTGCTGGCGGCACAAGTCCCGCTCGACGAATTGTTTGTCGATTTTGAAGCGCAAGTCGAAAGCAGTGATGGAGATGAAGAATTGTTTGTCAGTGAGAAGGGGGGAAGCTCGAGTTCCTTTGCGACGACCATGATTCGCACCAAAGAGGGGGAATATTTGGAGTGGTCGGCGACGGGTCGAATTGGCGTGTCACTGGCACAATTATCGGCCGCCAATGATCTCGCCTTTTCCTTTCGACGAGCTGCGTCTCGATTGGCAGAAATGGGTGGAAAGGAATGGGGGCGGCAATGACGAAAGGTCTTTACCTTGCAAACCATTGCATTTATGGCAGAGCAAGGGCTTGCGTCAGGCTGTGCCGCAAAAGCGGCAGGCTTCAGTCTCCATGCAGATGTCATGATGAGCAACGCACAGGATAGAAGTAAACTCTAAAGGCTGTGCCGTTATATTACCCGCTCTGGGGTATCGGAAAAAAGGTTGGCAAGAACGACTTACGGTAAGGTGCCCTACCAACTAAAAAGTGCCTTACATAAGTTGCAGAGACATCATCCTAATTTGCTAAAACTTAGGCTTGTTGCTCCTGAATCGCTATGACCACGAACGTCTGCAATTGGGATGTTTTGCGACTGTTTCTTTGCAGGAACCAATCTTATCGGGGCAGTCTATAACAAAAATATGAAGAAGAAACAGTTACAACTAATAATTGACTTTCGAATGCAGGTCATGAGTTTGGAATCTATGATGCAAAAGCTTTACCCTACAATGCTTTTTAGTGCCTTTACGTGTTCCTTGTAAGCTTCAGTGCCTTCTTCTGTTAACGATAACCAAGTGCGCTGTCTACCATTTTGTGTGGCTTTATTTATCTCTAAATAATTAGCATCTGCAAGCAGTTTCAACTGTTTCGATAATACCGATTTACTGACAGCCAGCTTATCTTTTAAAAGGGCAAACTCCATTTCATCTACTAGCTCCAAAATTGCGCAGATCATCAAACGGTTGGGAGCGTGAATCAGCTCGTCGAAGCTACCGTAATTCATTCATTGCTTCCTTACTTACTGCTTGTGATAAAGGAAACCGATGACCAAGGTAGACGAAAACGATACCGGTAACGACTGGAACCACATAAACTCCCCAAGGTGCCAGTGCCTCGTAGGAATAGTTTGCAATATTATCGCTGAAGAAGCCAAACAATAACCCGACAGCAAGCGCAAAGTATGAAATCGGTTTACTAGGGAACCATTTAACTTTTAATCCTTTTTTATTGAGATAACGACTCCAAATGACCAGTAATACAATTAAACTTATCGCTATAAAATGTTCAAACACTTCTGATAGCATGAGCTTACGATTAATCAATTCAAAGTACACGAACCATGTCATAAGAGTGCAGAGAGTAATATTTAACCATAATGGCATTCTAGCGATGGATGATGCCCTTGCTTTTTGTTGCTCAATAAGGTGCAACGCTGATTTAGCTTCTTGTACTGTCGTTTTATTCATTCTCTTTCATTCCTTTTGTTTCCAATATGGAAACTAGTATAATGCAAGGTTTCCAAATTGGAAACCTTTAATTCATAGTTGGAACTGAAGTGTTGAAACAAAAAGAATGAGCGAGCATTAGTAAGAACTGAATGAGGATTTTTATATAGTGCTGTGATGTTCGTTTTGACTGCTCACAGCTTTACATAGAAATATTTTTTTGCTGATGAAGTGTTGGAGCATCTGAATGTCTGCAATTGGATGGAGCTTCCCGTCGCAATTGATTCAAAAGTATGACCGAATCAAGCTCAAAGCTTTAAAAGCTAATGAAGACTTCTACGTCTCCTAACTGCCCAAAACGACCTATTGGGCAACAAAAGTGTGATACTTTATTGTAATCAAAAGTACTGCTCTTATCGATCGAGTTTGAATTAGTACGATACTTTTTATCCCGTTAAAAAGTTGATTAAAGCTAATGGCTATTCAAGATTGATAGAAAGTATGATTCTTTATTGTCGGTTTACATTAGCTGCGCTATTTTTGGCACGCTCGGCCGCACTATAGTCAGCAAAAGCTCTATATTCCGAGCGGGTCAAGGCGTTGTCTTTATTTGTATTGAATCTATCCAACTGACCGGATTTAAAAAGCTTACTTAACCATGGCGGCATTTCGTTAAGTGTCAGCGCACCACTGAAATCATCATCTAGGGCACCGTAAAACTGAGCAATCTGAAAGTTTAGTTCATCGTGAACAGGGTTTTTAGAGGTGCCGTTCTCCCAGCGAAAAAAGAATCCACCATACAACATCTCATCATGAGACTGGAGACCCCAAGGAACTTCGCGCGTTGCATCTGGGTTCGCAGGGTTAGCCGCGCTGTTGTCATAGACACTGCGATGCACCAGTCGTGAGCCAGCAGGCACTTTAATCGGCTCTGCCAGCGAGTAATTATGTTGCCAGTTAAAATCATAACGCGGCACATGCAGCAAAGGCTCAACCTTACCGTCAGGCATGTGTATGTCAAACCGGGTCTCAATACCCCGAAAATGTGCGTGCGGGAACAGACTATAAATGATGGCAGGTTTATCAAACTCAAAATATGCACGCTCCTCGTGGCGAGCCTCTCCAGATGGAATCTGTAAATCAAAACCGAGCACTACTTGCTGACGAAGATTATGAACTGGCGCTTTGTCATGAAAGTACAAAGCGATCTTTGAGACGTCAGTTGCCTCGCGTCCATAAGGCGTATAATGGACTTGAAGGTGGATTTGCCCTCCTGCCTTAACCAGAACCCCAGTGCCCTCAGGATAGACATAGGATTCGGCACCTGGCGCATAGGCCATAAGGTAATTTCTAAACACCGCGTCTCGGCGCTGATCGCCAATCGGAATAACTTCCTCGCTAGTGCCAACGAGTATATGGTGAACTACCTTGGTTTGGCCTGGTTGAATACTGACCGCTCGCACCCAAACATCGCGATCCAGTGGGTTGGGAATAGCCGGATATTGATACTCGACAATACCAGTAGCTGGCACAGTAAACGGCGGTGCCTCAACAACTAAGTCTGGCTCACCCAACAACCAGCCATTTTCAAGTGGTTTTACTTGCAACAGTGGATCTTCGCCTATACCTCGCGGCGAACCAGCTTCTATCCAATGCACGAGTGTTTTACGCTCTTCCAAAGTGAGTCCGCGTGCTGCGTGAATTTCGGGTAAATTCGTATCCACTTCCCAAGGCGGCATACGACGTGTGCGGACCACTTCGCGGATCATTGGCGAAAAGCCTCTAATCATTTCGTAACTTGTCATTGCCCAAGGACCAATGGCGTTTGGCCTGTGACACGCAACACAACGATCTTCAAGAATGGGTGCAATTGTTTCGCTATAGCTGATTTTGGCATGCTCAGTTTTTTGATCGCGCTCCGGGAAATTGATGATACAGCCAAAAACCTCACGCTTTGGCACTTCTACCGTTTGCCCAGCAACAACGGCCGCTAGGGCATCAGTAAGGTAGTGTGCTTTGGCTGAGTTGCGTTGAATTTCATAGCCGACACGATCGTTAATAGGGCCGCGGTAAGCCACTCGCCAATTGCTTGTATCAATTACCAAGACTTCTCCGCTTCGGTCTAGCTCAAGCGTCTCTCCAATCAACTGCGCATCGTCGACCAAAATTGGAAAATCGATACCGAATTCTGCAACTTCCTGACGAATACTTTTGTGTGTATCCTGCAAGCTTGAATTGATCAGCAAAAACTCGACCTCATCACCAAATTTTGCACGAATATCTCTTAGATCTGGCAATAGATTTCGTACAATCGGACACCCGTTCATAGTCACTAGAAGCACAACCGCTTTTGCATTCTTGTGATAATAAAGCTCATGGGCAGAATGATCCTGATCGAGCAATCGAAAATTATCGACGCGTTCTGACGCTGCAGCCTTGCTGCCACCAAAAAGAATGAACATAGCAGTTAAAAAGAGCATCGAGCGCATCAAGAAATCCTAGGAGAGTATTTTACTTGTAGAAAGAATAGACGATGTACTTGATCTATTCAATAGCCCTTGATTTTTTTGGGTTTATTGCTGCGAAGCTTGTCATTGAAATCGGGCCCGTTCAACACTGTTTGGTATAAATTAGTATTTGGTCTAAAGTAAAAGTAGTGAGTTTTAACAGCTGTATAAAAAGCGGGGCGATTCAAAATGGATTTTTTACAGTGGATTCAGGCCGGAACCCAGGTAATAACTGCTATAACAGCTGTGGTTATGGCTTACTTTGCATACCATACTTATTTGAAGTCACCAGAACAAGAACCTGAATCAGAACCCGAGACACCTAACGATGATGATGCACAAGAAGAATTAAGTGAAATCCTAGTATTTAAGACATCAAATCAGAAGACATTTTTAAGTGTCGTTGATAAACGCGTATCGTGCCGTATTGAGGATTCCAGAGAAGGGAAAGGTGGCATTCAATGGAGCTTATCTCGTTCACAAGCACAGTCCATACTAGAAACACATGCGTATCATGTTAATCCTGGTTATAAAGTACGAACAGGTACTTTTACCCTTGGTCCAAGAAGAAATTGGCTATACACGAAGTCACTTTTCCCTGAGCCTGATTATTTGGAAAGTGTTTTGAAGAAATTACTTCAAAACACCAGCAACTAGTTGCTTTTTAAAGCTTAAACTATCGAATTTATTGCACTGTCGGGCTTTTGTCATACATTTACTGCTCGAATGTAATTTCAATTAATTCTGCCGGTCTAGTAATAACTAAAAGCATCTAAAAGCAAAAATGTACAAAATTCCATTTAGAATATTTTCACCTACCAATGTCTATATGTACGATATGCTAAGTGTTAGACTAGTGAGGCATCCTGAAAAATTTCATACTCTTAATTTACAAAGCGAAATCATGACAAGAAAAATATTATCTTTGAACCTGAAAAAAAAGAAAGAGCTTAAACCATCAGAAGAGGCCGTCACCGATGCACCTATTCGTGATCAAGAAAAAGATCCACAAAAGCGTTTTGCAAATGGCGTAGCCATTAATCCTTCTGAGTGTATTAGCCTAGAATCAGGCTCTGAGCAACTCACTATGCGAGCTATGGATTTGATCACACCAATTGGAATGGGGCAAAGAGGTTTGATTGTAGCTCCACCGGGCTGCGGTAAAACTACTATTTTAAAACATATTTGCCAGGCGGTAGGGACAGCCTACCCTGAGATAAAGCTCTATGCCTTACTCATTGATGAGAGACCAGAGGAAGTAACTGACTTCAAGCGCAGCGTTCCTGCTCAAGTTCATGCCTCTTCTACTGATGAAAGCTATGAGCACCATGTGCGCGTGGCCAATGAACTTCTTCATAAAGCTCGCAAAGAAGCTGGCGAAGGTCATGATGTAATGATTGTTATAGATTCTCTCACAAGGCTCACACGAGTGCATAATGCAGAGCGCAAGAGCAGCGGTCGCACAATGTCAGGTGGGCTTGATGCTAGAGCTATGGAAATACCACGAAAACTGTTTGGCGCGGCTAGGAATATTGAGAATGGAGGGTCGCTTACGATTTTAGCGACTATACTTGCAGATACTGGAAGCCGAATGGATCAGGTCATATTTGAGGAATTTAAGGGTACCGGTAATATGGAAATTGTTTTATCAAGAGCAATTGCTGACCTTCGCATTTTCCCCGCGCTGGATATTGCTAAAAGTAGCACGCGCCGAGAGGAGCTTCTTATCAAGCCGAAAGATTTAGAGAATATAAGAGCCTTGCGCAGAGCAATTACCGATCTCAAACCAGCACAAGGCGCTAGGAGACTAGTTGAGCTACTAGAGAAATATCCAACAAATGCGGAGCTCTTAAACCCAAAGAATTAGTCGCTTGAAACTATGAATTAGTCGACGCAGGCTTGAGGTTCTTTCTTCAAGGAGTAGTGATCCGGCTGCTCTTTGCCCTGCAATTCCTTAGCAAATTTGAGAAACCAAGTCTTTGAGTGGCTTTGGTTTCCCCAACCCATAGCCTTGACCATAATTTACTCCAATCGCGGTAAGCATATCTTTGATTTCATTATTTTCCACAAACTCTGCGATTGTCTGCATTCCCATCAACTGACCAATTTCGTTAATCGATTTGACCATTGCATGATCTATAGGATCATTCACTATGCCCTTAACGAACATTCCATCAATTTTCAAATAATCTACAGGCAAATTTTTGAGGTATCCAAAGGACGATATACCACTACCAAAATCATCCAATGCAAAACGAAAACCGGATTTTTTTAAGGTTTGAATAAATCTAATGGCCGAGTCTAGATTTGAAATTGCTACCGTTTCAGTGACTTCAAAACATACCATGCTCGGTGATACCTTAGTTTCTTTAAAGATGCTTAGTATGGATTCGAGGAAAGCTTGATTGGTCAATGATGGGCCAGATAGATTAATGGTGATGAAATCAACCTGTGCGAAAAATAAAGGGTGCTCTGCTAAAAATTTACAAGCACGCCTAACTACCCAGTTATCCAATTTTTCGATAAGGTTATATCGTTCAGCAGCGGGCAAAAATGCGCCCGGAGGAATGACCTCTCCCTTTTCATCTAGCATTCTTATTAATAACTCATAATGCCTATGGTTACTTCCGTCTAGCGGAACAATCGCTTGAGCATAAAGGCAGAACCGGTCTTCATCCAAAGCTTCGTTTATAAGGCCAACCCAATTCATTTCATCGTGTCGAACCGCTAACTCAGCATCGTCAGAATGGTAAGCATGAATACGATTTCGGCCCATGTCCTTTGCGAGGTAGCACGCAGCGTCTGCCTGTCGGAACAATTCGGTGAAATCTACGCTGTTTTTGCTAATTGCTACTAGGCCTATGCTGATACCAATCCGAAAAACCTTGCCTGCCCAGAGAAATTGGTGGTTCATTACAATCTTAAGAATTTCATCTGCAACTCTGTGAGCTTGGTCGATTGTACAATGTTCCATTAGCACGCCAAATTCGTCTCCTCCGAGTCTTGCCAGCGTATCGCCTTTGTTTATGGTTCCTAAAAGTAGTTGTCCAAGTTTATATAGCAAGTCATCGCCGGCAACATGACCGCAAGTATCATTGACCACCTTGAATTGGTCTAAATCCATGAAACACATAGCATGACAATCATCGTCACTCTGGATGTCATCGAGCAAGCAAGTCACCCGTTTCTCGAACTCATGTCGATTAATTAAGCCCGTTAAACTGTCATGGGCAGCCTGATAGCTGAGCTTGTTCTGCGCAATTTTTTGTACTGAAATATCTCTTATAATGCCCTCAATACTCTGAGCACTGCCGTCGTCGCCTTTTATTAAATGGGCACTTGCGGAGCCCCACCATTTAGATCCATCTTTTCGAAGTAGCTGAGCCTCAAAATTCTTAACGTGGCCATGATTTAGAATTTTTGTAACAAAGAGTTCTCTATCTTTAGGTTCAGCATATACTTGCTCAGCCAAATTAATTCCGATCGCTTCATCGACCCTATAGCCGGCAACAGCGAATACGGAAGGAGAAATGTAGGTAATTTCGCCGCCTAAATCTGTTTTATAAAGAATGTCAGGGATGTTTTCTACAAGGCTACGGTATCTTTCCTCACTTTCTAAAAGTGCCGCTTCAGCTATAGAGCGCTTTTGTGCCTCAACCGCATGTGATACAAGGTCTGCGAGTGAGCTGGCATAAGTAATTTCTTCTGCACTCCAATGACGAAATTTACCGACATGTTCTATGCATATAACACCTATTGTCTCACCGCCAAAACGAATGGGGGCGTCGAGCATCGATTCAATACCAAGCGGGCTTAAATAATTTATAGAGAATTCGATTGTGCGCGGGTCGTGGTGGGCTTCATCTGCATTAATGAAGCGGTCTTCAGCCATAGCAGCGAAGTACGCAGGGAAATCAAGTTTTGAAAGTTCGTCACCCATCGAATGCTGATCAGGTTTTTTCTGGTAAAGATCCATGCTTTTAATGCTTGAACGATCATTTGAATACATCCAAATACTCACTCGTTCGACATTTAGGGTGTAGGATGCCGCTTCTGTAATCTCCTTAAAGGAATCAATGGAATTTCCACTGTAAAGAGCCTCTCCTTTTACTATATTTAGGAGCGACTCGCTAAAGGCTTCAAATTGGTTCCCAGACATTATCACCTCATTTTAAAAATGATTTAAGAACGATACAACCAGCGCGCACGCCTACATATATGAAGCAACGATAATGTTCGCCAAGTCACTAGTCAAACAGTAAGAGTAAGCTTCACTAATTTAAAAGTGTTATGAATTTCTTTTTTAACAGCGGATAAACGAGCTTAAGGAGAATAAACTCTATACCTGATCTATGCAACAGGTGGAGGTTTCACGAGTTTTGAATTGTTGATATATATTCTTTGTTATAAGTCGTTACAATTTAAAATAACACCTCTCTGTATCTTATTTAATATTCTGGCTAATATGGTAAAAAATAAAAAAACACCGGATTGCTATGCACCTCAATAAACCCTCTACCTCCTTATTTTTACTATTATTAGTTGCAAGCTTAGCGGCTTGTTCTCCAGATGCAGCTAAACAAAAAGAGGCAGAAGAAACAGTTTATAATGTTCCTGTCGAAACAACGCTTATTGAAAATAGAACGATTACCAACACCTATCGAACCACCGCTATACTTGAAGCTAAGGCTGAGAGCAAAGTGACGAACAAAGTCACCGGCATGATTGATAAAATATTGGTTGAAGAGGGAATGTCGGTCAGCAAAGGAGACATTTTAGCTGAAATCGATTCTGAGAATTATTTATTAGAGCTTGAGCGCACGACAATCGATCTTGATTCAGCGGTTGCAGAGTTTAATCGTAGTAAACCCGTTAATGGTAAGCAGCTCATAGCCGCAAAGGACTTTGAAAAGCTCGAATTCTTAGTTAAAACGCGAACCAATCAGCAAAAAGTTGCCTCTATACAAGTTCGTGATTCTAAAGTACGAGCGCCAATATCAGGTGTTGTAGCAGCAAGAATGGTTAAAGAAGGCAATATGACCGCTATGGCTGGCAGTGATATGTTTACGATAGTCGATCTTGATACTTTACAGGGGGTGGTTTATTTACCTGAATCTGAAATAAATAATGTACATATTGACCAACAGGCATATTTAGAATTCCCATCTACCTTACAAGCTATTTCTGCTACCGTTGATTTGATTTCTCCTGTTATCGATACTGAGTCAGGCACCTTTAAAGTCACCTTAAAAGTGAATAATGATGATCATCAGCTAAAACCAGGCATGTTTGCCAAAGTATCTCTTATATTAGATGTTCATGATAATGCGCAGCTAGTGCCACAAAAAGCATTGCTCGTGACCGACACCGAAACTAGCTTATTTGTAGTGAGAGACAATGTAGCAAAGAAAATCACCGTAGTTACAGGTTTTGAGCAAGATGGTTTTGTTGAAATTTTGACACAGTTAAATGCAGAAGAACCGATAGTGACTGTTGGCCAACAAGGCTTAAAGGTTGATAGCAATGTGAAAATTTTAGGACAAGAAACTGCTGATACAAGCAGTGAAGAGGGCACTCCTAATACTGAGCAAATAAGCAGAGATGCAGAAGTAACTTCAGCAACACAGAACTAGTCAGTGTTGGGATATTTTCTAAATTTCATGTCACTTATTAGCTATTTATCGAAAGGAACGTGTTTATGAGTATTGTTAGTACGGTTGTTAAACGGCCGGTAACAGTCGCGATGTTTACCCTCGCCGTTATGTTATTTGGTATGGTTGGTTTTTCGCGCTTGTCAGTATCGTTGTTACCTGATCTTTCATATCCCACGTTAACCGTAAGAACAGAGAATCCAGGGGCTGCACCTGCTGAAATAGAGCAATTGATTAGCAAGCCGATTGAAGAGGCGGTGGGAGTTGTAAAAGGCATTCGTAAAGTGCATTCCATTTCAAAAGCCGGGCAATCCGATGTTGTTATTGAGTTTGAATGGGGCGTCGCGATGAATTTTGCGACACAAAATGTACGTGAGAAACTTGATATTATATCGCTTCCGATCGACGTAAATAAACCCATTATTTTACGTTTTAACCCAGCCCTAGATCCCATTATTCGTCTAGGTTTATCGACTGAAAATACTCATCCACGAGCACTAAAAGAGATTCGGACTTTCGCTGAGCAAGAGATAAAACGTCAAATTGAAACTATTTCAGGTGTTGCCGCAGCTCAGCTCGGCGGCGGCTTGCAACAGGAAATTCAAGTTGTTTTTGATCAAGAAAAAGCAGCGCGAAGAGGTATTACTGCACAAAATATTGTTAATCGCATTCAAAGTGAAAATATCAATATGTCAGCGGGACGTGTTTACGATGGCCAGCAAGAGTATTTAGTGCGCACGGTTAATCAGTTTGTTTCTTTAAACCAACTTGCCAATATGATTGTTAAACAAGCTGACGGCAAAACCATCTACCTGAAAGACATTGCACGAGTTATTGATGGCGAAAAAGAACGTACCGACATCACACGGGTTAACAACAATGAAGCCATTGAGTTAGCTATTTATAAAGAAGGAGATGCTAATACAGTAACGGTGGCGAAAGCGGTGAATGCTAAATTGGCAGAGCTGGCCTTAACCTTGCCTGAAGAACTCACCTTCACAGTGATTTATGATCAGTCTGAATTTATTGTGAATGCGGTGGATGAAGTAAAAAGTGCTGCCATTGTAGGTGGATTGCTCGCTATGCTAATTTTGTATTTGTTTTTAGGTAATTTTTTCAACACCGTCATCATTTCACTCGCGATACCTGTCTCTATTATTGCCACTTTTAATTTAATGTTTGCTAACAATATTAGTCTTAATATTATGTCTTTGGGCGGGATTGCTCTAGCGGTAGGTTTATTAGTGGATAACGCCATCGTTGTGCTCGAGAATATTGCTCGATACCGAGAAAAAGGCGTAAGTATTATTGAGGCGGCAGTGCGCGGCACCGATGAAGTTTCGGGTGCTGTGACCGCGTCAACCTTAACCACATTAGCGGTGTTTTTCCCTTTGGCATTTGTGACCGGATTTGCTGGCCAGTTATTCAGTGACCAGGCCATCACTGTGACTTTTGCTTTGCTAGCTTCGTTAGTCGTCGCACTCACATTAATTCCAATGTTAGCCTCACGTCAATTTAGTAAAAATAAAACGTCGAATGAAAAAGCCGTAAGCGAAGGCGAGGATGCACTAAGAGGTAAAAATAGAGAGCAAGTTGCTCGTAGTACAGGTAAAAAAATTGTCAAACTATTAGGTAAAGCAGCTGCATTCCCTTTCGTATTGATTTTTAGCTATTTACCCATGCTGTTGACAAAACTAGCCTTACTTTTGACCAATCTAGCCACCAAAGTTGTTAGCCTGATTTTCAAACCTGCCCACAGAATATTTAGTTTTTACTTTGAAAAAATAGCATTGCTTTATGCAAGCTTGCTCAAATCTGTTTTGCAGAACCGACTGATTTTAGTTGGCTGTAGCGTGATTTTTGCAATTATCGTTCTAAGCTTATTGCCTAAAATTGCCGTTGAATTAGTGCCTGAAGTAGAAAAAGCTGAATTCACTATTGAGCTAACCTTGCCTCAAGGCACGCCTATTTCGGTGACGGATAAAAGGCTGACGGAGCTAGCGGCAACAATCGCGAAAGACGAGCGGGTTAAACATAGCTATTCACTAGCGGGTAGTGGCAGTTTAATGATGAGCTCAGCGAGCAAAGGCGGTGAAAACTGGGGGCAATTATTGGTTGCGCTTAATAATCGTCAAGACATTGAATCCGTAAAATCTGTCGTTAGGGAACAAGTCGCACAGATGGCTGATGTAAATGCCGAAGTTGTACAAGCAGACATGTTCACTACAGAGAGACCTCTGCAAATTGTTTTATCGGGCTATGATCTTGTTGGTCTAAAAAAGTATAGCGACCAACTTATGAAAAAAATGTCGGCGGATAAGCAATTTATCGATTTAAATAATAGTTTACGAGCAGGACAACCTGAATTGAAAATAAGCTTCGATAACGAGCGATTGGCGAGTTTAGAACTCCGAGGGTCAGATATTGCCGACCAGCTGGTGACTAAAATTGCTGGCTCAGTTGCCAGTAAATATAACCTGCAAGACAGACAAGTTGATATTTTGGTGCGAGCAGATGAAACTGCTAGAAATTCAGCAAAGGCTATTCGTCAATTAACAGTTAACTCACAGCAAAGTAAATCTTTGCCGCTGTCGGCAGTAGCGGACATTAGCGAAAGCACTGGCCCGAATGAAATTAACCGCATTGATCAGAGTCGTGTCGCTATTATTTCCGCCTCTTTGGCGTTTGGTGATCTATCGGAAGCGGCTCAAAAAGCGGAAAGCTTAGTAAGTGAGTTGTATTTACCTTTCAATATTAAAGCAACAGTTGCGGGACAAAACGAGGAAATGAATAGTTCTTTCTCTTCATTAATGATGGCCTTAGCCTTAGCGGTATTCTTAGTTTACTTAGTTATGGCATCGCAATTCGAGTCATTACTTAACCCGTTTATTATTTTATTCTCTATCCCACTTGCAGTATTAGGTTCGGTATTAGGCTTGTTCGTTACGGGTACAAATATCAGTGTTATTGTGCTTATTGGTGTGATTATGCTTACTGGAATAGTGGTAAATAATGCCATTGTATTGGTTGATAGAATAAATCAATTACGCCACGCCGGCGTGGAAAAAATAGCTGCGATTATAGACGCGAGTCGATCTCGTTTTCGTCCAATTATCATGACCTCATTGACCACAATTTTAGGCTTGACGCCTTTGGCATTTAGCAGTGGTGAGGGAGCTGAATTGAGAGCACCTTTGGCAATTACTGTAATGAGTGGGTTGCTGGTTGCAACTATGTTGACCTTGCTATTAATTCCTGTCTTATACAGCTTATTTGATAGGAAAAACTATGCAGTAGAAAACAGCGAAGCCGAAAGTGTCGTTGATAAACCAAACGAGGCGCTAGTATGACTGCCCCCAAGTCCAAAGATAAAAGTCTTACTCAAAAACTGACAGACTTGCCTCTTACGGTCTGGTTAACAGCTTTAGCCATAAAACGCCCCGTGACTACTGGCATGTTGATATTGTCGCTTTTTGTGACAGGCCTGATTGCTAGTAAGTTGTTGCCGCAAGAAAGCTGGCCTGCACTGAATGTTCCAGTAGTATTTATTACTGTCCCTTACAGCGGCGCAACACCAGAGGAAGTAGAACGCTTAATCACCCGTCCAATAGAGGAGGCCGTGGCAACATTAGGCGGGATTACTCAACTGCGCTCAAATAGCCGCGCAGATAGAGTTTCTATTCAAGTTATTATGGAACTTGGAGTAGACCTAGACAGCAAAATAATGGAAGTTCGGGAAAAAGTCGACATGGTGCGATACCTTTTGCCGGATGATGTACGAAGGGTTTACGTGCAAAAATTTTCGACGGCAGATATACCTGTTTTAAGCTTAGTCTTGTCAGGCGATGAAAACTTATCCCAAGCTTATGATTTCTTAAATAGAAAACTAAAACAACCTCTTGAACGGCTAGAGGGTGTAGGGCAAGTTGAAATGCGCGGCGTTATCCAACCTTTTATAGAAATTCAGGTTGATAGCACTAAACTATCGATGAACCGCGTGGACCAAGCCCAATTATTACGTGATTTACGCGCCAGTAACTTTTTAGTGAAATCCGGTTCGATTCTTAATGGCGGTCGAAAATTTAGAGTGACACCTGACGGCCAATACCAAAGTCTGGCAGATATCAAAAACTTCCAAGTTAAAGCTGGGGTCAAATTAAGTGAAGTGGCAACGATAGGATTAGTTTCCCCCCCTCGAAACAGTGAAATAAGAACAGATAGGAAAAAATCGGTGGGCATTGAGGTGTTCAAAGAATCTGACTCAAATGTAATTGATGTAACTAATAGCATTGTTGCTTTAGTTGAAAGCCTTCGCCAAGAAGATGACTTTGAAAATGTTATTATCGCCATTAAAGACAACAGTGGCGACGAAATTCAAGAATCATTAGGCGGTTTGCTTAAGGCTGGAGGTTTAGGAATTCTCTTGTCCTTTATAGTTCTGTTCATCTTTTTGCGTAATGTTCATATCACCTTAGTGGTGGTTGCGTCGGTGCCTATTTCAATAAGCTTTGCCTTAGCAGGTATGTATTTTATGGGCTACAGCTTAAATATGGTGTCACTCGCAGGGCTTTTCATTGCTGTAGGCTTACTGATTGACAACTCAGTGGTAATTTGTGAGAGCATCTTGCAGCAAAAAGATAAGTCATTGAGCGCCATCGAGAAAGTTCTTAAAGGGGTTGATAATGTCAGTATTGCGATTATTAGTGGCACCTTGACGACCACTATTATCTTTTTGCCTTTATTGCTTGGTGAAAAAAATCCGATTACCATCATTGTTGAACAAATAGCGGTCGCTATATGCTTACCCTTATTTGCATCTCTTATTATTGCTAAAACCGCAATTCCGCTAATGTTGAGTCGTGTAGATCAAACAGCCTTATCTGGGGTAGTTACGCAAGGCCGCTTGGACCGTTGGTACCGTCCAAGTTTAATGAAAATACTCACTTATCCTAAAACTACGGGCTTTTTCATATTTTTACTTTGTATTAGCGGTATTTTTACCAAACAAGCAGTTGACGCAAATAATGAAATGGGCGAAGGAGAGACAGAAGTCCGGATTGTTTATCATATTCAAGGCCAGCAAAAGTTAGAAGATGTAAGTAATTTGGTGGATGAAATGGAGCAGTACTTGTACGACAATCAAGATGCATTTCAATTCACACAAGTGGACAGTCGCATTTTTTCAAGCTTTGCGATGTCTAGGGTCAAACTGAACGAGGGCTATTCGATCCCTTTTAACGATTTAAAAGAACAAATCAAAAAGGGCTTTCCTGAGACAGCCATTGCCAAACCTTCCTTTGAGTGGTCTGAACAAAGGGAGAAATTGGTGAAAATGTCCCTAAGCGGCAGCTCTACGCAGCGCTTAATCGAGATGAGTGAATCTGTTATCAGTCAACTAAGCGACGTAGATGGTTTTGCTGAGGTAGGCGTTGATGATGAAGACAAGGATATGGAGTTAGTGCTGCGAATAGATCGCGAGAAAGTGTCACGCTTCGGTTTAAACACTCAAGACATTGCTATGCGTATTTCAAACGCATTGCGCGGCACTAACCTTCGTTCTTTTCGTGATGCGACATTGGGGGAGGTTGACATTCGTTTGGTTTACCACCCAGAGCAAGCTATACCATTAGAGCGTATTAAGCGATTACCTATTTATGAAAGCAATGGGCGCATCATCACCTTACAACAATTAGTAAGGTTTGATACTCAGCCAATCATGCAACAAATTACGCGAGTTCAACGTCGGACCACTTTGGGTATTTCTATCAACTTAGCGGATATTAGTCGCGATCAAGCGGCCAAAAAAATAAAAGAGGTAATGGACAATATAGTATTGCCTCCAGGTTATGACTGGCAGTTAGGACAGCAGTTTGCGCAAGATAGAGAAGCTGTAAGAGACATGGTGATAAACATGTTACTTGCTTTAGCTCTTATTTTTATTGTTATGGCGGCGCTGTTCGAGTCACTGTTAATGCCGATTGCAATCTTATCATCCATCGGTTTAGCATTTATTGGCGTATATTGGACCTTCGCTATTTTGGGTATCGGTTTGGGTCAAACAGGCATGGTTGGAATGTTGATTTTAATGGGCATCGTAGTTAATAACGGTATTGTGTTGATTGACCAGATTAACAAATTGAAAACTGACTCGCAAAATCTCATCGCGCCAATTGTAGACGCATGCGTAAGCCGCATTAGGCCCATTTTTATGACTGTAGCAACAACTGTTATCGGTATGGCGCCATTAACGTTTTCTTCAAGTGGCAGCCAAACCTACCCAATGGCCGTCGCGATTATCGGCGGCTTATTATTCTCAACCTTTACGAGTTTGTTTTTGGTGCCATTTTGTTATTTGATGCTAGTCAAACTGGGTGAGCGCTCAAGCAAACGTTTTGCAAAAGCAAAAGCATTTGCAGATAAGATCATGCCGACTTAGCCGTGTTTATTAAGCGAACGATGCAATATTTGACTCTATATTTATTGCATCTTTCGGCAATATCGTCGGTAATTGAGCTCTTATTTACTACTTAGATTCTAAGCGCCTTAAATCTGTTTTTTAATTAATATATGGATTCCAATAGCGGTTTTTTGATTTTCAACAGTTATAGAGTGTATGTTGGTTTGCGTATTAGTGTTATGTTCACGATGCTCCTCACTTTTCGCTACTAGCGTGTTTATTGAGAACGTCAAAAATGACAAAAAAGGTTTCCTAACAAATGGCAGATACTAAGTCTTCAAAGTCTCGGTTCGGTATATTGACTGAGTTTAAGAATAGCCAGTTGTCGTTGCGCAACTTTATATCTCGTTATGTGGTTTCACCTCACGATATTGACGACGTTTCTCAGGAAACTTTTTTGCGAGCGTACAAAGCAGAACAAGAAAAAGAAATTGAACATCCCAAAGCCTTTCTTTTTCGAATCGCTAAAAACCTTATGCTTTCAGAGTTTAGCCGAAAGGCAAAGAAAATAACTAGCTACATTGAAGACTATGATAATTCAGAGGACTTCCTCAATTCCGCTAACTTAGAACAGGATATTTTAGCTCAGCAGAAGCTTGGGATTTATTGTGAAGCTGTTGCTTCACTGCCCCCTCAGTGCCGCAGAGTTGTTGTTATGAAAAAGGTTTATGGTATGAAAAACAAAGAGATAGCTGCGCGTTTAGAGCTGTCTGTCAGTACGGTTGAAAAACACCTCAGCAAAGGTATTAGACAATCTAATGCAATTTTTTTACAACGTTACGGTGACACAGATTCAAAACAGTCAAGCACCAAGACAGTCAATGGAGGGACAAAGTAATGAGTAATATTAACGAGTTCCCGAGCAATTCAGCCATTGAAGAAGAAGCCTGCCTATGGATCGTTAAATTTGAAGGCGATAACGAGCCAACAGAACAAGATATTCAGACATTTAACGCCTGGTTGGCGAAAAGCCCTGTGCATAGAGAAACCTTGTTGCGTCTGTCTCACACATGGAATGACATGGATGTGATGTCTGGTTTAATGATACCACTGGGTCGAGTGTTGAAACCCAAGCGAAGTAATCTTGAAATGTTGACTTTGACTCCATTGTTGCTGATTGCGGCTCTATATCGTTATCTTAGGAGTGCTTCACTGAATTTATTTCGCCCAATTATCGCTTTACCCGCAATAGCGTTAATTATGACACTCAGTTTTTCTTTTTTGTTAGTGAATGATCGAATTGATGCACCAAGTAATGTGTACGTTACGTCAATTGGCAAACATTCAACTCATACTCTTGAGGATGGGTCCATATTGTGGCTGAACAGCAATTCACAAGTTGAAGTTAATTACACCGATAGCAAACGAATAGTAAATTTAGTAAAAGGTGAGGCGCATTTTGAGGTAGCATCTGACGCTGAGCGACCATTCGAAGTGTTTGCAGGTAATCGCATGGTAAAAGCGATAGGCACTGCTTTTTCAGTTTATCGCTTGGATGATAAAATTGAAGTGATGGTAACAGAAGGTAAAGTTCAACTTGCGGTCGTTCAGTCTGCAATGATTATTAAGCCTAAAGCTTCATCTATAACTGGGGTGATTGATGAACAAACGAATATGGACACACCTGCAGAAAACATTGTAACTGTTATTGCATCTTTGGAAGCAGGGCAAAGTGTTTCCCTACTAATTAGCTCAGATGCGCTAGAGACAGCAGTTGTTGAACATGAAATCGGTGAGTTGGCGCGCAAGTTATCTTGGTTGGAAGGTAAATTAGTATTTGCTGGAGAGTCTTTGGAGGAAGTTGTGGCCGAGGTTAGCAGGCACACACCTATTGTGATCGAAGTAGCTGACCCAGATTTAAGAAAACTGCGCATTGGTGGGCAATTTCAGGCCGGAGAAACAGAAGCCTTGTTTGATGTGCTAGAATCAGGTTTTGGTATAAAGATTACAAGATTGAGTGAGGGGCGTGTGCAGCTAAATGCAAAATAGTTTTAATTATTTAACAAAATATTCACATTCGAATGGCGGATTTTTGTCGTTCGTAAGTTATACCTATTCGAAAGCTGCAAAAAGTTTACTTAAGACATTAATGCAGCGAACGGGACGGATGTTGTGTTGTGGGTATTTGTTGCTATTTTCTGCTGTAAGTCATAGCGATGAACAAGAGACCTATCAATTCGACATACCACAACAGTCTTTAGCGAAATCGCTAAATCAACTGTCAAATCAAACCAAAACATTGGTTTTATTCCCGTACGATTTAATAGAAAAATACCAAGGAAATGCGGTCAAAGGGCAGTACACACTGACACAAGTCATCGACATGTTGTTGCATGATACAGGCTTAGTTGGTGGCATTTCTGAAAAAGAAGTGATGATGATTAGCGAACAACAGCCATTAGAGCTGACGAATAACAACAATGGGAATAACAAAATGAAAACCAAAAAGACTATTTTAGCGACGGCTACGGCATTAATACTCTCAGGAGTATCGGTCTCTGGCAACGCTTTGGCGCAAGAAGCAGAGCAGGAAGCAAAACCAGAAATTGTGGAGAAAATTGCGGTACTAGGTACACGTGGTGCTCCTAGGACAGTAACTGACTCTCCTGTGGCAATTGACGTATTCTCGGGTGATGAGTTTACCGCAAATGGTAACACTGCAGACATAACAGACAATCTTAAATCCTTAGTTCCATCCTTTACTGCAACACCTGCTACAGGTGATGGCAGCGCATTTATTCGTCCTACCTCATTACGTGGTATGGCACCAGACCAAACTTTAGTTTTAGTTAATGGCAAGCGTCGCCATCGCTCTTCTTTGGTACAATTTTTCGCACCAGCAGCCGGCAACGGTGCACATGGTGTAGATATTGGCATGATCCCCAGTATCGCGCTTAAGAGTGTTGAAGTACTCAGAGACGGTGCAGCTGCACAATATGGTTCAGATGCCATTGCTGGGGTAATGAACTTCCAGCTTAAAGATGCTAGTGAAGGCGGCAGTGTGGTCGCTCAATATGGTGAGTTTTACGAAGGTGAACAAAGCTGGATAGTTGGTGCAAACGCTGGTTTTGCTCTTGGTACAGATGGTTTTTTCAATATTAGTTTTGAAACCAACGACAATGAAGCACTTTCACGAGGTATTCAGCGTCCAGATGCTCAAGGTTTCATTGATGCTGGCGTAGTTGGTATTGGTGCAGATTCTCCTTTTGGCGACGAACCTTTCGCTCAAACTTGGGGACGTACTGAAACTAGCGGCAGTAGAATGGCTTTCAACTCCGGATTTGATCTAGATGATTTGGGGCAGCTATATATGCACGGCGGTTATGCCGACACTGATGGGCGTTATCGTTTTTTCTATCGAAACCCTAATCATAGTACTTTAGCTAATGTAACGACGCTTCCAGCGGGCTATACCCCGTTTCTTGACGGCGCTCAAAAAGACATGAACGTTGTTGCAGGCTTAAAGGGCGAAACTAGTTCTGAGCTGACCTACAACTTCAGTGTAGGCTTTGGTAAAAATGAATTGGCTTACTTCTTGAACAATACCGTGAACACGGGCCTTGTGTCGAACGGTCAACCCGGTCAACGAGATTTCGACATGGGTGGCTATGAGCAAGAAGAGTTAAACCTCAACGCCGATTTCTCTATGCCTCTATCTGACGATGTTTTTCTTGGCTTTGGTGCAGAATGGCGTGAAGAAACCTTCACTACTATAGCGGGTGAAGCTGCTTCACTAGTTGGCGCAGGCCCAAGCGGCATGACGTCAGTGACCCCAGCTGATGCAGGAGAATTTAGTAGAGACAACATTGCCTTGTATGTAGATGCTGAATACAATGTATCGGACGATTTATTAGTCCAAGGTGCGCTTAGATATGAAGATTTCTCAGACTTTGGCGGTACGATAAATGGTAAAATAGCCGGCCGCTATAATGTTTCAGACGATTTTGTTATCCGTGGTGCGGTATCTACAGGCTTTCATGCTCCAACTCCGGGTCAAGCTAATATAACTTCTATTATTACCACCTTTGATGGCACAACTGGGGCTCAAATTGAAGAAGGTCTGGTTAGAGCGGATAATCTGCAAGCGATTGCAAACGGTGCTCAGCCACTAAAAGAAGAAGAGTCGGTTAGTTTGAGTTTAGGGTTTACTTACAGCGGCTTTGACAACGGTAATTTGTCGGTTGATGTTTATAACACTGAAGTAGATGATCGTATTTACCGTACAGGTAATATCCCAGCTGCTACAGGTGGCACGGTGTCGTTTTTTACCAATGCATTGGATGTAGAACATCAAGGTCTTGATTTGGTCTACACCACTTCAATGGATTGGAACGATACAACTGAAAGTAAGTTTACCTTTGCCTATAATTACAACACGATTGACGTTGTTGGCCAATCAAGCGTGAATGGTATTCAACCAGTCGGTGACGCCTCAATAGAAGATATTGAAAATAACTATCCTGAAAATCGCTTTGTGGCTACAGCAGTTACTGATTTTGGTGAAAATTATCAGGTAATGTTACGCGCTAACTTTTATGGTGAGCACTATGATGAACGCGGAACGATTAATGACCCGTCGTCTCCATCTGCGCTAGTAAGTTCGGTTATGTTCTTTGATATGGAATTTAATTATTTCGCCTCAGAAGACTTAACCTTAACTGCAGGTGTATCAAACATCTTTGACGAGTACGTTGATGAAATTGGTGAGCCTAATGCCAACCGTTTGAGTGTTGGTCTGCAATACCCTCGCAGAACCCCGGCGAACTATGAAGGTGGTTCTTGGTATTTGAGAGCTAAATACCAGTTCTAAGTCTTTAAAAATTAAATCTCTGGTCAGGATCCTGACCAGAGGTTCATATTTTCCAATCCATTCCATCTAAATACTAATAAGTATCAGTTCAAAACACTTAGTTTTATTCGCAAGAATAGAGTGAGCGGATTTTGCTGTGTAAGGACAAATTGTGCCCGAAATTAATGTAGTCTCCGAGACAGAGTTAATGTCAGATAATAAAGAGGGTAGAGTTGAAAGTGATTTGTTGGGTTCAACTCGTATTCCAAGCAAGGCTTATTATGGTATCCAGTCGCACAGAGCAATTGAAAATTTTCAGTTAACTGACGTACCGATGAGTAGTTATCCAAACTTTATAAAAGCGTTAGCGATGGTGAAACAAGCCTGCGCATCAACCAATTTTAAGTTGGGATTGCTCAGCGAAGCAAAATATTCAGCTATTACCAGCGCTTGCTTGGATGTACGTCAAGGCTTGTTAGACGACCAGTTTAAAATTGACATGTTGCAAGGTGGTGCTGGTACCTCCGCTAACATGAATGCCAACGAAGTCATTGCCAACCGAGCGTTGGAAATTATGGGCCACCAAAAAGGTCAGTATCACTTACTGCATCCAAATGATGACGTTAATAAATCTCAGTCCACTAATGATGTATACCCAAGTGCGATAAGGTTGGCAGCTTTGCTCAATTGTGTGCCTATGCTGTCTGAACTATCTGCGTTGTGTGATAGTTTCTTGGCAAAAGGTGAATCATTTTCTAGCATTGTGAAAATGGGCCGGACCCAATTGCAAGATGCTGTGCCAATGACGCTGGGCCAGGAGTTTTCTGCCTTCGCCGATACATTGCAAAAAGACCGAGCACATATTCTTAACATTCTAACCTTGCTGTATGAACTCAATTTAGGTGGCACTGCAATTGGTACAGGGATTAACGCAGACCCAAAATTTGGCCCTCTGGCTATAAAGTATTTATCGCAGATATCCGGTTTTCCGTTCAGGCCAGCAGCAAACCTAATCGAAGCGACTGCAGATATGGGCTCGTTTGTGGCTTTGTCTTCGACTTTAAAAGCTACAGCACTTAAGTTATCAAAAATTTGCAATGATTTACGTTTACTAGGTTCAGGTCCTAGAGCTGGATTGAACGAGATTAATTTACCGCCAGTGCAAGCCGGTTCATCCATCATGCCGGGAAAAGTCAATCCAGTTATACCTGAGGCGGTTAACCAGGTAGCGTATCACATTATGGGCAACGATCTGTCTATCTCGATGGCAGCAGAGGCTGGCCAATTACAACTCAATGCAATGGAACCACTTATCCTGTTCAAGCTTTTACAAACAACGGATCTTCTCTCAAGAGCCATGTTTATGTTGCGCCTAAAATGCATAAACGGGATCAGTGCAAATGAAGCAATTTGTGAGAATTATGTGGCTAATAGCATTGGATTGATAACCTGCTTTAATCCGCATTTAGGCTATGAAAATACCAGTCGAATTGCTAAGCAGGCATTGTCCAGTGGAAAAGCGGTAACCGAGTTAATAGTTGAGCAAGGTTTAATGAAAGCGGATGAGATCAACGATTTTATCCGCACTCAGACTAACTCCGTCAACAGAATATGAAACACGTACTCATCAATTTAATTGCAAATTAAATAGGTCTCACAATTAAATAGGTTTCACAATTAAATAGGTTTCACTATGCAAACTGAAAAAAATAAATTAAGTCTAACTGCGCGTATTTTTGTTGGAATGGTCGCAGGAATAGCTATTGGCAGCGCAATAAGAGCCTCGTTTGACGGAAGTGGGGATTTAGTTTTTGTACTATTTGATATGGCATTTTCAATCAATGAACTGCTGGTTGATGGATTATTTTTTGCCTTAGGTCAAATTTTTATTGCCAGTCTGAAAATGTTAGTAGCGCCGCTGGTATTTGTGTCATTGGTGTGCGGTGTAAATGGATTGTCGGATCCTGCGAAGCTCGGACGCTTGGGTGGAAAATCAGTATTGTTATATATTGGCACAACGGGAATAGCGATTTCGACAGCCATATTTTTCGCCTTGTTGATATCACCGGGTGAAGGCGTTTCTTTAGTTGCTGATAGTCAATACATTGCAAACCAACCACCTTCACTGGCTCAGGTCATTATTAATATTTTTCCTGACAATCCTTTTGATGCAATGGCCAAAGGAAACATGCTGCAAGTCATCGTATTTGCCTTGTTATTTGGTATTTCTATGGCACTGGCAGGAAAATCAGGTGAGCGGGTGGGAGAGTTATTCATCGATTTAAATGACATTATTTTGAAATTGGTGACCATTTTAATGAACCTTGCACCTTATGGTGTATTTGCGCTTATGGCAAAACTCTTTGCGACTATTGGCGTGGATACCATTTCAAGTTTACTGAAGTATTTTGTTTTGGTGCTATTTGTTTTAGCCGTTCATGCCTTAGTGACCTATCCGATACTGCTCAAATTGTTAAGTGGCTTGAACCCTTGGATGCTAATTAAAAAAGTAAGAGAGCCTGCCATTTTTGCATTTAGCACGGCAAGCAGCAGTGCAACCTTGCCTGTCACACTGGAAACTGCGCGCCGTAAACTCGGCGTGAACAATTCGGTAGCATCATTTACCTTGCCATTGGGATCGAATATTAATATGGATGGCACCGCAATAATGCAGGGTGTAGCAACTGTGTTTATTGCACAGGTCTATGGTGTCGATTTGACACTTACAGATTACTTATTGGTTGTAGTCACCGCAACTCTTGCTTCCATCGGCACGGCTGGAGTGCCTGGTGTAGGCTTAATTATGTTAGCCATGGTACTGGAACAAGTTAAGCTGCCGGTAGAGGGTATTGCGCTTATTATTGGTGTTGATCGGTTATTGGATATGACTCGCACCGCAGTTAATGTAACTGGTGATTGTATGGTCTCTTGTATCGTGGCGAAGAGTGAAGATGAACTGGATCTGCAAGTATATCAAAACCCAGATGCAGGCATATTAGAAGAGCAAATTGATTTAGACGATCTTGCTGGCGCCAAGACTAAACACACGAAGTGATTAATCAAGGAATTCAATCAAGGCATTCAATCAAGGCCTTCAATCAAGGCCTTCAAACGAATTAAACAGCGTAAAAATTAGTCGAGATAATTAAATTTTCCTGCATGTTGAAGTTTAGATGTTACTTTTACAAATGCTTCAGCAGCGGGAGATAAGTGTTCGATATCTTGCATAGCTAAACCGATCTCTCTTTTTACAACAGGCAGCAAGGGTCTTATTACATAGGCCCCTGCTTTTCCTAGATTTTCAATAGGTATTGAAAGCTCAGCTGTTATAGAAACTCCTGCACCAGACGACACCATGGCTAACATACTCATTATCTGGATATTGTTGTACTGAATATTGGGGCAAAAGCGAGCTCGTTTGAATAATTCTAACACCATTTTTCCAGTAGTCCCTTCCGTTAGTATAAAGGGAAATTCACATAGCTCTTGCAATTCAACATTAGATTTTGCAGCTAGAGGGTGATCAACAGATACCACCACAGACATTTTATCAGTGGTCAGGTATATATGATCTAATTCTTGTTCTGGCAGAATAATACAGCCTAAATCTACCTTACGATTCGCGATCCATTCTTTTATCAGATGGTCCTCACCTTCTTCTACATACACATTTACATTTGGATAAAGGCGCTTATATTCGCGCAAAATAATAGGTAACAAACGTGCAGAAAAAGAAGGACCGAATGAGCCAATTTTTAAAACTCCTTGCTGCAAATTTTTAGTTTCATTGGCTGTTTGCTTTATTGACTCTAGCAATCCTAGCACCGAATGCGCCTTGGGTAGTATTTTGTGCCCAAACTCGGTCAGCACAATATGAGCTTTGCCTCTTGCAAACAAAGAAGCACCTAAGTCCTTCTCGGCTGATTTTATTGCATGGGATACCGCTGACTGACTAATGCCAAGCACCAAAGCTGCAGTTGTGAAACTATTTACTTTTGCGACGGTAATAAATGCCTGAAGTTGTGCTGATGTCATGACTATATGCTCATTGTACTATGTTAATGAAGTTATAATATAAATACTAAAATCAAATAAAAACAGGAATATTTTACTTATGTATCGTCAAATAGCCCCTTCAAGCACTTTGCTCTTAAACGAACAGTCTGCAGCTATTGAAAAGAATGGAAGACAAGTGTTTCGTTTTGGTTTTGGTCAATCGCCATTTCCGATTTCGCCAGTCCTTGAACAGGCATTAATACAAAATTCCTATCGCAAAGAATATACCCAAGTACAGGGTTTGGAAGCTTTGCGAATTAAAGTAGCTGAATATCACTCTGCTTTTGAAAAACGTCCAGTTTCCGCAGATCAAGTTTTCATTGCGCCAGGCTCAAAAGCATTGCTGTATACTATTATGTGCGCCTATACAGATGCCGCAGTGCTGATTCCAGCGCCGGCATGGGTGTCTTATGCTCCTCAAGCAGAGTTGTTAGGTCACGCTGCATTTATGATGCAAACTAGTTTTGAGCAACGCTACAGAATAAGCCCCGAAATTCTTGAACAAACCCTCATTGAAGCAGCACAAAAGTATAAAAACTTACTTGTTGTTTTAAACAGCCCTGGTAATCCAGATGGCTTATGTTATTCAGAGCAGGAACTTCAAGCATTGACGCTTGTTTTAAATAAGTTTCAGGCAAAAGTTATATCCGATGAAATCTATGCGCCTTTAAAGCATGATAATCAACATGTCAGTATTGCAAAGCATTATCCACAAGGCACGTTTGTGACCTCAGGTTTATCGAAATGGGCAGGAGCGGGCGGATGGCGTTTAGGTATTGCTATTTTACCAGAAAATTGTGATGCCCAATTAAAAGACTCTATGCTGGGTATCGCCTCAGAAACCTATTCATGTGCGTCCTCTCCTATTCAATATGCCGCTATAACTGCGTATTCTGACAATAAAATAATGCAACAATATGTGAAAAATAAAAGGACAATTCTTTCGGCGATTGGAGCGCAGGTCTATAAAGCAGTTATTGACGCAGGATTGAATGCACATGCGCCAGAAGGTGGGTTTTATATTCTGCTTGATTTTACCGGCTATCAACAAACACTGAAAGGTTTGGGAATTTCTAAAGATACCGAAATTTGTAGCAAAGTACTTGAGGATACAGGTGTCGCGCTATTACCTGGAATATCTTTCGGGCTGCCATCAGAGTCTTTATGTGCACGCCTTGCCTATGTTGATTTTGATGGTAAACAGGCTCTTGAGGATATTAACCAGCATGGTTGGTCATTAAGCTTAACCGATAAGCATTCACAAAAAATGTTGACTGGAATTAAAAACTTAGGGAGCTACCTTAAACAGCTTTAGCTGGTCTCGTGATATTAAATAAAAGGGCTGGGACCAATCTCCTAGTTAAGCCTAGATCCAGTGTGGTCCATATTCATTGCCCTTTTTAACTAAGCTACATTTGTAGCGAAATATTACTCTGTGGCAAAATAAATCCAATACTGTTACCAATACTGTTACCACTGCTGAATCAATCAGTGGTGGTAAGAGCAAATCCATTTCAAACAGCACGTCGATAAAAATTAAAACCTAAGTAAACTAAAAAACTGCCCTAATCATTTTATAAGCCTTAGTAACACACTACGGGAGAATAAAATGAACTTGAACTCGACATCTATCTATAAACTACTTATTTCGTTGCTTGCTGCATTGTTGCTGTTAAATGGTTGTAGCAGCAGATCAACGGAATATAAACCGGCAGCAATTGGCGACTCACAAAAACTAACATCAACTAATCAAAAACCAATGATTGTGCGCCTTGAATCGAGTTGCCACTCAGATGTTCTGCAACGAGAAAGCAGTGTGGGCAATTCTGGTGAAGCAGCGCAGCAAATTGCGCTCGCTAAGGCGGCGAGTAGATGCATTGAAAATAAAAATTTCTATCCGCAACATCCAGATAATCAAGTTGCTATGCAGCTTAATGCATTGGCTATTGTTAATTATATCAAGGCTGGCGAAACCCAAAAAGCCACGAATAGTCTGTCGAGTTTTAGGCTTAAATTTCCACAACAAGACCTCTTGTTTAGCGACTATACATCATTCGTAGACACCGCCATTGCCCTCTTAAAGCAAAATGATTTATCAACACGACAGCTACAGGTTTTGAATATTAACGTTGCGCTGAGAGATGAATTAAAGCGCCAGCAATACTGGCTTAGAAATTAAGGAGACAATATATGAAATCAATACATAAGCTAGCGCCAGGAACTAGAATAATTATAAAACAAGCTTGGTGGATTGTTGCTTTAACCGCTGCGAGTGTTTTTAGTTTTACTGCAGGTGCGAATGCAAGCACAAATTGGCAACCCGTTGCCTCAGAGACTTTAATAAAACTGCCTGCAAACCTAATTAAGAAACGTATTCAACAAGATTTCGACATGTCGCCGCTGGCTAGTCAATTACTAGAATTAGAAAGTAGTATTGCTGATAAAGGCACAAAAATAGAAGCCTTGCAGAGCTTGCTTATCGACGCCAGTGAAAATGACATGATTGAAGAGCGTGTAAGCTTAGTTCAGATAAAATCTAACTATTTGGATGATATGCAATTGAGTCAGTCGCTTCGTCAAGACGCATTGAATCAAAAACAATATGTATATGAAGATGTGTTACGTAAATTACTTCAACAGCAAAATTCATCCGCGAATATAGACATGCAAAAACTCAGAGCAAAGCAAGACGAAGCTAAAAACCGGATGGACAAAGTTATAGCTCAGGTAGACGCTACTTTGCTTAATGACAGTCTGGACAATAAAAGTCCTTATGCAGATGAATTTGCAATGAACCTCGGAAAAATTGAGCAACTAAAGCAAGCGATTAGCAAGCATCAGTCATCTCTGGCACCAACAATTGATGGTATACAAGTGAGTGCTCAAGAGTATGTTAGACAGCTGCTCATGCAGGCTGCTAGCGACCAAGCTTTGTTAGACCAAGAAGCATTAATGATTAGCTACATGGCCAAACTGGTTGCCTTAGACGCTCAATCAATCGAGTTTAAGTTAGCTTATGAAGAAACTGAAGATGGCGTTGTTATCAACAACTTTACTAAGCCAAGCCTAGCTGCTGATTTATTCCTATAACCGTATTTGGAGAAATGACGATGAACAGACTATTGAACGATAAAATAAATAAGACTGCTATAAAAGTGATGGTGTTCGTAAGCCTTGTTGCGGCCTCTACTTTCTATTGTCATGCAAATGAACTATTTACACTAAAAAATTTAGAAAGAGAACGAGCTACTTTGATATCCGATTTTCTGAATATAAACCTTGATGTGCAGCAAAAACATCAGAAAATGCAACAAAGGCAGCGTCAACTTGCTGATATGGAACGAATGGTATTGCGTGATGAAAGGCTATTAAATACTCAATCTACTATGGTAGTGAGGGCATTGAAGCAATATGACCGAACGTTTTTAGTTCACGCAGGCGCTGAAAACAAAGTTAACGCCATGAATCAATGGTTGAATAATATAAAGCTAACGAATGAAAGTGTGCTCAACGCTAAAGCGGGATACAGATAATGGACACGATGAGCCATGATAAGTCCGATATTCGGCTTGCAGGTATCACGCTGGAGAGAATTCATAAGTGGCTGCCTATGTTGTTAAAGTTATTTGGTGGCGCTCTTATCGTTCTAGCGCTTGCCAGTTATATGACTAACATGACCTTGTTTGATTTATTGAGTTACGTGGAACAGATATTTAGCTATACGTTTGTTGCGCTATTTTTGCCCTTACTTCTGAGCGCTGCTTATGCTCTGGGGTATATTCATCGGGACGAAGTAAGTCCGGCGCAAAAGGTATTTTGGTATGAGGTTGGACAGCAGGCCGCAAACGGTATTTCAACTTTAGCACTAACATTCACGCTGCTTGGCATTAGTGTAGGTATAGGCACAATGTCAACACAAAGCTTAACGCCTGAATCAGTCAACCAAGTAATAGCCGTATTGACGCAACAGTTCTCCATGGCATTCATGACCACTATTGTAGGCTTGCCAACAGCAACGCTATGTCGCGCTTTATTGAGTATTAGTATGACTAAACCGCAAAAAAACGACAGGAATATATAAATTATTCTATTAATGCTCAGGAGCATCAAGATGACAATCATTCGTAAAGTAGCATTCATATTACTTAGTGTTAGCGCTTTCGTGTATCTGATTTTACAAACTTCACACGGACAACAATGGTTGGGTAGTACAGCGCAACTCTTCTCAATACAGACATCAATGATCGAACAGAGGCCAGCTAATACAGTGCTAATGCAAGACAATACAAATGCACAAGGAGAGCTAATTAAAGAGCTCGAAATACAAATAGGAAGCTTAACTAGTGCTGCACAAATGATGTCAAAAGATGTAAAGAACTTGCAGTTGGAGTTTGATGATTTAAGTGAAAAATATGAAGCATTAGTTATGAAGAATGGGGTGTCAGTCGGCCTTATCGAACCTGATGGTATCGGGCCAGATCTGCTAATACATCCGCTTGCTCGAATAAAGCCAGCACTACTTATTGATGAATCGATTGAGACTAAAGCCGCGTTCAATCAAGCATCAATAAACAATACATCAAGCGATCAATCAGGCGATCAATCAAGGAGAAGGGTGTCGGCATTAACGCTATCCAACACTAAGTCGTTGGATAAAAAGGAGAGTCGGCAACGTCATCTTTCACAACAAGCGCGGCTGCAAGATGTTGTGCAAAAAATGGAATTAACTGCTTTGCAAGCATTGACCAAATAACGTGGTAAGTAGCTTTGTGAATAAAGGTTATTAACGCACATGAAACAGCCTAATGTAGTGAAATACCCTAACTTGGTGAATCACACTTTGATATTTACTATAGGTCTATGCCTATTTATCTGGTTAGCGGACGTATTCTATTGGAGTAGGGATAGGCAATTAATAGAACCGATTACATTGCATGAAAAAGCGTTAACACAGTCGAGCATGAGAGAACTTAAAATGCTAAGAGCATTGAATTCAATCAAGTTGGCAAATAGCATTCAACTGCCGGCCGTTCCTATCAAGGCAAGTATAAAAACGCCTCAAAGTAGCAGTGAGCAAACAAAATCAAATTCGCCAACACTCGCTTTGAAGATGTCGGGCGCTGCTGCGTTTAAAAACAAAGAAGCAGATTTAGCTGCAGTAGAGATAGGCTTTGCAGAATATAGTGTAGAAAAGCTGGTCAATGCTGTTGATGAATTTAGTGAAAATGGCAACGCAAGCCCTTCATCGGATGAACTTCAAGAAGTAATTAATACCATGTTAGAGATGGACGATAAGGACATTCGCTTCCTATTACCTAGGATACAAAGAGATAAAGAGTCTTTTCTTGGGCAAATGTATCGATGCGAAAACATGCAGTTTGGAGCAATCTCGAATAGTCAGCCATATAAACTGAGCGTACTATCCAAGCCTACCGAAATTTACGTGAAACCAAGTCAACTCTTGCGTATTGCACATGATTATTTGAGTAAATACGAACGTAACTTAATGAGAGTATACACCCGCCAGAGTCAGGCTGTGAGGGTCTTTAGCGCCGATTTAGATTTAAGGCTTGCGGAGAAAATTGCTATTAAGCTAAAAGGGGAAATCCTACACCAATTCAGTGCCCGCTATTTTATTCGTGATTCGAAAGTTGGACTTAAAGAGATAATGCTTAACCGCAAGCAAGTTTCAGAACAATGGATGCTATCGCTGAATCGCTGTTTATAGCTATAATCAGCTTATGGTAAAAAAGTGTCGGACAATATCCTTGCGTATTGGTTTAGTGTTAAATGGTGGGAAGTCGACTCGTATGGGGAAAGATAAATCTACCATGCGTGTTGGTAACAGCTCAATGCTAGGAAAAAGCGTTGCTATAATGGATTCTTTAAATCTAGATAATGTATTTATTAGCGGCAGTGAGTTTGATATTCCAGACATTATCACCAATAAAGGACCTGTAGGAGGCATTTATTCAGCGATCTGTAGTCGCGCCTTAAAAGCAGGGGATACACTTGTCGTTTTGCCTAATGACATGCCATTGATGCAAACCCAGGTTTTATCTCACTTGTTAGTTCAATCGCTAGAAAGACGATGCACCTGTGTTTATGAAAATCAGCCAATGCCACTTTGCTTGTTTGTCAGCGAAAAGATACTTGAACGATTGCGAGAACTTGAAAGTTCGCAAGGTATGTCTATAAGATATTTAATTGCTGCAGACAAAGTACACGAACTCAAGGCTGATTCAGCAGATGTTTTTGCTAACGTCAATACAATGGAGGAATGGTCAAACTTGGTTGAATTAACTAATCAGAATTAAGTGAAAGCAATTCTATTTGCAAAAGTACTAGCGAGTTTCCCGTAAATTTTGAGCACACTATCTGATGAGCACATGCCCATCCATAAATCGCCATGGTGGATAATCTGCTATGCCTACAATGACTTAATCGCTATGCAGAGCGTCGATAGGATTGAGTTTTGATGCCTTAATAGCTGGGAAAACACCAAAGCCAACGCCAACAATCATACATATGCTCAGTGACAAAAATATGGCAGGAATTGACCAACTAACTGCCCAACCAGAGTAGAAGCCGATTATTTCCGAAAGGGCTAATCCAAATACGATGCCCAATATCCCACCTAAGACGGAAATTGTGAAGCTTTCAGCAATAAACTGCTGACGAATATCTTCTTGTGTTGCTCCTACAGCTCGTAATAGGCCTATTTCCTTGGTTCTTTCCATCACGTTCGCTAGCATAATATTCATTATACCGATACCGCCAACTAGCAATGAGATACCTGCCACACAGGCCATGACAATATTAAAAATTTGTTGCGTTTGTTTCTGCTGCTCTAACAACGCTGCGGGAATGATCAAACTATAGTCGTCTAGCCCGCCGTGGCGCAACTTAATTAGGCTATCGATAGCTTTTGCAGCCACTACAGGATCAGTACCTTCTGCAATGTTTAGTTTAATGCTATCTAATTCACTGGCAAGAATATCGCTAGAAAACTTTTGTACAATTACACTTAAAGGCACAAAAATACGGTAGCGGTCGCCACCGATCTGGACACCCTGAAACTCATCTTTATTGCCGGCTGGTGCTTTTAAAACACCAACGACTTCTAGCCACACGTGATTGACCTTAACATATTGACCTAGCATTTCTTCAGCACTAAAATTAGAACCAGAAAATAATTCTTTAGCGGTATTGGCGCCTAAAACAGTGTATTGAGAAAGTCTGCTGTCATCTTCTTGTGTTAAGAATCTACCCGCGGATAGTTGCATATTAGCATTCGCAAAATAGCTCACCGTCACGCCCAATGCTTGCGCTTGGCTTTTGTTGAAGTCGCTGTAAATATCATATACATCAATATTCTTAGATGCGCTGTAACCTTCCACAAATGGTAGCGTTGAGAGAGCGGCATTCACGTCACCCAAATTCAATCCTAAGCTCTCTTCACGTATTTCAGAAAGCTCTTCTTTTTCATAGTCTCTGGCATTTACAATGATGTTGTTTACGCCCATCGAATCGATAAGCTTTAAAGCCTCATTCTCAGCGCCCTCGCCAATATTAAGCATGGCGATTACTGAACCGACACCAAAAATCATGCCTAACATGGTTAAAAAGGTGCGTAATTTTTGCCCAAGTAGCTCTGCAATCGCGTCTTGTATTAGTACTAAATATTTAGCCATTGTTAGCTTCCTTGTACTTGTTGTTGCTGAGGTAAACTTAACGCGATTACATCGCCATCACTTAAACCCTCAGTAATTTCGACAAGGTATAAATTTTTTCGCCCGCTAACAACACTGCGCTTGGTAAATTTATTACCGTCTCGAAGATAAACATATGTGCTTCCATCCTCAAAATATAGAGCTTGCAAAGGCACAACAAGTTTTTCGCTAGGTGCCTTGACATCTATTTTTGCAGTTAATTTTCTACCCGGCTGCATCATACTTTTATCTTGTTCTATCAGTTTCACAACAATTTCAAAATAAGTGACTGGGTTGCCACGTTCAATACTTCTTGGAAAGCCAGATACATCAGCAATTTCACCATTAAATACTTTGCTTGGAAACGCATCTAAACGTATTTCAACGGCTAATCCTTTGGCTAGGTCAATAGCATCGTTAGCTTGCACAAATAATGATGCTTGCATGTTGTCTAAATTGGGGATTTGAGCAATGGGTCTGCCTGGAAATACAGATTGTCCAATCGCAGGCTTTTCTCCGCGCCTGTCTTTCTCATAAACTAACAAGCCCGAAAAAGGAGATACTACCTCTAAACTGGATAAGGCCTGCTGATGTCTATTAAACATAGTTTCTACACCAGTTTTTCTGATATCTAACACAGCATTCTCATTTGAATGTTGCTCAACAATGCTGGTTTCTTTCCATTCTAAGAAATCATCTTTTGCTTCTAAAAAGTCTCGATTGGCAAGCGTGTCTATAATCTCTAATTGCGAATAAACACGTAAGTCATCTATTGCAAAACGGTCTGTAAAGTCGAACTCATATTTTACAAAGCTTTGGTCTGAATTTATGTCTTGTTTGGCTTGATTTTGTTGAGCATTACTTTTCACTATGTCCTGCGCAAGCAACATTAATTGAAGCTCTTCATCTCGACTGTCTTTCAGTATTTGTTGAGCATCAAATCTTGCAATCACTTCGCCTTTTTCAACATAAGTATTTTCGTCTTTCAACCAAGCAATAGTCATCGCCCTGCGTCCAGGCGTCATAATTTTTTGAGATTGCGCAGCTTCAATTTCACCAAAACCTTCTACTTCAATTGAAAACGCTGTTTCTGTGACTTCATACAGTGGGATTGTGCTTTGTTCATCAGAGCCACAGCCGCTCAATACTAAGGCGGAGAACATAAGGGGCAGTGCAAGCGGAAGTCTTGAAAGTTTCATATCGTTCCCTCTAGGGTATCAACCGTCGCTTTCATGCCTGGTCGCATGATAGTGAGTTCAAGCTCGTTTAACGTTACCCAAGCATCAAACACCATTTTTTGGTTATTGGTGGATTTGTTGCGGTACGATTGCCCAAGCTCTGTAATCTTCCCAGTGAAAGGACGCTCAGGAAATGCATCTAAGGTAACTCGAACATCATCGCCCAATGTAATGTCCGAAGTAAATGATTCGTCAAATTCTACTTTAACGGCTATTTTATCCAATGCGGGTAATGACATTAAGCGGCTGCCTCTGAAGACTGTATCGCCAACAGCTGGCTTTTCGTCGTCGCCGTTTGGTATTAATACAACCATTCCTTCTTTTGGCGCCTTGATTTGGAGCCTTTGCATACTCAATTTGAGCTCGTCGACTTCAGATTTAGCTTTTGATATTTTGGCTTGTTGAACCTGCTCATTAATCTGCATTGATATCTTGTGCTGTTCTACGCGCTGAATGGCTTGTTCATGTAATTCTGTGGTAATACCGAATTCAGAATATTGCTTTCTTCTTTCGATGTCTGAACGTGAAACATCGGTTATCTCCACTTTACGCTCTGAGATATCCATATTCTTTTTGGCTTCGGCTAAATCAAGATTATATTCTTCTAATTTTTCTTCATTCTCTAACTTCTTCTGCTCAGCCTCTTTGACGGCAGCGTTGAGGTCACTGCTGCGAGTTACCATACTAGTACGCAAAGTTTGACCATCAAACTTAAGTAAGATATCGCCTTCTTTTACCAGTGTATTCTCGCGGGCAATATACTCAATTTTGTATTGCCACATACTTTGAATACTGGGCGCTGTAATAGATATATTTTGTAATGAAACCAATTCGGCTGGCGCAGATATAAGGTTTTTAGCCGACTGTTGACTGACTTGAGTCTCAATGTCTTTTTCGCCGCACGCGCTCAACATAAATATACCTGTCGCTATCGTTAACAAAATTTTCACTTTAAACATTGTTTTTATTCTCTTTGGTTACCAACATACGAACACTCATACCAGGGAGTAGGCTAATTTCTGGTGGCGTATCAAAAGTAACAATAGCTGGAAAATATGCACTTTTACCCCACGAGGCCTTGCGTTCACTTTGCTTGGACAAATTTGAAATTACGCCACTGTATTTTTTATTTGGATAAGCATCTAAGACAATTTCAACTGCGGTGTTTTCATTTAATCCAACTGCATCTATTTCATGAACCCAAGTTTCGATTTGGAAATTACTAGTAGACTGCACATCTAGCACTTTCCAACTGGCTCTAACATTCATTCCAGCACTTAATTTAGTGCCAAACCAAGGGTGAGTGGCATATGTCACTGGACCAGTTACTTGCGCTATAACATTAAGATTGCCCAGAACTTCGGTTAAATACACGATTTCTTCTTTGACCTTCAGAATATTGACTTCTTTTTTTGTTAGTTCCGCGCGCTGCTCCTTTAGGGAGCGTTGCAGTGCTTCTTCTGCCTTGATTTCCTCTACCATTGCACGTTGCAAAGACAGCTCAAATTGGCCTTTTTCGAACGCTGCAACTTGGGAGCTAGGCACTGAAGCCTCAATCCTAGCTTTTTCCACGCGCATTTTAGCCACTTTCAAGCGACCGCTTGCATCGATTACGCTTTGTTCTTGCTGAATTTTCAATTCTTCGAATTCAAGTAACAAGCGATCTAAATTTTCTTCATTTGCTATCAGTTGGGCTTGTGAAGAAGCGCCATCAAACAAAACAACAGTTTCTCCTTGCTCTGCTATCTTGCCTTCTTCCTCCATCCACTGGATTTGTAACTGCCGACTGCCGGTTGGCGCATTTACAACTTGTTTAGCAGACGAGCCTATTTGGCCAGTTAATAATAATTTCTCTGCATATACGTTTGTGCTCAGTACCACACAAGAGATAACGGCACCTAATATGGTCTTGCCCAGTGCGGATTTACAGAATATTGATTTCCCGAATATAGCCCTGCCGAATGCAGCCTTGACGAATATAGCCTTCATTATTTCTCTCCTACTACTTCACCGTCTTTCATTACAATTACGCGCTGCGCATACTCTGCAATATCGTCTTCATGGGTCACCATTACTATAGTTTGACCTTGCTGGTGTAGCTCAGTTAACAGAGCCATTATTTCGCTTGACGTTTTTGAGTCTAAGTTACCTGTTGGTTCATCTGCTAAAATTACGCTAGGTTTGTTAATCAGAGCTCTTGCAATTGCCACACGCTGACGCTGTCCTCCCGACAACTCAAAGGGCTTGTGATTCTTTCGATGTGACAAACCTACGCGGTCTATCAAGTCTAAGGCTCGTTTATCCGCTTCTTCACTGTCAACGCTAGAATAGCGTAGCGGCAGTTTTACGTTTTCTATCACATTAAGCTTGGGCAACAGATGAAAAGTTTGGAAGATAAAACCTATGTGTTGATTTCGGATACTGGACAGTTCATCATCTGTCAAGCTAGCTACATCTTTATTATCCAGAATATACTTACCTGAAGATGGTGTATCTAAGCAGCCCAAGACATTCATTAATGTTGATTTTCCACTGCCAGAGCTACCCATTACAGCAACAAATTCATTCTGCTTAATTGACAGTGAGACGTCATCAATAGCGGTTACGGTTTCATCGCCATTTTGAAATAGCTTTTTTATCGAGTGTAGTTCAATCATAATTGTGTAACGCGTCCTTGCGCATCTTTTTTATTTGCTTGTGTAGAATGAATTCTTGTACGTAAATGACGAGAATATTGATTAGTTTTTTTTAGCATATTCTGTGCGGCCTCTCAATATTGATTTTTATTAGCGCTTAAAACAATGCCGCTTGAAGGTGAATATAAAATTGTGCTTTGAATATAGTACATTAATTCATACATTATTCATGACTTTAAACATCATATTCGCTACAGTAATTAGGCATGACTTTTTATACAAATGGAGAGAATATTTTGGTCAGAAAAGGAAAAAAGACAGACTCGCCTCTTAGCAACACATCCATTGTGCTACCAAGAGCCAAATTATTTTTAACTATGTTTATAGTGTCGGCTTTTTCTGGATGCGCCATTGCCAATGAAAACGAGGTTAAACGCACCCCAATTGCGCAAGCAATTGAAGACATTGTTATCGACGCAAAGGCAAGCGAAGCCTCATGGAATAGAGTGAATTGGCGAGCGGTCGATCAAGTACTTATCGGCAAAAACCTGCGATCTGAAGACTTTTCTGGTAGGTATAAACTACTTTGGGATAATGCAGCCTTATATATGTTATTAGAGATAAGCGATGACGTCCTCATCGATACTCACCCCGATCCATTGATTAGTTATTGGGATGATGATTGTGTTGAATTATTTATAGATGAAGATGGTTCAGGTGGTAACCATCAATTCACATATAATGCGTTTGCCTACCACGTTGGTTTGGATCGTAATGTTAGTGACATGGGGCCAACAGCGACTAGTAACGAATCTGTTATTCAGACCTATAATGATCATATACAGAGCCAATGGAAACGTTCACCTGAAACAAAAGTGATCACTTGGGAATTAAAAATCGCACTGTACGATGACACTTTTTTGCCAAATTCAGGGGCTAGGCCGGTTACGCTAGTAAAAGATAAGCAGCTTGGATTTATGTTGGCTTATTGCGACGCCGACAAAGCAATAGATGGTAAAAGTAAAAGAGAGCATTTCATTGGGTCGTATCCAATTGAAGGTATCAATGGCAATAAGGACCTCGGATATATCGATGCAAGCGTATTTGAACCTATGGTGTTGAAATAGGAAATAGGAAGTAGGAATTAGGAATAGACCTAGTTGTCTCTTTGTCCAAAATATTCGTTTATTAATGGGATGAACCAGTTCTCAAACTGCCTTATTTTCTCCCATTTAAAATTGGTTTCAGGTGCAACAAGATAAAGTGAATATGGGCTAGGGTGAGAGAAATCTAGCAAAGGTAACAACTTACCCGTATTTACTTCTTCCTGCACTAAGCAACGATTAACTAACGCGATGCCTCTGCTTTGAAGGACACTTTCAATAATAGTTAGCGAGTTGTCTGACCGTATAACGGGAACGATGCTGCTAGGTACTATCTTATTTTGTTCACATAATAATTTGAAAATTTGATCAACATCGGCACTGGTGTCTTCTATCCAAGGCAATGTAAAAATCGACTCAGCATCCAAAACTGGTTCTTTTTCTAGCAATGAAGGACTCGAAACCAATATCATTTCGTCTTTAAACAGAAGCTTTGACTGAAGACCCTTGTAATTTCCTCTGCCCATTCTAATAGCGATATCTATCTCGCCTATTTCAAAATCAATTAGTTCGTTGCTGGGTGCTATTTGCAGCATGATATCTGGGTGCAGCGCCTGAAATGAAGACAGCTTTGGTAGGATCCAAATAGAAGTGAATGAATTAATCGCAGATACACGCAATATTCTGGGATTGGGATCGCCAGCTATGTGTTTTACTCCAGAGAATATCTTGTCAAAGCCTTGTTCTAAGAATGGTAACAGCTTGCTCCCTCGTTCACTTAGTTCTATTTTTCTTGTTTTCCTGACAAATAAAGCGACGCCAAAATACGCTTCAAGTAACCTAATTTGCTGGCTAACAGCCGCTTGTGTCACATTCAAGTGGTCGGCTGCTAATTTAAAGCTAGAAAGTTGAGCCGCTATTAAAAAATAGTGGAGGGCTTTTAGAGGTGGATAATATAATTTTTTCACTATTATACTTAAGTTTTTCTTAAGTGTAGTGTAGTTCTTATCGTTTGTTCAAGTATTTTTGTAGATCTATTATTCCCATGTCGAGAACACGGCATAGCCTAAAATACATTTGGAGAATATCATGAACTTTTTTATTACATTAATAGCGTTATCTATCGTATCTACTGCATCAATATCTAGTAAAGCTGCTAGTTTAGGTGAATTCGTTAAGCGAGATGAAAGCGCTACTTTAAATCAAACGGCTCATTTAGATAACATTGAAGTCCTCAACTCTGGCGCTGGCTACCCATACGATAGGCTCATTAGCCGAGTTGATATATTAAAGATTGTCTATTCTATAGACGGAAATCAAGTTGCGTGCTCAGTGTTGCTGCAAGACAGTGATTTGAAGCAGAGATCGCCTACGGTTCTAGCTGAAAAGGTAAATTTTGAAGAAGAACCATTGGCAAATTGCTTGCCACGCAACTTAGCCAAAAAGTGGCTATCAAACACTTATTAGCTTAGGTTTTATCGGTTTTGGATTGGCTAGGCTTAGATCGTTACGACGAATGAAAGTATAAGCCAGCACCTACCAATAACACCAATATTTAAGGTCTTGCTGTTTCAAAAACGTCTCAGCATGTTTACCCTGTAAAAGCGCCAAAGTCGCCAATAATCCGGCTTGAATACAGTGGTCACTTGCAACAGTTATAGAGCGAGGGCCATCTTTTATCGGGTAACCAGTTTTGGGATTCAGTATGTGCGAATAGCGAACATCATTCTTTAGCAAATAACGGTTTGCATCGCCACTAGTCGCTAGACCACCTTGAGCAATTTTTACTACAGCCTGACTCACTTCATTGTCTGTTTGACTGTTGCAGAACCGACTTTTTTGATGCTTAGATTTCTCGGCTGGCATTTCAATAGCGGCCTGCCAAAAGTATCCTTCCTTTCTAGGTTGCGTAACTTGTATATCGCCCCCCAAATTAACTAGCACTGAAATGTCAGGAGCTAGCTTAACGCATAACTTTGCCGCGCAATCGACCGCATACTCTTTACCTATGCCGCCAAAGTCGATTTCAAATCCCTTTGGCATTTGAATATGTGTGTGGTTGAATTCAACTTTTTTCCAACCAACAAAAGGTAATACTTCTTCTACTTTGCGCTTCGTAGGAATATTATCTGAGCCATCAAACTTCCAAACCTTTCTCAATACCCCTGAAGTAATATCAAACAGACCTTCGCTTAACTGATAACAAGTGTCAGAAAAGGTGAGCAATGAAAAAGTTTCATCATCAATTGATACCTCATCACCTTGTGCTCGATTGATATCATGCACAATATTGTCAGAACGATAGCGGCTGAATTTACTTTCAATACGAAATGCTTCGTCGGCTGCTTGTTTTGTAATATGACTAGCTAAAAGAGCGTCATTTGTGTCAATTAGTAACTCGCAATGGCTCGCCATACAAAAGAAGCTGCCTACAAAGTATCCGTCCGCAGCTTCTATTTTCCAGTTGTTCAAAATGTACTCAACTCCAACTCAAGTTTAGAACTTATAACTAAACTGTAAGATAAAGGCTTTTACGCTCGGGTACAAATCTTGCGAACTCAGAACGCCAATATTCTCAAATCCGGCATTCTTTGGGTCTTGCTGATAGTATTCTGCTCTTACTGCCCATTCATGGCCGTTATTCATTTTGTGTCCATACTTGAGCCCAACTGTAATCGCCGTCATTTCACCTAACCTGTAATCAGCTGAAGCATAAACGGGAAGGCTATCCGCAGCATTTAAATAAGGGCGGTAAAATTCCGCTTCGCTTTGCTGATAATAACGAAGGTGCGGTTGAATATAGTCAGTGTCACTAATGTTAAAGCGAAACTTCGAGTCAATAGTATGCGATGTAATATCCCAATCATCTGTAGCGAAGCGATATGATATGTCTGCCACAGCATTGTCAAATGCATATTTTGTTTGCGCATAAACGCTGTGCTTTGCTCTATTATCAGGACGATTTTCATGCACTATCGATTGCGTTTCACCATTGCTATTCACCGTACTTAGCAGTTTATAAGGGTCATTCAAATAACCACTACTATTGGAATAACTGTAGTTCAGTTGAACTAACATGCGTCGATTGACCACTTGTGTCACGCCAAATAAGGCATCAATCGTCGTTTTGTCATCTGAATCAGACTCTCTAGTAAGATCAAATGCAGCATTAAAACCGGCTTCTCCAGCATCGCCAACACCAAATTGCCCGCTATCTACCAGCATGTTCGACAAAGCAATAGGAACCCCACCAACCGGGTCGATGCTATCGAATTGATATGAAAGCCCGAATAGCGCTGTTGTATTTTTATTGTAGAAATCTCTTTCTGCAGAAACATTAGCACCCACAGATAGGTAATCATATTCGCGTGAAATATTACTACCAACTGTCATCCTAGTATCTTGATAAATTGGCTGTGTCCAATTAGCGCTTAACTGCAAACGCGTATCTCTAAAGGTATCGTCTAATGGAAGCTTGCCAGGCGCCACAGTATATTGACCGTTACCCGATGGACGAGTAAATGTTTGTATGTTTGCTTGTGGTACGGCTCCGGTTGCTGATGCGCCAGTGAGAGTATCAATAACCAGCTTTGTATTGAGGATATGCTGGTCACCAAAGTCTTTGGTCGCACTAACAACGCCTTCAACTAGGCTAACGCGATCGGTTTCACCATAGTAGAGAATAGCGGTTTCGAATTTCCAATCGTTCTCACCTTTGACTTCCTGAGCCTGCACATTCGCATTCAAAAGACTGCAAGTCGCTGTCGCTAACAATGCGGTAATTTTTTTTGATTTACTTAGTTGCATCCACAACCTCCGCCAGCGAAAGAGCGACCGCCGCTTGTTGCTTCTTTACTGAAATAGATATGTTCGTCGAGTCCAATATCAACACCGTCAGAATTTAATGCCATATCCTCCCTTGCTAGCAAATCTCGTTCCCAAGGTTGGACACCAAGGTTGGCACAGCCGCCAAGCTGAAGGCCAGCAAAAATTAGACATACAGCCACAAATTTTTGAGGGATTTTACGTGGTAAATGTGATTTTATATTGTGCATAGTGTTTTCCTACTCAGACATTAGGTCGATGATTTCTTTTTCGTAAAGTGGTTGGTTTTTTATAAAGAAGCCGGTGTGGGTTTTGCGCAAGCGGCCTTTCTTGTCAATTAAGTAACTGCTTGGCATGCCGATTAATTCATACTGAGATGCAACTATTCCATTGGGGTCTAATAAAATTTTGAAGTTTGCGGGATAGCTATCTAAAAATTTGCTGATGGAAGACGTTTCTTGATCCAAGTTAATACTAATTACAGCAAAACCATTACCACCATACTTAGCTTGCATGTCGTTCATCCAAGGGAAGGAACTGCGGCAGGGTTTGCACCAGCTGGCCCAAAAATCTACGTAGACAACTTGTCCTTTATATTCCGCTAAGGATACTTGTTGTTCTGAACTGTAATCTGCAAGCGTGAAGTTATTGTCAGTTGACGCAGATGCAAAGTTGACTGCAAAAAAGGCTAAAGCAGATATAAAATAAAGAATTTTTTGACGCATATTAACAACTCAAACTAAATGATGTGCATTAAGTTTATTTTACGAAACTTAAGAGAACCTTAGCTGAGTGCATATTTGAAGGTTTTTATTTTATAGTACTTATTTGAAAGGCCATATTAGATATTACGCAGATTTAATAAAGGCAATTAATCCAAAAACAGCAAAGAAAAACGGCTGGTGAACAAGGTAAATTACTAAACTATGTTTGCCGGGTGACGCTAACCACTGATAACGTGACATTGATTTCAGAGGGTCATTTTTCAGGAAGCTTGTTGATGCTAACCAAATCCCAATAAAAACAACACCCAACCAAGGGAATAAACCAACGTAGTCATTTGAATAGCGCGGCAGTGAGCCTCTTATGTAAGTAAATGGCCAAATGCCTGAGACTAAGTCAATGTTGTACACTAGGATTATTACAATGCCAATAATAAGTGATAGTAGTGGTTTGTTAGCAAACCAGATGCAAAGTAAACTAGCGATAGCGATAAAGTGCAAAACGCCAAAGTATATATAGTTTTGAGGAACCATAAATAATGAAACAATACTGATAGCTAAGGCGCTCAATATTATTTGACTTAGTCGCTTACTAAATTTTTTCCAATTAATAGCTAGGTGATAAGAAAGGTTTAAAGAAGCGCCCAAACAAATAAAAAATGAAATTAGTATAACATGACGGAAAGAACGCCAGCCTGGGCCATCGGGTGTGTCCCAATCAACGTAGCCGAAAAACTTGAGATCGTAAAGAAAGTGAAAAATCACCATTAATATGATGGCTACTGTTCGCAAAACATCAATTGTAAAGATACGATTATTCAATTAGTTAAAACTCCATTTCCAAAGCAAAGCGCAGAGTATGATCACTAGAATCGCCATTTAACCCAACGATGAAACCCAATTCCCATTTAAGTTGACGCTGTCCCTCAAAACGTTTTATTCCCATTAAGGCTGGACCGACTCCAAAGAAGTCTCGGTTTGAATATACCTCAATAGCGGGTTGAATTTCTGGTATCCAACGATACCTATATTTTAATCGAAATTCACCTTGCAGTTTTTCATTAGTATCTTTGCCCCAATTTTGAGTTACTAATAAGTTAATGGTTAAACTTGTGCGGCCAATTTCTTTTTCTGCAAGTAAACCGGTAGTGAACTCCCAACTATCTTTGTTATGTTCTTTCTCTAGCTCAAAAAGAGCGCCAAGGTCAGCCCAATATTCACCTTGGTCGGTAATCATCCAGCGTGTTTCTATTTCATAGGAGTGTAGACCAAAGTTGTCGTTTTCATCACGCTCGCCAACTAAATAGCCTTCAACGGTAACATATTCAGAAATGGCTTGGCCATACGCAATGCGTTGCAATAAGGCATTCCCGGCATCATTTTTTCGAGAGGTAAAACGCCATTCAAATTCACGCTCAAAAGGCAGTACATAAGGATGGTAAACTTTGTCTACGGCTTCTGTAGCATAACTCTTGCTGGCAAAAGCAACTAAACTAGCGAAGAAAAGGTTGGCAAAGAGCACGCAAGTACAAAAACGTGAGACGGTAATATTTCTCATAGTTGATCTCCATTTACACTATCAACAATTTGCATTTTTTTGGAGTTTGATGTTTTGATTAGAAACGCAAACAGAATAAGGAAACTTAAGATCAATACGGCAAGGTATGCCAAAGTAGGTGTTGCATCGTAACCAAATAGAACATGGAAGAACTGTCCGAACTCATTTCTGTCTGCAATTATTTCATTTGTATTCCAAAGAGGCAGTGAGGATGGAAGCACATCAATCTGTTGCAGTATATTAACTACGTTACTTAATTGGCCGGCTAAAAAAACTGATACAGCTAGCTTAATGACAATATCATTTTTCAAGTTGAGAAATAAGAAAAACAGCAAGTAGCTGATACTTGCACAAATTCCTAGTCCAAGGACAGCGCCGATAGTAATGCTGGAATATAATTGAGACTTTGAAACTGAGTCGAAAAATACAATAAAGTCACTTGCGTGCGGCAAGATTAATGTAAACAAACTGATACTGAAATAGAGCTTGCGAGCAAGCATGCCTTTTGCATGTAGGCCAAAGACAACAGTAATGACACATATAATAGTCATTATTACTAATAATGCTTCATACCCAGTGCCAGTATAGCTGCTGCCTAACCAAGGGCGAATAGAGGTTAGCAAGTAACTAAATAATAGACCCAAAATGATTGCACTTATATACATAAGGTGATGATAATTTTTACCAAGAATAAACATGTAAGTTAGTTGTAAGGACGAGACTTGCCCAGGAGGAGCTTTCTCATTGCTTCTGTCAGATTGTGTGAACTCCCACGCATTGATATAGGCATATAATATGAATATAGGTAGAGTTTCTTCAATAAAGAGCATTAAGCTATTGATCAGCATTCTCGCTTATCCTCTTTCATGTTTTGTGAATTTGGATTGCAGTTACCAACAATCACTTTACCAATAGCCGAGTTGGGATGGAACTCTCCAAAAAAGTGATAAATACCTTTAGGTAAGGGGCCAATAAAGAGCGTAGCTTGAGAATTGGCGAAAATAACTTTTTCTCGGTTCAATTCGAAACTGTCGAACTCTTCTGGCGAGGTATCTTTATTTTTAATAATTAATTTTATTTTAGTATTTTCGGGTACTTTAATTATATTGGGTTCGAAGATATGGTTTCTTAGTTCAATTGTGATGACAATATCAGCACTAGCAAAAGTAGAGACAGTAAATCCACACAAGAGAGTGATAAAAATTTTCAGATAATGCTTAATTTTCATGTTCACTGGCATTATCTTGAATGTGCGTGAAGCTCACGTTTACTAATAAACCACCTAATTCTGAATCTAATAACGACATAGTTGCACCATGTGAAGACAGTATCTGAGCGACAATAGTTAAGCCCAAACCACTACCTATGATACCTTTTTTGATTGCATCGTCAGTGCGGTAGAAGCGCTCTAATACATTCTCTCGCATAGATATTGGAATGCCTGCTCCTGAGTCTTCAACAGTTAATGTAGTTCCGCTTTCACTGTAATTAACATTGACTCGAATATGTCCTTTTTTGGGGGCGTATTTACTGGCATTACTAATTAGATTAGTAATTAGTGTCTGCATTAAAAATGGCTTTGACATGACAAACTGCGGATTACCTAATAACTCGATTGTTTGGTGTTTTTGTTCTATTTGTGGGTAAAGATCACCAATCACAATTTGCGCAGTGGTAAGCACATCAACCTTTTCTTGGTCTTGCAACAGTGCTTCAGGATTGGTTTTACTTAGCATTAGAAGTTGATTGACCGCCTGTATCATTCGTTCAACGTCATCTTGCAATTTGGGTAAGTCGGTTTGAGTATCATTTGGGTTATTTACTAGGTTATGTAAGTTTATCTTCATCACGCTAAGCGGTGTTCGCAATTCATGAGCCGCGTGAGAAACAAACTCACGTTCACGCTCAAATGCAGCATTCAAACGAAAGAAAAGGCGATTTAGCGTCTCGATTACAGGCTCTAGTTCAGTGCTGGTGTTGTGGATATTCATTTGCGACAAGTTGGTTGTTTGTCGCTTTTGAAGGTCATTAGATAATTGTTTCAATGGTGCAAGACTTCTTGTTGTAATAAAGAATATAAATAAGCCAAGAACAGGCATAACCCAAATAATAGGTTGGACTGCCGCTAAGACCATATTCTCTGCCATGATGCCGCGTAAGTTGCGTTGTTGTGCAACCATAATCCATTCGTTATCATCAAATTCATAAGCAAATAGGCGCCACCTTTTTGCAGCAAAATTAACATCTGAAAACCCACTTTCAAATAGCCCCATAGTTGAAGATGGGGCATTCAATGACTTAGCTACAAGCTCGTCATTTATAATAATCTGATAGGCGAATTCAGTACTTAAGGAAAAGCCAGCAGGTGACGCAGAGTTATTTGATAAGTTTCTAAGTGTAAGAACTGAGTTTTTACCTGCGTTTAAACTGCCTTCGGCTGATGACCAATTTAAGGCGATAGGAAGCATGCCTTGGGTTATTACTTTGAGCTCATCATCATAGGCACTGCTCGCTATTTCTGTGCTCGTTCGATAGCCTTGAATAGCGGCACTGAATATCACCAGTGTTAACGTGCATATTAAAAGTAATGTGAGCTGCTTGCTTATGCTATACATTTGCTTTTGTATTTAACACGGTAATTTGTGAGCGATTGTTTATTGAATCAGAAATTAGTTAGTCCTTTTTGAAATAGTGTAGCCAACGCCTCTAATCGTTTTAATAAATTGATCTGGTAGCCTTTTTCGTAAATTATGGACATGCACCTCTATTGCATTGCTGCTTACTTCTTCTCCCCATTCATAAAGTGTTTGTTCTAGGTGCTGTTTGCTTTGAATTCTACCATGATTCTCCATGAGCGCTTTAAGCAACATGAACTCTCTGCGAGGTAATTCAACCTTCTGTTGATTGACATCAAGTTCGTGCGCTGCAACATCTAAGGTTACGTTATCAATTTCGATCTTAGATGAAGTTGATGTGCCAGATCGTCGCTCAATGGCTCTAATACGAGCAAGTAACTCTTCGATATCAAATGGCTTTGCCAAATAATCGTCGGCGCCGGCATCTAAGCCATCAATTTTATCTGTCGTTGTATCTCTTGCCGTTAAAATAATAACTGCGAGAGTAGGGTATTTATTTTTAGCTAACTTCAGCAAGTCAACACCGTCCATGTCAGGTAGGCCTAAATCAAGGATCATCATTGTGAATTCGTTGCTGGATAGCGAGGCAAGAGCATCTGCAGCACAGGCCATATGAGTTATTGCGTAACCTTTGTGATGCAATGACTTACTCAAGGCTTCGGCAAGGCGGGTATCATCTTCAACTAAAAGTAATCTCATACGCTTATTGTATTGCTTGGACAGTAAGCCGATATTATAACCTAAAGCTTAAGTTAACCTTAACAAAATAGAGGTATAAGTTTGAAAGGCGTATGGATTTTAAATAGGGTCGATTCAAAATAAGCCTAATTACAGAGCAAAACTGTCTAATCTCAAAGAACTTAGGCTCAAAACTACCCTAGCTCAAATTAGGCCTAATGCAACTTTACTGCTACAACGCTTTGAACTGCTTGCGTCTTTGCTGCGTATTCAAGATATACTAACTACTTCGATCACTTAAATTAGACAGACTATGGATTTTGATGCATTAATAGCACTCGCGCGAAAACAGCGCCAGCAGCCCGAAGTGTTAATTAGCATTCCTAAAGATTGGTCGCAAGGCCGCACCGTTTTTGGGGGCTTGTCGGCAGCAATGCTGTATAGCGCTGCGAAGGAGTATATTGAAGTTGATCGCCCGCTGCGTTCGATGACTACTAGCTTTGTTGGCCCCTTGCTGTTTGATGTTCCTTTCCAGATTAGTGTTGAAATTGTGCGTGAAGGTAAAAACGTCTCCCAAGTGCTTGCTCGCGCAATACAAGATGATAAAAATTGCGTGCTTACGCAATTGTGCTTTGCTAAAGCGAGGCAGTCCAAAACGGCGGTTGATAATAATGACCAGCACAATATGACAATACCCGAAAAAGCCAAGTTCATTCCCAATATACCTAAAGTAACACCAAAGTTTTTGCAGCACTATGAGCTTTCAATTGATGCTGGTGGTCTTCCCTTTACGGGTAAGAAAAGCAGTCACTATTACGGCTGGATGCGTTTTAAAAAACCACCTCAGGAAATCAGCGAAGCGCATATCATCAGTATGATTGATGCTTGGCCTCCGACCCTAATACAGCAGCTGCGTTGGCCGGCTCCTGCGAGCACGATAAGCTGGAATCTTGAATTTATCTATCCTCATAGAACTCTGGCTCCAAGCGATTGGTTTGCTTATAAAGAAGACACCCGCCAAGCGGCAGATGGCTATGGTCATACTGAGGCTACAATATGGGATAATCATGGAGAGGTTATCGCGCTATCACGCCAAACCACTGCTGTATTCGATTAGGCGTATTTAAAGTAAGTACATAAGCGTTAATATATAAGCGTTAATACATCCTATTGAACTTTAGTACAGGCTAGTCTTTTTCCTCTAAGCTTATTCGAGTAATGGCGTTAGTGCTTAGCGGCCAGGGTCTCGACAGAAATCAGCAATATTGCGAGCCGTTTCGCGGCTAATCTCCGGACAGGCGCTTGGAAATATTTCGGTTGCGTGTGCTGTACCCATGACTTGCCGACACCGAGCTTCTATACCTTCTTGCAACAAGAAGCGATAAAAGTTGATACCTTCGTCGCGAAGTGGATCGCATTCATTCACGCTAATCATTGTCGGAGGAAAGCCCTGCACGTCCTCACTCTTTGCAAAACGGGGCCAAGCAAGAGGGTTTCGCTTCTCGAGTTCTTCAATACCGTAAGCCATCGCGCCGTAATTACTGTGCAAGTCGAGCAAGATGCCGTTGTTCTCAACAGATGAAGGATTTTCTTCAAGTGGCCAGGTTCCTGCGATGTAAGGACAAAGCGCGTAGAGCCCGTGGATCAAGTTGAGCTTGTTTTCCTGCTTTAGCTTAAGCCCTGCAGCTAGAGTCAAGTTACCACCTCCGCTTTCTCCGCAGATGATGATTCGTTTAGGATCGATGTTCATCGAGGCTGCATTCTCAGAAACCCACTTTAGGCCCGACACACAATCGTTTAGTCCAGCAGGAAAAGGAGCAACATCGATAGCAGAACTCGGCGTAACGCAGTTGCGGAAGTCAACCATTGCAACATTCACACCGCAAGCCGCAATAATCTTGCCCCAAGCGCGATAGTGCCCGTCATAACAAGACATGGCCATCATCCCGCCACCATGGATGTAATAAACACAAGGCAGCGGCTCGTCGGATTTAGCTTGAATCAATTGAATCTTGATACTGTTGCCATCCGGCGAAGACGTGAATTCCTTAGTCGAAATAGTAAGTCCGGCGGAGGGTGCTATGTCTTCGTTGTCGAAGCGTTCAAGAAAGCTATCCTGTCCTTTGCGAGCGGCAACAGCTTTTACGGAATTCGCCTGATTAAGAATTTGCTCGCGGCTCTCGAAGTCATGTGCCGGCGGCAACTGCATCATGTTTAGCAGTGGTTTGAGACGCGGGTCAAGCCTGAGATCGTCGTTGATCTTTGAGTTACTGATGGGTTTTACCTTGCTAATTGTGCAGTATGCGCAAAGATTAAACGTTAATCACCCTCGATGCAACAGACCGAGATTCAGAAACTACTTACTTAATGTGAGTATCAGCAAGCAGGAAATATCTTATAGTCTGTGTTACATAAACTAGGGAATTGTTAATACAAATATTCACTTAAATAACTTTTGATCGTTATAATACAAAACTCTGTTTTACATTATGCTTTTCAAGAAAAGTGATTGAAGTCCCGATAAATATATAGCGAGGTTGTTATTAACTATTTTCGAACGGTTCGTCCAAGTAATAAAGATCTATTTTTCTTACCTCTAGGGGGGGACAGGCGAAATTGGCATGAACATGAACCTTTATGGACACAATAATCAGTGGTTAATGGTTGATTGCGGAGTTACCTTCAAAGCGCCTCTTGACCAAAGTGATGATGAAAGTACGACAGTCAAACGTTTCGACATGGTTGCGCCTGATCCTGTTTTTATAGAAAATAGGCAAGAGAGTTTATGTGGTATTGTTATTACCCATGCACATGAAGATCACGTAGGCGCATTGCCTGCCTTGTGGAAAAAATTCACATGCCCTGTATATACCACCAAATTTACAGCAGAAGTGCTGCGACGAAAACTGTCTGGCACAGATATAGCTGAGTTAATTAAAATTGTTGTCGTCGAACCCGGCGATACAATCACTATCGGCCATTTTACAGTTTCTTGGTTATCCATCACGCATTCTCTCCCTGATGCTCAAGCACTATTCATTCAAACGCCAGTTGGCTCTGTCTTTCATACTGCAGATTGGAAAATCGATTTTAACCCAATAACCGATGCACCATTTGATTCTGCGCCATTCAAAGAACTCGCAAAAATGAAGCCAACCGCGATGGTTTGTGATTCTACGAATGCCTTGCGCTCAGGTTATTCATTGTCGGAAGGCGATTGTGAGCTAGGTTTGTTACGCACTATTCAAAAACAGCAGGGTAGAGTTATTGTTACTTGTTTTGGCAGTAATGTTGCGCGCTTAATTAGCTTGGCTCGTGTGGCGGCTAAAACAGGTCGATACATGACATTGCTAGGACGTTCCTTAGAAAATATGTATAGCATCGCGCGTTCGACAGGATATTGGCCGGATGAGTTAAAGATCTCCCATCGCAGAGACATCGGCTATTTACCCAAACATGAGGTCATGATTGTCGCGACAGGCAGCCAAGGAGAACCAAGAGCTGCACTAGGCCGATTAGCTGCAGATTCACATCCTAACTGTGAGGTTGATGCAGGAGATACGCTTATTTTTAGTTCGATCACTATTCCCGGTAACGAGAAAGCTATCGATAACATGATTGCTAAGCTGGAACAAAAAGGACTTAAGTGCATTCAATCTTCTACTTCAGAGTTTATCATTCATGCTTCAGGTCACCCGAATGAGCAGGACCTTTGCGATATGTATGATTGGGTAAAGCCCAAAGTCGCGATACCTGTGCATGGCGAAAGCATGCATTTACAAGCTAATGCAAACATTGCCAAGCAGCAAGGCATCGACAAACAATTAGTTGGTTTAAATGGAGACTTGTTTCAATTGGCACCTGTTATTAAACATATTAAAAATGCCGCTAAAGTAGGCCGCATTGACATTACCGATGCACACAACAAGATGAAAGTTTGAAAAATAGAATGTTGTGCTTAAACTTTTTTAGAGGCTGGTTTTGTGTTAATTTTTATTCATTAATAAGTATCCGAAACCTACGGGGATTCATTGTGATGTTTGCAATCGATATGTTTGGCTGTTCAGGTTTAACAGCATGAATGAATTACACGATAATGCAGTATTTTTAACTGGTATTAACAACAGATTGAAAAGTCCGATAAGCAATGATGCGATTTTAAACGAGCTAAGCCAAATCCTGTCACCTTCGAATGTGAAGGCTGACCCTAAAAAGAATGCGCATTATCGCCTGGGTTGGCGCTCGGGTGGTGGTAGCGCATTAGCGGTGCTTTTCCCTCAAACCTTATTGCAGTTATGGCAAAGTCTTGAAGTTTGTGTGGCATCAAACGCCATTATAGTAATGCAAGCGGCCAATACTGGTTTAACTGAAGGCTCCACTCCCAATGGAGAGCAATACGATCGACCGGTTGTTGTTATTAATACTTTGGCGATTGATAAGCTATATCTTATCGACTCAGGAAGGCAGGTTGTGAGCTTGCCAGGGGCAACCTTGCACCACCTTGAAAAACAGCTTGCTGATGTTGGAAGAGCGCCACATTCAATTATTGGGTCGTCTTGCCTAGGGGCTTCTATCATTGGTGGTGTGGCCAATAATTCTGGTGGAGCGCTGGTTAAAAGAGGTCCGGCATACACTGAATTGTCAGTCTTTGCACAAATAAATGAGCATGGTGAACTAATCTTAGTTAACCATTTAGATATTGATCTTGGTGACTCTCCAAAGGCGATATTAACTAACTTACAAAATGGCGATTTTGTTAGTGAAGCCATCTCTCAAAGCAGTAAATTAGCGTCTGACAAAGAGTATGTTGAACGCATAAGAGATGTAAACGCCGATACACCTAGTCGATTTAATGCTGACCGGCGTCGTTTGCATGAAGCGAGCGGTTGCGCTGGTAAATTAGCTGTTTTTGCTGTTCGATTAGACACATACCCTATTGCGGAGCGTGAACAAACCTTTTATATAGGCACTAACGGCACAAAAGAACTAGCTGAACTGCGTAAAAAGATACTATCTACTTTTAAAAATGTGCCTGAAGTAGGCGAGTATATGCATCGTGACATATTTGATGTTTCTGAAAAATACGGCAAAGACACCTTTTTAAGCGTTTTGCATTTAGGTACCGACCAACTTCCCCGTATGTTCTCAATTAAGGGGCGAATAGACGCTTCATTAAACAAAATAAGTTGGCTGCCAAATGCAATTACTGACAAGTGCATGCAATTTTTCAGTAGTTTGTTTCGACAACATTTACCGTCACGGTTATTAGCTTATCGAAAGGAATATGAACATCATCTCATTTTGAAAATGAGCGACGAGGGCATATCTGAAGCTGAAGATTTTCTTTCTACGTTTTTTAGTCAATCTAAAACAGGTAGCTTTTTTATTTGCGATAGTAACGAAGCGAAACGCGCTTATTTACATCGATTCGCGGCAGCTGGTGCAGCAATGAGATATCACACAATGTTTCAAAAAGACGTAGGTGAAATCCTTGCCTTGGATATTGCTTTGCCACGGAATCAACTAGATTGGTTCGAGAAACTGCCTGATGATCTAAGCAATCAAATAGATAAGAAACTCTACTACGGACACTTTTTTTGTTACGTGTTTCATCAAGACTACATTTTAAAAAAGGGTTCGGATGCGAAACAAGTTAAAAAGCGGATGCTTGAAATACTTAACGACAGAGGTGCAAAATATCCTGCTGAACATAATGTAGGACACCTTTATGAAGCAACTTCAGATCTAAAAGACTTTTATCGGGACCTTGACCCGACGAACACATTTAATCCTGGTATTGGTATGATGGAAAGAACCAAAAGAAATTGTGCATGTTGCTTGTAACTGTTATTCAATTTAAGCCGGCTTTACGATTATAAAAATAAGGCCCTCGTCAATATTGATGAACGACGCATACCTTATAGTATGAAAAGTATGCTTTGCATGATGACAATTAGAGAGGATTGAGGTAAATTAAACCTATGTTTAAAGCATCACTTTAACCACTAAAGAAACTGTTTTATTTAAGCTCTCTTCAGTTTAAAAGGCAAAAGCGGTTAATGGTAAAACAACAACTATTTCTGAGTTCTAAATTGAATGGAAACTTAAGGCTTTTGCCGAGAATCAAAGTCGACTCATCCCTGCGCTTACTGACGATGGTAGGAGCACTGTGCTTTCTATTATCGAGCTTCACTTTTGCTTCTACATCCGCTGATTACAATAATCCCCTTATACAGGCACCTCGATTATCTCATTTAGATACTTCCGATGGCCTAAACCAAAACACAATTCGTGATTTGCTTATTGATACGCATGGATTCTTATGGGTAGCCAATGAAGAAGGAATTGACAGATATGACGGAAACAAAGTAATTCATGTTGAGGGTCCACAAGGTGAGTTCTTGAACACGCCTGTCTCCGAAATTTTTCAAGATAGCCGAGAAAACATGTGGATTAGCACTGAAGATAAAGGTGTTTTTAAGTTTGATCCAATTAAACGAGAAGCAACAAACATTGTTGACCATAAAACCCTAGATGGGACTGGGTGGAGGCAATATTCGGAATTCATATGCGAAGTTGATAATGGTGACATATTAATCGCTTCTGATCAGCAAATTGACTTGTTTAGTTATGAAAGGGGCCAAGTAAGCACGCTATTTACTTTGAATAAAGAGAGTTTGGAAACCGGCGATATTATAAGAACAGCTTATAAATCTGGAGACTTGCTACTTATCGGAACATCTGACGGTTTGTTTTCTATGAACCTTTCGACTAATAAAGTCACAAAAATTGAATTTTTGCCCGAAAGTATTAGCGATGAGTTACATGAAAATAATCAAAATGTGAAGCAATTAATGCTTATGCCAAACGGTCAACTCTGGATAGGCACGGTACAGGGCTTATATCAAATATCACTTGGCGCTTTGAAAGAATTTGTACTTAGCGACAGTGCAATGCCAATAGCTACGACAATTGATAGCCTCCGAAATATCTGGAGCTTAAAAATTGTAAATGACAGTAATATTTATATTGGCACAGACAAGGGATTGTACCGAACTAATCTCGATGGCACGGATGTCACGTTCTTGTTTGAACCTCGACAAAATTTTCAAGAAATTTCTGACAAAAGTATCTTAGCGATTGAAACAGACTCTGTCGGTAATGTTTGGTTTGGTACTAAATTTAATGGTGCCATGTTTTGGTCACCCAAAAGTACGTTTTTTAAAACCTACTCTAACCAGTTATACACAAAAACAGCGAACAAACTCACTGATAACAACGTTGTTTCATTATATCAACAAAATCAGACTACGCTTTGGGCTGGCACAACAAATGGCTTAAATCGCATAAACTTGCTTACCAATCAAATAGAGCAGTTTTTAAAGTCAGATGAAGATGTGGCTGAATATGACGAATCACATGTTGAGTCTATTCTAAGTAATAACCAAAAGGAATTATGGCTAGCTACAGGCATGGGCTTGAGAGTTTTTGATATTGCAAGCTCTAGCATGAAAGATCTCAGTGGTTTATCGCCAGATCAAGCTGCTCTGTTTGATATGTATTCCTGGGCCTTAGTTCAACAAGGAAACAATATAATATGGTCGTTATCCGATCTTGGTTTAGTTCGTTTCGACACTCTTAACTTTTCGGCAGAGTTAATTGATTTAAAACCCTTAGGGTTAAACGTTGACACTTTATTTAATATCATCGGTTATGATATCCGGACCTCAAATTTGCTTTTAAGTGGTCCAGGCCAATTGATTGGTTTCAACACGACAAACAGAAAAATTGAGCAATTACATAGCATTGAAAGTGATGGAGTCTCATCATCTATGTTACCTACTAGCTGGTTAAGAGATGATAAAAATAACTTTTGGTTATCTTATGCCGGCAAGGCGCTTTATCAACTCGATGGAAATAGTTTTCTAAACATCAACAAGTATAGTACTGATAATTATCTTTCTTCAAATTTGATCTATGGCTTAGCCTTAGATACAAAAGACCATTTGTGGTTCTCATCGCACTCTGGTATCCATGAGTTTTCACCGAACTATCAAAGCCTTTCAACGTATCAATATATGCAAGGTGTTTCTTCAACTGAATTTAATCAAAGTGCTTTTGCAAGCCTATCAGATGGGCGACTGGCGTATGGCTCCGTCAATGGGATAACTATTTTTGAGCCGAGTCAAGTGTCTACCTCGCAAACTAATATCACTGCTGAACCTGTTATTACTCAAATAGAGCTGTCCTCGAGACAAATTACTATGCCCTATAAAAATTTAAATAACAGCGCGTTAGAGCTTGAACATGATGATATTGGCCTAACGGTTCATTTTTCTTCTTTAGATTATGCTGCTTCTGGAACTCAGCGCTATCGTTATCGATTGGTGAGCAATACCAAGGTCATTAATTTCCCTGGGGCAGTGTCGAATAAAGTTGAATTTTCCATCTTACGTCCCGGAAAACATGTTCTAGAGATCTATAGTGCGGTAGCGGGCCCTAAAACACCAGCTGCAGCAAAACTATATATTAATGTAAAATACTCGCCTTTACTCTCACCATTAGCCGTTAGTATTTACGTATTGTTGCTTATTTGTAGCTTAGTTTGGTTTATTTTAAGACGAAATCGAGCTCAAGCGGTTTTAGCGTTAGCCAATGATCAAGTTACGCTATACAACAAAAGATTAACTAGCGCTTTAAAAGCGAGCAACTCAGATATATGGGAATGGTCCTCTGAAACAAATGTCATTACAACGCCAAGGCTGCATAATGACTTGGGGTACTCAGCAGATTATTTGAATATAGATTTTGAGAAGCATTTGTCACTTGTTCATGAGGTTGATAGGTTGCAGTATCTGTCTGCATGGAGACAGTTTATACGTGGTGAGGAAGAACAGTTTGACAATACATATAGAGTAAGAAGTGTGAGCGGTGGGTATCTATGGTTTAGAGACGCTGGCAGCATATCGAGTGGTGACAACGAAATAATTACAGTCACCGGTACCTATACAAATGTGACTGAGAGTGTTGCTTCGAAAGAGAGGCTTAAGCTTTTTGGTGATGCATTCAAACATACTCGTGATTGGGTGCTCGTATTTGACAGAGATAGACAACCATTGGGTGCGAATCCGAGTTTTTACAAAGCTTTTACTATCGATGAAGACACTGATTTTTCGGTACAGTTAATGTACATCATTGATAGGCAGGAGGGCATGAAACGCAAGTTTATTTCCAAAATAGCGACCTTAAAACCAAGTGAGCATTGGGAAACCGAAGTTGAATTCATACTTAACGAGAAACGGGTTACAACAAAAACGACTGTAAACGCTATCGCCAATGAAAGTGATGAGCGCTTAATTGAATATTATTTAGTTATAATGACTGACATAACAGAACAGGTACTTGCGCAAGAGAGCCTTTTAAGGCTAGCCAACTATGATGAATTAACAGGCCTAGTAAATCGTTCGTTGTTGATTGAAAAATTAAAGCAATCTATTCTATATGCAAAAAGGCATAGCACTAAGCTTTGCGTTATTTTTATTGATCTGGATAGATTTAAACCAATCAATGATACTTTTGGCCATCAAGCAGGTGACAAAGTCATTGTTGAGATTGCAAATAGAATAAAAGGAAAATTAAGAGGTAATGACATTGTTTCCCGTTTGGGGGGGGATGAATTCGTTGTTGTTCTTGAAGAAGTAGATGGCCTGCCTAGTATTAACAAGGTAGTTACGGAATTGCTTCATACAATAGAGGAACCTATATATTTAGATAGCCATTCTGTTAGCGTATCAGGGAGCGCTGGGATAGCTATGTATCCTGATGATGCCGTTGATGCAGAAAGTTTACTTATAAATTCAGATGTAGCGATGTATAGTGCTAAAGAGTCTGGAAAGAATGCTTACCGACACTTTACTTCATCAATGAACGACAAAGTTCAGCAAGATATGCTTTTGCAGAATAAATTGAAAATTGCAGTCTCTAGGAACGAGTTTCAAAACTATTACCAAGCTATAATTAATTCTGAAACGCAACAAACAGTGGGCTTTGAAATGCTCATGCGTTGGGAAAGTGAGAACGAGTATGTTTCTCCAGCGGTTTTTATCCCTATTGCTGAACAAATGGGCTTGATAATAGATATGACGATGCAAGCTATTGACAGGGGGCTAAGTGATGTAGCAAGTTGGTACAAGAAGGGATTTCGAGGTTATATGGCAATTAACCTGTCAGCCAAACAGTTCTCCAAAAGGCCTGATTTTGAAAAAATTCTGGAGTTGCTAAATAAACATTCTTTGCCTACTTCGTGTCTTCGTTTTGAAATTACGGAAGGTTTGCTTGTCGATAATCACGACAAGACTGTCGATTATATGCATGAAATGAGGGAGCTTGGATTCAAGATATCACTTGATGACTTTGGCACTGGGTATTCGAGTTTGCGTTACTTAAAAGACTTCCCAATAGATGTTTTGAAAATTGATAAATCGTTTGTAGACGACATTGGTATTGATAAAGGCACGGAATCAATTATTGAATCAACGCTGATTATGACAAATATGCTAAAGATGGATACAGTGGCTGAAGGAATTGAAACTAAAACTCAAGTTGCCTATTTCGATAAAACAAATTGCCGCTTCTTACAAGGCTTCTTCTTTTCCAAACCACTACCAAACGAACAATGTTATGACTTGTTGCAAAAAGACTGGTCATCTAAGTTTGCTATTCAAAATGAAATTGGCTAATCGGCAATGAAGTATTGATATAGTTGCATTAGAAGTTCAGATGCATCGGCAATAATGTTTGTAATGAAGTAACACTTCGTAAAAACCTGACAATAACAAATGTAAAAATGGGTTGTATATTCTTGGCATTCGCGCATTATTGTAGCTATGTGAATAACTTGTAAATAACAGGATCCTTTATGCCCTCTGATGATGCCAATTTAATACCTTTAGAAAGTATCGCTTCACCCTTATCAATGCTCTATAAATGGGAGATTGAGAAGGCTGACAATCGTTACATGACTCAACCTATTGGTGAGTCAACTCTCACTTATACTTGGAAAGAGACAGCTAGAGAGGCTAGAAAAGTAGCTGCCGCTTTATTGGCAAAAAACTATCCTAAAGGTAGTCGTATTGCTATTTTGTCGAAAAACTGTGCACATTGGATGATTGTTGACCTCGGCATAATGATGGCCGGTCATATATCAGTGCCAATTTTTTCTACAGCAGGAAAAGAGACTATTACCTATGTTCTTGAGCATGCAAATTGCCCATTTATATTCATTGGTAAGTTAGATAACATGCAGGCGCAAGAGGATGCTGTGCCTGAGAGTGTTACTAAGGTCGGATTTCCATACCCTGGGATCGAGGTAGAAACAACATGGGAATCATTTACTGATATTGAGCCTTTAGCAGATAGCCCGATTCCAGACATGAATGAGATAATGACGATTGTCTATACTTCCGGGAGCACTGGTCAGCCGAAAGGGGTTGTTCACACCTATTACACTATTTGCTGGGCGGCGCAAAACTCTCTGATTGCAATGTCGGTCAGTGAACAAGATCGCGTTCTCAGTTATTTACCCCTAGCTCACATAACGGAAAGAGTATTGGTTGAACTTGCGAGTTACTACTCAGCTATGCAGATTCTTTTCGTTGAATCACTTGAAACATTTACAAGAGATGTAAACGCGTGCCAACCAACCTTATTTATATCGGTACCAAGGCTTTGGACTAAGTTCCAGTTGGGTGTGTTAGCTAAAATTCCACAAAAGAAATTGAGCTTTTTATTAGGCCTTCCTATTATAGGAAAAAAGGTTGCTAAGAAAGTTCGTAATCAATTGGGTTTGGGCTCAGCAAGGTTGTGGGCTTCAGGCTCAGCGCCTCTTGCTCCGTCTGTGATTGAATGGTTCGACACTATTGGTATCCAGATATCTGAAGGGTGGGGGATGTCAGAAAACTCAGCCTATGGAACTGGTAGCGTTCCCTTTAGAAACGATAAAATTGGATGTATCGGCAAAGCATATGACGGTGTTGATATTCGAATTGCTGAAGATGGTGAAATCCAGGTAAGTTCCCCTTGTAATATGGTTGGTTATTATAATGAACCTGAGAAGACCGCAGGTGTATTTACTAATGATGGCTATTTAAGAACGGGCGATAAAGGTATTATCGATGCAGATGGTTACGTGAAAATTACTGGTCGATTAAAAGATATTTTCAAAACTGATAAAGGTAAATATGTCTCCCCAGCACCTATTGAAGCTAAGTTAATGGAAAACTCAATAGTTGAGCAGGTTTGTGTTACAGGAACTAATCTACCTCAACCCATCGCTTTACTGGTTTTGTCACTAGAAGCTCGAAATCACAATAGAGAGAGTATAGAGGAAAGCTTGGGTTCTACATTGAAAAGTGTCAACAACAGTCTCGAAAGTCACCAACGACTCGATAGAATTGTAGTATTCATGGAAGAATGGTCAATAGAAAATGATTTATTAACGCCGACATTGAAAGTAAAACGTCATGTAATAGAAGATAAGTTCAAACAAGTTATCCAAGCTGGCCACAAAGAGATAATTGTCTGGAATAGTTAAACTTCTGACAAATAAATGAATAAAAAAAGCAGCGAAAGCTGCTTTTTTTTATCCAAAATATAAATCTAAATAAAGTGAAAAGAAAACAATGCTCTTAAGCTGGGTAACGACTCTCTAAACTCTGATAAATAAGATCAGAATAGTTACTTAGTTGGTTGTCCGTTTCAGCTAGTATTTCTACTAAGTGTTCATTATCTTCAAGACCATTCCATACCTTTGTGTAAGTGCCTTCTTTATACCCATGATCTTGTCTAAAGAAGTTCAGAATATTCTTACCTACATATTGAGAGAAAAGCGCATTAGAATCCATTTCGGCTTGTTCTACAATTTTAATAAATAAAGGCACATCAAATCGTTTTGCAACACATAAGCCAGCCATTAATTCTAAGTTTTCAACCAAACTAGCTTGGCTAAAGTTAATTGAATTACCATCAAATACAAGGTCATTGTGGGATTCGAGCAAGGCTTTCTCTATGGCTATAGCTGCTTTATTCATATCGCCATTATGCTGAATGATTAAATGAGACAGCGCGAAATGCCAAATATCGACTAACTCCATTTGTACTTGTGGAAGATCGAGCTTTTGTGCTTTCCACCATTTCCAACCATGATGCTCAATTGCTTCAACCGATTCAATCATAGCAGCACGCAAGTAGCTATATCCGGCAGTTAACCATTTGGGGTTTACTTTTTTGTTCATACCATCCTGAAGATTTAGCATGGTCCCAAGTTGAGTGCTTGTTAACATCGATTTTCCTTTGTTTGAATTATTGTTCACGTGTCGTAATGCAAATATTGTAGCGGTTTAAGCCGCAGTTTTATACTCTATTAATAATAGATTTAGAATCGATTCTGTATAAATATTGTGTTTAGTGTTCACCAAACATCTAATTTGCTAAGGTGTTCATTTGTGCAATGCACTGCTTAAGACCAACGCTCAATCACAGAGTAAAGCACTGTGAAAGTGCAGTTATATGTTTTAATGCACTAAAAAGCATCAAAGTGCGCCACTGTAAAATGTTAATTCCATGTACTCTATTGATTACTATGTGAAAAATTTAGTGGCAGTAATTTTGCATTATACATATTGTTGTGTGTTCGCTTTGCATATATTGCATCACTTAGGTAGTGCAATGCAGCGGAGCTATCTTCCTCAGCAAGCATTTTTACTTTGCTTGCTGAGTTTTTTCCTATAAAGTCTGGTCTCAATTTTTTCAATCGCACTTTTCATTCTAAAGTGCTGTATTTATTGGTTTTTTTTGGTTCTCTTGGCGTAAGCTTTCACTGCTGAGTGAAACCTAAATTTTCAAGCAATTCAGAGTACTATGCGATCCATATTCATGGCATAGTATACGTATTCGAGATTGAAAATAATTAGCACATACCACCTTGTTGACACTTTATCCTTCCAATAAATTAGAGCATCTCAGCTACTTGCTGAATGCGGTTATGCGCACGAGTAATCAGTCAGTTTTGCATCCAAAAACAGTATTGGTCGAAAGTACGGGAATGCAACATTGGCTGAATTTACAAGTTGCGCAACATGCTGGCATAGCCATGAATATTAATTATCCCATGCCTACTCGCTATGTTTGGCAGCTATGCAGGGATATATTAGGCCACGATAAAGTTCCCATGCAATCAACGTACAAACGTGAAGTTATGCTTTGGCGAATTGAACGATTGCTGATTTCAAAAGAGTTTTTGCAACAGGATTTTGAAGCCAACATTGTGGCCTATTGGCAGCAGGAAAATAGTGCTGTTGCTGAATTTAAGCGAGTTAACCTGAGTCGCTTAATTGCAGATACGTTAGAGCAGTATTTAATGTTTCGACCAAAGTGGCTGTTGGCTTGGGAAAATGGGGAATCAATTCTTACAAGCAGTGATGCTAGTGAAAGTGCGGTAAAAGTAGCGCTAACGCATGAAGTTTGGCAACGTTGGATTTGGCAAGCTTTAACCAAGGAAGAGCCTTATCATCCAGTAAGGTTGCAATTATTAGCGCTCGAAGAATTAGAACAAAAGCACCATGTTCTGCCCAAAGAAGTGTACTTTTTTGCAATTAACACTATGGCTCCACAAACCTTAGCGTTTTTTAATCAAATAGCAAAATACTCACAAATCCATTTCTTTCATCTAAACCCTTGTATAGATTATTGGGGCGACGCTGTGTCTGATAGCGTTTTAGCCAAGCAACTAAAACAGGGCAAGATTGATGCTTGGGTTGAACAGCAATCAATTAACCCCTTACTTCGAAACTTTGGTCAACAGGGTAAAGACTTATTCAATTTACTATCTCAAGAATCGCATTACGAAATTAGTGCCTTTGAAGCAGAGTATCAAAATCAAACAGTGAGTTTGAGTTTACTGCATCAATTACAAACGGATATATTGGAGGGTGATAATAAGCTGCAAAAACAAAATCAAGCAGACGGTCAAACGAAAGAGCCATTAAATGATGAATCACAACAAGCAAATCAGGCAGACATTGCGCATGATACTTCATTGCTTGTTCGCTCTTGCCATAGTTCACTGCGCGAAGTTCAAATACTACATGATTATTTGTTGCAGCAATTTAGCCAGGATCCAGAGCTAAGTCCAAAAGATGTCTTGGTTATGTGTCCGGCAATTGAAAATTATTCACCTTACATAGAAGCCGTGTTTGGTAAAAGTATTACTGAATTAAATAGTCAGAATAAACAACGAATACCTTGCACTATTGCAGACCGAAGTCCTTTAGAAGCTGAGCCATTAGTTGCTGCATTTATGCAATTATTGTCGCTTCCAGACAGTCGCTTTAATGTTAATGAATTTTTAGGTCTCCTGCATATTCCTGCGGTAATGAGTAAGTTTGATATTCAATCATCTGAGCTTGATTTGTTTGCACATTGGATCCAAAAAGCGAATATTTATTGGGGGCTTGACGCCGCGCATAAATCTAAGGTGTTAGGTACTGATAATGGCACAGAAATGTTTACGTGGAAGTGGGGCATTCAGCGACTTATGGAAGGGTTTTGTCATGCAGACAACAACCTTTTAATTAACGATGAAATGCTCGCCCTAAACGAAGTTGAAGGCCAACTTGCGGTAACCTTTGGTAAGTTGATGCAGTTGCTTGAAAATCTTGCAAATTATGGTGATTCATTGCAACAAGAACGAAGCATGGTGGAGTGGAAGTCATACTTATTAAGCATGCGTGATAGTTTATTTGAGCCCGACTCCGACGAAGAATATTCATCACATATTATTACAAAAACCTTGGGCCAGTTTTTCGAACATTATCAAATGTCATTTGCTGTGAATGAAAAGCAAAACACTGATACAAATAGTGCTTCAAACACTGTTAATTCAAACACTGTTAATTCAAACTTTGCTGAATTCAGCCTTGATCAATCAAAATGGAGTTATCAAACTATTAGGCAAGCGCTGCAGCATGCTTTTGCATCACCAGACAGCCAAAATCAGTTTATGACAGGACAAGTTACTTTTTGCTCGATGATGCCCATGCGCAGTATTCCATTCAAAATTATTGCTGTGTTAGGCCTCAATGATGGCGAGTTTCCGAGGCAGTCAAATGCTGTCGATATGGATCTAGTCAAGCATTTAGGCCGAGAACTTGGAGACAGATCTCGTCGAGGTGATGACAGGTACCTATTCTTGGAAGCCATTCTATCGGCTCGTCAAAACTTGTATCTGAGTTATCAGGGTAAGGGGATCAAAGATAATAAGGACAGAGAACCTAGCTTGGTGCTAGCTGAACTGCTTGCGCACCTAAAAAAACAATATCAGTTTGCTGGCGTTGCTCAGCAGTCATTGCATCCTTTTAGTTTGCACGCTTTTAGTTTGCACGCTTTTAGTTTGCCTGAGGCTGTTAAAGACGGATTTGAAAAAATTAGTGGTACGCAAGTGCAACAAAATTTCGATTATGGATGGCACAGATTAATGTCGACGCTCCAATCTGAAGCTATTGTTATACCTGAGTCTACTCAAATTACAGAAAAACCAGAGGCAGAAACACAAATCAAGTTGCATGAATTTATTGGCTTCTTCAAAAAACCCATTGAATTTTATGCAAAACATTCGCAAGGGCTAAGATTGGAGGACATTCATCCAACGCTATCTGATACCGAGCCTTTTGTAGAATCGGGTTTGAATACGTATTCATTGGTTACGTCCTTTACCGATTGTTTGGTTGAATGTGAGCAACTAGGTTTGTCTGCTGATGAAACAGCCATTGCGTTAAATAAGCTGCAAAAAGAGTGCTTATTGTCTGGAGACTTACCCGATAATATGCGCTCTGAGCTGATAGTTGAGGGGGCAGCGGATAATAGCGCCCAGCTTATAGAAGCCTTGTCGCCATATATTTCAGCTAAAAGTGTAAAAGGCCATTTGCGTGAGCAAAACGCGACGTTTGATTACCAATTCAATGTTGGCAAGCTTGGTGGCGTGGTGGAATATCATCCTAATGGGAACAGCTTTCGGCATGTTATCGGTGTATGGATAAAGCATTTAATTATTTGCGCAGCAGGCGACATCAGAAATGCAAGTGAAGTGGATTCTGAAACTAAAGCGGAACCAGCCCCTATAACTAGTGTTTTTGCCAGTTTGAATCTCAATAAATTAAGCGGCAAAGTAAGTGTGAAGCTTGACCATTTTGAAGCCGTCGAGCAGCAAAGTGCGTTACTGCAGATAAGCGCAATGTTAGATATATATTACCGTGGTTTACAACAACCACTGCTCATTGCCCCAGATTTAGCCGACGCGTTAATGCGTGGGATTAAGTCGGATAAGGATTTTGAGCCATTGACGGCTGATAAAAACACGTATTACCAACACCCCGAAATAGCGTCACGGTGGGGTTCTGTTTTCAATAGTTCTTTTTCACCTCTTACGTTTGTTCAAGACAAGTACTTCGTACACTACTACCCTTATATAGCAGAAATGACATGCCCAATTATTGAGGACTTATTGACTATTTATCAACCATTGAAAGCGAGCATGAAGTCAGTAAAAAAAACAAGTAAGGGCGGAAAATAAATGCAGCAACTCGATCCTCTAAATCTTGAACTGCGCCATCGGCACTTAATAGAAGCCAGCGCGGGTACCGGTAAAACATTTAATATTACGCGTTTGTACGCCAGGTTAATTTTAGAAAGAAAATTAGCAGTGCAAGAAATATTGGTCATGACATTTACAAAAGCGGCAACCGAAGAAATAAAAGGAAGGGTTGCTGCTTTCTTACAAGAAATTCATGACGAATGGCATGATGATAAAGCGTCAGAATTCACCCAAGTATTGCGTGGTAGAGTAGGTTTAGAAGAAGGGTACGCTCTGTTAACAGCTGCACTATTATCTTTAGATGAAGCATCAATATTTACCTTTCATGGTTTTTGTCAAAGAGTACTAAAACAATTTGCGGTAACGCTAAATGCTGATTTAGAACCCGAGTTAAGCACAGATACTACTGAAATTAGTATGCAGGCTGTTCAAGACTGGTTGCGGGTGCTAGCGCATGATGAGAACGCGTTTGCATTGTTAGCATCCAGAAGCTGGCATGATCCAGAGCGATTTTTCAATGAGTTTAGAAACGCTATTGCTTCTGAACAAGCACTAAGTCGAGTGCAAAATGCTCAGTTTGAAAACGAAAACACTGCTGAATATTTTCATTTTCTGAATCAAAATCGTACAAATATTGAAGGGTTATTAACGCTGCTTCAAAATAATCAAAGAGTTATTTTTGATGCTGTTGTATCGGGGCATAAAGAAGAAGCAAAACGAACGGATGAGTGGCAAACCAGTATATCCTGGTTTGCGGCAATTTTAGATTATTTGTCGGCTCAGGCGTTATTGACTGATGCTGCAACAACTCAAGCTGAATTAACTAACGATACAGTTATGGTTACTTCTCTTAGTTGTAATGCAATTCCAGCTGTATTTGACGAATCTCAGCGGCAATTGGCTGAGAGTTTAGTTCAAGCACCTAAAGCCTTGGGTGACTTTATTAACGGTACTCGATATAAGTCTGCCAAAGAGGTAGCTGAATTACTGCAACCAATCAAAGATTTCAGAACGTTGGCGACAAATTTTCATAAAGTTAAAACAGCTGAACTGCAGGCTAGTTTGGAGTTAAATGCGGTTATGGATGTCGTTGAAAAAGGGATTTATCAAATTCGGCAGAGTATTGAAGTTGCAAAGGAAAATGCGCACGTGGTTGGCTTCGACGATCTAATTCGTTCATTCTCTTTGGCCCTGCAATCTGAAAATGAAAACTTGGTAAGTGCCATCAGAAAGCAGTTTCCAGTGGCACTGGTAGATGAGTTTCAAGATACTGACGATCACCAATATCAAATACTCAATCATCTTTACCCTAAAGCTGATGAAAGTGCCTTACTGCTTATGATTGGTGACCCTAAACAAGCTATTTATGCTTTTAGAGGCGGAGATATTTTTGTTTACCTAGAAGCAAAAAGGCACGCAGACCATATTTGGCTAATGGATACCAACTGGCGTTCTTCAGCAGCAATGGTCACTGCGTACAATCGCCTTTTTTGGGGGCAATCACTGGGTGAGCAGCAAGGGCGACCGGTATTTGGATTTGATATCGGTTATGAAATTATCAATTCAACACCTATGTCTAAGGCTGCAAAACGCCCCTTACATGATCCTGAGCAGTCGCGAGCTGCACTAACATACATGGTAGCTTCTGACGGCATAGCTAATCGAAAAATGCAGCAAAGTGAGACTCTGGACAGAAGAAAGAAGATTGACTTAGAAACTCAAGTTTTGGACTGGACGGCACAAGAGATTGCACGTTTACTTGCTGATGCAAAAATAGGTGAGGAGCACCTTGTACCAGCCGACATCGCCATTCTAGTGCGAGGTAAACATGAAGCTAAACGCGTAAAAGAAAGTTTAGCTTTTGCGGGATTAAGCGCGGTTTACTTAAGCGATAAAACACCTCTATTTGAATCTTCAGAAGCAGTTGAGTTATATCGTGTTATGGACGCGGTGCTTCATCATCACAATAGCTCTGCCTTAATGGCAGGTATCAGCAGCAGCCTTTTAAATCGAATAATTGGTAAAGAGCCCTCAGCGGGTAAAGAGCCCTCAGCGGGTAAAGAGTCCTCAGCGCAAACTCATCAACAGTTGCTTACTGAATTACAAAATGACCTGATGCACCCATTGTGGGAGCAAATAATGCTCGCTTGCATCGAGTATAAAGCCTTGTGGTTAAAAGAGGGGGTTTTTAGTTTGTTATTGCGCTTAATAAAAGAAAACTACCAACCATCGAGCTCCCCAGAAAGAAGTCTAACCAACATGATGCATTTAGCCGAAGGTTTGGCTAAAAATGCGATATTGAATAAGTTGCCAGAACAGCAGCTTGCTTGGTTCAGTCAACAAGTATTCGAGCATACATCTGATGAAGAAAGTCAGCTTCGTTTGGAAAGCGACGCAAATCTGATCAAAATAATCACGCAGCATGGTTCCAAAGGCCTGGAATATCCAATTGTTTTTGTGCCCTTTGCTGACAGTTATAAAAACCCAAGCAAGCGGGGCAACACCTCGATTCAGCATTATAAATATCAAGATATGGCTGCTGGAGAACCGAGGTATCAGCTAGGGAAAACAAAATCGAGCATTGATGAATATGTAAAACAAGCTCATGCAGAGGAAATTAGACTGCTGTATGTTGCTATTACGAGAGCCGAATACCGCTGCTATTTAGGCATGATAGATGATGTAGTTAATGCTAAGTCGTCTCTGCACTCTATACTTGACACACCCGAGCATGTTTTTCTCAAGCCCATAGATAGTAACGAATTTACACAAGACAATGTGCAATGTGAACTTGTAAATTGGATGACGCAGCATATCATTAGTAAAGTAACGGATAAGGGCATTGCCAGCCCTAGTCAGGCAGAAATAAATCCGTTTGATCCTAATAGCAGCATTGTTAATGTTGACCAAGCACCTGTAATACTTAACATCGCTGCTGAGAAAATAAAACCGGAGACTCCTGATTTTTTATCGCTAGATATTTCTAAGCGTTCAGCTTGGCTTATAAGCTCTTTTTCAAATTTATCTAGGTTTCAAAAAAATAATGATAAGCAATATTATGATGTTGCTATACCTAATCAAATATCTCTGCATGCAATTGAAACTGCCGGTGAGCACCTTACTCTGTTAACCCCGCAGACTCTTTCACTAAGCCCGCAGGACCCATTATCAAAACAACAAACGCTGTTGCCTGAAGATGGTCAGGCTGAAGCCCCAAATTCCTTGCGCTTCAGTTTAAAGAAAGGCGCTGATACTGGTAATTTACTTCATGACATACTCGAACAGGTAGATTTCAACTCGCCCGACTGGCAAACGGCGTCATCAGCCGCACTTGCTAGTTATGATGATATCGAGCAAGAAGACGTTTCTGCACTATTTGATTGGTTGTCTTCTTGCCTGCATACGCCCTTACTGCCGAATTTTTGTATGGCAGATTTGGTAGTAGAAAATACCTTACGTGAAGCTGAGTTCTATTTCCCGATGCCAAATTTAAAAGTAACAGAATTAGCTAAATTACTGACTCAATATCGACACCATATTGAAGAGAAGAAAGGGTTTGATGCTTTACCTATTTCTATGCCTAATATTCCTGAATTAACGGGGATGATGCATGGCTTTATTGACTTGATATTTGAAGAAAATGGTAAATTTTATGTTGCTGATTACAAGTCTACACATTTGGGGAACGCGCCAGAGGATTACAAAGCCGCAAATTTACATGAAAATAATCAACATCACTTATATGATTTACAATATTTACTTTACTCCTTAGCGCTGCATAAATATCTTCAGCAGCATTTATCGGACTATGCTTTTGAGAAACACTTTGGTGGTGTTTTTTATCTCTATTTACGCGGTATGTCTCCTGATTACCAATTTAACAAGGAGTCGGCGGGTGTCTTCTTCGATAAAGTTGAACCGAAATTTATTTACAGCTTAAATGAGCTTTTTAACGCAAAACCCAAGGATGTGCAATTGCATGGAGCGCTAGATGAATAATCAAAAAAACGTTTTGTTTTCCCTGCCTAGTAATATTGCCAAACGAGTTGGCTATGCCTCAAGTAGCGATTGCTTATCGCAATTGAGTGATATTTATCCTATCGACTATTTCTTTGCTTGCAGTGTAATGTCAATGCGCTACAAAAATCATAGTCAGAATGTGTTTTTTGAACAGACTGACGCCTTGCAACAAGCTTTCCATTTATTAATTGCGCTGTCTTACGTTCAACGGCAAGGTCACGGTTGTTTAGATATCGAGGCGATAGCAGGGCAACGTCTATGGCGAGAGCTCGACACTTCGAAGGATATTGCAAAGCAAGGGTTTGATTTTTTTAATATCGAAAAACTGCAGCCTATTTTGGAAATATTCTTGGATGTTGACCAGAGCAGAGGCGATTTGGTATTTGAAACACCGTATTTGTATACGGCTCGCTATTGGCAATATGAAAAAGAGATTGCTGATTATTTTAGTGCCCATCAATCACAAAACACGTTACCCAGTGAAAGCTCATTTTCAGCCATTAAAGTATGTACCGAAAAACTTTGGCCGCTTTTGTTTACTAAACCGTCTACAAAACACGCAGATAAGCATGCAATAGAGAACGGCGAAGAGGACGACGAAGAGAACGACGAAGAGAACGTAGATTGGCAGCAGGTTTCCGTTGCTAATAGTTTGTTAGCTCAAACTTCTATTATCAGTGGTGGAGCAGGAACAGGAAAAACATATACGGTTGCTCGGCTTTTGCTGTCATGGTTGTTCATCAATAAAATGGATACAAAAAAATATTCATTAACATTGACGGAGTCAAGCATTGGCGTTTCCAATCGACCCAAATTGCTGTTAGCGGCACCAACGGGAAAAGCAGCGCAAAGGCTAAATGAATCTATACTTGGAGAATTTAGGCAGCTTATAAACAAGCCAGGGTTAGCTGAGTTAGTTGAGCAGCTTACACCCATGATTGAAGCAAAAACACTGCACAGATTACTTGGTTTAGGCATGTTTGGTATTGAGCCAAGGTATGATGAAAAAAAACAATTAGATTGTGATTTTTTAGTCGTTGATGAAGTATCAATGATTGACGTGGCAATGATGGCTAAGCTACTTAGAGCGCTTCCAGCTCACGCAAAACTAATATTAATTGGAGATGCTAACCAATTGCCTTCTGTAGAAAGCGGTGGTTTGCTAAAAGACTTAGTAAATCAGCAAGATTGGCTTGCCCCTGAGTTGTTAAACGTATATTCAAATGCTCGCCTAGATTTTTTGCAAAAGCTTATTCCATATTTACCGGTTTCGATAGATAACTCAGCATCAGTTTCAACGACTATTGCAAGTAGGCAATACGATAACGTGACATTTCTGCAAAGAAGCATGCGCTCAAAAGGGGGGATTAAAACCTTAGCTAATATCGTGCTGTCAGGCCGGAGTAAGGCATTGGCAAGCTTTTTATCAAACTATACTATTGATTCTGATAAGGCCAAACAGCAGAATCAAGCGGATATAAGCTGGTGTCCAGATGCCTATACTGATCGACAAGGTCTAAAAAAGCCGATTATAGAGAGAATGTCATCCCATTATCATGCGGTTTTCGATAGCTCAACAGCATTAGAAGCGCTCGCTCATTTGAAGCACTATCGATTGTTATCACCTACAAGAAAAGGCCCAGTTGGAACGGAAGTTTTGAATATGGAGCTTGAGCATCAGCTTAAGAAAAAATTTGCCCATATTGAACTTGGAAGTGCGTACAAGGGAATGCCAATAATGGTTGTTCAAAACGACTATAAACTGAACCTATTTAATGGCGATGTTGGCGTTATTTGGACAAATGGAAAAGGCCAACTGATTGCCTGCTTTAACAGTCCAGTTTCAGACTCGCAAGTGAATCAGTATAGCTTAACTGCGCTGCCAAATTATGAATTAGTATATGCGATGACTATACACAAAACCCAAGGCTCAGAGTTTTCTATTGTCGATATTGTATTGCCTAATGCGATAGCAAATGGCACTTCGAATTATGAAAGTCAATATTTAAGCATGGAGTTGTTATATACAGGGATTACGAGAGCTAAGCAAAGTATAGGTTTAATAGCGAGTTTACCGATGTTAGTAAAGAGTGTTGAACAAACGTCTGCTCGTCATAGTGGATTAAAGCGTAAGCTTAGTCATCTTTAGTGTAGTACCCATGAATTTAGTACTTTTGCCCTTAATAATCAGCTTGATTGATACTTACGACTTTTCTGTTTGGCTTGGACACGATAGAAAAAGTTAGAATGGTTTTTGACTCTTCAAGATTTTTGTTTACAGAGTGAACATGAACGGTTTGAGAAAAAAACAGCTGATTTTTTTCAACTTTGATAAAATGCTGAGCTTCAAAGTATTGAGCCTTGAAGTATTGTTGCTGATTTAAGCAAGCGAGTTTTGTTAGTTGTGAATAGTCGAGCCAGCCGATAACTTCATTAGGGTATACATTGCGGTTTTCAAATTCACCAATATCTTCTCGAAATGTGAGATTTGCACCAAACACAGGAAGGTTCGAAAGTATGATTTTAGTATCCTCATCAGCTACTAAAGAGAATATTAGGCTATTCGACGGTTCTTCAATATTGTCATTAGCCTCTAAGTGGGGCATAGTTTCTCTCTTTTTAAGCGGGTGCCTTTAATAATGTGTTCGCAATCTAAAATTTGATGAACAATTTGATAGCACCATGAATTTACAATTTAGTATAGTGAGTTTATGTGAAGCGGCTGATGATGTAGATCAATCAATAGATGAACATTGAAACCGTGACGTTAAAAAGGTCATTTTAGAAGAGTTGTTTTAAAAAAGCTGTTTTAAAAAAGTATCTTTACAGGAATTGTGTCACTAGAAGCGTTATGAAAAATTTATTATAAACGCGCTTTAGAGCGAACAGCTTCATACAAGTAAATAATAGAAAAATATAAAAAGCATGTGAAATGCGGGAGTCTTTAATGATAGCGGTAGTAAAACTTGTTAGTTCTTTTTTCTTCATAAGCTTACTGTTAGTTTCGACAGCAATTCAAGCACAAGACGAGAAGGACTTTTTAGAGTCTAAGCAATTGTTTGCTGGATATGTCGATATCCTATATTCAAAATCTGAAGATAAAGTGTATTTGGCATTAGATATTGAGCAGTTTAATCAGCAAATGCTATTTCAAAGCAGCTTACCTCAGGGGATAGGCTCTAATGATATCGGCCTAGATAGAGGCCAGTTAGGCGAAACCCGTTTAGTGAAATTTCAACGTTTTGGTAACAAGGTATTGTTAAAACAACTTAATACCGACTATCGAGCTAGTTCAGCCAACGCTGCAGAAATAAAAAGCATTGATGAAGCGTTTGCCGACTCCGTCATTGCAGGATTCGAAATATCGCATGAGAAAGGGGGCAAAGTTTACATTGATTACACACCGTTTTTGCTTTCAGACATACACGGTATCATTGATACCTTAAGTCAAACGGGGCAAGGGGCATATTCGTTAGATAAAAACCGTTCTGGTGTATATTTAGCAAGAACAAAAACATTTGAGCGTAATACAGAGCTTGAGGCATTAGTGACTTTTGCTGGTAATTCGCAGGGGCGATACATTCGGCAAGTGACACCCGACGCTAAAAGCGTCTCGGTGCATTTGCACCACTCATTTGTTGCCTTGCCAGATGACGATTATAAAACGCGCGTGTTTCATCCTTACTCTGGTTTTTGGAAACACAGTTACTTGGATTACTCGGCGCCTATTGATATGGACATGGAACAAAAATTCATACCGCGTCATCGTTTAGCTAAGAAAAATCCAGATGCTGAAGTTAGTGAGGCTGTCGAGCCCATTATTTATTACTTAGATCCAGGTATTCCTGAACCAGTCATGACGGCCCTTCGAGAGGGAGCACTTTGGTGGGATCAAGCATTTTCTGCCGCTGGATATAAAAACGCCTTCCAAGTTAAAGTCTTACCAGTAGATGCAGACCCAATGGATGTCCGATATAACGTTATTCAATGGGTTCATAGGGCAACTCGTGGTTGGTCTTATGGTGCTTCAGTTATTGACCCTCGTACAGGGGAGATTATTAAGGGACATGTTACTTTAGGGTCCCTTCGCGTTAGACAAGATTTTTTAATTGCGCTTGGAATGACCAGCCCATTTGATAGCAATGCTGATAACGACGCTGCGGGTTCAATTGATGTAAATACCGAAGCGCAATTAGCCATGGCACTGGATCGCATTCGACAGTTGTCCGCGCATGAAGTTGGGCAAAATAAGTAAATTGTAAAAACTAATCACGAAAACAACAAACTGTTTGTGTTTTTTTCTAACCCCGTTATTATACAATAAGGATAAATAAAACAAATCACTAAATGGTGCTGTAGATGGCGAGAAGAAAAAGAGCTAGTTTAAAAGTTGCAGCGTCAACTACAAAAGGCCATAAAATTGTCTCTCAGCTCAAAAGAGAAGATGACTTGCCCTCCTACTCTAAATTCGTAGATATTAAAAGTATCGAAGGTAAGTCTATTCGGGTATTTTTCGAGAAAGCTCTTCTTTCTGAGATTTGCGTAAAAAACCCCGCTACTTTTTTATCGATACAATCTGGGATTGGGTCTGGTGCTCAACGTAACAAATACCCTCCACTAGTAGATTTTGGTGCACCGATAATAGGTGAAGCACTAGCACAAGACTTTGCTTGCCTCGTAATCAAATACACTAACAAGTATGTCCGCAGTAAAAGTTCGGTAAATTTTCTAATTACAGCTATTAAACAGTTTTTTGATTTTTTGGATATATTACCGAAAAGCGAACGCCCTAGACTCTTAAGCGACCTAGAATTAGATTTATTTTCTCGCTTTTTAACGCACCTTGCAAAGCAAGTTCCCACAAGGCAGCGCAAGTATTTTACAGCTTTAAAATCTTGCTTAAAGTTATCTAAGCATTATCAGAGCTATGGTATTGATTCACTGAGGATCACTGGATATGCAGAGAAAACAAAACGAGTTGTAGATGCAAATGAAATAGATCGCTTAATAGGAGGGGTGGACTTTAGTGACTCCGAAATGACTCAGTTCATGGCTTGTTGCTTCTACATTATTCAAACATCCATGGATCGATGGGTGGAAATTCAGAGCGTGTCAGTGGATAGTTTAGGTGATAAGTACATACCACTAGATAACATGACTTTAAAAAATGAGTTCTTCATTTCATGCATACAAGGTGAAGAAGGTGGGCACCAAGCATTGCTTGATAATCTTTTTCTTCATTACAAGCGACACCGAGCTGGAGAGCCTTCTTTTTATCCTAACATGACAGATTTTGCCAATTACCTTAAGAATTTAATCAGAGTATCTAAATTAAAACGTGTCGTTATTAAGTGCCCAGAAGCACCCGATGTATTTAAAACTATTTTTAATCATTTAAAAGAAGATTATTTTGGGACGCAAGTTTATGAAAGAACGACAGAGAATTGGTCGGCATGGGATCATCAATTTATTAATTTAACCTCCTCTCATCACGAGTTTGCGATCATGATGTATGCGGCAATGATCACCGGATTAAATATCGAGGTGATTAAAAGCTGGCGTTGGTCTTATGACGGTAAACCTTGGTACGAAAACTACGATATTGAGCTTGGGTTACAGAAAAGTACCGATAAAAAAATGGCGCAAGTTGTTGTCATTGGCAAGAAAGCTAGAGGTGGTTTATATAATAGAAAGATAGCCTGCCCAATAAAAGTCAATAGCCCATTGTTTAGATACTTGAAATTCTTAGATCAAACTCGTGTAGATGGCCGAGAGTTCATTTTTGCCAATGTTTGGGAAAGTGGTGTAAAGGATGGGTTTTTAAATAAATACCCTATTTATCACGATGACGGAAGCCGAGTAACAATCTTGGATTCTAGAAAATTTAGGAAAGTTTATGCAGGACATAAACTTATGGAGCTTCTAGACGATGTGCGTTCACCTGAAGAGTTAACCGCGAAGCTTAAAACGGCTTTAAATCATCAGAAATTTGATACCACATTTTTCTCGTACTTACTAAAGAGTGGTTCTGCAAATCTTGTACTAAATTCGGCTATTGTTGCCCTTACAACTGACATGTTGGAGAAGGCCAGCTCCTTTAAGGGTAAAATTAAAATCGATAATTCGGAGCGGCAGTTGTCGAATGAGCGTTATTTATGCGACTGCACTGACCCAGAAAATCCCACGCATGACATTCCGATTGCCTCAAGGTGCACAAAATACGACATGTGTTTGGGCTGTGAGCGCTCGGAAGTCTATGCAGTGCACACTCCTAAAATCATCTACCGAATTATTCAATTAGAGCGGGTTATGTCAAATAATCAGGTTTTGACTGGTCACGTATTACTCGATCGTTTAGAGATAGCGAGGAAAACAATAGAGAAATTTAGAACAGTACATCCTCAAGGTGAATCGATTATTGCTGGGGCATATGAAGTTGTAAATAAAGCGCTCCGAAATAATGAAGTGCTTCTACCGCCAATTCTACAGATTTAAGAGATAATAAAATATGCACAGTCAGACAAACTCAGCAACCAGCTTAGTATTACCTATTGATCACGGGTTGGGGGAGAAACAGTGGGCTTGTTTGCGCGAATTAGAAAAGCGCTACATTAATGCCCCGATGAATTTACTTTCTGGTGATTCCTCATTCATTGATGATGTATGGGAAAGTAAGGGAGCTACATCGCGCAATCTAAATTGGGGGGAGTGGTTTCCTCGTGCTGAGCATTATCCTTTGAAATTGCTACTCAAAGTTTACGCGTATACGCATGTTCAACACAAGGGTATGTCAATAAACACAATTAAACCTCGTTTGATTGGCTTCATTTCAACTTTTAAGAGTCTCTTTGAGTCCCAAAATATAATCGTAGCTCAACCGGATTCTCCATTCAAATGCCTTGTCGAATTAGGCATGGAAGATATTCAATTGATAACTCAAACTAACATTGTGTCAAGCGGCAGTATAAACGAAACATATCTAGAGCTTCTTAGAGATATAAAATCACTCCCTGCTTCTGTGTTTACTCCTTCCGAGTTTGCAGTTGATGGCTTGTTGCTCCCGTGGGATGAAGGTAATGTCACACTTAAGAAATGGATTAAATCTGTTAAAAAGTCTTTTAAGGTTGTCAAAGAAAAAGTTCCGTATTCTCCACTAACGTATGAAAGTCTGTCTGATGTGGTGACTCACGCTTTGATGGTTGTAAACGATTACGGTGAAATCATCACAAAGATATATGATGAAGTCAATGCGTCAAGCAAGAGCCGCAAATGGATTGCCTACGCAGTCCGAACAAAGGTTCTTAAACAATATCCAGAAATTGAGGGATTGCAACCTTTCTGTTACATATCTGAGCGTGGTAAGAAAGTTTTGTCGGAAAAATGGTTTACGAACCTAACGAGGTTGGTTCTCTCGTCGACGGCTTGGCTAGTATTATTAACAACAGGATTGCGTAGCATCGACATGCGGAAGCTAAACGCTGATTGCTGCATAAGGTCAAATCGCAATAACTCTCTTTATTATTTGGTAACCGATATTAAGAAAACAAAGATCATAGATCATGTTATCCCAGTGCCAGAACAAACTGCTCGTGTTATCGCTTTGGCTAATAAAGTTAAGTATTCCCAAGAATCAAAGCTCGTCTTTAACAAAAGAAGTCCGTCTGCTGAGATTACAGATAAAGAAGTAAATGACTTGCATTATATTCGAGAAGACAGTGCTTTTAATGATCTTCTTAGTTACTTAGGCGAGTATTTTGATTTTGAAATAAATACCACTAACCCTTCTTTAAGAGCTACTGCCCATTGCGGCAGAGCAACCCTAGCCGGCTATATTGGTGCGAATAGCAACGCAGCCATATTAATAGTTAAGAAGCTATTTGGACACAGTAACTCACTAATGCCGGATGCGTACTTAAACCATAACCCGTATGTCATACAAGAGCGCAATCGAAGTGTGTTGGAAGCTCAGGAGTCGTTAGCTAAAGATATGGCTAAAGCTATAGGCTCTGGTCAGGTTGCTGGGGTTAAGGGGCGTCAAATGAAGGATGGTGCAGAAGAAATCAAAAACAAGATTAAGTTAGAAAACCAATCATTAACAGAAATGGATATGCAGGTAAAACTTGAAGCTAGGCTTCGCGAGCTTCTTTTAGCACGAATGACTGGCGGTCATGTTTTTGCCTTGTTGACTCCTATGAGCGTTGTATGCATGAGGTCGTGTTCGGACACTACCGATTCACCATGTTCGATACAGAAAAACCATGTCTCTCGTAAGAGCGCTAACATTAGCAAAAAAATTACCGACACGCTTTCGACTATGCCTGATCCTGCCAATTGTGTTGGAGAAAAATGCACTGATGCTCTATTTGGTGCGTCATGGAGCCGCCCCCTTCTTGATACTTTCAAATTTTATACTGCTTACTTGGATGGTGCAGGTCAAGTGTATGATATTCAACAAGAAGCTAAACGATTTTTTGAAAGCTATGGAGATATTCTTTCAGAATTATATGGTGAGAGTTATGGCGGAATCTAAATCTAAGCCTCCTTCGATGGACACTATACACCAGACAAACTTTCAAAAGCTGGAAGCGACATTTGTTTCTTTGAAAGCCCAAGCTATTGCGAGTGGCATGGTTAATGATTGCTCACTAAGTAAAATTGCAAAAGAGACCGGTGTCAGCAGTTCATATTTTCAAGGTGAAAAGCCAAAAAAGATGCCTGAGATTGCTAAAAGCTATAAAAAATTTGCAGATAGGGTGAATGGGTGGAGGGTGGAATTCCAGCAAAACAAACAAGAAATGCAAGATGAATCAGAAATGGGCAAGTTGGTTAGTGAACGAGATAATTTGAGGAATGAGAGAAATTCTGCGCACCTTCAATGTCTTGAGTTGGCTGCAACAATTGAAAGGTATAGAACCAAAGATGATGCAAATAAAAAGCGTATTTCTACCATGAACGCAACGGCAGCAGATATTGCATTCTCCAACATTCAAAGTAAAAGAAGCGATGTCGTATTTTCCTCTTCAAATATTGTGTCCCCAGATAAGCATCTTGATATTGATGGCGTGTATCAATTTAATAACAAAGCTCTTAGAGATGTTGCGTGGGAGAGGGCTAGACATGAATTAATAGAGTTATTAAAAAGGCCTTTACCTACGAGGGTTTATCTATTAATTGGCATGCCAGGCTCTGGTAAAAGCACTTGGGCATCAAAAGGAAATTATTTTAGAGATAAGCATTCTGTGGTAATCGATGCAACCAATTTAACCAAGGCATCTCGCTTGAACTGGTTAAATATTATAATGCAGGAGAAATATAAGAATGGTCGTGACATATCAATTTGTGGAGTCCTTTTCGACACGCCTTATAGTGTGCTTACTGAACGTAATGCGAAACATCGAAAAATAGATGAAATTAGGCTTCTAGAATTATATGAGACGAAAGAGAATATTGAACTCCCTTCTGAAAACTTCGATGAAATATTAGTGGTGCGTTATGAATAAGCTAGACCTTACAAAGAAGTATAAAGCGGATAATATCGGAAAAACTGAGCTTGGGCAGTTGCGCCGAATCGCCTTGGAAGAAAAGCTTGAGATGATCACATCACTAGACGCTCATCACATAATTGAATGGCTGGACACAAAGAAGTCAAAAATTCAGCCTAAAAAGCTTGCTTTAGCAGTTGGGTATGGAACGACCTCAGACACTCTTCGCCAGACATTGAAACCAATCGTGAAGGCAGCAGAATTGAAGCTTACAGAGGCTGGACACATAAAAGTTGAAGCCAAAAGTAATATTGAGATCAGTCAGGAAAATGAGACTGGGTTATTAGGTTTTTTAAATGAACGCATGAGCGAAGCATCTTACAACTGGCCTGTAAACAACAGGAATCGATTGTACCAAAGAGTATTATGGGCTTTTTATTTGGATATGCCTGTAGCAGAAATAAAGTCAGCGCCAACATTTTTTTCGCGTAACCAGGCCATCAAGAGAATCATTTCCGAGATTGACATTCAAATTGCCAAAGGGGAGCGAAAAACACTTAACTATGAAGCGGAGTCTGCGCTAGAAGATATGGAAACCACGATGACTTCTGCGGCAATATCCAAACTGCGGCAACAGGTCAATGAATTTAAAAGAAAATTTAGTTTAGCCAATGAAAAAGTGAAATTACTGGAAACTGACAACAAACAGTTAATTCTGCAACTAGCAGAGGTGCAACGCAAACTTCATCAACTAGAGCACGCCGAGGAGTCGTTGCTAGGAAGTAATTTAATGTCCGATATCAAAATATCTGGAGCACATTAAAATGATTCATGAATACTTCGGGTTGGTTGACAGTGTTATATATGAAACGCCTGTTTATCAAGTGTTCAGCGTTAAAACCGAAGATAAAAATATTAGAGTGAAATCAGTTTTAGAGTTCGTTTCTGAAGGTGACAGTGTTTCCGTGGTTGGCAATTCAGAATACAGTGAAAAGTACGGATTACAACTTATCGCTAAGGCTGTTAAGCGTGTGAAGGTTGCTAATAGTTTAGTAAAAGAGTTTTTGTCCAAAGGTATTGGTATCGGCGAGAAAACAGCATACCGTCTGTTAAAGGCTTATCCTGAGACACTAGTGAATTTACTTGAAACAAAAGATTACAGGGCGTTATGTAGAGTGGAACGCGTAACTCAGCGAGCAGCTATTGTTATCATCAATCATTGGCACCAACATGCAGGCAAAGCCGCAATAAGTTCCTATATGGATGGGTTACTGAACGAGGCATCGCCGAAAGTAAGAGGGTTATTACGTAAGTCTGCGTTTAAAGCGTTCGATGTGTACGGGGTTGATACTGTTGACAAGCTAAAAGACGACCCTTACCGCATTTGGTCATTCGCTACTTTTAAGGATGCAGATATTTTTGCACGGGCTAGCCTCGTTGCGCGTGACGACCCCCGTCGACTAATATGTGCCGCAGAAGAAGTTCTTCATAAAGAGCTCTCTCGCGGTAACACAGTGGTTCCAAGGGATGAGTTTATTGAGGGGCTTAGAAACCTCTTAGGTGCAGGACTGTGTGAGGATGCTTACCGATTGACCTGCCAATCAAAAGGGAAATTGCCGATTCGAATAGTTGTCCAAAATAATCAGGCAAATGGAGAGGAAACCTTTTCCCTCAAAGTGATGGCGCAAATGGAACTATACGTGCAGGAACAACTTGTTCTACGCATGGATAGTTGCGTAACAACTATAGAAGTGCCCGATGAAGTAGTTGATAACTATACATTAAATAGAAATCTTGTGCTGAGCGAAGAGCAAGCTCTAGCTGTTAAGACTGTACTGAAAAACCCAGTAACTGCAATTTCGGGTGGAGGAGGCTCGGGTAAAACTAGTGTGCTTTTCGCTGTTAACGATCTAATTAAAAAGTCAGGATTAGACGTAGTCCAGGTCGCATTAGCGGGTAAAGCATCCCAGCGTCTTATACAGCAAACTGAAGATGATGCTTACACGATTACTAGCTTGCTGGCTAAGATAAAAGAAAATCCCAAGTTTATCTGTAACTTGGAATGTCCTGTATTTCATATCGATGAAGCGAGCATGGTTGATGTATATACCATGTACAAGGTTTTAAAAGCATTCGAAGGCAAGCCGATACGCCTTGTTCTAATAGGTGATTGGGCGCAACTCCCACCCATAGGACCTGGTATTATTTTTCATAAGCTCATACATTCGAAATCACTGCCTAATGTTAAGTTAACTAAAAATTTTCGCAGTAAGCTTGGAATCGCGCAGGTTGCACAAAGCATCAAAGATGGTGTCATGTTTACAGGGAACAGCGAAGTTGAGCTTATAGAATATGATAATCCTGATGATTTATTCGGAATAATTGAAACCATGTATCTAAAAAACCTAAGCTCCGAGCTTCATGTTGTTGCAGCCAGAAAGAAGACAGTTGCAGAAGCTAATATTCGATTACACAAATTATTACGAAGGCGCGACCACCGTATTGATTTTGCGCCAGAATTTAGGGTGAACGATAGTGTTGTGTATAAGCTAAACAACAAGCGCTTACGTTTAGTAAACGGCTCTACTGGCACCATTCTGTCTGGAGCTACGGTTTTTGAGGAACATGGCCATTCATGGCCTGTCGACATGGTTGTGGACTTCGCTCTTGAGGGCGTTGTTGGTCTTCAATTGTCAGACATAAAAGATACAAGCAGCGGTGAGTATCATCTACAGCATGCTTATAGCATTACTGCTCACAGCGCACAAGGTAGTGAGTTCCCCACGGTGATCGTTGTTGTAGAAGACTCTTTTTTGGTAGAGCGTAGTTGGCTATATACGGCGATTACAAGAGCAAAAGAAAAAGTAATTGTCATTGCTCAAAGAAAATTGATTGAAAAGGCACTCTCTAAAGGTTTTGCCTTTGAAAAACGTTACTCAAGGTTTCACATAGAGTGAAAATCACCAAAAATAAAATATTAGGTATTATCAGCGGGCTTGTTTCTATCCATACATTGACTGAACTAGCGATAACTAAAATTTATTGGCTATATGGAATGTATTACACATGGCAAATATAAAACTCAATTTCTTGGAAGGGGAGGCTGTCCCAGTTCCTTATTATATTGGCGGTGAAGTTGACACGAACTTGTTGAGATTCCTAACTCGGAAATTTTACTACCCAAAATCTTTTATAGGGGCTAAAAAAAGTACGATAGCGGCTAAAACAATCGCTGATCAGGCCTACCAAATAACGTACTTGATAAACACTATTAATGAAGTCGAGCACTTAGATATAGATGGTGAAATATTAGGTATTGCAGAGGTAAATTACCTCAATATCGAATACTTTCAACTAAAACAAGTCGTTGAGCAGATGCATGAAGCATGGGAAATATCTGGTCAATCTCTCCTCAATTATGTAAAACCATTTCGGCAATACATGGAGTTTTTGACTAGTGAAGGCGTAAATCATAACTTATCTTTTGAAGGGCGCGAAAGGGTGCTAAGAAAGAGAGACCAGGATGAAGATTATCTATCTCACACAAATGCAGCAAGTACTTCGTATGTAGGGTATAGCGAACCACTAATCCCGACACGTTGGATGGATTTTACGGACGACTACAAGGGAAAGGTTATTTCGATGCATCAATATCATAAACTTTGGGATGTGTTACATGAAAACGATCCTGTTTATGCTGTTATGGCCGCCACAATGCTGCAAACATTTCTGCGTGTCGGCGGCGTAATGCAATTGCCAGTTGGACTTAACAAGCTAAATCCAAATTGGAAAAGGTATAAGCAGTTGGGGGAAGCCAGTCATCAAAACTTTCGGTATGTGAAAAAAGGTGGAGATGTCGGTACTTGCCTGATTCATCGAGAGACTATGAGAGTTATTAACGATGAATACTTATTACAGCACAGGTTGATGCGTCAAGAACTTTATGAAACAAAGTATTGCGGCACAAAGCACGCCAAGAAGCTGGGTCGAACAAGGGATGAAGCCTTTTTATGGCTTAATAAGCATGGCACGCCCGTTTCAATTAAAGAGTTGCAGAAAGCTTTCGCCAAAGCATCAGAAGCTTTAGAGTTTGAAGTCACTCCACATTTTATGCGTCATACAGGGGCAACACAATTGCTATACAGATGGGGACAGGCTAATGATACTGACATTTGCGAAGCTCACAAAACAACCATTCATAGTTTTTTAAAGAGGCAACTAGGCCATAAGAGTTTGGATACAACTATGCTCTACATACGAACTATTGAGAATATTGTGACGGAGAAACAGTTCATTGAGTACATGCCTGATGCACTGCCAGCGAATGAGAAAGATACACCGGTAACGAAAAGTGCAAAAGAATTGTATCGTCAAGCGATGAAGAGTTACAGAGAGGATATGGAAGTTGCATAGTATGCTAGCTTAATTTTACTATTGAACGCCAACAAAGGAGCTACCATTTTTGTGTGTGTTTAGAAGGGCTATCCACTTAGCCCGACCAACCACTACATGTTGTGTTTCCTTTCTTTTGTCATTTAGGTCTTATTGGTGCGCTTAATTGACATAACGAATAGAAAAAATTAATGTCTTGTTAGAGCGAGAAGCAGACGGTCGGGTAAACTCGTTTTTGGACAGTTCCGAGTTAGGGATTGTGGTTGACTGAGGCTATATCGGATAAGTAGAGTTTGGGAAAGTTCCTCTTCAAACGCGGTTGCTATTCATAGATAAGCGACCTATCAAATAAGTTGCATGGGCAAACGCATAATACGTAGTACAATACCCTGAGATTGTTCAGGGATAGCACATGTTTAAAAACATAAAATCAATAAAAAATTTCGGTATTTTCAAGGAGGCTAAGACCAATGCTGGTCAGCCATTCCATCAATTCAATCTGTTCTATGGCTTTAACTATTCAGGGAAGACAACATTTTCAAGAATCTTCCGTGCTATGCAGTTGGGTGAAATACCAGAAGGATTTGAAACTGGTTCGTTTGAAATTGCACTGCATGACAGTACTTCAATCTCAAGTAACTCGATAGAAAAAGTTGATAACTTGCGTGTTTTCAATTCAGATTACATCGCAAAGAACGTTAACTTTGATGAATCAAGCGTTAACCCTGTTTTGATTGTTGGTGAACGCAATATTGACTTAGAAAAAGAACTTATAGAGCTCGAAGCAGCCATTCCCACAAAAGAACAAGAACGCGATATCAATTCAAAATCAGTGAACGATAAAGAAAAAGAACAGAACAACCGACTTACAGCCGTTGGGCGTAATGTCACAGATTTAAACATTCTTGGCAGGTCGAACTTCAATGTAGCAAGTGTAAAATCAATGCTTAGTGGTGCAAACGCTGAACATAAACTAACGCCAGAAAAATTAGGTGCGTTCACAGATACAGCAAAAGCCACTGCCGTTGCTAGTGCGCCTAAAGCAGTAATTGCTGTTCCTGATATGATAACTGTCTTCAACGAAATTGAATTCATCTTGCGTACGTCAGTTACACAGATAACCATTGCTGAATTAGATGCAGACAAGAAATTAAGGGACTGGGTTGAAGACGGTATTGAACGTCACGAAGGCCATACGACTTGTCAGTTCTGTCAAAGTCCTATTAATCCAGCACGGTTAGAAGAACTAAATACATACTTCTCAAAGGCGTATAAAGATTTAAGTCAGAGAATTGATTCTGCTATTGCGTCGGTAAAAGCAAAAACATTAACTTCCAGTATTCCTAAAACTAGCCAGTTGTACCCTGACTTACAGGCAGGATTTGATGATCTTAGAAATGAAGTTGAGCCACTGAATGAATCTTTTGATGCTGTAAAGCTATCACTAATTGACTTGCTGACCGATAAAAAAGAACACATGGCTGAAAGTGTCCCATTCAGTGCTTCAGATTATCCGTTGCCAGATACAACAGAGTTACTTGAGAAATTCAATGTGCAAATCAAAGCACATAACGAAAGAGCCTCTAATCATTCAACTGAACAGCGACAAGCTATTGAAGCGATCAAGCGTCACTATGTCTATCAAGAGACGCAGGATTACGACCACCCACAAGCAGCAATACATATAAAAGCATTTCAAGATGCCGCTAAAACATTGCAAGCTGACATCACTGCTATGAATATACGTATCGCTGTCATAAAAGCTGAACTGAATAATACTAAGCAAGGCGCCCAAAACCTTAATGACAACCTAAGACAGTACTTTGGCAAGACAGATATTAAAATTAAGCCGATTGCTGGCACATACAAGTTCATGCGTGAAGAACGAGAAGCCAAGCACTTATCTGATGGTGAACGCACGGCTATTGCCTTTGCGTATTTCATAACGCAGCTTGAAGATGAAGCATTGAAAGATGTTAAGCCAATTGTGTATCTAGATGACCCCATCTGTAGCCTTGATTCAAATCACATTTACAACGTTCTTGGGATCATAAAAAGTAAGCTGAATCATGACCACGTAGAACAGCTTTTCATATCAACGCATAACTTTGAATTCTTTAATCTAGTGAAGATGTGGATGTCTTACTATCGTGCAAAAGAAGGCAACCAGAAACGTACGCAGTACTTCTTGATAAACCGTAGAGGCGATCATTCGCAAATTGACCAGTTACCTGATTTATTAAAGAACCATAGGTCTGAATACGCTTATCTGATCAGTAAAATCAAAGAAGCTGTCAACCAACCACAAAACTGTGACGCTATTGCTGTTCAATCGTATGTCAGAAAGATAATGGAAGTGTATTTTTCATTCAGGTTCAACCTAACCAAATTCAGAGAAGATAATAAGGACTATATAGCCCCTAACTTACTAAAAGGTATTGAGGACGCAGAAATTAAGTCGATCACGCTATACGAGTACATGAACGAAAAATGTCATGCGAAGTCGATGGAACTTGGTACGCAACTTCCTGAAGCCGTGCAGCCACAACTGGCGGCTATTTGGGGCATAATCTGTACTGCTATTGAAACTAATGATAAGCCACACTATGACGCTTATTTCGCTTGATTTATTCTTCGAGTTTTGAACTCAACCTAGAGTCAGTGATTCCTTCGCTGACTCCATGGTCGCATAAGATAATTTAACGGAAACTGTCGAGCTGATATTGATAGTGTTTACTGTCTCAAACTCACTTTGGGGCAGAAATGAGTTAAACCGGAAAGGCAGCTTATGGTACAGCCTGTGTGAAAACTATTTTGAACTGGTGTAATTCGAAAATATCGACAAAAAAAGGCTCTGTAGATTAAATTCTTTAGTGATTTTGGTATCAAACTACTTGTTAATTTACGTAGCGTTACATAAAAATTTTACGCTGGGAGTTTTCACACAGGCTGGGTACTAAGCAGTCCTTAAAGGCTGCGTTGTTGTTTCTACATTAGGTCAGCAAAGTGGCATCGAGATTAAATCTAGGAAACACAACATGTAGTGGTTGGTCGGGCTAAGTGGATAGCCCTTGTGTTTACTTAGCAGAATTCTCATGAATAATTCCAAATTTAAAACTTTAATATGCTCACACAACATCCATTTTGTTGTACTCATTCTGCTCTTCGCTTTAAGTATTCATTGTAAAGCGCCTTGTTTGCACCACGACATTCAAGTGTGAATTGGTCAAGCCATAAAAAATACTCAGTTAATCTTTTATCAGCCCAAGATTCTGGTATTGATGAGGCATTTGCACAAGCGTCAGCCAATTTTATTGTTTTCACAGAGCCTGGAGCGGAGCTTAATTTTTTAAGCGCCCAATTACGTCTATTCGCAAGCGGCTGGGTTTTATCATCCGTCAGCGCCAAAACAATGCCAGAAACGCGACTGCCGAAGTTGATTTTCAATTCGGATTCAGTAACTTTTGTATCTTCAATTATGTCATGAAGAATCCCAGCTATAATGATGTCTTCGTCCACAATTTCACCAATATTCGCAAGTAAATCCATAACTTCAATCAGATGTTCAACGTACGGGCTGTTATCGCTCTTTCTGCGCTGTTGAGAATGCGCTTTTGAGGCAAATAATAGGGCTTTAGATAACCGGTTGTATGGTTTGCTATTGGAGAATAAAGGATTATTCTCGACGGTATCAACCGCTACAGGCACTAATTCAATAAAATAGCCTTCGAAGTCAAATGATTTTTCATCAGCTTCTAACTCGTCGCGATAACGTCCAACACATGCTGCGCTGATTTTGCTCTTAAAGTTTTGCGAGTTCAAACTAATAGTGCGATGCAGAAAATCGTTAATGGATGAGGGAAGCTCTCGTATGTCATCATTCCCCATCCCAGAATAAAAAGCTTTGTAAAACATCATGCTTTCAAACGAATAGTAGATACCTTCGCTTAGTAGTTTGTTCCAGACCTTTCTCATAATCCCCCCCCGCGCTTATCTATACATATCTTTCGTGAAAGATACTTTTATACCCTTATCTTCCGTAATTTTGCTGTAGGGCACGCCCCCAACTTCTTGCCCATTTATAGCTAGCAGCTTCTCAACAAGGCTATGAATACCGTGTTTTGGATGATTTTCATCTTTGAATTCAGATGTTAAATTTGGAAGAAAAACGTTTTGAATTTTGAAAAATTCAAATGTTGGCTGATACCCAAGAGATACAAATTCCTTTGCGAGCATATTTACATACCCAACCATATAGTCGACAAACCATTTTTTGTTCACTACAGACGTTTTTGAATTAGGGATTTCTATTCCAGAATCCCACTCTCGGACTTTTATAAGTACTTTCGTGTTATCAAAATAATAGTACGCATAAAAGTTCTGCTGATAAGTGGCATTATCAAGCCAAGGGTTCTTAATGTAATCAGGAGTCTCCAGCTCCCAGCCTTTCATTTCATTCTTTAATACTTTATAGGCGGTATTGTCGGCGCAACAAATTTGTCCCACAAAGCGTTCAGACGTCCCTGATTTTTCATCAAATTCCCATAAAACTTTATCTATCTGGTCATGTCCAACAGCATTTACTTTTTTGTTTACTACAAAAGCCAAAAGATTGTCAGGAAGATGGATTGAAGGGTTATATGCTTTTTCGAGTTCGGCTTGATATTTGTCTACAAGTCTCCAAAACTTGTCAATCACAGATGTCTCTAGAAAATACAGAGGAATTTGAGATGAAGGGGGATCGAATGGTTTTCCGCACATCTCTCTCAGTTGCGGCCAATCGAGACAACCAGATATATGTGCAACTATGGTACAAGCAGTGCTTCGCTTAAGACCAAGATTTTTTTGTAATTTCGTTGCGTGTAATTTATGAACTGATAGTGGTGGACAAATTTGAGCGGATGTCATCTGATAATATCTCCTTTCTTGTCGCCCAAAATCACAAGATTAGTGTTATCAAATGTCGTTAGTAAGAATAAACTTCACGATACAGTGCGTTGCATTAGCTTTATCTTTGGGCTGATAGGTCTCGCAAAACCTATCGAAACGATATCGACTTTGGTTATTTCTGTCAACGGTTTATTCAATACAAATTAAAAGTCGAAATTTGATATTCAAGTTTTAAAGTACTCAATTACATAGTGTAAATCCGAACACTTTACAACCGTACTAAAATGAACCACACTGCGCCCGGGATTATATTTACTCGCACGGAATGATGATAGATAAACTTGGTCATGCCCAAAAACAACGTCTTGCTTACATTGATTTTTGTCTGCTATTTAAAGGATCAATATACAGGCAGGATCTGATTAATCGCTTTGAAGTGGGACTATCGGCAGGATCTCGCGATTTCAGAATTTATAAAGAACTAGCGTTCAATAATCTTAACTACGATTCACGAGAAAAACGGTATTTTCAGACTGAGCTATTTCAACCACTATTTGAACACGACGCGAAGCGCACTTTAGTAAAACTCGCCAATGACATCTCTGATGGCTTTGATGCAATAGGTGAGCATGCGACTCAAGTGATTTCCGACATTTTTAGTGTGTTGGATGTAGATGACGCAACCAGACAGGATATTAGCCCGTGGGTAATAGAGTTTCCGTATGTAAATGGCGGGCTGTATAGCGGGCAGGCACTTGTACCTGAGTTTACTGCTAAAGCTTACCGTTACTTGCTAGAAGCAGCTTCGCTTGATTGGAAGCACATCAATCCAGATATTCTGGGTTCAAGCATTCAAGCAATCGTTGACCCAACAATGCGCGGCAATTTGGGGATGCATTACACCTCTGTACCAAACATTCTCAAAACGCTGGAGCCACTATTCCTAAATGAACTGCGTGATGACCTATTTAAGGCTCGCCATTCAAAAAAATTGATAAATACTTTTTTAGAGCGCCTTTCGAAAATTGTCGTTTTTGATCCCGCATGTGGCAGTGGTAACTTCTTAGTAATCGCCTATCGAGAACTACGAAAATTAGAGCTCCAAGCATTGGATGCGTTGCGAGATTTGGAAGGGGGAGCTTCACTTGCCTTTGGTTTCAGTTCAGTAATCACACTATCTAATTTCTATGGTATCGAATATGCAGATTTTGCGGCAGAAACTGCTAAGCTCGCTCTTTGGATTGCCGAGTATCAGCAAAACGCTAGATTCGTTGCAGCGTTTGGTAGTGATATACCTGCTTTACCTTTAAAAGATTCTGGCAGAATCCTTTGTGACAACGCACTTACTACAAGTTGGGAAGAATTTTGCAAACCACAGAATCGATCTGAAGTTTTTTTAGCAAGTAACCCTCCTTATTTGGGTTCAACTTGGATGGATGTGCAACAAAAAAGTGACATTAAAAATGTTTTTAATGGGTACACCAAAAACTATAAAACACTTGATTATGTTTGTGGCTGGTTTTTAAAAGGCAGTAAATTTTGTAAAGATAGAGGTGCGTCTTTGGCTTTTGTTGCAACAAATTCGATAGTCCAAGGAAGTCATGTCCCTATTTTATGGCCGCTCATTTTCAGTAACGGAGTTGAAATATCATTTGCATACTCTTCGTTCAAATGGAAAAACAATGCCGCAAACAATGCGGGTGTGACTTGCGTGATAATTGGATTAAGTGCGAATACCGAAGGACTCAAACCTCTGTTTGACGACAATGGTAGCTCAGAGTGCTCTAACATAAATGGCTACCTTTTAGACGCACCAAATATTTTCATAGAAAAATCTAGTAAACCAATCAGCAATCTTCCTAACATGGAATATGGCAATAAACCTGTTGACGGTGGAAACCTAATTCTAAGTCCAGATGAGAAAGAGCAATTAATTTCACTTGATATCAGGACATCGGATTTAACCGCGTAGCGTAAATCTCGGGGGCTTGCCCCCGTGCTGGATAGTGTAAACTGGGTCTTTTTCCAGTTTATGCTGTTCATCATATGGAACTTCAGAGAAATACACATCACGTTTATCGGTTAATGTATCACTTTGTTTGGATACCCAAATATCGACACAAAGTGTTTATAGAGCCTTATCGCGAAGCGATGAAGGCGATTGGGTATGACTATGATTTTCATATCCAGGAGTTGGAAATTCCAGAAGATCATATCCACATGGTTATCAAAGGCGAACCAAAAATAGCTCCTAGCCATGTAATGCAAGTTATAAAAAGTATCTCAGCGAGAGAGTTTTTTAAGTTATATCCAGATATTAGAAAGCGATATTTCTGGGGTGGTAAGCTTTGGACGCAGAGCTATTTCGTCGAAACCATCGGTAATGCTAATGAAGAAACAATCAGGAAATATGTACAAAACCAACTAATCGAGCTGGATAGTAAAGAAAAGAATGCCAAGCAGTTGGGGTTGTTTTAAAACTCGGTCGCTTGCGGCCGATTTTTTTATATCTAAGGTTTTTATAGGCTCTAACGAGTTGATCAAAGGATTGAAAAGATACTGTCTTTGGATTTCAGATGAAAATTTATCATTTGCAAATTCAATCAACTTCATAAGAGATAGGATTGCAGCTTGCAAGACTATGAGACTAAGTAGTCGTGACGTTGGCGCAAGAAAGCTTGCAGAAAAACCTCATCAATTTCGTGAGTTTAGGGAAGCAAACCACAGTCTTATTGTTGTTCCAAGCGTGTCCTCCGAGAATAGAGCATATTTACCTATTGGAATTGAAAAAAATGACACAGTAATTTCAAACCTAGCTTTTGGACTTTACGACTGTAATGAATGGGTCTTTAGCATTTTATGCTCAAAGTTACATTTATTGTGGATAAAATGTGTATGTGGTCAGC
>CAJQOP010000064.1 GCA_905479945.1 uncultured Glaciecola sp. | reverse complement strand
CCAGACTCCTCTGATAAAAGGTAGAGCGTTTCTGCGTCATCAAACCAGCCAAATTCATTAAAACGGTAGTTTACCCAAGCAGGATCATGCATGCGATGTTGTGTTTCAAATACTTTATCATCAACATCTATTGTCGCAATCCATCGGTCCTTATTATCCCAAGCCTCAAGCATCACAGCTACCTTATCGCTGTTGTCATGCCATTTAACTGGTGGCTCTGTAGCATACCAATCGAACAATAAGCCAATATCACGAGGCAAACGATTCTCTTGATAAGTTTGGCCTTTTGCCTCTGCGTTCTCACGCTTCACATCAGCTAAAACATCTTCGTTATATCCTGGCAAGACTTTGTAACTCAACTTCGTCTTTTCACCACTCTTAATATCAAGCAGCCAAATATCATGCTGTATGGGTTTTGCATCTGCAACACGCTGTCGCACTCGTTGTGCTTTTATGCGGCCATCTTCTTCGATGTAATCCGGCATGATGTCAGTTTCATCACGATCCGATTTGCTTAGGGTTGTTACTACAATGGCCCATTGTCCATTTGGCGACAAACTAGCTAGCACCGTTCTTAGCTCCGGCGCGAAGTAGAACGAAGAGGTCATTATGCTTGCGTTCGCTGCTTTTAATTTTTCGTCGTTATCGGCGCGCAATTGCCTATTACCACGTTGCTTACGAACGTATTCAATAAGTTTAATTTGCTCAGCCGCAATATAATCTTTTGGCTCGGAGACTATGGTTTCTTCTTCTTCGAAGTGCCAAGACAGCAACTGCTCTTGCATGCCCGTAGTGACATTCAATGAATAAAAGTTATTGCCACGTTGAAATGAAACTCCATCTGTATTATGAAAATGTAGGTTGGATGCTTTATCTAAACTCTTTGTTACTTGGCGAACAGATTTGTCTGCTTTGGACTGCACAAAAATATTACCTTCGAAAATCCAAGCAACAAAATTAATATCCTTATCGTTAATGATCTCGTCATATTCATAGCGATGAATGTTAGCTAATTCAGTCTTGCTGCCATTCCCTTTCTCACCTGGCTCTGCTATCCACAAGTCACGGATTGGATTACCAGTTTGTTTTCGGTAGTAGCCAATGGATTCGCCGTCCGAACTCCAAAAAGCATTTTGGGGTTGGCGCCCTAACCAGTCAGGGTCAGACATTATTTGTTTAAGCGTTAGTTCTACACTACTATTCGCCTCTGATGCATTCGCGTCCTGTGCATTGGCTATTTGAGAAAGTGTATCAATTGGAAAGTTTGGTGATTGAGTCTGCTTTGCGTTTGAAGCCGTAGGTTGAGTCGCAGAACAAGCACTAAGTAAAGCTAATCCTAAACTCGAATAAATTATTTTTTTATATTTTGTCATTATTAGTGTTCTTTAAAAGTAGTTACAACGTTATATTTAACTTGTGATTAACATGTTACTGTAATTTTCCAGTCGACTGTACCTGATTTGAAAAAAGCGGGGAAGTTTTTACAATATATTTGTTTACAGCAGTACGAATTATACGAAACTAGCATTACAAGGCGCTTCTTTTACATTGTTTTAAGCAGCGCTGTGTTGAATTCACCAAAATATCGAAAGATGTAAAAGGACAATCAAAAATGAAAAAAGTAATTTCCTTGGCATTACTGATGGCATGCAGCCAAATCGCTATGGCCTCCGAATGCCCTGATTTACTAAAATTTGCGAAAAGAAAGCTGAACTCTCAAGAAGTCGTGAACATGTGTGACGCATATAAGGGTAAAACAATGCTTTTCGTCAACACAGCAAGTAAATGTGGATTTACCCCTCAATTTGAAGGCCTTGAGGCTTTGTATAGCAAATATAAAGACGATGGATTAGTGATACTTGGTTTCCCATCTAATGATTTTAATCAAGAGTTTGGCAATGAAAAAGAAACTGCTGAATTATGCGAACTTACCTACGGTGTAAAGTTCCCAATGTTTGAGTCTATATCTGTGCGCGGTGATGACGCTGACCCTCTTTACGCTATGCTCGCTGAGAAAGCTGGTTCAGAACCCAAATGGAATTTCTACAAGTACTTGGTTAATAAGAACGGCGATATGGTTGAGTCCTATAGCGCTTTTACAAAGCCAGACAACGAAGATTTTGTATCTGATATTAAAGCAGCTTTAGCACTTTAAGTTTTAGGCAAAGAATTGTTCTCATAATTTGCTAGATAAACAGCTATAAAAAAGCCCCGCTTAAAAAAGCGGGGCTAAACACACTCAACTAGGAACACACGGTTTACTGAATTACTGCAAGTCTTCAATGAACAGTAATATTTAGTCTCATATTCCTCGCATAAGTTCAGATTTATTTTAACTAAGCACTACTTAGCTGATACGTGCAGGTAACTTATTGCTTACTGCAAACTAATGAGCACGTCAAAATATCAATCAAACGCTTAACACTTGCTTAAATGCCTGATCAAAGTCAGCAAGAATATCGTCAATTTCTTCAATACCAAGGGATATTCTAATTAAGGAATCTGCAATGCCCATTTTCGCTCTCTCCGCCGCACCATTTTCATAAAAAATAGTTGAGGCAGCAGGCAATGCGAGTGTGCGAGTATCACCTAAGTGAGTAGCTGAAATGACCAATGACAATGCATTTAAAAACGCATGGGAATCAATTCCTTCGCTCAACTCTAGAGATAAGATGCCGCCAAAACCACGTTTGAAAAGAGCCTGTGCTCGTTCATGCTGCGGATGATCTTGTAAACCTGGATAGTAAACAGCATTGACCCCCTTATGAGTTTGCAAATACTTAGCTAGCGCTTGTGCATTAACACAAGTTTTTCGTAAACGCATCGTTAGTGTCTCAAGCCCTATTGATACCATATGAGCTGACTGAGGAGCCAAGGTCGCCCCCATGTCTCGAAGGCCTCTTTTTTTAACTTGCGTTAAGCCCCATTGACTAAGATCGGCAACGCGGTAAATGTCATCTATATTCGAAAAGCGTGACCAATCAAATAAACCAGTGTCAATCAATACGCCGCCAAGTACATTACCGTGACCACCAATATACTTAGTTAATGAAGTGAGCAATAAGGAAGCGTTAACAGCTTTTGCATCTAGCAGAACACTTGGCGTCATCGTGTTATCTAAAGCAAAAATGATGTTTTTAGAGTCGCAAAAATCACCGATTCCCTGTAAATCAGTTACTTGAGTTACGGGATTAGCAATGGTTTCACAAAACACCATTTTTGTATTGGGCTTGCAAACCGCTATTACTTCATTTACATCAGTAACATCAACGTAACTAACATTAATACCAAACCTCTCAATGTTAGCCATAAAGCTTCGAGTATTTCCAAATAAATATTGGCTTACAATGATGTGATCGCCGCTTTGCAACAATGACAAAAAGGTTGCACTAATTGCTGCCATACCCGTAGCAAAAACAATTGCACCAACGCCATTTTCCAGTTCATTCAATACGTTTTGAAGAGAAACTGCAGATGAACTGCTTGAGCGTGAGTAAACATGCCCCATTTTCTTTCCTTGAAACACATCCACCAAATCTTGTACATCTTCAAATTCAAAAAGAACAGAGTTGTTGGTAGATTCATGCACAGCACCATGCTGTGGTTTATTAATTTTTCTATCGGCATGAACTAATTTAGTTTCAAACGCTAATTTCTTCACAGCTTAGGTATCTCGTATTGACTTGTGGGCAAGATAATACCATAGTTAGCGGCTTGTTCTAGGGCACCTACTTAGAACAATAAAGGTTTATTTATTCCCTAGTACATAATTAGTGCAGCGTCGAACGGCGCGTGTTTAGTAAAGGTTTATTCTCAATATATGTGCATCTTGTTTATTGCTGTAAATCAGCACCCCCAATTCCCATTAATTATTGCAGCTAATCGTGATGAATTTTATGAACGGCCAACCAGCAACTCCGCATTTTGGGAGCATCAAAAAGACATATTAGCGGGCAAAGACCAACAAGCTGGCGGCACATGGATGGGAATTAACAAAAATGGGGATATTTCTGCATTAACTAATATCAGAGCGCCCGGTAAAGAGGTTGAAAATGCCGTTACTCGTGGCGAATTGGTATTGAATTATTTACTTGGTTCCAAAATGCAACGAGAGAATTACCCACAAACTCTCGCTGAATCTAAAGGCTCTTATAACGGATATAACCTGTTGTTTGGAAATCTCGAACAACTTTATGTTTATAACAACTTTGACGATAGTTGTATTCTTTTAGAGCCTGGTGTTTATGGATTATCAAACGCCTCGTTGAACAGCCCTTGGCCTAAAATTTCAACCGGACGAGATGCTCTAGCAAAATATTGCCAACACGCTGACGTATTGGACACGGAACATTTATTTGAATTGTTACGCAACGATAAGCCTGCAGAAGATAATGTCTTACCTAAAACCGGTGTGCCCATTGAGTGGGAACGACGACTTTCATCTATTTTTATCCAAAGCCCTGAGTATGGCACTCGCTCATCCACTCTACTAATACTTGATAATGATAATCATGTGGTTTGGGAAGAACGCACTTTCAACTCAAATGCAGAGCAAACATCAGTGCAGCATTTTGAATTTGATGTAAAAAAGACAGACCTAAAAAAAGACTAAACGAATGATATACGCATAAATCTATCTTAATAGTTAATTTATCTCGAAAAATAAGATAGAAGTGGCATAATAGCTTGTATACAAACCACACCCTAATTAATTCACCTCTAAGGAACACTCGTGTTTGAGAATTTGCCTGCTTTAGCGCCCGACCCTATTCTAGGATTATCAACTGCCTTTAAAAAAGATACTAACCCAGCAAAAATTGACCTGGGTGTAGGTGTTTATAAAGATGAGCATGGCAATACACCAATCTTAAAGTCTATTGTTGAAGCGCAAAAGCAATTAATGGAAAGCGAAACTTCTAAGGTTTATATAACGCCGCAGGGTGTGCCAGGTTTTATTGACGGCATGCTTGGGCTAATTCTGGGTAAAGCGAGTCCTGTATTACTTTCCAATCGAGTTGCGGCGGTCCAGGCACCCGGTGGTTGCGGTGCTCTGCGTATATTGGCTGAATTACTAAAACGCTGTAATCCGGATACTAAAGTATGGGTAAGTGACCCAACTTGGGCAAACCACATCCCATTAATTGGCAATGCTGGTCTAGAGTTAGCAAGTTATCCTTACTTTGATAAAGCAACTGCAAGTATCAAATTTGACGAAATGATGAGTTGTTTGGCCGATGTAAAAAAAGGTGACGTCGTTTTACTGCACGGGTGCTGTCATAACCCAACTGGTGCCGACTTAACAAAAGAACAATGGCAACAAGTTGCTGCACTGGCTAATAAAGTCGGTTTTCTCCCTTTTATCGATGTAGCTTATCAAGGCTTTGGTGAGGGTTTAGACGAAGATGCTTATGGTCTGCGTTTAATGGCAGAGTCGGTTCCAGAGATGATCATCGCTGCATCATGCAGTAAGAATTTCGGCTTATATCGTGAGCGCGTGGGCTTAGCTGTAATGATCACACCAAATTCCGCGAATCGCGATATTGTACAATCACAAATTCAGTATGTTGCTCGTGGCATATATTCAATGCCCCCTTCGTATGGTGGTGCGCTTGTTGATATTATTCTTGCCAATAAAAGTCTTACCCACATGTGGGAAGGTGAAGTAGCTGATATGCGTGAACGGATGATACAGTTACGTAAATTACTGGTTGATAACTTGGCCGCACAAGGTGCATCGAAAGATTTCAGCTTCATAAATCAACAAAAAGGTATGTTCTCGTTCTTGTGTATTGCTCCGGAACAAGTTCAAAAACTTCGCAATGAAAACAGCGTTTACTTTGTCGATTCTAGTCGCGTAAATATTGCCGGTATTAACACTAAAAATGTAGAGGTCTTAGCTGCCGCAATTGCTGGCGTGCTCTAGCTCTCGGCACGCTAGCAGCGCTCTTACGTTGCAGCCCTTTACCAAACGCTAGTAACTAATAAACCTTGAAACCTATTTAGCGCTAAAGCCGAACACTTTAAGACTGTCCGGCTTTCGTTAAAGGTCACTTTGACTCAACTAAATAGTGATATTTGTCAGTCCGACAACGGCTAATCCTAAACTCGATGGCTTTCCCATCGATTGAATGTGCTAGGCGTTGTACTTCTAAAAGTGCTTCTCCTTGGTGAACGCCAAGTAATTTTGCATCTTCTGCAGTTGCGATTACCGCTTTAATACTGTCAGTAGTGTCTTGTACTGTTAGGTTGAATTTAGTTTGATAAAAATGATACAGCGTATGCGGTAACTCATTAGTCCCTTCGAGTTCTTTAAAATAAACATATGGCAAATATATTTTTTCAAATATACAAAATTCATTGTTTAAGATCCTGCGTCTTAGCACCTCAAAAACTTTCATATTGGCTTTATTGCCAAATGCCGTAACCACATCCTTTGGCGCTTTTATGAGTGTGAGCGAGAGTAATTCTGCTTTAGGCAATTCAGGTGCTTTGCCGTCTGAAATGATCGGATAAAAACGGTATAAACTATGTTGGTTCGTGTGCTCAGATACAAAGGTGCCTACGCCTTGACGACGCGTCAGTATTTTTGCACCGGTTAAGCCATTTAGAGCTTTGCGCACGGTACCTTGACTCACCCCAATTTCTTCAGCCAACTGAAATTCATTAGGCAACATTTCACCTGGTTTCCAGCGCTGCTCTACGATTAGTTGCTTAACATGCTCTTCAACTTGCATGTACAATGGCTGGAACGACAGGCCAGTTTGGCTGAGCTTATTATCAAATCTGTTGTTATTCATAAAATCACTAAAGTGGCGTTAACAATAAGAGTAATCTTAATAGTATATAAATATCAAGCTTTCTCTGGTTAGAACAAGGATACAAAGTTTATCAATGGTATCAAAATAGTCGCTCCATGCTCTCTCAAAATAGGCGTATTACAGCCTATTACTAGTGGAATAGAAATTTTAAACGAAGATGGTAATTGACAATAATTTAACCCTATAATAACTTATGTCTTATATAAGACAGTCTTTGGTAGCTAATTAAGTACTAAATCAGCCTCAATAATTGTCGTTTAAATACACTGATTTCATATCGCGAGACTACTATCTACTAATATGTATACGTGTTAGCCACTATCTATAAAGGATTTGAACGACGTGTTTGAACTTTCTTCTCCCGATTGGGACAGTGTTATACAGACTGAAATTAACGGTGAGTGTCAATTATTACCCTGTGGTTCAGTTTCAATCCCCACCAACCATGGAGAACTACGCTTAAGCATAAGTGAAATGGGCGTAAGAATTCAAAATGAAGAGCAATTCACGGTCAACGATTATGGGATACTTGTAAAGCAACCTTCAATTGTTCCTAGTACGATTCAATCGAGAACAAATTGCACTGAAATTACGGCAAAAAACCACAGCATTAGACTGCAACATACCCCTTTTGCGTTTGAATGGAAAAAGTTTGGTAAAACTAAGCAGAAAACACCTAACGATGGTCACTTTGTTCGCCAGTTTAGACTGCCGCCCATGGCAAGAACAAAACAAGGTTGGTTGTTTAGCCTAGATTTAGGCGCTGAAGAAGCGGTTTACGGACTCGGTGAAAAGTGGTCAGGATTAAATAAGCGAGGCCAATTAATCAGGTCTTATAATCATGATGCTTTAGGTGTCAACGCAGAAATTTCATATAAAAATACGCCTTTTGCCTGGAGCCCCGAGGGCTGGGGCCTTTTTGTGCACACGCCCTCGCCTGTTACACATGCTGTTGGCTTTGCAGCATGGTCGCAGCGCGGTTATTCAGTATTAATTGAAGATGAAGCCATTGATATTTTTCTTCTTGATGGCGAAAGTGGTGCTCAAATAATCGAGCAATATACCAATTTAACCGGCAGATCACCGGTACCTCCATTATGGAGTCTTGGCGTAATTCTTAGCAAAGCATATTATAAGGACGTACCCGAGTTATTGGCAACCGCCAAAGCCGTGCGCCAAAACCATATGCCTTGTGATGTAATTACCCTTGATGGCAGAGCATGGCAAGATACCGACACGCGGTTTGCGTTTGAATGGGATCCTAAACGTTTTGACAATCCTGCCTCTGTTATAAATGCATTAAAGGAACAGCAGTTTAAAGTTTGCGTTTGGGAGTACCCTTTAGTTTCCGTGCAAAACGAACTGTTTGATGAGATGGCAAGTAAAGGTTGGCTATTGAAAGACAAACGCACCGGTGAAGCATATCGATACCGATGGGATATGAGTGCGTTTGCTGAGGTTTTAACCCCTTTGCCAGAGTCAGGTATAGTAGATTTCACCCATCCCGACGCATATCAGTTTTGGTTAACATCACATAAACCTTTGTTTGATTTAGGCATTGATATGATAAAGGCCGATTTTGGGGAACAAGTTGAAGATGACAACATGCTCGCCTACAACGGTGACAGCGGTAATAGGTTACACAATGTTTATAGTTTTCTTTATAACAAGTGTGTTTATGAAGCCGCGCAACAATACAGTAAAACAGGTGCATTCTTGTTCAGCCGTTCAGCGTGGACAGGTTCTCAGCGCTTTCCAAGCCAATGGGGAGGAGATCCGCAAGCTGATTGGGGTGGATTAATTGGTAGTATTAGGGGCGCATTGTCATGGGGAATGTCAGGCGCTCCTTTCTTTGCAACCGATGTTGGTGGTTTTTATAAAGACACACGCGATGCGGTATTATTTGTTAGATGGACTCAAGCTGCAGTATTTTCAGCGCATATAAGATTACATGGCATTGGTCAGCGCGAAACATGGAGTTACGGCCCAAAGGCAGAAAGTGCAGCCAAACAAGCTTTAAAACTTCGCTACCAACTTATGCCTTATATATTTGACACTATGAAGCAGTCCAGTAAATCTGGCTTGCCAGTGATGAGGGCCATGCCCTTGGCTTTCCCAAACGAGCGACTTGCTCATTCATTTGATTTACAATTTATGTTTGGAGATAGCTTACTGGTTGCTCCCTGCACTAATTCAGAGGGAAGAGTAAGCGTCTATTTACCCAAAGGTAATTGGCTACGTTTTCCTGGTAAACAGAAATATACTGGGCATCAATTGCTAGAACTCAGGCTGGAAATGGACGAGCTAGCAGTATTTATGCCCGAGGAACATTCAATTCCCATTGGTGCTAATGTAGAAAATGTCGAGATGCTTAAACTTGACTATACGCATACTGAAGGTTTACCACACTGGCCAAGTCATGACATTGAGTCCTAGATGCCAGCTTATAGATAAGAGCAAGACGATAAGCGCGCGCGAACGATAGCACGCAGATTAAAATACACTAATGAGAATAATCGTATAATGATGCCATTAATCACACAGTTCAATGCGGCACTAGGTTCATTTAATTTCCATATTGCGAGAAGTGCAAAATACTTAGCCGGTTTTTTGTTAGCACTTATGGTAGTCATGATATTGGCCCAAGTGTTTTTTCGCTATGTGTTAAACGATTCATTAACGTGGACTGAAGAGCTATCTAAGTATGCCATGGTATGGATTGCCTGCTTGGTTTCTCCTTGGGCGTACCGGGAGCATTTAAATGTGTCTATCGAGATGTTTCATGAAGCCTTACCGGCCTTACCAAAACGTATAGCTGAAATTATCATTACCTTACTAGTGATGCTTATTAGTGCGATATTTTTCGCTCAAAGTATTAGTTTTGTAACAGGAGGAACAACAATTACAGCTGCTTCTATTGCGATCAAGTTATGGGTTTTTTACCTATGTATGCCCTTCGCATTTGGCTCACTTTTTTTAGTCGGCCTTGAAAGGCTCGTTCAACAACTCAGTGCGCCGCTCATACCGCCAAAAAACCCAAAAAGTAATCAGCAAAGCAGTAGCGACACAAATAGTAGCGTCCAAAAAAACCAAGGAGCGCAATAATATGTCGTTAAGCTATATATGGATATTCATTCTATTGCTCACCGCCGGCACCCCTGTTGTTTTTGCGCTATTAGTTGGTCCCGGCGTAAGCTTGATGATTGACGGCAACGAGGTGTTTTTTTCGGCTCTTTTAAACCGTTTATTTTCAGGAATGAATTCATTTCCACTCATGGCAGTGCCGTTTTTCATACTTGCAGGTGAACTGATGAACCAAGGCGGTATTACGCAGTCTATTGTGCGTTTTTGTAAAACCCTTATAGGCCATTATCGTGGAGGCTTAGCACAGGTTAATATATTATCGTCAGTTCTGTTTGCTGGTTTGTCAGGCTCTGCGGTAGCAGATACCTCGGCCTTGGGAAAAATGCTAATTCCCGCTATGGAACAAAATGGTTATAGTCGGCGATTCGCAGCAGCCGTTACTGCTGCTTCTTCTGTAATTGGCCCTATTATTCCGCCTTCTGGAATCATGATTTTATATGCGTTTATTATGAATGTGTCGGTAGCGGGTATGTTTTTGGCCGGCATATTGCCTGGCTTAATGATATGCATAGGTTTGATGATCGTAACTAACCGCATCGCCAAAAAACGTAATTATCCGATAGCTAACAAAAAAGCATCTTGGTCGGAAAGAGGTTCTGCTTTCAAGGTGTCTTTTTTACCTTTATTAACTCCTGTGATTCTTTTAGGCGGGATCATAGCTGGTGTGTTTACGCCTACGGAAGCGGCTGCAGTTGCTGTAGGGTACGCATTTATAGTGACTCTTTTTATTACCAATACATTAAAGATAACTCAATTACCTTTGATATTGGTCAATGCTGCCGTTCAGTCTGGCACAATTTTGTTATTGGTAGGGTCAGCAGTAACCTTCGCGTGGATAATTACGGTGTCTGGCTTAGCTGATTCATTGGCTACTAACATAATGCAAATCACCTCAAATGTGCTATTACTGCTGCTAATTATTAATCTATTTTTATTCGCAATTGGTATGTTTTTGGATGCAGGTCCGGCTATTCTTATTCTTGGCCCTGTCCTAGCACCGATCTTTATATCACTGGGCATCGACCCATTGCATTTTGCGGTTATTATGTGCGTTAACTTAACAGTTGGCTTAGCCACACCGCCGATGGGCTTAGTACTGTTTGTCGCAGCATCGGTGTCGGGAGAGAAAACCGAGAATATCGCCTTAGAAATGCTTCCCTTTTTGGCCGTTGAAGCGCTTGTTATATTTATAATTACGTATTTCCCTGCGGTTACTATGACGCTTCCTCGCCTATTCGGTTTCGCTTAAGGATTTGTAAATATGAACACGAAACGTACCGTACTTTTAGCAATTTATGCCTTGGTATTCGCAGTTAGTATTATCGGCATTATGCGCTCGAGCAGTTCAACAGCAGAATTCACCATAAAAGCGGCTATTCAAGCCTCAAGCCAAGATGAAGATTATGTTGGCCTAGTTGCCTTTAAAGAGTATGTAGAGGACAAAAGTATGGGTCGAATACAAGTCGATATTTATACTTCTGGTCAGTTTTGTGGGAGCGTACCTGAATGTATTAGTAACTTACAACAAGGTGTATTGGAAATGTTCCCAAGCACGGCAGGCGGCACAGGCAATTTTTTTGCGCCGGCACAGGTTCTTGATTTACCGTATTTATTTACAAGCGATGAACAAGCTATATGTGTGTTAGATGGACCAATTTTAGACAAAATAAGACAAGAAGTGCTAGAACGTTCGTTAGATATTAGACTCATTGGCGTAGCTAACACTGGCGGCTGGCGTAATTTTGCCACAACGAATAAAATCATACGAACACCGCAGGACCTAAAAGGTCAGAAAATTCGGACTACCCCAGCGGAAATTCAACAAGAATTGGTTAAGCAACTGGGCGCTAACCCTACCCCAATTTCATGGGCTGAATTATATACCGCATTAGCAACAGGCGTAGTGGAAGGCAGCAAAAATGGAATTCAGGATATTATAGGCGCAAAATTACAAGAGCATTTAAAGTACATAATACTAGATGGACATTCATACATGGCCACCTTATGGTGGTTTTCAGAACCCGTTTGGCAAACTTTGCCAGACGATATTCAAATAATAGTTAAAGACGGTTTTAAAAAACAACAGGCCGCTGCAAACAACCTCGTGGCAACTCAAGAAGAAAGATCTTACCAAATTTTTGAACAAGCCGGCGGCACAATCTATCGGCCATCGGTAGCAGAAAAACAAGCTTTTAAAGATGCGTCTAGCAATATGCGAGGATGGTTTATTAGTAAGTTTGGGACCGAGTGGCTAGACGTGCTAGAAAGCTCTGTGGCAACTTGCGACGCTCAATAACAGGAGTGAGCGCAAGCATGTTACAACTTCCGTTAAAGCACAATAGCGGTGCCTGCAGCAATTCTATTTGCCGCAGAACACCAACCTTGGGGCTATATTTTAAAACGAGAGACAACCTGCTGCATCTGAGAAGATAAGTCGCTAATTTTTTCAGCCGCGGCGCTAGTTTCATTAGACTTTTGAAGTGTCTCATGAGATTCTGTATTGATTTTCACGACATTGCAGTTCATTTCTTCGGTAACAATGCGCTGCTCTTCTGATGCCGTTGCAATTAGAGAGTTCATTTCACTAATCTCTGTTACCGCACGAGTGATTTCAGTGATCGCATCACTGGCATTCTTCGCTTGTTCGACACTACTTTGAGCTTGTCCTTGACCTTCAACCATAGCATGAACCGCATCTTTAGCTCCGGTTTTAAGACGGTCTAACATCCGACGAATTTCTTCGGTCGACTTTTGAGTTCTTGATGCTAAGGTGCGAACTTCATCCGCCACTACCGCAAAACCACGGCCTTGTTCGCCCGCCCTAGCCGCTTCTATAGCAGCATTTAGTGCTAACAGATTCGTTTGTTCGGCAATATCACTTATTACCTCAACAATGTTGTCGACACTATTGGTATCTTCGCCTAACTTATTGATCGCCTGAGATGTAGCGCCAATGCTTACCGCTAATTGGTTAATGCCAGCCATATTCTGCGTAACCAAACTAAAACCTTGTGCTGAAGCCTTATCCGCTTCAGAAGCCGATTTAGCTGCTAGGCTAGCATTCAGCGATACTTCCTGCACTGTTGCGCTCATCTCATTCATCGCGGTCGCTACTTGTTCAGTTTCATTCTGCTGACTTTCCATACCTAGGTTGCTTTTTAGGGCCGACGATTGCAACTGAGTAGCAGCGGACGAGAGCTCACCCGCAGAGAGCGAAACCGAGCTGATAATGTCATATAGACTTTGATGCATAACATTTATAGCATTTGTGAGATCAGCTAATTCATCATTACCTGTAGCTTGTATTATGTCTCCGGTTAAGTCACCCGCAGCTATCTCTTTTGCTCGAGACACAACACTTCGTAATGGCCTCGTTATGCCATTACTAATGAATTTAGCTACCAACATGCCAATCAACAGAACGATTAAAGAGGCTACAACACTGAAGGTTTTAGCAAACATAGATGTTGAATTCTGGTCATCAACGCGAAGCTTTATTAGTACCTCTTCCGCATCAACAATATCTTTTAATACACCGCGAATGGTATCCATGTAAAACTTACCCTTGCTAGAATCCATCATTCTAGTCACATCATCAATAGTCATGGGATAACTGTTCATATTACGTCGAGCGTCAATTTCAGGTTGAGCAGCCAAACGCACCCAATCAGCAATTTTATTTTTTAATGCGTCAATATCAGTTTGCTTAACAGAATCACCTTCTAATAAGTTCGCCATCTGTTGGAAGTGATCATTCAAGCTAAGTTTACCCTGCTTAAATGGATCCAGTGAAATATCCTGACCGGACAGTAAATAACCGCGCTGACCTGTTTCCATGTTCACCAAATCTAGGGTGATCAGGGTAACCATATGGCTACCTTTAAGGTTATTTTGTCGTATAAATTTCGCATCCAGATTGGCTAACATGTCGCGTATTGCATCAAATATTTGCTTGCCGACAAGCCTTGATGAAATGACTTTAAAGTTCGTAACAGCTTCCGAACCCAAGGTTACTTGTCGCCTAGCAGCTATCTCTGGTTCAGCGGCCTCTTTGAGCCACAGAGCTTGTAACTTATCTACTTCTTGCCAGCGCTCTCCCTGGGCCGGATTATCGCTGGTAAGTTGTTGACCTTTGACAATCGACTGGTCAAACACCTTACCGCCAAATTCATAGGGTTCAAGATATTCATCCTTTCCCGTAATCATAAAGCCACGTTGCCCTGTTTCCATATCAACCATAGCAGCGCCCACAGTCTCGGCGGTGCGTATTACTTCATACGTATGATTTACCCAACGAGACGCATCGACTATAAAAGAAATACTCAGATAAATCACCAGGGTTATACCAGCCATCATGGCAAGCATTACTCCATAACCTGCTGATATCTTTGTGCTAACTTTCATATTACTAATTACATTCATATCGTCACTCTATTTATTAATGATTTAAAATGTGTAATCCATTACAACCTTATTAAATATGCACAGTCATATGTTCTTCAGCTTTTAACTGTGAGATCCGCAATTGACTTGATATTTATTACTTCTACTACCGCGAGGTCTTTTGAAAGTGCTTAGTTGTTTGCCCAGCGCAATATTTCAATATTAATATATCGGCCGAAGGCGCATATACTCAATTATTTTAAATAGAAGCGATATAAGTAAAGATACTTAATTAATCGTTAATCCGAGTAAAGAGCTATAAAAAGCCTTCAAATAAATTCTTCCCTCATAAATAATTGGCTTAAAGCCGCGCTTATACCTCATAATATTACAAATTGATAACAAATCAGTTGCATACTGTTAACTAATTGGGTAAGTTTTATTCTATCTTCTATCTTATATAAGACAACTGTAAGAGCTTGTTTAAAAAGTTCGACTGTATAGAGATAGAAGTTGTCTGGTTGAGCATATCAACTTACTACATAACTAATAAATGCCACGCCGAATTATTCGCTCAACTGAGCAACTGGTCACTGGCAAATCAGGACACACTGGAAACTTGGAGAACACCATGAAATTTAGACAAAGCTCGTTGCAACTAGGCGTTGCAAAAGCACTAACGCTAACTGCATGTTTGTCGTTAGGCATGACAGTAAACGCACAAGAAGAAACTGCTGAAAATGATAATGACAAAGGGTTTGAAACCATTACCGTTACTTCACAAAAGCGCGTTGAAAATCTAAATGAAGTCCCTTTGGCTGTTACGGTATTGCGTGAAGATCAAATAAATTCAGCGTTTACTGCAAACATTGAAGGGCTCCAAGCACTGGTTCCTTCGGTTAGCTTTAGGAAAGGTAACACCACCCGGAACTCTGCTATTACTATTCGTGGAATTGGCACTATATCTTTTAGTGTTGCGGCGGAACCAAGTGTGTCGACTGTCATTGATGGTGTTGTTCTTGGACGCTCTGGACAAGCCTTTGTTGACCTATACGACCTAGAGAGAATTGAAGTATTACGAGGTCCTCAAGGTACTTTGTTTGGTAAAAATGCCTCTGCAGGTGTCATAAACATGACTTCCAAACGCCCAGGAGACGATTTCCAGGGAATGTTTGAGGCAACACTTCTCCAAGACAACGAATATCGCCTTAAAGGCAGAGTATCCGGTGCTTTGAGCGACAATGTAAACGGCAGCGTAACGGTACTCAAATCACAGTTCGATGGCTATATCAATAATGTATTCAACAATCAAACAACCAGCGGATACGATAAAGAAGGCGTGCGTGCCATGCTCGATATTGAAGCATCAGGCGACACTGATATTTTGTTTATTTTCGAAAGCGTAAGTTCTAACGACTCCTGTTGTGCCGATCTAGAACTAACGCCGAGCGGACGTCATAACTCTGAAGCTTCTCCGAATAGCACGGGTATCGGTGACTTAGATTTGGATCAGCGTCAAATAGATCACGACTTTGAAACTCGCACTATTGATGAGCACACTGCATTTTCAATTCAAGTAGATAAGTCAATTGGCGACCATGAGTTCACGTCTATTACCGCATATAGAAGCTGGAACAATACTGAATTCCGCGAAGGTGACTTTACGTCTACCGCTGGCGATCAGCCCTTCCCTGTATTCGGTGTGCCGTTCCAGTTACACGATATTGGCCCGCAAGAATGGGACCAAATATCACAAGAGTTTAGAATTGCGTCGCCTCTAGGAGGAGACTTTGATTACCAAGCTGGATTTTTCTGGTGGAACCAAAGCTCAGAAAGAAACTTTACCCGAGATGCTTCATGCCAAAACAATAACGGACAGTTTCCTGCCGCTATAGGTAATTATTTAACTAATACGCTCGGCGTTGCGAACCCTAGTGAAACTGACATCAATAACTTTATTGCTGCCGAGGGACTTAGTTGTAACGCTAACGATATTGTAAGCGCCACTGCTTTTATGGAAACCGAATTTGATAACTGGGCTTTGTTTGCGGACGCTAAGTATCATATTAATGAAGATCTGCGCCTTCTGTTTGGTATTCGTTACACCGATGACGAAGTCAGCTTTTCACATAATCGAAGCAGTAATGACGAATACAGTCGCACTGGTGTTGGCGTGCGTGGATTTGATACCGATTATGACGGCAGTACCGACGAAAGTAATACATCGTCCAAAGTAGGTGTTCAATACGACATAAATGAAAACAGCATGGTATATGCGACCTTCTCACAAGGTTATAAAGGTCCTGCATTTAATGTCTTCTACAATATGTCCGACAACGATACCTTGCCAATTGGCCCTGAAACTTCAGACGCATATGAGCTTGGCTATAAGTACGCTACCAATGATTTAATTGTTAACGTAGCTGCATTTAGAACTGATATAGATGGTTTTCAAGCAAACAATCCTGAAAATTTAGACGGCGTATTTATTACGCGCCTAACTAACGCGGGTTCGGTCACCACAGAAGGCTTTGAAGTTGACTTTATGTGGCAAGCCACAGAAAGTTTCATACTAACAGGCGGTTTGTCTAGCGTAGATGCGGTTGTTGATGAGTTCCGTTGTCCAGTTGGATTAGCCACGTGTGATGGACGTTCTGGTGCCGACTTACCATTCTCTCCAGATTTAAAATACTCGCTCACTGGTGAGTATGTAATGGAAATGGACGGCATGGATGTGTATTTTAACTCATCCTATGTATTTACTGATGATATCTTTGCAGGCGCGCCCGGAGCAACACCGGAAACCAACCCAGAAGCGTTCTTAGCTGATTACAGCATCATAAATGCCAGTATTGCATTTTCGTTTGACGATGATGCTTACAGAATATCTCTCATTGCTAAAAACCTGACTGACGAAAAATTTGTTACAACGTATAGCGGCGACAACTTCCGTTACCAAATACCGCGTGATGCGGACCGTCACTTTGGTATTCAGTTAAGAGTTAACTTCTAAATAATAAATATGATTTAGTTGTTTATAGGCGCCTTATATAAGGCGCCTTTTTTGTACCCCACTTTTATAATGCATGTCTAAACTAGCTGATGTAAAAGCCATATATCAAACACCGCGAAATGACGAAACAATCAAGCTAGGGCTTAACTGCACTGATTTTTTATAGAACTAGGGAATAAGTGATTATTAACAACACCAATACAAGGGCGAGGATTTAAAGGTAAGGCAAGCAAATCAAAACGAGCCCTGCTATCCAAAGTGTTTCAATAACAAGCAACAGGATTGGTTTAATGCCAACTATCAGCATTTTACTGAGATTCGATTTCATGCCAATCGCAGCAATCGATATAACTAATGCAAAACGCGAAACATCAGTTGCAGACTCAGTTACTACTTGGGGTAAATCAACTAAACTGTTGAGGGTCATCAGCGCAGCAAACGCGATTAAAAAAGCAGGTATTCCGGGTGGTTTTGCATTTTCAGTACTGTCAAAATTGAGTCTAAGCACGAGTAAAATACACATTACAACAGGCATTAGAAATGCAACCCGCACAAGCTTTGTTAATGTGGCTAAATCACCCGTTTGTTCCGATACCGAATAACCAGCACCGACTACTTGCGCAACATCATGTATGGTTGCACCCAAGAAAAGACTAGTTTGGGTATCATCTAACTGAAGATACGTAGCCGCAATGGGATAAACTACCATAGCAATAGTAGAAAGTGACGTTACTCCTACAATGGTTAAGAGCGTATCGCGATCGTTTTCTTTGGTCTGAGGAAGTACTGCAGAAATCGCCATGGCAGCAGATGCGCCACAAATGCCAACAGAACCACCTGTTAGTAAACCAAAACGCTTTTTTAAGCCAAAAGCTTTTGCTACAAGAATGCCCACTAAAATGGTGCTCCCTATCGCAAAAACCAGCAGCATTCCGGTCTTCCAACCCATCGCTGCAAGGTCACCAAATGCAATTCGCAAACCTAATAGCGCGACGCCAATTCGCAATATATGACACGCAGTAAATTCGATACCAACTTTACATTTTGGATCTTCATAAATAAACGACATAGCAATGCCCAAGAGCAAAGCAAACAACATTGCAGGGGCGCCATAATGATTACTTAAAAATAAAGCCGCTAAACCCACCACCGCAGATATAGAGATGCCCGGCAAAAGAACTGTAATGGAGCTGAATTTACTGACTTTAGAAGACAAGTGACTAGTTCATTGCAAGCGCGACTAGCACTTCGCGTTTGCGTTCACCTGAATAAGGTCTGCGACCATGCATTGCCATATAATTATCGACTAAAGCAATATCACCGTCTTGCCACGGTAAGTCAAAGGTAAATTGCTCAGCCAAAGATGCGACAAGTTCTAGCCCTGCTATTGGTATATGGCTTCCATCGCCAAAAGTAATAGCGCTCGCCGGGTTTTCTTTTACCCCTTTCCAGCCCATATAAGCTGCAATAAGTTGGTTATAGAAAACCTTAACACTCTTGATTTCACTATTGCCTAAGTCATTGGCTAAATCGACAACGGCTGGTAACACTGGTGTGGTGGCCTGTAAACTTCTATCCTCCATCCACTTCCAGCTATAACCTAACTCAGCCAATTTATTTTCAGCCTGTTCTTTTGACTCTACGCTTAAGGTACTTTTCCAACTTCTTCCTTGTCCACTTTCATGGTCGTCTTCAGCCGGCATATGTGTTGTATACTTCAAGCCTTTCGAATCAAACTCTTGAGCTAACTCAGGTGCTTGTTTAACTAACTCTGCAAACAGCATATCTGAGCGGCACAGAGGAGTTGAGCCGCCTTTATCCGCAGCTGTTTTACAAAAAAAGAAAATCTTGCTAGGTGATATAGGGGTTTGCGCCATTTCATGATGAAGGTATATTTCAACGTCTTTTGGCGCTTCATTCGCGGTAAAAACCCGTTTAGTAAAATTAATCCTAACAGCGTTCGACAAAGACTCTTTATAGGTGAAATTGGGATATGCAAACGCATTTGAAAAAGCGTCGAATGTTTCAGCAGAATGGACCGGAAAACCACGAAACAAAATCGCACCAGAGCTTTTTAAAACGTTCTCTAATACTTTAAGGTTGTCACTTATCCAAGTTTCGCATTCGCTTAAACTTGTTACGCTGCCATCGTTCACAATTACGCTAGGAAAAACAGAGTCACCGCACTGAATTTGGCCGGGAACATGCGCATAGTTTATTACTAATGTGGTCATGGGTTTACCTAATCGTAAATGGGGTTAAAAGTGTTAAAGGCTGCTTCACAAAAATCGCCTGGATCGTTGAAACGACGATTAATATTTAGTGCAGAAATAGCCACCATTTCTTGTTCGTTTAACTCAAAATCAAAAATACTGAGGTTCTCAATTAGTCTTTCCGGCCGAGTGGTTTTTGGAATAATAGCAGTACCGCGCTGAATTCCCCAACGCAAAACGATCTGTGCTGGTGTTTTACCTAAGCGCAAACCCGCGTGCTTAACTGCATCTTGCTCAATTACTGACTCTGCGGCACCTGCCATGTCTAATTCTAAATAAGAAAGCGCACCTAAAGGTGAAAATGCCGTCACATCTATATTGTATTGTTTTGCTAAGCGAATGAGCTTTTCTTGAGTTAAATAAGGGTGTGATTCAATCTGCAACATGCTGGGTTTAATTTTAGCATAGGACATTAAATCATGTAGTAAACCAGAATTGTAATTACACACACCAATCTGTCTAGCTAAACCTTTTTCATATACAGCTTCCATCCCCTGCCAAGTTTCTATCAACGGAACTGGCGCTAACTCCATTTTCGGAATTTTGGCATCAGGATTAGCGATCCACTCTGGCGGATAACGGGTTTCAATGGGTACATACTTAGAAGCAATAGGGAAGTGAATTAAATAAAGGTCAAGATACTCTAGCTGCAGGTCGTCTAAGGTTTTTTGCAAGGCTAACTCGACATGTTCCTTTGCATGAAATGAATTCCAAAGTTTGGAGGTTACCCATAAATCTTCCCGCGTACACAAACCATCATCAATAGCCCGCTTTATACCCTCGCCTACCTGCTTTTCATTACCGTAGTCACATGCGCTATCCAAATGCCGGTAACCAACTTTTATTGCATTATAAACCGCAGTAGCGCAGTCTTCTTGGGCGATTTTCCACAAGCCAAAACCCACTTTCGGGATGGTTTTGTCATTTAATGTCATATTGAAAATCCGCCTAGTTTTTAATTTTATGTCTTATATAAGACACACGTTAAAATACTGTGCGAATTTTGTCAATACAAGTCTGAAATGAGTGCCGTAATTGGACTGGAATGGCTCGAATGGGCGGCTAAATTGCGTTAAAATGTGGATAAACTTAGCCATTGTATCCAATAAACCACTTAAAGCTTGTCAATCAAGTTAAAGCAAAGCAATCGCTATAAAGGTTTTTAGATTTTACGCGATGCTAGCATCCGATCGATTTGATTGGCAAAGTTCATTTTATCTCTGGCTGAAAAGGGTTTTGGACCTCCGGTGCGTTCCCCACTAGCTCGAATCTGGTCCATGAAGTCACGCATTGTTAAAGTCGCTTTTATAGTTGCTTTGTCATAGGCTTCTCCACGAAAATTAACCGCTAAACCATCTTTCGCTAAAATTTCAGCAGCTAAGGGAATATCATCGGTAATAACTAAATCATTTACTGCACAACGTCTTACTATTTCGTCATCAGCAACGTCAAATCCTGCACTCACCTGCAGCGAACTAATATGCGCATTAGGTGGTACAGAGATATGTTGATTTGCAACGAAGATAAGAGGCACTAGAGTCCTTTGAGAGGCCTTAATCAAAACCTCTCGGATAACTACCGGACAGGCATCTGCGTCCACCCAAATATTCATTAAGCCAGCATTCCACCATCAACATTGATGCACGCGCCAGTTGTATAACTGGATGCATCGGAAACCAAGTAAAGTACTGTGCCCGCCATTTCATCGGGGTCAGCAACGCGTCCCAATGGAATCACTTTAAGCGCATGCTGCAAAATCGAATCGTTGGTTGTTAAAGCTGAAGCAAATTTTGTATCCGTTAAGCCCGGTAAAAGAGCATTAACACGAATATTTAATTTACCGCATTCTTTAGCAAATGATTTTGTCATACTAATAACTGCTGCTTTTGTAATAGAGTAAATCCCCTGCATATCGCCTGGTGAAACTCCGTTAACAGAAGCAGTATTTAGGATTACACCACTACCTTGTTCACGCATCATTTTGCCAGCTTCGATTGACATGAAGAAATAACCACGAATATTCACATCCACGGTTTTTTGATACGCGGCTAAATCAGTATCTAATATATGCCCAAAATACGGATTAGCAGCCGCATTATTGACTAATATATCCACTTTACCGAATTCACTCTTTACGTGTTCAAACAAATTTTTAATCTGCTCCATTTCACCAACATGGCAAGCAAAGGCAGATGCTTTCCCACCGCTTTCACGAATACTTGAAGCTACTTCTTCACAACCATCAATTCTGCGGCTTGATACTATGACGTGAGCGCCCTTCGAAGCCAGTAATCTTGCAATAGATTCGCCGATGCCGCGGCTGGCACCAGTTATAACAGCTACCTTGCCGGTTAAATCAAATAAATCTTTCATATATTGTCCTTATTTTTATATTCGCATTATAAATTGGCACCTAAGCCAACATGCCGCCGTCAAGCACCATCGTTTGGCCCGTCATGAAACTACTTTCATCGCTGCATAACCATGCCATAGCACCGGCTATTTCTTCGGGTTTACCCAAACGCTTCATCGGGTTGGCCTTAACAATCGCTTTTTGTCCTCGTTCATCCAATTTCGCCAAGGTATTTTGCACCATTGGCGTGTCGACAAAACTTGGGCAAACTGCATTAAATCGAATATTTGCTCTAGCATACTCAACTGCAGCTGATTTGGTTAAACCAATAACGCCATGCTTTGATGCACAATATGCTGAAATCATAGGTGATGAACGCAAACCAGCAACTGACGCCGTGTTAATAACGTGTCCACCGCCGTTTGGTGCCATGCAGTTAATTGCAGCGCGCATACAGTGCCAAACACCTTTTAAGTTAACCGCAATGTTACTGTCAAAGTCATCATCTGATAATTCGTGCATTGGTGCTGGTGTATGATCGATGCCTGCGTTATTAATCACAACATCTAAACCACCAAGTGTTTCCATTGCACTGCCAAAAAGAGCTCGGACTGAATCACCACTAGTAACATCAACACTGACAAAGTGTATATCGCAGCCTTGTGATTTTGCGTTCTCAACAGTTTTTAATCCATTGCTCTGGGACAAATCAGCGATGACAACTTTTGCACCTCTGCTGGCTAAAAGCAAAGCTACTTCAGCACCAATTCCTGAGGCACCGCCAGTTATTAATATGCGTTTATTTTCAACATTAGCCGCAGGGTTCACTACTCATCCCCTACTTTTAATACCAATTTACCGAAATTCTCGCCTTTAAACAGCATCATTAAGGTATCAGGGAATGTTTCAATGCCTTCAACTACATGGTCCTTAACTTTCAATTCGCCAGACTCTATCCAAGCCGCTATATCTTTCATAGCTATGGGATACTCCGCTATATTATCAAACACAACGATACCTTCCATTTTTGCACGATTAACGAGTAAAGAAAGGTAATTAGAAGGTCCTTTTACTGGTGTCGTATTGTTATATTGACTAATAGCGCCACAAATAACGATACGCGCTTTCATGTTAATTTGCGTAAGCACATCATCTAAAATATCACCGCCAACGTTATCAAAGTATACATCAACCCCCTTGGGACAAGCCGTTCGAAGAGCTTTCTTAACATTTTCTGACTTATAATCTATTGCGGCGTCAAAGCCTAATTCGTCAATCAAGAACTTACATTTTTCTGCTCCGCCTGCTATACCGACAACTCGGCAACCTTTAATGCGTGCTATTTGTCCTACTAGACCGCCTACTGCGCCAGCAGCACCAGATACAACGACTGTTTCACCTGCTTTGGGCTCTCCGGTTTTTAGTAAACCAAAGTAACCTGTCATACCCGGCATACCTAAAACACCTAGGTAATAAGATAAGGGGGCTAACTTAGGATCAACCTTGTAAAGCGTCTTACCATTGCTAACCGCATATTCTTGCACACCGTCGTGACCACAAACATAATCACCCTCTGCAAATTTTTCGTTTTTACTAGCGACTACTCTACCAACTGTACCGGCGCGCATGACTGCACCAATTTGCACAGGTTCAATATAGGACTTGGCATCGTTAAGCCAACCGCGCATTGCCGGATCTAGTGAAACATATTGAATTCTTATAAGGAGTTCACCGTCTTTTAATTCAGGAACATCAGCTTCAAAAAACTTCCATGTATCTTCACTCGGCTCACCAAAAGGTCGTTTTGCTAGTTGCCATTGTTTATTTTTCATTATTATTCTCCTTAAAACCAATCTGGATTCATACTGGTACAAACATCATTATCTTGTTTCAGTATTTTTAAATCACGTTCAATTGTGGGTAGTTCCCAGCTAATAAAATATTGCGCGGCCTGTATTTTACCTTGGTAAAACGCGGCCTCTTTTTCAGTCACGCCGTTCTTTACATCGCTTCCTTGAAGTTTTTGTTCAGCCACGCTTGCTTGACGTATCCAAATCCAACTAACCACAACTTGGGCGAATACATTCATTAATGCCTGTGCATTGCCCAATAGTGTCGTTTGCTTTTCTGACTTCAGGGTACCTGACACATGTACGATGATTTCATGCAGCGCCGTTAAATAATGCGCTAGCTCTTTTGCCATGGCAGCTGTTTTAGGTGTGACTATTTGTGACAAGTCACGTTCAATCTCTCGTTGCAGAGTTTTTAGACCTATACCATTTTTCTGCCATAGCTTTCTAAATGACAGATCGAGTGCCTGTATTCCATTAGTCCCCTCATGAATCGGATTCAAACGATTATCGCGCCAAAACTGTTCCGAATAGTACTCCCGGGTATAGCCAGAACCACCCAGTACTTGGATGCCTAAATCGTTTGCTTTTGGACCAAATTCTGATGGCCATGCTTTAAATACTGGGGTCAATAAATCGAGTAGTTCTTGTAAGCAATTTTTTTCAATTGCATCATCACACGTGTTCACTCGGTCAATTAAGTGCGAACCGAACATACATAGGGCCATTCCGCCTTCAGTGTAGGCTTTTTGTGCTAACAACATACGTTTTACATCACCATGTAAAATAATTGGTGCAGCCTTCGTTGGATCTTTACTGTCTGCATGACGACCTTGGGTTCTATCCTTTGCATATTCTAGTGAATATTGATAACCGCGATAGCCAATCATAGCAGCGCCAAAACCAACGCCAATACGTGCTTCGTTCATCATCATGAACATGTATCTTAGGCCATGATGTTCATCGCCGATTAAGTAGCCATGACAATCGTCATTTTCACCGAAGGTCAATGCCGTTGATGTTGTGCCCCGATAACCAAGTTTATGCAGTAAACCAGCAAGTTGAACATCGTTTCTATCGCTTGGCTCGCCGCTTTCGTCTAAGCGATATTTAGGCACGACAAATAAGGAAATACCTTTGACGCCTGCTGGACCACCTGGAATTTTAGCCAATACCAGGTGCACGATATTGCGCGACAATTCATGTTCACCGCCCGATATATAAATTTTGCTGCCTTTTACACGGTAGCTTCCATCACTTTGCTTAACTGCAGAGGTGGTTATATCGGCTAAAGAGGAACCTGCGTGCGGTTCAGTTAAGGCCATTGTTCCGGTAAATTCGCCAGTAAGCATTCTAGGCATAAACTGTTCTTTCAGTTCAGGTGAGGCAAAATGGCAAATGACGTTAGCCGCAGCCGAGGTTAAAAATGGATAAGAAGTTGTTGACGGGTTCGCCGCCATGAAATAAGCAGAAGCAGCTGTCATAACAACTTCTGGTAACTGCATGCCGCCATCTTCGAAGCTATAACGGCCAGCAATAAAACCAGCTTCACAAAACGCGTTGTAAGCGATTTGTACATCCGGGATCATAGTTACTTTGTGGCCATCAAATGTTGGTTCTTGCTTGTCGGCAATGTGATTATGAGGTAAAAACAATTCAGTCGCTATTTTTTCAGCAGTACCTAAGATAGCTGAAAATGTATCTTTATTATGTTCTTCAAACTGATTATGTTCGCAAAGCTTGTCAGCCCGCAATACATCATATAGTTGGAATTCCATCTCCAAATCGGGTATCAATTTATCACTCATTTATTAAAGCCTCATGTTCATCTATTTTTTGAATTTTGAACTGCACGACATTCGTACGTATACTATGTAGTAATAGAAGCATGAATTCGGGCTGTCTTGCCAATTGATTTTATCAATACTAGATTAACAGTTAACTGAATATGACAACGACCGCCGTGAAATAGACGGTCATACAAAACACAATTGGCGAGAAGATAGATGTAGTTTCTTGGTAACTTTGTTAAAATCGCTGCTTTTGACGGCAAACTATCAACTTATTAAAACTCATTTTAGGGACATTAAATGAAAACATATAAATTCGCCAGCATCGCTTTATGCGTGGCAACAGCATTGCAAGCTAATCATGCACTTGCCCAAGATACTTCGGAAAAAGAAAGCGTGCTTGAAAAAATCACCGTCACTGCACAAAAACGTGTGCAGTCTATACAAGATGTTCCAATTTCTGTTGCGACATTAAGCGGTGAAAAATTCGAAAGCATATTTTCAGGTGGTGAAGATATAATTGCACTTGCTGTGCGAGTGCCAGGTTTGTATGCGGAATCATCAAACGGTCGTGCTGCACCGCGTTTTTATATTCGTGGCTTAGGCAATACTGATTTTGACTTAGCAGCATCTCAACCCGTTTCAATTATTATGGATGACGTAGTTAAAGAAAACGTTGTTTTAAAGAGCTTCCCTCTTTTCGATATGCAACAAGTTGAAGTTATTCGTGGACCGCAAGGAACTCTCTTCGGGCGCAACACAACCGCAGGCATCATTAAATTTGATAGCGTAAAGCCAACAGATGATTTTGACGCCTACGGGAAAATCGGTTTAGGATCCTTTGGTACTGTGAATATTGAAGGTGCCGTTGGCGGTGGACTAAGCGACAACATTGCAGGACGTTTCTCCTTCCTTTCTCAACAGCGCGATGATTATATCGACAATGCATTTTCTGGCGAAGATGACGTTATTGGTGGCTATGACGAGCTAGCTTGGCGTGCTCAATTATTGTTTACTCCTATTGATGAATTAGAGATATTATTAAACCTCCATGGACGTGATTTAGAAGGCACAGCTTCCGTATTTCGCGCAAATGTATTCACTCGAGGTTCTAACAAGCTAAATGAGAACTATGACCGTGATACCGTCTTCTATGATGGTAATTTACTTGGCAACGGTTTCGATAATAATCCACAGTCATATGAGAATTTTGGTTTTTCATTGAAAGCAGATTATGACTTTGGTGATATCACCTTAACCTCAATTACCGCGAACGAAGATGCCGAAGGCAACAGCTTAGGCGATATTGATGGTGGCGCAGGCTCAGGCGATACAGGTTTACCTGGTTTCATTCCATTCACTGCTGTTACCCAAGATAACATGGATGACCTTGAGCAGTTCACTCAGGAGTTGCGTCTAGCTAGTGACTATGATGGTGCTCTTAACTGGCAGGTAGGTGCATTCTATTACGACTCATCTTTTAACATAACTAGTATTGATGGGTTCTTTGGTGCAACAACAGTTTTTCATGAAAACACAACTTGGGCGGTATTCGGTCAAACAAGCTATGAAGTGTCTGACAAGCTCACAGTAACCGGTGGCTTACGTTATACCGATGATGAAAAATCGCTGATTGTCGGTGACCAAAATGTTGATGGGTTCGCGTTAGTGATTGGTGCGGCAAGTATTCAAGATTATGACCCAATTAATGTGAATGACGATCAAGTCGGTTACGAATTGAGTGCCAACTATAAAGTAGACAGCAAGACATCTTTATTTGCACGCTATGCCAATGGCTTCAGAGCGCAAAGTATTCAAGGGCGTGATGTTGCTTTTGAAGGCTCACCTTCTGTTGCGGAAGCTGAAACTATAAATAGTGTAGAGTTTGGTTTCAAGTCTGATTTATTGGACGATAGCTTGCGATTAAATGCGGCTGTATTTTATTACGTAGTTGATGACATTCAATTTTCGGCTATTGGCGGTGGAGCGAATAATACAGCCTTAATCAATGCAGATAAAGGTACCGCATTTGGTTTTGAAATTGATGCAACTTACGTGGTAGATGAAAATTTAGTATTAACCGCTGGTTATAGCTATAACAAAACAGAAATTGAAGACAGTAACTTGTCTGTTTTCCCTTGTGGCGCTAGTGTAGCCTTCGGTCCAAACTGTACCGTGACTGACCCAATGACGAGTGATAACCGTGCACTAATTGACGGCAACCCATTCCCACAGGCGCCAGAAACTATCTTTAATTTCACTGCGCGCTATAGCGTACCTATTGGAGATAATGGTGAATTATTTGCTTATACTGATTGGGCATTCCAAGGTAAAACTAGCCTTTTCCTTTATGAGTCAGTTGAATTTCAAACAGACAATAACTTCGAAGCAGGTTTACGCTTTGGTTATGAAAACTTTGAACACAACTATACCCTGGCCATATTTGCCAGGAATTTAACTGACGAAGACAACGTAAAAGGGGCTGTCGATTTTAATAACTTGACTGGTATTATCAACGATCCTCGCGTTATCGGTGTTGAAGGCAAGATTAGCTTCTTCTAATAAAGTTATTAATAACGCAGGGGCATTTTCAATTTGATCATGCCCCATTTTTATCTAGCGTGAGCACATAAATGTTTGGGCTTTCAAATGCAATTAGCACCTATAATAGAGTCTCGCAAATACCAACTATGAATTACATCTCCTTATGATCCCATGGATACACTTAGACACTGCAGAAATCCCCAATGGTGGTGGTGAATTGAAACTTTCCCAGCGTGGTGAAGAGTTTTCTATCAAACTTTCGGGAATACGCGGCGAATTAATGAATAGCCGAGTTTATAACTCTGAAAAAGTACTTTCACAATTGGGTTGTGCTCACATCACTTCAATCAACAATGCTCAAGTATTAGTTGGTGGTTTGGGAATGGGATATACCTTGGCTGCAGCGCTTAAAGCGGTTAACTCAAGCTCTCAGGTGACTGTTGCAGAGTTAATACCAGAAGTCGTCGAATGGAACAATGGCCCCTTAGGCAACTGTGCAGGGAATCCATTACAAGATAAACGCACTGTTGTTCATGTTGGTGATGTAAAAGAACTACTGTCTACACAAATACCAACTTTTGATTCTATCTTACTGGATGTCGACAATGGCCCCGAAGGCCTTACTCACTCAGATAACAATTGGATTTACTCTGAGCGCGGGCTTCAGAGTATCTATGCAACCATGCGCCCTAAAGGCACACTGGCTATCTGGTCAGCCGGTCCAGATCATCTATTTACCGTACGATTGAAAAAATCAGGTTTCCGAGTAGACACTCATATCGTTCGCGCTCGTCCAGGCAAAGGGAGTAGACATACAATTTTTCTAGCTAAAAAACCATAGATCGTTTTTTCACTTTATTTCTTCTTTTTCGATGTGTTAATAATTCTTGGCGTGTTAATAATGCTTTGCGAGCTAATAATGCTTTGCAAATTAATAGTTCTATCTCTGCTCGCTTATATGGACTTGTTGTTATAGAGGCGATGGCTTTCATAAAAATCGCCTTCTATATCTTATCAACTTAGGATAATGTGATATTCAATTAAGAATAATAAACAAACCGTATTGACGAGACCTAAACCAAACAATGAATGAAATACAAAACACAAAAACAGTCATCACAATACAGGAACAAGACTTTGTGCTTGCAGAAGAGTATAGAAGAATCATTTGCAACTGTGAATCTGACGGCGCTGTGGTGACATTTATCGGTTTAGTTAGAGAAATGTCAGAACATGGAAACTTGCGGTTTATGACTCTCGAACATTACCCTCAAATGACCGAGAAAAGCCTTATGAATATTTGTGAACAAGCCCGCAAACGCTGGCCATTAGGCGCCATCACTATTATTCATCGAGTTGGTGATTTAACACCCGACGAACAGATTGTGTTTGTTGGAGTGAGCAGCAAACATCGAAAAGCAGCCTTTGCTGCATGCGAATTCATTATGGACTTTCTAAAGGTTGAGGCACCGTTTTGGAAAAAAGAAATTACTGAATCAGGTGAATTTTGGGTGAAAGCAAAAGGTTCAGACCAAGATAAGGCGTTTGATTGGCTTGATTAAATTAGAGGCAGTTACAACAAATTTGTTGCAGGCTCGAACTTGAGGGTATTTGGAAGAGCATTGAAAATTAAAAAATTGATTGAAATACTTATAATAAACTTAGTAATACAACAGCCCACTGCGAATGAATATTGGCTGTTGAATGAATAGCTAGATAATCTAAGCTATTTTAAATAGTAACTATCTAAACGTAACTTCCCGCAATAATACGTCACCACTTAAATGGCGCATAACTACTCGTTCGCCGCTACCTTCTTGCATCTCAGCAATAGTACTTTTTGACCATTCCATATAAGCTTTATAACGCTCATCCTCCTGAGCTTTGGTAGCCATTTCTCCAAACATAGTAATCAGGTATAAATCTGGCTCGTTGTTTCTCGGATATTCATTTGTAAGTACTTTGTATCCAGTTATCCATCCTTTAGTTTTTGCAAACTCCATAGAGTCACGCCATCTATTCGATAAATGGATGGCATAGTTTTGCCACTGTCCGTCGACAACTGTTATTGAAGACACTTCCCAATAGTCACCATTCTTAAAGACACGCTCATCCTCTTGAGCTAATGAATTAAACGACAGTAAACTTAATAGACAAATAAACATCCCAGATTTTCTAATTAATTGTGCTTTCATTGATAGATTCTCCGTTCAATGCACGCTGTTTTTGGCACTCCTGTAGCGCAAATTTAAGCGTAAGCGACTTGATGTTAATATATGGTTAAAAATTAGACAACAATTGATTTAAATTTAATCAAAAAAAAGGAGCTATGAAACATATGGATATGGATATGGACAAGCTTATGTTAAATGTCGCGTCTTTAAATTTTCATTACGAAATAAAAAAATCCCTGAGAAAATAAGTTTCTCAGGGATTTTGGCTTTACTCTACAATTTTAAAGTGAAAATTATTCTTTAAAGAGCGGCTTCTAACTGTGGCAATATGTCGAACAAATCGCCGACTAAGCCATAATCAGCAACAGAGAAGATAGGTGCTTCTTCGTCTTTATTAATCGCGACAATTACCTTACTGTCCTTCATACCTGCCAAATGCTGTATTGCACCCGAGATACCAACGGCTATGTATAGCTGAGGAGCAACAATTTTGCCTGTTTGGCCAACCTGCATATCATTAGGAACAAAGCCAGCATCTACTGCAGCACGCGAAGCGCCAATTGCGGCACCTAACTTATCGGCGATACCGTTAAGTAATGCAAAGTTCTCACCGTTTTGCATGCCACGGCCACCAGAGATAATTACATCGGCGGCGGTTAGTTCAGGGCGCTCAGAAACAGTTAATTCTGCAGATACAAAACTTGATTTTTCAGATGTTTTAACAGTATCTAAAATCTCAACCGATGCGTTGCCATCGTTTGCAGCAGCATCAAATGAAGCGGCACGAACCGTAACCACTTTCTTAGTATCAGAAGATTGCACTGTTGCAATTGCATTACCCGCATAAATTGGGCGAACAAATGTATCCTCAGAAACAACCTTAATAACGTCAGATATTTGCGCAACGTCTAATAGCGCAGCAACGCGCGGCATGAAGTTTTTACCAGTCGTTGTTGCAGCTGCAAATAAGTGAGTATAGTCAGCTGACAATTCAAGCACTAAGTCCGCGATATTTTCTGGCAACTGATGCAAATATACTTCATTGTCAGCCAAGATAACTTTAGACACACCAGATATTTTGGCGGCGGCATCAGCAATAGCTGAACATCCTGAGCCTGCTACTAACACTACTATATCTGTTGATGCACCAAGTGCTGCGTGAACCAATTTGTTAGTTTCAGTTTTTAACGACTCATTATCGTGCTCTGCATAAACTAATACACTCATGATATCACCTTCGCTTCATTCTTTAATTTTTCAACAAGTTCAGCAACGTCTGCCACTTTTACACCACCGCTTCGTTGAGCCGGCGCTTCTACTTTTAAGACTGTTACATTCGACTTCATATCAACACCAAAATCAGCCACTGGTTTAACGTCAATAGGTTTACGTTTGGCTTTCATAATATTTGGTAGTGACGCATAACGCGGCTCATTCAAACGTAAATCAGTAGTAACTACAGCGGGCAAAGTAAGCTTCACAGTTTGCAAACCACCATCGATTTCTCGTTTAACGTTTACAGTGCCGTCGGAAACAACTACTTCTGACGCAAAGGTGCCCTGCGGCATGCCGGTCAATGCAGCTAGCATTTGACCTGTCTGGTTGTTATCTGAATCAATTGACTGCTTACCTAATATGATTAAGTCTGGTGACTCGGCTTCGACAACTTTTTGCAGAAGTTTTGCAACTTGTAAGGAGTCAACCACAGCATCGGCTTCAGTTTCGATATGAATACCACGGTCGGCACCCAAGGCTAAACCGGTTCTAATTTGTTCTTGGCATGCTTTATCGCCCACAGAAACAACAATAACCTCGGTTGCAACACCTTTTTCTTTTAAACGAATTGCTTCTTCAACAGCAATTTCACAGAAAGGGTTAATTGCCATTTTAACGTTATTAAGGTCAACACCTGAATTGTCAGGTTTTACTCTTACCTTAACGTTGTAGTCCACTGCCCGTTTTACCGGTACTAAAATTTTCATAATAACCTCTGTTTAGCGCTTTCGATAAAAAAATACTATTCGCTTTACTTACATTTTCACGTAAAACTAGCACGTGTATATAATTGTTGGCGCAAAATTTACTGATACTTTCCGTAAACGTCAACCTGTATTCACTATAAAATACGATAAGTTGGCAAATACATTTTACAATGTTTTGACAAGCTGTAATATTCGTTTAATTAATATTTTACTATAACTAGGGCATGTTGGTCTTAACTGTTCATTTTTACAGCGGTATGAAAGCAATATAGACAAGGCTGAGTAAGCGTCATGTGCACTCATGCAATGGGATCTGCAGTGGGATCTGCATAAGTGCACGAAACGCACTGAAATTAGTCTCATACCGCTAAACGCACTTACAGTAAAAATTAACATGCCCTAAAAGAGTTGTTTAGGAGTTACCGTGGAAAGAGAAGTAATGGAGTTTGATGTTATTGTAGTAGGTGCAGGGCCTTCAGGCCTATCAGCTGCTTGCAAACTCAAGCAATTAGCCAACGAAAAAGGCCAAGAGTTAAATGTTTGTGTGCTCGAAAAAGGTTCAGAAGTAGGTGCGCACATCTTGTCTGGCGCCGTTTTTGAGACCAAAGCCTTGGACGAATTGTTTCCAAATTGGGCTGAATTAGGCGCGCCATTAACCACAAAGGTCACCGAAGACCATATTTATTTGCTTAACAGTGAAACTGGCTCTACTAAACTCCCCAACTTCATGACACCGAAAACTATGCACAATAAGGGTAATTATATTACCAGTATGGCAAATCTGTGCAGATGGTTAGCAGAGCAAGCCGAGCAACTCGGTGTTGAAGTGTTCCCTGGTTTCGCCGCAGCTGCTGTGCATTATAATGAAGATGGCAGTGTTGGCGGTGTAATTACAGGTGACATGGGTATCAGCGAGGCTGGCGAACAAAAAGACAGCTATATGCCAGGTATGCTTTTAACTGCTAAATATACCGTGTTTGCTGAAGGTTGCCGTGGGCACTTGGGTAAACAACTTATGCAGCAGTTTGATTTGAATAAAGATGCGGCGCCACAGCATTATGCTATTGGTTTTAAAGAAATTTGGGATATTCCTGCAGAACAGCACCAAGAAGGATTAGTTGTTCATACTGCGGGTTGGCCGCTTACCGACGCAACGGGCGGAAGTTATTTATACCATGCAGAAAACAATCAGGTATTTGTGGGTCTTATTGTAGACCTCAACTACGCGAACCCGCATTTAAGTCCTTTTGACGAATTTCAACGTTTGAAACACCATCCGGTTCTAGCTAATACGCTAAAAGATGCCAAACGAGTAACCTACGGTGCAAGAGCAATTGCTAAAGGCGGATTCCAGTCCTTACCCAAAATGACATTCCCTGGCGGACTTATCGTGGGTTGCGATGCAGGCACACTAAATTTCTCGAAAATAAAGGGCAATCACACGGCCATGAAGTCGGGTATTTTAGCTGCAGAAACTTTATTCGAGTTGTTGTCACAAGAAAATCCAGAAGTAAAAGATCCAATCGAATACACGGAGGCCTTCAAAAATTCTTGGCTGTATGATGAATTATATGCCTCGCGTAATTTTGGCGCGGCCATGCACAAGTTTGGTAACTTTTTCGGCGGTGCATACAACACTGTTGATCAAAATTTCTTTGGCGGCAAACTCCCCTTTTCTATCGGCGACTCCACGCCGGACCATGCTTCCTTAAAACTGGCAGCCGACATGCCTAAAATAAGCTATCCGAAGCCAGATGGCGTATTTAGTTTTGATAAATTATCTTCGGTGTTTTTGTCAAATACGAATCATGAAGAAGATCAACCTTGCCACTTGGTATTAAAGGACCCAACGATACCAATTACGGTCAATTTACCTTTGTATGATGAACCGGCACAGCGATATTGCCCTGCAGGCGTATATGAGATCGTTGAAAACGCTGCTGGAGAAAAACAGCTGCAAATAAACGGACAAAACTGCGTGCACTGCAAAACATGTGATATCAAAGATCCAAATCAAAATATCAATTGGATAGTGCCTGAGGGCACCGGCGGGCCAAACTATCCTAATATGTAAAACTAAGTTTTAACGAAAATAAGTAAGACTTGTCATTCTATTTGGAAGCTTATTAGAAATGCCGGAAATATTGTTTAGTCAGTCATTTGGAGAAGCGCATTTAGCGTCTTCTCCAAATCAAGCAAGTATCGTCCTTATCCATGGTTTATTTGGAAATAGTGATAACTTGTCGGTAATTCGGCGACATTTTGAAACAAGTCATCATGTGTTGTGCATCGACTTGCCAGATCATGGTAAATCACCGCACAGCAAATCGTTTAGTTTTGATACATGGGCCCATCAAGTTATAGATACTCTTGCCTCAAACGATATTTTTAATGCGCACATTGTGGCCCACTCTTTGGGTGGTAAGGTAGCGATGAGAGTCGCAAGTTTGCAGCCCCAACTGATAGAAAAGCTAGTTGTGATGGACATCGCCCCAGTTAAATACGAGCCCCGACATCATACTGTAATAAATGGATTGTGTGCTGTAAAACTAGCAACCTTAGTAGACCGAAAACAAGCGATGGCACAATTATCTGAGTTTGTAGTCGACTCAGGAACACGCTCATTTTTACTTAAAAGTTTATATCAAGATGAGCACAAACGATGGCATTGGCGATTTAATTTGCCATTAATTATAAGAGATTACCCCCTTTTGAGCGATTGGCCATTCCACGATGAACTATTTTTAGGCGATATTACCTTTATTAAAGGTAAGAATAGTGACTACATAGGCTCACAACATCAAGCGACAATAATCAAACAGTTTCCAAATGCAAAAGTAAGAATAGTTGATACGGGCCATTGGCTTCACGCCGAAAAGCCACAACTTATTAACACCCTGTTAACCCGCATTTTACGTGGCAAATATAACTGACATTGATAGTGTACTAATCATGCAATTGGCTTCAAAAAACGAGTGAAATTGTGCTAACATCGCGCAAAAGTTTAAACGTGAGTTGTCTATGACCCCAGAAAGCTATCAGCAAATTGAATCCATATTGTTAAATGTGAGTTTAGTCGGTTTGTTTGTTTTGCTTGGTTTAGCAATTCACGACGTATTGAAAAAGAATGATGTGCCTATTATTGGGCGAGTTATTGCTTATAGTGTGCTTGGTCTAGGTGCGGTAGGTTTTGTAGCGAAAGGTGTCATTCAATTAATTTATAGTGCTAACGGCGTAACCTAAGTTAGTGCAATCATTAAGACGTTTTTAGAGGGTAAGAAATGGCTAGCGTTGGTTTATTTTTTGGTTCCGATACAGGAAACACTGAACACATTGCAAAAATGATCCAAAAAGAATTGGGTAAGCAACTCATCGATGTGAAAGATATTGCAAAGAGCAGTAAGGAACAAATTGCTGAGTATGACCTGCTAATATTTGGTATACCTACTTGGTACTATGGTGAAGCACAATGCGACTGGGATGATTTCTTCCCTGATTTAGAAGAAATAGAATTCGAAGACAAGCTCGTTGCGATTTTTGGCTGTGGCGATCAAGAGGATTATTCAGAGTACTTCTTAGATGCAATGGGCATGATACGTGACATAGTTGAACCCAAGGGCGCAATTTTAGTCGGTCAATGGCCAACGGAAAGCTATGAATTTGAAGCATCAAAAGGCATGGCTGACGATGACCACTTTGTTGGTCTCGGTATCGATGAAGACAGACAACCAGAGCTAACAGAACAGCGTGTTAAAGGCTGGTGCAAGCAGATTACCGAAGAATTATGCTTGGCTGAATTAGGATAAGCCAGCTGATAAACGAGCTAGAGTATCGACGCTAAATACATAAACGTGATAATCGTAATAATAGCCTTATCGCGTTTTTTTATGTCTTCTAAACAATACCTCCCGACTTAAATCATGTCTTACTAGGTAGTAAAGTTAAGCAATCGAGCATGTGTTGCACTCGTGCTAATAAGCGCAAATCCTTGTTTTCATTCATTCCTGTAAACATAAGCTTACGTCAAAAAGCCAATTTCAAATCTTAACTTGTCATCGGTGCCTCTTTTGTCGCACACTAAGCTCTAGAAAAAACGATGTTTATAACGATAAAAGGATTACTCATGCGAAAGCCCATTAATGCTGCCATTTGTGCAGGATTACTTGCTTTGTCCATCGGCGTTAGTCAAGCAAGTTTATTGATGAAACCGACTTACAATGCAGACTTGGATTACCAAGCGAAAATGTTAACTGGAAACTATGACAGTAAACTCACCCACCCTGACAAAATTTTAGGTTTCCCTATTGGCCAAAGGGTTGCAACACCCGCGCAAATTAATGAGTCGATTCATACTTGGAAAACTCAAACGAACCGAATGCATGTGGCTGAATATGCAAGAAGTCATGAGAATAGACCCTTACATGCAGTATTCATTTCTAGTCCTGAAAACTTAGCTAAAATGGATGAAATACTAGCCAAATTAGATGCTTTATCGGACCCGCGAAAAACATCGGATTCCAAAGCACAGCAAATAATCGATGAACTACCAGCAATTGCATGGATGGCATACTCTATTCACGGTAATGAGACATCTGGTGCTGATGCTGCCCTAACCTCAATTTATCATTACGCAGCGTCAGAAGATCCAAAGATTAAGCTTATGCTCGAAGACATGATTATTGTCATTGACCCCATTATGAATCCTGATGGGCGAGACCGATTCGCTAAGTCTTTGGAACAATACAGAGGCACAGCGCCAAATGTGGATGACCAGTCTTTGCTGCATAACGGAGATTGGCCATATGGACGCACTAATCATTACTTCTTTGATTTAAACAGAGACTTCTTTTATCTCACGCAGCCAGAAACCAAAGGCAGAGTGTCATTAATCAACAAATGGCGCCCTCAGTTAATGATTGATGGACATGAAATGGGTCCTCAAGATACTTATCTAATGGGGCCACCAAGACAGCCACTTAATTTTAATATTGCACCAACTGTGCAAAAGTGGGCTAAAACATTCTCACTTGATCAAGGCGCAGCCTTCGATAAGAACGGCTGGCGTTACTATACTGGAGAATGGTTTGAAAACTGGTATCCGGGCTATTCGAACTATGCGGAATACAGAGGTTCAATGCATATTTTGTACGAACAATCGCGTATGGCTGAAGATGGAGTAAGAAGACCCGAAGGCACAATTCAAACCTACAAGGAATCAGTGCATCATCAATTTGTTAGCACTATTGCCAACTTAGAGACTTTGCATAAATTTAGTAAGGAAATGTATAAAGACTATTGGAGTGACAGAAAAGCAGTCCTTTTAAAAGACAGTCCTTATGCAAATAAAACTTATGTAGTGCTAGCTAACAATAACCATACGCGCATGAATACCTTGGTTGACAAGCTACTGGCACAAGATATTGAGATTTATGTTGCAGATAAAAGTTTTACCGTGAAGAAAGCAACTAATCATTTAGGGGAAACGCAAACTACTTCTGTTCCAAAAGGCAGTTTAGTTATTCCGAACAGGCAGCCTGAAGCTCGTTTGTTATCAGCTATTATGGAGTTTGACGCGCAAATCTTGCCGCAAACGGTGCAGGAAGAGCGTCAAAAAATTCTGCGTGAAGGTCGATCAATTATGTATGACACTTCGGCGTGGAACTTAACCATGATGTATGGCTTAGAAGCCGTCACCGTGCCAACTAATATTACCAGCAATGTGAGTCCCTATAGTGAAACAAAACCACAGCAAACTTTAGCGACAAAAGATGCTATTGCTTGGGCTGTAAATGGCGATGACGATGCTTCAGTAGGCTTTGCAGCTAGGTTAATGGAGCGTGGGGTGAGAGTGCGCGTTATTGATAAAGCCACACAGTTAGGCACTCAAAAGTTATCGCGTGGTTCGGTTGTGGTTACGATCACTGACAATATTGGTAACGCTAAGCTCATTGATTTACTAAATGAGACCGCTGGGGAAACTGCATTATCTATTCAGAACATTCAAACCGGTTACGGAAAAGATGACATGCCTGAGTGGGGTGGCGATCATTTTACGCTACTAACACAACCTCAGATCGCTATATTAGGCCAAGCTGGCACCAGTAGTAACGATGTCGGTGTAACTTGGTGGAGCATAGACACGCATTTGGGTATACGCCACTCTCAACTCGATTCATCAGCTATCGCCAGAACTGATCTGCGCCGCTATAATGTCTTGGTCATGCCAAGCGCTCGAACGGTATCAGACGCGACGGAGAAAGTGATTAGAGCATGGGTTCAGCAAGGCGGGACACTAATTACGCATGAAAATTCGACTCAAGCAATGGCATCAAAAAAAGCCAGTAAAGTGAAGTTAATCGACGACATTTTAGAGGACTCCGAAAAGTATGATATCGCACTTCAACGCCGCTTATTAGCCAGCAAACCAATAGCAGAAGTTAAAGACTTCTTTGCAATGACTGTGCAAGAAGATGTAGCTTATCCGTGGGATGATGCTCCCAAACGTCTTAGCAAAGAGGATTTAAAGAAGCGTAACACTTGGCAGAAACTCTTTATGCCAGCAGGAGCAATGGTGTCCGGAAATGCAGACCAACAACATTGGTTAACCTTTGGAACCAATGAAACCCTACCCTTGCTATATGGGCGCCAACCGGTTTTAGTTGTGCCTGAAAACGCACAAGCCGTCGTTACAATTGGTGTTTACACAGATAAGAAAGCGCTTAAAAAACCTAAAGTTAAAGAAGACGACGATGAGAAGAGAAAGGCAATTGCTTGGTATAGTCTTCCTGAGGACAAAGACTTAAATGTGCGTATGAGTGGGCTGCTTTGGCCGGAAGCTGCACAACGCATAGCAAACTCAGCATATTTAACGCGCGAAAGTGTCGGAAGAGGACAAATTATAATGTTTTCAGGAGAACCTATTTTTAGAGGCGCAACACTCGGTACAAATAGATTACTTTTAAATGCAATCGTATTTGGCCCCGGTATGGGAACGCGAGCTAACATTGTGCTTTAGGTAATTAAGGGATTATTTTGGCGCTTTATACTTGAATGTATAAGACGTTGCTATCTTAGAAAGAGCTTCTTTTGAAGCTCTTTTTTATTTCATGAACGCTCTATTTCTTAATTGCATATTTTAATAATTGTGTCCCCAATACAATACCCTGTCATGGCATTTCAGTCCTAAAATATTGCGATCTACTAAATAAAATATGTTTATATTATAAATATTACAGCAGATGCTGTTAAATCTTTGCAACTTACCTATAATGACACTCAAGTTTCCAAAGCGAAGTATCTCATGGACCAAAATAAAGAGTTAAAAAAAGCAGGATTGAAAGTTACATTACCTCGTTTGAAAATCTTGGAGATACTTCAAGAACCAAAAAATCAGCATATAAGCGCTGAAGATGTATACAAAATTTTAATTGAACATGGTGAAGAGATTGGTCTAGCAACAGTCTATCGTGTACTCAATCAGTTCGACGATGCCGGCATTCTTAATCGTCATCATTTTGAAGGTGGTAAATCGGTCTTTGAAATTAGTCAAAAGGAACATCATGACCATTTAGTTTGCTTATCATGTGGCAAGGTGTTTGAGTTTGAAGATGACGTTATTGAACAACGACAAGATGAAATAGCAGCGCGAAATAACATGAAACTAACAAACCATAGCTTGTACTTGTATGGCGAATGTCAGAAAGTGGACTGCGAGAATGCAGAGTAATAGCCAATTCAAATAAAAAACCAAGTGATCAAGGATCTTATACATCAAGCCCTTGATCACGTTTATTTTAGATTAATAACTTACAAAATCAGCAAGTAAACTTGTACTTATTGTAAGCTTCCTGTGCTTTAATCCACACTTCCCCAGGCTCACCATCGTTCACTAGCTTGCCATCAACACTCAATACGGGACCAATCTCCTTGCTTGAGCTGGTTATCCACACTTCATCTGCATTCAATAATTCGTCCAATGAAATAGGTGCCTCTTTAACGCCAATATCGGTGTATTTACTAATCGCATCAATGGTTATTTTGCGCGTGATGCCTGGCAATAAATGATTGTCTAAAGGCGGAGTATAAATAACGCCATCTTTGACGATGAACACGTTACATGCGGCAGCTTCTGTTATTTCATTTCTTTCGTTATATAAAATAATTTCATCAACCCCTGCATCTTGTCCTTGTTGAAAATGCATCACATTACCTAACAAAGAAGTTGATTTAATGTGACAACGCTGCCAACGTAAATCCTCTCCAGTAGTTACGTGAAAGCCTTTTATACTAGCACTTAAACTGTCTTGACTAGGTGGAGTATCAAATGCATAAGCAAAAACAGTGGGGGCGGTATTACTAGGATAAGCATGATAGCGTTTTGAGTCTGTACCTCGACTTACGTGGATGTAGACTCCCTGGGATTCTGACGAACTTTGTGACACGAGTTTATCAATGATGTCAGTCCAAGCATTTAAGTCAACTGGATAGTCGATGCTAACCTCTTTTAAGCCATTTTTCATGCGCTGCATGTGCAGCTTTAAACCAACTGGTTTGCCAGAATAAGTGGGTATAACTTCGTAAATACCGTCTCCAAAGAGAAATCCTCTATCCATAGGAGAAATTTTAGCTTCTTCTGTATTAACAAACGCACCATTCAAATACACTTTACTCACCGTTATTCATCCTTTTAGTATTCGTCGTTAGGCCTTTATTCGTCGCAACGCCTTTATTCGTCGCAACGCCATTATTCGTCGCAACGCTATTGCGAGCCACAACGTTTTTCATTCCTCGCTGTCGAAGCAACCAGAGTTGTCGAGCTGTTAACATATCGCATTCTTCAAATCTTATATAGCTACCCGGGCGACACTGACCCAACTCAGGCAAATCAATTGATATAACGCTGCCGACTTTCGGATAGCCACCTATTGTTTGGCGCTCACCAAGCATAATGATAGGCAGTCCATTTGGGGTTATCTGTATTGCACCATTGACGATACCTTCTGAGTACATCCTTACAGACTTCTGTCCTATCGATTTGCCTTCTAGACGCATGCCCATACTATCAACATCCTCACTAACGACAAAGCGTTGGTTAAAGAATAGTGCCTTCATTTTATGGTCAAACAAATTGTGCTGATAGCCTAGCACCACTCTTATTATATATTCATTAGCTAGTTTTGTTAGCAACAAGGGATTTATTTTGCGCTCTTGATCAACAACTTGCTCAGTCATATTACAAATGTTATTTACCGCGACTTTGCTCAATTCTCCATCGCCAACCTTTCTATATTTCACGATTTCATTGAATTGCAAGCCAGCGCTAGTTTGCCCCATCGCATTTATTCTTTCTCTAGCAACCATGCAACAAGAGTCAAGAAAATACGCTATATCATAATCTTTATGGCAAGCAATGTAATTTCTAGCGCCTAAGCTTGGATAGCCAATTTCAAGTGTTTGCCCTTTTAATACGCAAAAAGCTGTGTTGATTGACTGAGGCGAGTTATCAAGCTTAATGCTTGCTTCTGCGCCAGTAACAGCAATCACAATGTCTTCGGTAGCAGTAACCATAAATCCACCAAAAAGGATTTCTATGGTCGGGCTATTAAGAGCTTTGCCCAGAATAGCATTAGCTAAGTTGTGACTATTAGTATCCGACGCGCCGGATTGCGTAAAACCCTTATGCTGATGCCCTATCCTGCCATGGTCAGTAAATCGCGCATAAAGACCAGAACTTAGAACTCTCATGACGTAAGGTCACCGGCGCTCTGTAAACTAATTTTCTTGCAGTGAGGAGCCGGCCAACCCAAATAAGCAGCTTTGGTAATCGGGTAAAACTCTACGGAATCTCCTGCTCGCAACAAGGGCTCAATACCTAGTTCATCGCTTAGCAACGAGATAGGAGTAAACCCTAGAATATGCCATCCACCAGGAGACTCAAGAGGATAAATCGCTGTTTGCTGATCTGCTATTGCTACGGCACCCGCTGGCACTTTTAATCTAGGACTGTCTAGTCTTGGCTGCGATAACTCAAACGGAAGTTCCCCCAGATACGCGAAGCCTGGAAGGAAGCCAGTTGCATAGACTTGATACCGTACACTACAGTGTAACTTTACAATTACATCCTCAGTTAAATTTTTTGACATTGCCACTTTGCCCAAATCTGAATCGAGTGAACTGAGTTCATAGCATACGGGAATACGATGCATGTTAGCTTTGCGTGGGTAGGCGCTCAATCTTATATTTTGATCTAGAATTACGTCACAGGCGTCAGTTTTATTAAATTCAGTTGCCCTGTTAATCAATTCATTACAATAGCGCTTTACCGCTATGTGATCTGTGCTATCCAAATCAAATTCAAGCAACAAACTGTTATAAGAAGGAATATACTCTCTTAACCAAAACGGTGGTTCATCAACTACATTTTTAGTTAGTTGTCGAATAAGCTCGTTGGCATTCGCTACGCCGGCTTTCTCAGCATTAACGTATATAATTAAACTACAATCTGACGCAATTTCAACACGGATATCAAGCACGTCTAAACCAACGGCAATCGAATTACTAGTTTTCAAGCCTGAACGTCCAGCAACAATGAGCGAATTCTCTCTACCGTTTTAAGTGCGTTTAACGTGTCACCATGAACACAGATAGTATCAGCCTCACACGATAAAACAGTGCCGCTTATACTAATAACTTCGTTCTTTTTTATTAAACTTTTAGCTTGTTCAAACGATTCATTAAATGTTAACACTGCGCCAGGGTGACTTCGCGGCGACAATAAACCAGAATCTAGATACAAACGGTCAGCAAACGCCTCAAATAATAGCTCAACCCCATGTTTCCTAGCTTCCATACGCCTTGTATAGTTTTGCTCACTAGCTTGCACTACTAAGGGCAAGTTGACGTAGAATTCGGCCATTGCTTCTATTACAGCAAACCACACTTCCTCATCCGACATCATATCGTTATACAAAGCACCATGCGGTTTAACATAACTGAGTTGTTGGCCCTGACACTTAGCAAGACCATCAAGCGTAGCTATTTGAGCTTGTATAATGAGTTTAAGTTCTTGCGGCGTTATGCGCATGCTTCGGCGGCCAAACCCTTGTAAATCTGGATAACTCGGATGAGCCCCTATCGCCACATTATGTTGCGCAGCCATATGAATGGTCTTATGCATAGTACTTGGGTCGCCAGCGTGGCCGCCACAGGCAATATTAGCCATATCTATAAGCGGCATAATGTCGACATCAGCATCAAACTGCCAATTGCCATAACTTTCACCCAAGTCTGCGTTTAATTTCATGGTTCCCAAATTAAGCATGATGTTGAAAAATTCAATCCTGTTATACTAATGCTATAAAGTTAAAACATCACGTAAAAGAGAAGCTTAAATGCCAAATATTGGTAATCTAAATAATATGGTCGTCACTGACGTACTCCCTTTTGGTTATTCTTTATCCGAAACCGCTACTAAAGAATCCGCTGAAATGGTTTTTATGCCTGTTTCTGATGCAACAGCAGAATTGACTGAAGGACAGTCGATTGAAGCGTATGTGTATTATGCACGAGATGGCAGTATGCAAGCTACTCAAAAAGACACGGCTATTAAGATGGGTGAATTTGCCTTACTAACATGCACTGGCGTTACTGATTTTGGAGCATTTTTTGATTATGGCGTAGGTCGTGACTTGCTCGTTCCTAAATCGATGCAGCACAAACCAATGGATGAAGGCTTAAGTTATGTGGTTTGCTTGCTGCATGATGAGCAGAATCGCAAACTTATTGGCTGTTCAAAACTGCATCGCTACTTAGAGGAAACTACTGACGAGCTGAGCGTTGGCCAAGCTGTTGATGCTTTAGTATTCGATGAAACATCCTTAGGCTTTAAATGTGTTGTTAATAAGCAGTTCCAAGGACTGCTCTTCAAGAGTGACCTGTTTAAAAACCTCAGTATTGGTAATGAAATTAAGGTGTTTATTAAGCATATTCGTGAAGATGGCAAAATAGATTTATCCTTGCAAAAACAAGGTGAAGTTGGAAGGAATGACTTAGCTGCGGATATTATTGAAGATTTAGTCGCTCACGGTGGTATTTCAACGTTGACCGATAAAAGCTCTGCTGATGAAATTTTTGCAAGATATAATGTAAGCAAAGGCGCCTACAAGCGTGCTATTGGAACCCTATATAAGAATAAAAAAATAATGCTAAGCAAAACTCATATTAGCCTAGTTGAAAATAAATAGAATTACCTCAGGAGCAGTAATGAAGGCAACAGTTGTTTGGCAACCCTCGGAAGAAGGGCTAGGTTTTGAAGGTGAGATGGATAATGGTAACAAATTAAGCCTAGATGGAAATGGAAACGGTTTGTCTCCAATGGAATCTGTTCTAATTTCTGTTGGTGCTTGTTCATCTGTTGACGTAGTTGAAATTATGCGTAAATCCCGACAGGACATGCATGGCTGTTATTGTGAATTAGATGCTGAGCGGGCCGAAACTGCTCCTAGAAAGTTCACTAAGATACATGCTCATTTCGTTGTACAAGGCAATGAAATTAACGAAAAGCACTTAGCTAGGGCAGTTCAACTTAGTACCGAAAAATATTGCTCTGTAATGCTTATGTTAACCGGTAACGTTGATATTACTACCAGCTTCGCCATAGAGAACAGTTAATACTTTAGTTCTTATAGAGATAAAAGAGAATTGTAGAAAATTATAGAAGGCCATTAGCTAGGCTGCTCATTAACAAGGTAATTGGCTATGAATATAAGCACAAAAGTAGTCTTAGCATTATGTTGCTTATGCATTACTTTTGTTGCAGGTTATTTAGCGGGAAGTCTGTCTAAACCAGATTATATTATTACCAACCTTCCATTACAAAAGCTCAGCCTATCAGATACCAAAATTGAAAAGACAGCATTGCTCGATAAGACGCACGCGGTTTCTTCAGCATCTTCTTTGCGCTCTGCAGGTCAGTCGTCACAAGTTGATTTTGAAATAAATTCCAATGATTCTGAAGATGCTAATTCAACAACGGTAGACTTAGAACAAGAGCAGACAGAAAAAGATATTATTACACTGTTTAGTGAGTTTGTTACATATGCAGCGTCTGGATCAGACTATAGCGAATATGGCATGAAGCTTGACGATATTCGCAATGTGCTAATAGCCTCAAGTTCAGATTTAGCCGCACTGTTAGAGTATCTTCAGCGGCTACCCATCGATTCTCAAGAGAACTATTTGTTGGTATCTATCATCATGGGCTTGCCACAAGAAATAAGCCAGCCGGCTATGCTAAGTGTTATGGAAGTCACTTTACTAAATGACGATCCGAACAATGCGACTAACTTTTTGGAACTTGCTGCACGCACAGGTCTAAAGTCTCCTAACATAATCACTTCCTTAAAAGATATTGCCATTTTCAGTGAAAACAACGATCAAACCTTGCGGGCTTTAGACATGCTAATGCCCTATGAGTTAAGTTCCATAGAGAACCAACAAATAAGAGATAGGCTCTTGCGCGCTGCACAAAACAGCAAAACAGAAGATAAACCTCATTACTTTAGTCAACTATTGCGCTTTAGTAATTCAGCTCAAAGAAAACAGCTTGCTCTGGACGCATTTAATCAAACTGAAGCAAACAAAGGTATTCAGTCTATTATTATGGATTCAATTCAAACTGGCACATTGAATAGGTCAAGCGACTTAAAAGAAGTTTTGTACAGCATTGCGAAACAGCAAGAAAACGAATTACAACAACAGGCTATATATACATTGTTGTATCGCTTTGATCTTACGCAAGAGGAATATAAAGATTTAAGTGAGGGCAAAAACATTGAGACAAATAACATTTACGACAGTGTCAATTAAAGCTGTCAATGAAAGCTGTCAATGAAAACTGTCAATGAAAGCTGTCAATTAAAACGCTCATTTACAAGCTGCAGCTATAGCGCTTAATTACGCCATTTATACATTCGTTCACGCAAGCACTTCTGTAGCAATATACTATTCCGGTTTTTCGTCGCCACTGCCATCATCATCTTCGCCGTCAGAGCTGTTATCAACTAAACTACTATCTAACGACTTAGTCGGTGTTACCCCGAGTTTTTTGAATAACTCTGCTTGCCTCACCAAGTTGCCTCTGCCTGTAGATAGCTTGCCCATAGCTGCTTCATACGCTTTAGATGTGGCATCAACATTGCGCCCTATTTTCTCCATATCATTAATAAAGCCATGAAATTTATCGTACATTTTGCGAGCTTGATCAGCGATTTTATTAGCATTTTGGTTCTGGTACTCATACTGCCATATATTATTAATCGTACGCAGCGCTACCAGCAGATTAGTTGGGCTAACCAGCATTATTTGATTGTCTAAAGCGCGTTTTATAAGCTCGGGAGCATGCTCGATGGCCGATATAAAAGCTGATTCAATGGGAATAAACATGAGCACGTAATCGAGCGTTCGTACCCCAGTTAAATCTTGGTAATCTTTTTTACTCAAACCTTTTATATGAGCGTTAAGTGAATTAACGTGTTCTTTTATTGCACGTTGTCTGTCTTCATCATTATCCGCATTGACATATTTTTCATGCGCAATCAACGAAACTTTTGAATCTATAATAATATCTTTGTCATTAGGCAAATGTACAATGACATCTGGCTGATATCGTTTTCCATCGTCATCTTTTAACGATTTTTGGGTTTCATATTCATGTCCACTTCTTAAACCCGACTCGCTTAGAATACGTTCTAGAACAAGCTCACCCCAATTTCCTTGCTGCTTGTTGTCACCTTTAAGCGCATTAGTTAAGGCCGCGGCCTCTTCAGTAATTTGAATATTTAATTCTTTTAAACCTAATATCTCGGTTTTTAATGACGCTCTTTCTTGACCTTCTTTTACATATTGGTCTGAAATTTGGCGCTTAAATGTTTCGATTTGGTCTTTTAATGGTGCGATAAGTTGAGTAATACCAGACTCACTTGTTTTCGTGAATTTCTCTGACTTTTGCTCAAAGATCTTATTCGCTAGATTCTCAAACTGAACAGAAAGTTGCTTCTCAGCGTTTTCTAACAAGCTTAGTTTTTCAGTAAAACTCTTTCGTTCTTGCTCAAAACCAGCTTGCTGAGATTGATGAACTGCTTGTAAATCCGAGTATTTACTACTAACTTCTTCCAACTTCATCGAAAGTGAATCAAACTCAGATTGCTTTCGCTTAAGTTCATCGGCTTTTTGACTTAAGATCCCAATTTCACGCTGATTATCTGCGATAATGCTGCGACCTGTCTCTAATTGCAGCTTATATTCATTATCATTCTTGAGCATGCTGTTTTGCAACTCAATAACTTTAGTGTCAGATTGACCTATGGACTGCTTATCAAGGGCTATTGTTTGCTCTAATGATTGAATCTGAGCTTCATATAGCACTTTTTGCTCGCTAATATTGGCAGTATTCAAATCAGTCAATGCGCTCACTTCTATTTGATGCGCAGCATACACATCATTATTCCGTCGCTTATTTAGTGATCGCATCATTAACCATACAATAAATATAGCAAACAAGGCAAAAGAGCCCGCAGCTATCGCAACTTCCATGTTTATGAACGGCTGTAAAAAGGTCGGTATCATTTATTTACATTACCTTTGAGGACCGAATCTAAGTCTGCAATTTTAGCTTTCCATATAGCGGGGCCAATTTCATGAGCATTCGCGCCTGTGCTATCAACCGCAACGGTAACCGGCATATCGACAACGTCAAACTCGTAAATAGCTTCCATACCTAAGTCTTCAAAAGCGACAACTCTGGATTTTTTAATCGCCTTAGAAACCAAATAGGCAGCGCCACCAACAGCCATTAAATAAACTGATTTGTGTTTTGCAATACTCTTGACTGTTGCAGGACCGCGTTCTGCTTTACCAATCATGCCAATTAAACCTGTTTTCTCTAGCATCATGTCGGTGAATTTATCCATACGGGTAGCCGTTGTAGGTCCTACAGGACCTACAGCTTCATCTCTCACTGCATCAACCGGACCAACGTAATAAATAAAACGATTGGTAAAATCAACACCATCCGGCAAGTCTTCACCATTGTTGAACATAGTTTCAATACGTTTATGCGCTGCATCACGGCCAGTTAACATTTTACCGCTAAGCAAAACAGTTTCACCAACTTTCCAATCTTGAATGCTTTGTTTAGTAATATCGTTTAAATTTACGCGTCGAGTATCCTTGCTAACTTCCCATGTTATTTCAGGCCAGTCTTCTAATCTCGGAGCTTGCAGCTCAGATGCGCCAGAACCATCAAGGTAAAAATGTGCGTGACGTGTTGCTGCGCAGTTTGGGATCATCGCGACGGGTAAAGAGGCAGCATGAGTGGGTATTGATTTAATTTTTACGTCAACCACGGTAGTTAAACCGCCTAAACCCTGAGCGCCAATGCCTAAATCATTTACTTTTTTGAATATATCTAATCGAAGCTTCTCTTCTGTTGTTTCTGCTCCACGCTCCATCAACTCTTGGATGTCAACAGGATCCATCAAGCTTTCTTTTGCCAATACGGCCGCTTTTTCTGCAGTACCGCCAATGCCGATGCCCAACATTCCTGGTGGGCACCATCCCGCACCCATAGTCGGTAGCGTTTTAACGACCCATTCTGCAATATCATCATTTGGATTTAACATAACCAGCTTAGATTTATTTTCTGAACCGCCGCCCTTTGCGGCTATCATTACCTCAATTTTATTGCCTTTGACGGTATCCATATGAACAACTGCTGGAGTATTATCTTTCGTGTTTTTTCTTGCACCTGCTGGGTCAGCAACAATAGATGCACGCAGAGGGTTATCTGGATTTAAATATGCTCTGCGAGTACCCTCATCTACCATCTCTTGGACCGTCATATCGGTTTTATCCCAATTTATCCCCATGCCAATTTTCACAAAGCAAGTCACAATACCAGTATCTTGGCATAGTGGACGTTTACCCTCAGCTGACATTCTTGAGTTAATCAGAATCTGAGCCATCGCGTCTTTTGCTGCTTGGCTTTCTTCACGATTGTATGCCGCTTCAACCGCCTTAACGTAATCTAACGGGTGATAATATGAGATGAATTGCAACGCATCTTCAATACTGTCTATAAAGTCTTGTTGACGAATGACGGTCATGATGGCCCCTGTTATTTTTAAAGATTGATATTGTTTTAATAATTAGCCAAGTATACTACCTAACTCGCGTTTGTTCCGACAAAAAAAACTAATTATTTATGAGTATGACATTGCCGCTACCGATTAATATTCAAGAGTGCACAGAACTGCAAGGCATTCCAGCTGCGCAGGTATTCTCTAAATTTCAGCATTTACCCTGGGCTATGTTGCTTGATACTTGCAACAATCAACTGAGTGATGGCCGATACGATATTATCGTGCATACCCCAGTGGCAAAACTCACGTTAAAGAACGACCAGCTAAATGAAACTGCTCAATCCGGTTGGGATAGCCTTCTGTCGAATAACTCAACCGCGTCTGCGAGCTGTCCATTCGAACGTTTAGAACAAATTCACAATGCATTCAAATCAATGGTGGATTCGAGCAACAGCTCTCCACTGCCCTTTCTGTGTGGCGCTTTAGGATATTTTAACTACGATATGAATATCCAATTAGATGCGATTAAGGATGATAATCCTGAGCAATACGCAGCCCCAGAATTGGCCATTGGTATTTACGATCAAAGTTTAGTATTCGATAACAGAACGCAAAAGGTATACCTGTGCTTTATTGACCAAAATCGAGCGCATTTGTTGCGCGCTGCAAATAAGACTTCGGTGGCAAGTGATGAGGCTTTAAAAAATAATGTTCCTATTAGAAAAGAGAAGCAATTTAGGCAATTAACGCTATGGGAGGCCAACCAAACTCAAACTAGCTATCATAAACAACTGCAAAAAATAGATGAGTATTTGCATGCTGGTGATTGTTATCAAATAAATTTTGCACAAAGATTTCATGCAAAATATGAAGGCTCTGAATGGGCTGCATACGAAAAATTAAGAGCCGTCAACAAAGCTCCTTTTTCAGCATTCATTCGTTTAGATAACTGTTGTATATTGAGCCTTTCGCTTGAACGTTTCTTGCAGGTCAAAGCAGGGAAAGTTGAAACAAAACCTATTAAAGGAACACGCAAGCGTTCACAAAATGCCTTAGATGATGTAAAACTCAGTGATGAATTACTTAATTCAGAGAAAGACAGAGCTGAAAACTTGATGATAGTGGATTTGTTAAGAAATGATTTAAGTAAGCATTGCCAGCCTCATTCAGTAGCGGTGCCAGCACTATTTAAACTAGAAAGCTACCCTGCTGTTCATCATATGGTCAGCACAGTACTTGGTCAGTTAAAACCGAGCTCTTCGGTAATCCAGTTGCTTAAAGGCGCTTTCCCGGGAGGCTCAATTACTGGTGCTCCAAAACGCAGAGCGATGCAAATCATCCAAGAATTAGAGCCTGACAAGCGCAGTATTTATTGTGGCAGTATTGGTTATATAGGGGTAAGAGATGATATGGATACAAGTATTTGTATTCGCACTCTTCTTGCTGAACACAATACTCTATATTGTTGGGCTGGCGGCGGCATCGTATTGGATTCTGAGATTCAATCAGAGTATCAAGAGAGTTTAGATAAAGTGGCCAAAATACTTCCTATACTGGAAGCAACAATGTTACCGGACCCTGATTCAGGAACGTCAACAATATGAACGAAAAAGATTTTTTGTCAAAATTTCACCTGCCATGGTCAGCAGGTCCATCACATGACTTTCCATTTCCAGCAGAAATGCGCCCAGCTGCTGTATTAATATGCTTGCAACCACCCTTTGACGATCTGCATGTACTATTTACTCAGCGTGCTAGTCACTTGAACCATCATGCAAGTCAAATTAGTTTCCCTGGGGGTAAATACGAAAACTCGGATGAATCGCTTATCTTTACCGCATTGCGTGAAGCTAAAGAAGAAATAGGCTTAAACCCAAACAAAGTGAGAATATTAGGTACTTTGCCTGAATATAATACGATTAGTGGCTTTGCGGTACTCCCAGTTATAGGTATTTTGGATGAGTCAGTCGACTTAGTTACTGACCTTAATATTGATGAAAATGAAGTAAGTCGAGTTTTCCAAGTCCCCTTGGCGCACTTGATGGATCAGCAAAACTATTTTGTTCACCATGTAGAAAGAAGAAAAAAAAGCTTCCCGGTTTATTTTATTCAATATGAGAATGATGTTATTTGGGGAGCCACCGCTGGTATGACAGCATTGTTGTGTAAGCAAATTGATTTTTATTCTTAAATTCATAGACTCTTCCAAAACACTATAGAAAATAGTCTAATAACAAGATGCGCTAGCAAAGAGGGCCCCAGCTGAAAGCGCTAGCTAAAAGCGCGCCAGCTAAAAGAGCTTTTAACCACTGCAGCCACAGAATTTCCATTCAAATAACATAGCATTAACATATCTAATGCAACTGATTAGCAATTCTCACTTGTATATTGAGCAATCTGTGTAAAACTGAACGCGGGAAAAACTATTATTAAAGCGGTAATAAATGATCAGTGTTTTTGACATGTTTAAAGTAGGTATTGGGCCATCTAGTTCACATACTGTAGGGCCAATGCGCGCTGCAGTCGAGTTCTGTAAGGCATTAAAGGACGCAGAGGTGTTCGCACAAACTACAGCGATAAAAACAGAGCTCTATGGCTCTTTAGGGCAAACGGGCAAAGGTCACGGCACCGGGAAAGCGGTAATTTTAGGCTTAATGGGTTACTCACCCGAAAATGTTCCGGTTAAAGAAGTTGACCGAATGCTCACTGATGTTCAAAAAAATCAATCGCTAAAGTTAAACCAAGAGCACTCAATACTATTTCCAAAAGACGGCGCAGTAGTGTTCCACCGCAGAAAAACACTCCCCTTGCACTCTAATGGAATGACCTTCTTCGCGTTTGCTGGAACTCAGTGTGTATTGCAAAAAACCTATTATTCAATTGGTGGCGGATTCATCGTTGAAGAGTCTGAATTTCAAGCTCAGAAAGAAGAAAAATTTGCCGAACAGCAAATAGATGCTCCGTTTCCATTTTCGACTGCAACCGAATTGATGCAAATCTGCCAAGATAATGGATTTTCAATTAGTACCCTGATGCTAAGAAATGAGATTTCATTCATGTCAGAAGAAGTTTTGCGTGAGCGCCTTGTGCATATTTGGGGCGTTATGAAGGAATGCGTTCAGAATGGAATTGATACTGAAGGTATTTTACCCGGCGGGCTTAAAGTTCATCGAAGAGCCTACGGTTTGTACAGAAAATTAAAAAATGAAAACAGTAATGACCCTATGCAAGCAATGGATTGGGTTAACCTATTTGCATTAGCTGTTAATGAAGAAAACGCAGCTGGGGGAAGAGTTGTTACAGCTCCTACAAACGGCGCTGCAGGTATCATTCCCGCGGTGTTATGCTATTTTGACAAGTTCATTCGCCCAGTTGACGACGATACGGCGTGTCGTTATCTTCTTACAGCCGCAGCCATTGGTATATTATACAAAAAGAATGCTTCTATATCTGGTGCTGAAGTAGGTTGTCAGGGAGAAGTTGGAGTCGCTTGCTCTATGGCTGCAGGAGCATTAACCGAAGTATTAGGGGGCTCTGTTGTTGCCGTCGAAAATGCTGCTGAAATTGGCATGGAGCATAATTTAGGCCTTACCTGCGATCCTGTTGGAGGCTTAGTCCAAGTGCCGTGCATTGAACGTAATGCAATGGGTGCAATTAAAGCTATTAATGCCTCTAGACTCGCTTTTAGAGGAACAGGCAATCATAAAGTGTCCTTAGACAAAGTGATTAAAACGATGTGGGATACCGGCAATGATATGAAAACGAAATATAAAGAAACCTCGCGCGGTGGCTTAGCTGTAAACATTATTGAATGTTAAATCTTTAGGCTCTTAGTACGCTGAGGCTCTTAGCACGCTGAGGCCCTTAGCACGCTGAGGCTCTTAGCACGCTGAGGCTCTTAGCACGCTGAGGCTCTTAGCACGCTGAGGCTCTTAGCACGCTGAGGCTCTTAGCACGCTGAGGCTCTTAGCAAGCTGAGGCTCTTAGCAAGCTGAGGCTCTTAGCAAGCTGAGGCTCTTAGCAAAAACAAAAATGCCTGGCAAGAGCGATAAAC
>CAJQOP010000063.1 GCA_905479945.1 uncultured Glaciecola sp. | reverse complement strand
ATGTTCTTGGATCAAACGTGCTCACCACTTAGTTATTATTGGTAGCACTGAAAAAGGAAAAAATGAGTTTGCTTGTGCAATTGCAAACCAAGCAATTACTAAAGGACATAGCGTTACTTATTATGAATTTAAACAACTTATCTTTGAGCTACGCATTGCACAACAAAAGAAAACGCTGACTTCTTTCATCAAAAAAATATCTAAAATTGAACTTCTTATTTTAAGTGACTGGGATCTTAGTTACTTGGAGTTAATCGACTTTTATCTATTGTTTTCAGTTTTAGAAAGTCGAGTCGTAAGTGGCTCTTTATTGATCACTTCTACTGACAGTATCTCCGAAGGCTTAAATCAAATTGATGACCCACTACTGACTAACTGCTTGACCGTTGGTGTTGAAGATAAATCTCATACCTTGAGATTTAAAGATGTAATTGATGTTACTCACCATTAAGTCAGGTAGTTAGCACGCTAATGAATAAATCATTAAATGAGGAAATACTGATGAAAAATTTATCTGTACCAATTGAACATTCTATACCGTTTACAAATCCAGCTATGGAAAATAGTCGCTCTGTCTTTAGTCATGTTCCTATTATTTTTGTTGCCGAATATTGTGAATGTTTAGCGCATTGCCCAAGAATAAAAACGTACCTTGTAAAAACTCTAGGTATTGATGAGTTGAGCCTATCTACCTATAACATCGGTTATTGTGATAGCGCAGTATTTGAAAACTCCTTGTTTAAAGGCTGTATTACTTTGCCTTTGGCGTATATTGATAATACGGTTGAATTATTTGGACTCAAAATAGGCCCCACAGAAAACCGTAATATTGATTTCGCATTCAATCCTTTTTATCAGCCTATATTCACGTTAGATGCCCTTGATAATGTCGCCATTAAATGTGACTCACCACTTGATGTGATTGCCTTTAACGAACACGGTTATAAAAATACCTTTTGTGAATTTGGAAGCAGCCTATCGGAAACAACCATTGATGAGTTAAAGCAACTGGGTACATCTACTGTTGTTTATTTTTCCAGTGTATTAGGCGTTAGTTTTGATATTGCTGAGGCAAGTTATATTGCTCAACGATACGGCATAACGCTATGTGAAGTAAATTTACCTTTTCTTACTCGGCATATTGGTGAGTGGGATACCTTTCAATGGCAGTTGTTTGATAAACGTTTAACGTGTGCATTATCTCATATTGGTATGCGCAATGAACGCTATCAAGCGTAAGGAGGTTGTATGCTTAGCTCTCATTTTCAAAATAACGTCCAAGATATTGCGCCATTTCTTCCGTTTACGGCTGACTTGGGAAGCATTGAACAGCAACAAATAAATCAGACTTATGATATTTATGCTAATCATTTGCAAAAGCGTGAGTTAGCACTTCGTTATCTACAAAATACACGAGGGTTGAGTGATGACACTATTAGCCGATTTAAACTGGGTTTTGCTGATAAGTCGGTTTGCGAAAAGTTTAAAGATATTGACAATCCTCAAGCTTTTCGCGGCATGCTTCAGCGTACTGGTGTTGTTGGCCCTAAAGGTCATATGATTTTTCTTGGCTCGGTGATTATTCCTATCAAGAAAAATGGCAATGTTGTTGGTGGTGTTGGGCGCAGAATATCTGATGTTGTTCGCTTAACTTCCACGCCTTATCCGTTTCACTTAATAGATGACGAGGCACTATTTAACACTGATTGCTTAAACGATAAGCCTAATTGTGTTGTTTTATGTAAAAGCCCAATGGAAGCATTAATTGCCTTAGGGCAAGGGATTGAAGAAGTGATATCTCTTGTAGGTGATGTTGATTTTACTGAAGCACATGCAAAGTTACTTAAATCGCATAAAGTAAAATTAGTGAAAATAGCCTTTAACCAATCGTCTTATTACTTACAAAAGCTATCAGCGATTTCACTGGTACTAAAACAACACCATATACGCTGTAAAGTGGTAGAACTACCAGATTGGCAGGATGTTAATGCGCTGTGCCTTTATGACCCATCAGGGAAGTTATTACATCAACGCATTCGCCAAGCACAACCCTATGGTGGTCACTAGCATGCGTGATATTAAGCAACTGACGAGCCTTATTGATTGTCTTGAATACTATCTGGACTATTGTTTATCTCATGATGAAAGTGAGACCACGATTATTGGCAAAAAATGCTTATTAAGCCGATTCGTCTTGTGGTGCTCACTTAATGAGATTGAAAACATCAATGAGATAACGTTAGCAGTTGTTGAAGAATATCGTCTGTATGCTCGTAAAAACTACAAAGGAAAAAAAGGTGAGCCAATTCAATCGGAATCACTTCGCAATATCATCACGGCAGTAAAAGTATTCATCAAGCGCATGTACTTTAGTGAAATACTCGACCACGACCCATTAGGCCGATTGGAATTACCCAAAAAGCCCCGTAGAGTTCCTAAAAATATTTTATCAGCCGATGATATTGAGAAAGTATTTGAGCAGCCATTGCTTTATGGCGATACAGGCTTAAGAGATAGAGCCATACTCGAAACATTCTATTCCTGTGCGTTAAGGCGACTTGAACTAATTCACCTTGAAGTTCACCATATTGATTTTGACAAGCAGGAAGTGCGGGTTGAACAAGGTAAAGGCAATATTGACAGGATAGTGCCAATATCAGAACGAGCGTTGGAATGCTTAACGTTTTATCTTGATAATATCCGACCAAAATTAGCAACACTAGCTTCAGGCTCAACCTTATTTTTGAACAACAGTGGTAGAGCCTTTCAAAAATGCAGAATGTCAGAGTTAGTGACTAAATACATTCTGTTATCAGGTGTGGCTACAGGTGGTAGTTGCGGTACGTTACGTCATAGCGCAGCAACACACATGCTAGAAGAAGGTGCCGACCTTCGTTATATACAAGAATTTTTAGGTCATGCGGATATATCGACCACGCAAATTTATACCCACGTTAGTAAGAAAAAACTGCATAAAGTTTATCAATCATCCCATCCATCTGCGATGTCTTCATTGTCTATTGCTATGCGTAAGTTCTTCCAGGCTGCTTCAAAAGCTAAGGAGGCATGATGAGACACTTTAGAAATATTACCGTAAAAGAAATTTCAACACTCACTTGTGATAGTTGTGGTGAGCAAGCTACCCAAGGTGATTATACCTTTCATGAGTTTATTACTGTTAACCACCATTGCGGTTTTGGCTCCATGCATGGCGATGGTAAACAATTAAGTATCGATTTATGCCAGCAATGCTTTTTTGGTATGTGTGGTGATATTTTAACGGTCATTGGGCCTACTTACGAAAGCCCTGAACGATTTGAAAATAACACTAGGTTACGACTTGCTGCGCGAAACATCTTATTAGCAAAGAAAATCACCAATAAGGAAGAAGAAACCATCGCATTAAAGCGCGTTAATGTATTGTGGGACGCTCAACACATAAGCGCTGAACCCAATGAGCTTTATCAACTTATGGACTTGGTTTTTACTTATCAAGGCGTAAGTCGAAATTGATATTTTAATTGGCAACTACAGTATTCGATGATGAACTTTTAGATGATAGTATTGAATAAGGGTTTGCAGGATTTATCTATTATTGTGTATTTAACCATTAGTTCAAGTGCCCTGGCATACGGATTTTGCATTATTTAGTGCAAAATCGGAGGAAGTGTTGTTATAATGAGTTATAGATATTTTAGTAATCGCAGGAGGTTACATGTCAAAAGCTACTAAGAACAAAAGTTACTTTAACGGTAAACTACCTAAGTTTACTAAAAAAGAATTAGATAGCATTGCTGATGCTAAACCTTCTGCACTGCTTTTAAAAGCAATGCAATATGTTCGAGATAACGAAAAGAGCCAGCGTGCTGCTTAATGCTCAACTTTGAAAGAATCGTTGATAAAGCATCAATTTCTCGCAGACCTCAAATAGCAAGCATAGTTAGGGGCTATAACCCTAGCGATGATCAACAACGTCAATATTTAATCTCAATTTTTAAATCGGCTTCTAAAGGCAGAAATACAACATACCAAGCGGTTAATGATGCTGATGAACGCATCGGGATTTTTTCACTTTCATTAGACAAGTTAAACGATCAGCCTTGTTTAGTCATAGATTATTTATTTGTAAAACCTGAATTTAGGTCTGTCGATTACAATGGCTTAGATGTAAAAGCTTCGACTATTCTTATGGCTAAAGTAATTGAAATAGCCAACACAATTCATGATCAAATTGAATTGAAATATGTTGCATTGCAATTAGCCCACGACAAATTGATACCTACTTATGAAGAATTAGGTTTTGAGGCATTACGTGTAGGTAGACAAAAGTTTTGGATGGGAATGCCCTTACAATAATTTTGTAGGAACAATACTTAGTTAACTTAGTCTAATTATATTAAGTAATTTGGTTCTTAAATTTGATTTACAATAGTATTGAATACTCACGGTAAAATTAATTTATAACAATGATTTAACTATGTGAACAGTACTGTGATTTCAGTTCGCTAGTCAATGCCTCTAAAGTATCCTTTAAATTATCGTCTTCCTGATTAGGTTTAATAATCTCTTTAAATATTTGCTCTTTCTTCAAAAGCTGTATTACAAAGGGCTTAAGTTCTCGATTAATTTTTATTCTTTTTTCATCAGCACCAATTCTTTCTTTGATACGGTACATAATTACGTCATATGGAACAGCGTCACCGTTAAAATAAAAGCATCCTTGTTGATTTTTTATTCGCATGTTGTGTTGATAAGAAGATTTCCTTAAAGCAGGAAACTGAAGGTGCTGGGATGAAAAATTATACTCAGAGCATAGCTCAATTAAATCTGCTTCGGTGGCATCAGTAAAGTATTGCCCATTTAATGACATATGGTTTATGGCATTGACAAATTTAATAGGGTGAGTTTGATACAGAGAAACATAATTGGAAGTGTGTCCATTTTCCTTGTTGTCATCATAATCAAAAGCAAAATATAGCCCTATTAATGGTGATAAAGTAAAGTCAATAAGGTTAGTTGGCAATCCGTAATGCTGAGCTAAACCTAAATAAAAATTACTATCTAGAGCTTCTGGTTGATTAGGATGGTATATGCAAAGCCCTATAGTTTGTGAGCAAACATCCGCGAATGTTTTTATCATTGAATCATGTTGTTGGCTATATGAGGAGTTGGAACTTGTTTCTTCTTTCATGGAGATAGCAAGTTGCTCAAAAGTAGCTATGTTTGGTAGTTTGAATTTTTTTGCAAACTCCCTATAGTAAGTCGAAGTTATCATCCAATCAGCTTCACTTTGTCCTCTAAATAAAGCCTGCTGTTTTGAATTTTTAGCATAGCTACATAAATTATTTAATAATTGAGTTAACTGCTCCTCAGTTTCAATTGTCTCTGAATACCACTCTTTATGCTTCTTTATCATGTGCGGCCTTATTATTTAATGAATAGATGTATACCTTATGGCTACTTTAACGTAAGTTTATATAAAAATAACCTAATTATATTAACAGGTTATTCGTTCTTTAATATTATTGTTGCTCCTGTTCGATAGACCCAACTACCGACTAATTCATATGAATGGACGGATCTACGATCCAACGTTAGGTAGGTTCTTGCAGGCAGATCCGTTTATTCAGGCGCCCAAGAATAGTCAGTCGTATAACAGATATTCTTATGTGTTGAACAATCCATTGAGTTATACGGACCCGAGTGGGTATTTCTTTAGTGGCTTGAGGAGTAAAATTAAAAAGTATTGGAAAGTAGCAGTTGCTATTGCTGCAACTTATTTTACAGCGGGAGCTGCTAGTGGATGGGCAATTGGTTGGGGGATGGGAACCGCAGCAACAGCTACAACTGCGGCTTCATTATCACTTACTGGTGCCATTACTGCTGGTGCAATTGCTGGTGCCGCAGGAGGATTTGTCGGAGGGGCCTTAATGAGTGGCAGTTTAAAAGGTGCTATACGAGGCGCATTTACAGGAGCCATTGCTGGTGCCGCTGGCGGTTATGCCAATTTCGGTGACGTAAGTGGTTTTGCTGATGCTGCAAAACGAGTTGGAGTGGCAGCTTTAGGAGGTTGCGCATCGGGTAAGGCCTCTGGTGGCTCGTGTGGAAAAGGAGCAAGGTTGGCTGCATATGCACAAATAGTTGCTTTAAGTGTGAAGCATATGTCGAAAACCACGGATGATTTGAAAATGAAATCATGCGGAAAAGGTGGTTCAATTTGTAATTATAATGACAAAGGTGAGTTATTAACTGATGGCGGCCGTGGGCAATTGCAAATAGAAGGAACATCACCAGGTGATGGCAATTGGTTAACTGAAGGTGGAATGGCCACTGAAGGCTCTGGACAGCACTTATATAGTGAAAATGGTTTAGTGGGCCGATATGTAAATAGAATATCCAAAACACATGACTATTTTAATTCTAACATATCTAAGGTATTTGGATTCCAAGGGTATGATCAAGCAACAGGGCTTTGGTTATCCGGCACTGAAACATACAATACCCTATATCAAGTCTATAGTTTTGCTGGAATGTTACCTGCAGGAGTGCTGACAACAGGCGCAATGTTAGCCCCCTACCCGATATACCAGTATGATCTTATAGGGAAAAATCAATGAACAAATTCGGTTACTTATTAATTCTGTTGATATCGTCGGGTTTAATTCAAGCATGTTCATCTAAACCGTATTTTGTAAGTATGAGTAAAGATAAAATAGGTTTGAGTCGGATAGTTGATTTGTATGGTGAAGGGGCCTATTTCGTCTTTTACTCGAAATACGTCATGACCGATGAAGAAATTGAGAGCGGTTATGAAAACTACTTTGCTTTTACCAAAAACGAATTAAAAAAAACTCCTATATGCGGAAATACTTATTCGATAGTAAGAAAGTCTTTATCCTATTACGATGAAGGTGGGCACGTGCATATATTGATAAAATGTGACTGATTATAATTAACCCCAAATCGGTTTAAGCGATTGTCATCGCATTCCTTTCAACGTCAGTTGAATTAAGGGATGGCTTATTTTCTTTGAGGCAGCAAGCTACCAGCCTTACCATTTAGTTGAGTGTAAAACCGTTAATGCTGCGATGACTTGAGTGCTCAATGAAAGATATATTCTTTAATTGGTCGTTAATCGTCCCGATAATGAAGCGTTTTGACAGCATTGCTCTATCCCATAATGACAACGCTTTGGCTTGCATATTCTTACGAACAGTAGTGATCAATGTCACGCCTTTATCGAATAGCTTGTCTTTAAGTGCATTGCTCAAGTAGCCTTTGTCGCCGTATAGTATATCCGTTAAACCTTGCGCTAGCTCTTCGACTGGTTTGGTGTCATACACATTACCAGTGGTGACTTGAGCGGCCACAGTCTCACCCTTATAGTTAACAATTAGATGTAACTTGAATCCATCGTACCTTTGCCTCTTTGCGCAACACCAGCAAACGTTTCATGCCTTGGTATACGGTGAGCGTCCGACTGTTTAGCAATAATACGTGTTTTTTAGGCTAAAAATTTGACAAGCACTTCACCCGTAATGTTATGTATAGTAAAAAAGTTACAAACGCTGAATAAACTGCACTTGTGATTAAGACCAAATTATTTCCTGTATCATGCATGACTAAATTGAAAAGCTCTTGTTGTTGTGAGGTCATTTCTGCTTGAGAAAAAAAGCCATCCCCATCCAAGTCAAATTTGGCAAGTTCATGTTGCAAGTACCAGTCATTAAAATATGAAGATGCTACAATCAAAAAGTAGAGAAAAACAAAGTTTAATGTTAAAACCCGCTTTACTCTCCCTGATTTAATCTCTTTTCTAGAAATCATGCCGATAATAGTTGCAATAATGACACTTGCAACAACTAGAGATAACCAACCACCATCAAAAACCCACATAATAACTCCCCTTATGGTTTTGGATAAGATTCCTGCCACTGGAAAGGAAGATACCTAAATGGTGTCCCCCCAAAAAACTCTCCTTTAGGTCCAATGCCATCAGCGCTATAAACGGGATCCCAAAAACCATCCCCTCTGCTTTCAAATGACGTTGTGCAAGTCGTATTATTACACACTGTATTGTAGTGTACTGGTGTATCACCAACGTGAAACGTTTCACTGGTTACATCAACTCCATAATTACCAGTATTAGATGTGGTCAAACCCTGTTTAATTCTAGTCAACCTATTCTGCTGATCTGTACTATTTTTAACTGCGTCTTGAGTGGTTGGCCCGAGTTGAACATCTTGTCCATTGCCATTCAAATAATGGTCAAGTGCTTCTTTCGTGCTATCAATTATTTTAGGGGCGGCTTGGTTGAACATATATTGGAATGCTCCTGTTTGTGCACCATTTGCGAATTTACCACCCGATATCTTCGAGGCTGTGCCACCAATTATTGCTGATACAACTGTCCCTTTCACGATTTCGCCTGTAGACAATTTGTCTCCGCCTGGTAGGAAAGCTCCGCCCAATCCTTTGGTTACACCTGCACTGAAGAAACCATGGCCAAATTTTCCACCTTGAAGTTCAGCTGTAATGCCACCGACAAGAGCATGGGCACTTATCTGCTTAGCTACCTGACCACCAGTCAACATATTCCCACCAAAATTAATTGAGCCGGTTTTTTTAAGTCCATCGAAATGAGAA
>CAJQOP010000062.1 GCA_905479945.1 uncultured Glaciecola sp. | reverse complement strand
TTTACGCATTTTTGGCTCAGAGGACTTCTCATGTAACCAAATGTCAAAAAATGATTGTCCAAAAGACACATCATCGATACTGTTCAATAGTTTTCCTTGATAATAAAAATGAGTGTATTTGTTTTTATCAAGCACACCTGTAATGTTCTCTCCCTTTTTCACGTTTGGAAATACAGAGCGCATCTGCTCATACCATTTCGCCAACAAAACTTCGTCTTCATAACCAACTTTACGCATTTCATCAACTGAGCGGCTTGCAATGTCTTCACCGTCAAAGTCTCTTAAATACGTAAGAGAAAGTGCAATTGGAGCATCCTTTTGCCACTCGCCATCTGCAGCCGAAAGTTTTGCGTCATAAATATTCCAAAACAGAATTTTTAAGCGTGCTTCGCCTACCATTTTTGGGCTTTGAATGTGCTGTTGTGCTATTTCTTCAAAACTTAGCTTTGGGTTTTCTACTACCGCGTTAGATGTGCTCATTTCAGTGATTCCAGAAGATGCTAATTTTTGTGAGGCGGCGGCAATACTAAACGTTGCAAACGAAAATAAAACCAGCATCACTGGCGTAGCAATTTTCATCGAGGTCATTATTGTCTCCTTATAGTTTACGATCATAAATGATATTTTAATTAGAACGTAGAGTGCCATAAGAAGAGATCAACTTGCAGCATTAAACTTTATTAATCTACAGCTTAAATGAAGGCAACAATTAAGTGTATTAATGCTTTTTGAGTGTCGGAATGAGCATTGGTTCAAACAAGCTTTTGATTTATGATTACTGCCCATCATCGCTTTTCATGATACTAAATAAAAAGAGCACCAAGTGACCCAAAGCATTCAATCACTATTTAACATTACAGAACCTTCGCCCATGCAGCGCGTTAATGCTAAATGGACGCAGTTCGATGATGGCAAACAATGCAGTATGCAGCAAGAACGTGTCGAAAATGCGTCACACCAAGTGGAATTATGGTGTAAACGGGATGATTTACTTCACCCTATTATTTCTGGCAATAAATGGCGAAAACTGCTTAAGCCATTGACTGATTTTCGGCAAGATCCACCAAATCATGTATTGAGTTTTGGCGGACCTTATTCTAACCACTTGCATGCCTTAGCTTATTGTTGTTATCGGCTAAATATTAAATTTACAGCGATTATTCGCGGCGCTTATTTATCGAAACAGACTCTCAATCCAACACTTAGTGACTTGAAAGCCTGGAATACAAACCTAATTTACGTTGACAAGCAGACCTATCAACGTAAAAGCGAAGTCGAATACTTGCAGCAATTGCGTCACCAACTTGATGTCGACACAGTCATTCCCGAAGGTGGTTCACAACAAGATGCACTGCTGGGAATGAAATATATGCTCGAAGAAATTGCCTTAGTTTCAGCCGATAAGAAATTCGACGCTATTATACTCCCGGTTGGCAGTGGCGCGAGCATGGCAGGTATTGTTAAAGGCTGTGACAACAGCATTACTAATGAAGTAATCGGTATTGGCGTGCTGAATGGTAAAGGATACTTAGAAGGTTTAGTCAGTCAATTTTTGGGTCAGGAAAAACACCAAACAAGTTATTTACCTTGGCGTATTGAGCATGATTTCCATTTTGGAGGCTACGCAAAAACCACCCCAGAACTGGACGCATTTTGTTATACCTTTAATCAACAACAGATCACCGAATTTAGTACCGCCGCGCCAGAAAACCACAACATAGACACACCTATAGTCATTGAACCAGTCTATTCAGGTAAATGTTTCTATGCTGTTAAGTCACTAATTCAGCGAGCTTACTTCGCGCCAAACAGTCGAATACTAGTTATCCATACTGGCGGAATGCAAGGCGCGAGAGCTTATCAACATACACCGGTTTAACTATTTGAGTTATTCGAATGAACTATTTTATTCATAAGGCCGTTAATTAACTTACAACGTTTATGATGGTGCTCTGAAACGATGTAGGCCAAGTTAAAGAAAAAGTAAATAGAGGTTAACAAGGTGAAGCATAAAATGCTCCTGAAGAATCAGGCAGGACACGCGTCAATTATTGACCAGGCTCTAAGCCTATGTGAAATAATGCTATCACGCTCCGAAACACTCTACCCCTTTGCCGTAATTTCACTAGATAATGATGTGCAGTGTTTGTTTTTAGAAGATGAAGACTGCGACAATAAGCATCCAAATGGTGCTCATTTCGGCATGATTGAGAAGTTAGAGCGGAAAATAGCGACTCTTAAAATTCAAACACGGTCCGCAATAGGCATGCTGGTTTACGCGGCTACGATAAGAACTCCTAGCCAACAAGAAAACGATGGACTGATGTTCAGCATTTGTGATGCTAGTGGAGAAAACACGCTTACGCTTTATCCCTACGAATTTGAACTCAATTCAATAAAGATTGGAAAGCCATTTACTTGTGATTTTTCTGACTGAGCTTTTGAACTTTGTTACCGACGACTATCTAAAACTCTTTATTATCCTCAAGCGGAGCTTTACTATTAGCTCACTGAGTTCAGAAATCAATGGCACTCAATGCTTATCTGTTAAACTTGCCAATTCATAAATTGCTGTTACGATGCAGCCAAATTATTTTGTAAGGAATTCTTATGTCTCGTGTATTAATTATTGGCGCCGGCGGCGTTTCTTCCGTAACCGTCAAAAAGTGTGCCCGCTTACCTGACATGTTTGATGAAATCTATTTAGCAAGTCGAACCTTATCCAAGTGCGAAGCCTTGCAAAAAGAAGTTGGTGAAGATCGCTTAAAGGCAGTATTCACTGTTGATGCCGACAATGCTGACGAAGTAGCAGCGTTGATCATGCAAGTTAAGCCCGACTTAGTCGTCAATTTGGCATTGCCATATCAAGATTTACCAATCATGGATGCATGTTTAGCAACCAAAACGGATTACCTTGATACAGCAAACTATGAACCAAAAGATGTAGCCAAGTTTGAGTACTCTTGGCAGTGGGCATATCAGCAAAAATTCCAAGACGCAGGTATCATGGCTTTGTTGGGCAGCGGGTTTGATCCCGGTGTAACTAATGTATACACCGCCTATGCAGCCAAACATTATTTTGACGAAATTCACTATTTGGATATCGTTGATTGTAATGGCGGCGATCATGGCCAAGCCTTCGCAACTAACTTTAACCCTGAAATAAACATTCGAGAAATTACTCAACGTGGTCGTTTCTGGGAAAACGGCGAGTGGAAAGAGACCGACCCCTTAAGCGTTCGCGAAGACCTTGATTATCAAAACATTGGCGTTAGAGCATCTTATTTGATGTTCCACGAAGAACTAGAATCACTAGTAAAACATTTCCCAACACTAAAAAGAGCTCGCTTTTGGATGACCTTTGGTGACGCTTACCTAAATCACTTAAAAGTGCTTGAAGGCATTGGTATGACAAGTATCAAACCCATTGATTTTCAAGGTCAACAAGTAATCCCCTTAGAGTTTTTGAAAGCTGTATTACCAAACCCAGGTTCGTTAGCCGAGGGTTACACTGGAAAAACCTGCATAGGTACATATATTACAGGCATAAAAGACGGCAATGAAAAAACCATATTCATTTATAATAATTGCGAACATGCTGCTTGTTATGATGAAGTTGGGGCCCAAGCCGTATCTTATACAACAGGTGTACCAGCAATGATTGGTGCTGCTCTAATGCTTAACAATACTTGGAAAAAGCCAGGCGTGTGGAACATGGAACAATTTGATCCAGACCCATTCATGGAAATGCTAAACCAACATGGTTTACCATGGCACCTTATAGAATGCGAAAGCAGCCCATTTAGTAAGTAGCCTTATGCCGTGCTTTTTAGGATCAGTAGATGACTAATAAATTTTTACGAGACGACATTCCATCTCCTTGCTATGTTTGCGATGAAGCTAAACTTGAGCAAAATTTGCAGTTAATGCAAAGAGTACAGAATGAAGCGGGTGTTGATATTATTTTAGCGCTGAAAGGTTTCTCTATGTGGTCAACATTCCCATTAGTCAAACAGTACCTAAAAGGTGCAACCGCTAGCGCTGTGTGGGAAGCAAAATTAGCCAAGTTTGAGATGGGCGGTGAGGTGCATTGCTATTCACCTGCGTATAAGAAAAAAGACATGGATGAATTGTTAGGCCTCGTTAATCACCTTTCCTTTAACAGCTTAAGCCAATGGACTAAATTTAAAGAACAAGTAACACAGAGCTCGGTTTCTGCTGGATTGCGTGTTAATCCTGAAAATCAAGAAGCCGACACCCCACTCTACGATCCTTGCGCACCAGGCTCACGCTTAGGCATCAGAGCCGCACAACTCAAAGGACAAGACTTAAGCGGTATTGAAGGCTTCCACGTTCACAACCTGTGCGAATGTGATTCTTATGCAACTGAGCGCACCTTAAAAGCCATTGAAGAAAAATTCTCTGCTTATCTACCTAAGTTACAATGGCTAAATTTAGGCGGCGGTCATTTAATGACAAATGAAGGTTACGAGCTTGAGCATTTAATTCAAGCACTGCGTACCTTCAAACAAAAATACCCTAACTTGAGAATTATTATGGAGCCGGGCTCTGCTGTTGCTTGGCAAGCCGGACCTTTAATTTGTGAAGTAGTCGATATTGTCGAAAATGAACAACAAATTTTAATACTTGATGTTAGCGCAACAGCGCATATGCCTGACGTATTGGAAATGCCATACCGCCCGACGATCACAGATGCTGGTTTGCCTAATGAGAAAGCATTTACCTATAAAATCGGGGGAAACTCTTGTTTAGCGGGTGACGTTATTGAAGAGTATAGTTTCGACCACGAATTAAAGTCAGGCGACAAACTGGTGTTTGAAGATATGTTGCACTACACCATGGTAAAGACCACATTCTTTAATGGCGTCGAACATCCTGCGATTGGTATATTGCGCAAAGATGGAAAGTTTGACTTAGTGAAAGAATTCACCTATGAGGAGTTTAAAGCCCGTTTATCTTGAGCGTACCCTTATTTGGTAGCATAAAAAAACCCTAAAGATTTTCATCTTTAGGGTTTTTTATTTATTCCAATAATCTGTAGATATTGATTAACAATGCAGCAAAAGCTGCACTGCTAAAAAACACTATTCAAATTAGAAAGTGTATTTCACACCTACACGGATTGAGTAAGATGAAGAGCTTGTGAATACTCGCTGATCACGCTCCCCGTCAAAGTTAGTGTAAGTATAAGTGCCGTCATCTTCAATTGTTGCATCGATTACTGCTTGATTATACTCAAATGGAACCTGGCGTAAAACACCCCAGTCACTATTGATCAAGTTACCTAAGTTACGAACTGCGAAGTAAACTTCACCTTTATGTCCGTCCATAAACCCTGGTATTTCTTGAGAAACACGTAAATCAACGCGAGCCCACCAAGCACTGTTCTGAGTGTTGCGGTCAAGTATCGTTCCGCGAGCTCCTTCTAAGCCAGCTTCTTCAATAAAGTTATTGATTTCAGCTTGTACTTCAGGACTTGAGTAGTTGACTAGAGGATCATCTTCAAATGGTACATACAATAAGTTACGATCTTCGAAGCTTCTTTCATCACCAAAACCTG
>CAJQOP010000061.1 GCA_905479945.1 uncultured Glaciecola sp. | reverse complement strand
TGCCACATATTCGTGCAATTACGCTTGAGCACAACGAACACGCTGTTATTTTAGATGCCGCTACTCGTAAAAATTTAGAACTTACCGTTAATCTATCAGGTGGGTTTGAAAATACACTTGCCCAGGTACTTGATAAAACAGCAACACCTATGGGCTCTCGTTTACTTAAGCGCCGTATTCATACACCTGTACGTAATAAAGACGAGCTAAATTCTCGTTTAAATGCAATTAGCGCTATTTTAGATGTACAACTGTGCGGTGAATTACACGAATCATTAAAAGAGATTGGTGATGTAGAGCGAGTTATTGCACGCCTAGCTTTATGTACAGCTCGCCCGCGTGATTTAACTCGCCTTCGCAGCGCATTACAAGCACTTGCGCCACTACATACTTTGTTAGGTGATGCTAACGATCCTCGTATTACGGGTATTATCAAGCACTCGCCTGAGCTCCCTGATTTACAAGAATTATTAGAACGTGCGGTTATAGAAAACCCACCGGTACTTATTCGTGATGGTGGCGTTATTGCCCCAGGTTACAACAGTGAGCTTGATGAATGGCGTAACTTAAGTAAAGGTGCAACCGATGTACTTGATCAACTAGAGTTACGTGAACGCGAACGCACGGGTATTAGTACGCTTAAAATTGGTTATAACCGCGTACATGGCTTTTTTATTGAAGTAAGCCGTGCTAACGCGCACTTAGTGCCAGCCGACTACATTCGTCGTCAAACGCTCAAAAATAACGAACGCTACATTATTCCTGAACTGAAAGCACACGAAGACAAAGTGCTTACCAGTCAAAGCAAAGCCTTAGCGCTTGAAAAAAAGCTCTACGAAGCGTTGTTTGATGACCTAGCACCAGCACTACCCAATATGATGCAAAGTGCCGTTGCTTTAGCCACATTAGATGTACTTGCTAACTTTGCCGAACGCGCCGACACACTTAACTTAAAATGTCCGCAACTAGTTGATGAAAACATCATCAATTACAGCGAAGGTCGCCATTTAGTTGTTGAAGAAGTTATGAATACGCCTTTTATCGCTAATCCTCTGTTTATGGATGACAGCACCCGTATGTTGATGATCACGGGCCCGAACATGGGCGGTAAATCAACTTACATGCGGCAAACTGCACTTATTGTTCTATTAGCCTATGTAGGTTGTTATGTGCCTGCACAAGAAGCTCAAATTGGACCTATTGATCGTATTTTCACGCGCATCGGCGCTGCTGACGACTTGGCTTCGGGTCGTTCAACCTTCATGGTAGAAATGACCGAGACAGCCAATATATTGAACAATGCGACGGCTAATAGCCTAGTATTGATGGATGAAATTGGTCGAGGTACAAGTACTTATGATGGCTTGAGCTTAGCCTGGTCTTGCGCACAATGGCTTTCTGAACGACTGCACGCATTTACCTTATTCGCTACCCATTACTTTGAACTCACGAGTTTATCGGATCAAATTCCATCTATTACCAATGTGCATTTAAGTGCTGTTGAACACAATGATGAAATACGCTTTATGCATCAAGTCCAGCAAGGCCCTGCGAGCAAGAGCTATGGATTGCAAGTGGCTAAATTGGCAGGTGTTCCAAAACAAGTTATCGATTCAGCAAAGCGCAAGCTGGCGGAGCTTGAGCTAAATGACGTCGTTAACGCTCAGGCGCTTTCCAATAACAAAGGGCTTAGTGCGCAAGATAATCAAGTGGCCACATCAAGTAATGCTGCATTATCACAAGCCACTTTATCACAAGCCAATTTATCAAAAACCGCTTTATCAAAAACGTTATCGTCAAAAGCTGGTTCTACCGAATCTCAATTGAGCATAGCATTTGAACAGCCTGATGATTGGCTAGAGCAAAAAATCAAACAAATTGATATTGACGACCTTACCCCTAGAGAAGCTCTCGCTTTGTTATATCAGTGGCGCAAAGAACTTAACTAGCTTTTGATTTATTGAGCTAAGTGCGGATCTAAGTGCGGATTTAAGTGCGGATTTAAGTGCGGAGCTAAGTGCGGATTTAAAGGTGAATAGCAGTACATAAGTGCTGCGCTTTGAGCCCTTGTGCAGAGATCTTGATTATTATTGCCTATTAAATCGCATTGTCATGCATTTTTCATTTACTCTGTGGGTAGTTTTTTAGTATACTATCTGCCCATCAAAGCACGACATCAATGTGCTTGAGAATACGTGAATTGACCTTCGATTTTGTTTACAAAAAAGTAAAAAATAGCATTGTAATAAAAGCACTGTAATAAAAGTACTGTGCTAAAAGCAGCGTCGTAAATAATTGTTTGAAAACAACAACATTTTTAAGCATTAATTTAAAGCGCAGCAGTTCAATCAATCGTTTATAAACTTATCAGTCAGGCCACGTGATTCGACAAATCGCTTATACAAAATGGATTATCGAAAGACTCCATTCAACCCAAGTATTTTAGGTTTTGCATGACAAATTATATTTTCGTCACCGGTGGTGTTGTTTCATCACTAGGTAAAGGTATTGCAGCAGCATCCCTAGCCGCCATTCTTGAAGCTCGCGGCCTAAGCGTCACTATGCTCAAGCTCGACCCATATATCAATGTTGATCCTGGCACAATGAGTCCGATTCAACACGGAGAGGTATTTGTTACCGACGATGGTGCTGAAACCGACTTAGACTTAGGTCATTACGAACGTTTTATTCGCACACGCATGACCAAACGCAATAACTTTACAACTGGCCGAGTGTACGAAGAAGTATTAAAACGCGAACGTCGCGGCGATTATTTAGGCGCAACTATTCAAGTTATTCCTCACATTACTAATGAAATTAAACGCCGTGTTATTGCTGGCGCTGAAGGTGTGGACGTTGCTATCGTTGAAATCGGTGGCACTGTAGGTGATATCGAATCACAACCTTTCATTGAAGCAATTCGTCAACTAGGTACCGAAGTAGGCCGTGATCACGCGATGTATATGCATCTCACACTAGTCCCTTACTTAGCAGCATCTGGTGAAACTAAAACGAAGCCAACTCAGCATTCAGTAAAAGAATTACGCTCGGTTGGTATTATGCCTGACATTCTTGTTTGCCGTTCCGAAGTCCCATTACCTAGCAATGAGCGCGCTAAAATTGCCTTGTTTACAAACGTGAATGCAAAAGCCGTAATTTCACTTCGTGATGCTAGCAGTATTTACAAAATTCCAGCGGCGCTCAAAGCGCAAGGCATGGATGAACTTGTTGTGCAGCGTTTTGGTTATGACTGCCCTGAAGCAGACTTAGTTGAATGGGAACAGGTGCTTTATGCAGAGTCCAACCCAACGGGCGAAGTTAATATCGGTATGGTCGGTAAGTATGTTGAATTACCCGACGCCTACAAGTCAGTTAACGAAGCACTTAAACATGCAGGTTTGAAAAATCGTCTAACTGTGAATATTAAATTTATAGATTCGCAAGACGTTGAAAGCAAAGGCATTCAGATACTGCAAGATCTTGACGCGATACTCGTGCCAGGCGGGTTTGGTGAACGCGGTATCGAAGGAAAAATCGCTGCAGCTAAGTATGCACGCGAAAACGATGTTCCTTACCTGGGTATTTGTTTGGGCATGCAGGTTGCTTATATTGAGTTCGCTCGAAATGTAGCAGGCATGGAAAACGCCAACAGTACTGAGTTCGATCCGGATACCCCTTTCCCTGTTGTTGGCTTGATCACAGAATGGTTAGATGCTGATGGCAGCAAAGAGATCCGAGATGTTTCTACCGACTTAGGTGGTACTATGCGTCTTGGCAGTCAGAAATGCCATTTAGAAAAAGGCAGCAAGATTGAAAGCATGTACAACAGCACAGAAATCTTTGAACGCCATCGTCACCGTTATGAAGTGAATAATAACTTGCGCAGCGAGATTGAAAAAGCAGGTTTGAAGGTGAGCGGATTATCCGCAGATAAGGCCTTGGTTGAAGTAATCGAAATTGAAGATCACCCTTGGTTCGTAGCGGGTCAATTTCACCCTGAGTTTAACTCTACTCCGCGCGATGGCCATCCTTTGTTTACAGGGTTTGTCGCAGCAGCCGGTGAGTATGCCAAAAGCAAATAACTCTTCACTTGAAAACGAATAACGCCTCACATAATGAGGCAATAACAATTAAAAGGAATGAAAATGGCGAATATTTCTCGCATTATCGGTCGCGAAATTATGGATTCAAGAGGCAATCCAACAGTTGAAGCAGATGTCTATTTGGAATGTGGCGCAATGGGTCGCGCTTGTGCACCTTCTGGCGCATCAACAGGTTCAAGAGAAGCTTTAGAATTACGTGACGGCGACAAAACTCGTTATTTATGCAAAGGCGTACTTAAAGCAGTTGCTGCAATTAATGATAAAATTGCGCCAGCCTTGATAGGCAAAAACGCAGGTGACCAATCTGCCGTCGACCATCTAATGATTGACTTAGACGGCACTGAAAACAAAGAAGTGCTAGGTGCCAATGCGATTTTGGCAGTGTCCCTTGCGGTAGCGAAAGCCGAAGCAATCAGCCTAAAACTTCCATTGTACGCACATATTGCTAACCTTAATGGCACGCCTGGTGTTTACTCAATGCCAGTGCCAATGATGAATATAATCAACGGTGGCGAACATGCCGACAACAATGTCGACATTCAAGAGTTCATGGTTCAACCTATCGGCGCACCTTCTTTTGCAGAAGCTTTGCGCACAGGTGCTGAAATATTCCATAGCTTGAAAAAAGTACTTTCAGCTAAGGGCTTGAACACAGCCGTGGGTGACGAAGGTGGTTTCGCGCCAAACTTAACATCAAACGCTGAAGCTTTATCAGTCATTTCAGAAGCCGTTGAAAATGCAGGCTATAAAATGGGTGTTGATGTAACACTAGCGCTTGATTGTGCTGCATCTGAGTTCTATAAAGATGGTCAATATGTATTAAGCGGCGAAAGTAAGTCGTTTGATTCTAACGGTTTCAGCGATTACTTAGCGAACTTAGCCGCGCAATACCCTATATTGTCAATCGAAGACGGATTAGACGAAAGCGATTGGGATGGCTGGGCTTATCAAACCAAAATTTTAGGCGACAAGATCCAGCTAGTGGGTGACGACTTGTTTGTAACCAACACCTAAATACTGTCTCGTGGCATTGAAAATGGTGTAGCTAATTCAATTCTCATCAAGTTCAACCAAATTGGTTCGCTTACCGAAACATTGAATGCAATTAAAATGGCGAAAGATGCTGGCTTCACTGCTGTTATCTCTCACCGTTCAGGCGAAACTGAAGACGCGACCATTGCTGATTTAGCCGTAGGCACAGCAGCTGGCCAAATAAAAACCGGTTCATTATGCCGTTCAGACCGCGTTGCAAAGTATAACCAATTGCTTCGTATTGAAGCTGAATTGGCTGAGCAAGGCACGCCAGCAGCATACAACGGTCGTTCTGAAATTAAAGGCCAATAGAAACTAACTAGCGGCAACCATTGAGCTTAAATAAACGGTTGGCGCTAAGTTAATGCTTAGCCATAAGGCCTGTTTTAGCGCTTATTTACCGGTTATTTATTAACATTGCTAGAGTAATTAATGAAAGCGGCATCTTTATGTATTAAGATGCCGCTTCGTTTTTTATGCAATGCAAACTTTGAACTGAGCTTAATATAGAAACATGAGCGACCAAGAACCTAATCAAACCAATATTTTTAACTTAGCCGAGCAGTTTCCCAACGTCGCTGAGTTATGTAATGCCTTGTACGAAAGAGAGTTAGTTAGTCTTGCCTCAAGCAATATCAAAGACCCCATTCTATTAAAGCGTAAATTAAGCGGCCTTAGCTACCACATCAAAAATGCGGCTGAGTTTCTCATTAATGAACCAACGCCTATTGAAGTAGATGTTCACAACGGCACGTGGAAATCAAAGCAAGCAGCTAAATGCCCTGGCGCTAAACTGGCTAATAATAAAGATGAGACTAGCAAAGCGGAACTGTGGTTTGCCAAGAATCACTATCGTGGTGCCGTGGTTTGTATTTATGTGAATGACTATGGCAATGAGCATATCGAACTTGACTCTATTGACATGATTTCAGCACCTGAAGGTAAATTTCATAGCAATAAATTTGGCTGGTTTTCATTTGCGGGCGCGTCACTAGAAGCAGCTAAAAATCATGTGTCCCATCAATTATTAAAACCCAACAAAGCTATTTTGAGCGCAGCTTGTAGTGGTCACACATGGAATACCAAAGGCAAATCAACACCTCGTGCTTTAAGTTTGCGAGAACTGCTATTGTCGACAAATATAAATTGGAAGACATTTAAGTAGACCACCACCGGCAGTTCAGCTTGGCAGTTCGCCTTATTGGGCAACAAACGCTTTATCCGTCAAGCTATCTAAAAAATTCAACAGATCCTGTTTTTCTTCTTCAGTAATATCAAAACCGATAACAAACGGGCTTTTCAATGGGTTGTTGACGCCCTCACCTCTGCCACCTGCAGCGTAAATATCAATAACTTCAGATAGTGATGCCACTGTTCCGTCGTGCATATAGGGCGCACTTAGCGCTATGTTACGCAGTGTTGGGGCTCTAAACTTTCCGCGATGATTAGAGTTAAACGTGATATCAGCTAAACCTTGGTCACCGTTAGCGTAACTTCCTTTGCCATCAACGTTATACAAGCCGGTATTATGAAATGACACTAAATTTAGCTTTTGGAAAGCATGCTTACTCGATTGCGTAAAATTAAAGCCGCCATGACAATGAAAGCACTCTAGCTTTTCTGAAAAAAATAAATCCATGCCCCGAATAGCTGAATCTGTTAGTGCTTCATCCTCATTGAAATAGGCGTAGCGGTCAAAGTTAGAATTGAACGAGGTTAAGCTCCTAACATACGATGCCAAAGCTTTAACGATCCGGTCAAAGTTAAGTTCATTACTGCCAAATACGCTCTGAAAATCAGTAGAATAATCAGCTAAACGATTAAGTATTAAGGCTTCGTTACCTGTAACGCCCATTTCAATAGGCGCCTCATTAAATAGAGGAATTAAAATTTGATTCTCAAGCTTACCCAAACCATCATGCGCCCAAGTAAAACTGCCGTTATACGCCACATTAACCAAGGCCATTGAATTTCGCTTTAACGGATCGCCAGTGGTGCCTGTTGAAGTAAGTTTAGGCTCGGCAAAAGCGAAAGCCTTTAAATGACAAGAAGCACAAGATTGCTTTTCGTTCACCGACAAACGAAGGTCATTAAACAAACGTTCACCCAAAGCCACTTTTTCAACCGTCATTGGGTTATCTTGCGGCACATTAGGCGCTGGAAATCCCGCTGGAATATTCCATTGATACGGTGTTGCCTGCTTTTGAGGCGAACATCCAGTGCTCAATGTTATAAAAACCATGATGAAAATTGTAATGAAAAATTTAATAAAGTAGTCCAATCTGTTCCTTAAATAAGGCTCACTAGAATCAGCTTACTGAAAAACCAACTGACTCTTCAAGTTTTCAAGCAATTCATTGCAAGTAATGTTGTCAATGCTAGAGAACATACAAGAGTTCTGGCGCGTTAGCTCAACGCTGCCAAGAATTTCATCTAAATGAATATCAACATTCAAAACCAAGCTTGTTTCGTGTTGTGAAATTTCGTCAATACTTATTGAATCTTTGTCCAATAACAAACTTTGCGCCACTAAATTGGATTGCGCACACGCTTGTATAGGTGCTCTTACCATAGCGGCAGATTCACAGCCTACGCTGCCAAGATGAAACGACCATGAGTCGCTTGCCGAGTTATTAGCTGTATTATCTATTGAAGCACTCGCATCGCTCTTAACAGCTGTTGATTGCATATCCCATCGAATAAACTTATAGCCGTTTCGCCATGCCCAAAACATAGATGAATCATTTAACGGCGACGGCTGAATAAGCGGGTTTTGATGATTTAATTCAAAGGGTAAGCCAATCGTAAAATTAAGCGTCACTTTCTTATTTGAATCGCCGGCTTTACTGCTAATAAGCGCAGACAAGTCTGCCGCTTCAGTATTACTATCACTTAAATTAATAATTAGCCCTTCAATTGACATATTTGCGCTTTGCTGTCCACAATCTGCTACATACCTAATCAGGCCAACTTGCTGGCTTTGCCAATCATTATCGTCTAGGATTACAGACTTAGCATCATTTAGAGAAAATTCACTTAAAAACATCGAAAAAGCTAAAGTTTGCCATTGTTGATTTCGTAAGCTGATTGCTTGCCCGCATTGCAAAGCTTGTCCTGCAAAGTGTGGGGTGAAATTAACTCTGAGCACATTGTTTTTTTGCGTTTCTGGCTGACAAGCGGCCAGTATGAATGCAAGGTTAAGCATGATTAATGCTCTGCTTAACTTTTTAAAAGCTCGCTGACGAATTGAAAATATCAACAAGTATAAAGTGAACGAAACCAATATGGACAAAGCCATTATGAACAAAGCCAATATAAAGAAGATTGCCTTTAGTTTACGCATCTTGCTTGTAATTGCCACAGCGATTTGCGCGCAAGCGAACGCGCATACAGATCACGACAAAGCACGTTTTGTAGCGCAAGAAGGTCAAGATGTAGGTGACTGTAAAAACCGGTTTCGACCTTGTGCTTCTATTTCTTATGCTGCGCAACAAGCAAATAAAGGTGATGCTGTATTAGTTGCACAAGGCACTTACCAGTTAAGCGAATTTGCTGATATTTTCTATCTGATTAGCGATATTGTTCCGGCATTGGGTGGCTTTCAAACCCTAGACAACTATCAAGTGCAAAATCCACAAGCCTTTCAAACAACCTTAGTTGGCGTGCCCCTGGAATATGCTGCGACCTTATATGACAAAGGTTTCAACGTGATTGTTGATATCAAAGGTCAAAATGCAGAAACAACAACGGCCTTAAAGAAAGGCTTAGAACAAGTTCAAGCAACGTTTGAATCACAAGCTGAAACTGCTTGCGTGGACGGTTTTGCAGGTGAATTTAAATGTAACAACTTATCACTTTTATCACACATTCCTGTCAGCGATTTTCCTACCAATAGCACTGGTGCTAACGACATTTGGGGCCATGTTGATCTGAACACTATGAAAGAGTACGCCATATTAGGTTTGCGCCGAGGCTTAGCATTAATTGATGTATCAGATCCAATCAATCCAGTGATTATCAATGCTATTTCAGGCGTGAATACAACTTGGCGTGATATTAAAGTACTCCAGTACTTTAACCACGACGTGAATAAGTGGGAGGCCTACGTTTACGTGACCGCAGACAACTCGTCCGAAGGTTTGACTATTTTAAGTTTGAACAATATTGATAAAGGCCTTGTGCTAGTGCGACGTGATATGAGCGATCCGCAAGCCCACAATATTTACATTTCCAATGTCGATTATGGCCTAAACATTCAAAATTCAGCAGCGATACCACAAGCACATATATTAGGCTCACCAAATTTAGGCGGCTCAATGCGTAGCTATCGCCTTACCGACCCAGAGCAACCTAATCCGACTTATCGACTTTCGGGGGCAACTCGCAGCGACTATACACATGACGCCTCATCACTTTTAATAACTGATGAAAGAGCGCAGCGTGATTGTGTAAACTCTTCCTCAGCAGGTTGCACCGTAGTGCTAGATTTCAATGAGCAAAGCCTTCGCTTATGGGACCATTCTGATACAAGTCGCGCAACTCAGCTGTCAGACGTTAGTTATCCCAACGCAGAATATACGCATTCTGGTTGGTGGAGTGAAGACCGTCAACATGTGATTTTGCATGATGAGCTTGATGAGATACGAAACGGATTAAATACTACCGTGCATATTTTTGACATTTCTGACTTAAATTCACCCACATTGGTAAGTACTTGGACCGGCCCGACAGGCGCTATCGACCACAATGGTTTTGTACGAGGCAACAAATACTTTTTAGCTAACTATGAGCGTGGTGTTACGATTTTAGATTTATCTGACCCACTTGCCCCAGTTGAAATTGGTAATTTTGATACCATGCCTGCTTCTGACAATACGTCTTTTAACGGTGTTTGGGGAGTTTACCCTTATTTGCCATCGGGTATTATTTTGGTCAGTGACATTCAAGGCGGTTTATATATATTGAAAGATGAGACGCAAAGCGCTGCCAAAGACGACCTTAATTTTTCTTCGACAAGCTATGAAGTGACTGAAGGAGGCAACGTTAGTGTTTCTATTATCCGTTCTGGTACACGTGCTATTTCAGTCGATTACCAAATCATGCGCGGCGCTGCCAGCGAAGATGATTTCAACGCGATTGAAAGCGGCACACTATCTTGGGCCGCTGGCGAATCAGCTGCAAAAGCAGTAGTCATTGAAGCGCTAGATGATAATAGTGATGAAGGCACTGAGTCGATGTTTATTCGTTTACAAAACGCGTCTGTAAACGCCGAATTAATAGTACCTAACATCGCAAAAATTGATATTTTTAGCAATACAGGTCTAGCATCTACAATTGTGTTGTCCGACGATGACTTAACTGTAAAAGAAACTGACAGTACAATTAGTCTAAGCGTTTCACGCTCTGGCGCATCTGACTTAGCAGCCACTGTTGGTTTGCGTGTCGAGAGCGGCACAGCAGAGTCTGGCACTGACTTTTCATTATCTACAACATCTTTAGACTGGGCCGCAGGTGAATTGGGCGAGAGAAGCGTCTCTATCAGCATTATTAACGATGACACTAGTGAAGAAAATGAAAGCTTTGCTTTGATTTTAGATAACCCGGAAAACGTGACGGTTACTGGTTCATCAACAGCGCAAATTACTATTCGCGATGACGACTCTAATCTAGCACCGGAAATAAATACAGAAACTAGTTTAGAAGTTAATACGCGCCAAACAGTCACACTAACCGCCACAGCAACGGATCCTGAAAATCAAAGTATGAGCTTTGTTTGGCAGCAAACATCAGGTACAGCAGTAAACGTAGCCAATGGCAATAGTTTATCAGCAAGTTTTACGGCGCCTGACGCTGCCGCTACCTTAGGCTTCTCATTCACAGCAACAGACGATTTTGGCTTTGCTACAACCGCAAATGTGAGTGTTTTAGTTGAAGCCACTGCAACACCTACTCCACTTCCAATACCCGTGACGCCACCGACAAATAACTCGAGTTCAGGCGGCGCAATCTGGCTAATCAACATCTTAGTTCTATTAAGTTTATTCCGACGTCTTAAATTAAAGGTTCCTAATTGAAAAGTACCTCACCAAAAAGCAGCACCTCAATACTCTCTTGGTTATTTTCGCACTTACGCCCTTACACCAGTAAAGTCATTTACGCCCTAATAGCATTGCTAGTAGGGGCGATGTCTTGGCTTGTGCTAGGACAAGGGGTGAAAATGGTGGTTGACCAAGGTTTCGTCGCTGGCGATGAAGCTATGTTGGGCAACTCTCTTATTTTGGTGTTAAGCATCGCGTTTATAGGCAGCATTGCTACCTATTGCCGGTTTTACTTAATGGTGTGGCTAGGTGAAAGAGTATGTGCAGACATTCGCAAAGCCTTGTTTTCGCATATTGTGACGCTTTCGCCTAGTTTCTTTGCTGAGTCGCGCACAGGTGAGGTCATATCACGATTTACCAGTGACACGACCTTACTTCAATCAGTTGTTGGTACTGGCGTTTCGATGGCACTTCGCTCATTTGTGATGTTCATTGGTGCAATAATCTTGATGGCAATCACTAGCACTACCCTCACTTTATACGTATTTATTGCTGTGCCTCTTATATTATTACCAATTAAATTGCTTGGCAAAAAAGTCAGGTATTTCGCCAAAGTAAGCCAAGATGATGTAGCTAATATGGGCACCCTCATCGATGAAAGTTTGCATGAGATCCACACCTTACAGTCATACAATCACGAGCAACAAAGCGTGAAAGAGTTTGACGGCAGTGCTGAGCAAATAATGCGCAGCGCGGGTAAACGCATACATTACCGAGCGCTGCTGATTGCGGTGATCATGTTTATCAGCTTAAGTTCGATATTTACGGTGGGCTGGATTGGCGCAATAGACGTAATTTCGGGCTCAATCACGCCGGGCGAACTTACTGCTTTCGTATTTTATGCTGTGCTCGCAGGCGGTGCCATCGCGACCATCAGTGAAGTTATCGGCGATTTACAAAAGGCAGCTGGCGCCAGTGAGCGCATTGTTGAATTAATGAATACCCCATCTGACATACCCATTGAACCGGTAAGCATAAGCAGTACAAACAAAGTCATCGATTCCGACATACCTCCAATGCCGGCTGAAAGCATCCCTTCAAATCACTTCGTATCTGGTTTTAGGATTAATGAAGCCGCTTTAGTTAAAAACAATAAGCCAATACTAGATTTGCAAAACGTCAGCTTTAGCTACCCCAGCGTGCCTGAAAAGGAAATTATCAAAGGCGTTTCGTTTAGCGTAATGCCTGGTCAAAAAGTCGCGATTGTTGGTCACAGCGGCGCTGGAAAGTCGACACTTTTTGACTTGCTCATGCGCTTTTATGATATCGATTCAGGGGAAATCATTATTGGCAACACAGCTCAAAAAAGTATTGGTACTTATGACATTCGCCACCAGTTTGCGCTAGTTCCGCAAGATGCCGTGATTTTTGCCACAACCGTTCTAGATAACATCCGATTATCAAACCCCAGTGCCACAAAAGAAGATGTAGTCGAGGCCGCGAAACTGGCTTTTGCGCATGAGTTTATTTTAGGCTTTGTGAATGGCTATGAAACGCAACTTGGTGAGCGCGGCGTGAAGCTCTCTGGCGGGCAAAAACAGCGCATTGCAATTGCTCGAGCAATATTGGCCAAGCGCCCTATTTTACTGCTCGATGAGGCAACCAGCGCGCTTGATGCCAGTAGTGAGAAATATGTTAAACAAGCACTTGATTCACTGATGACAAAAACCACGACCCTTATTATTGCGCATCGATTATCAACCGTCATTAATGCCGACAATATCGTTGTTCTCGAGCACGGGAAAGTCATTGGCCAAGGCAAGCATGCTGAATTGATGGCAGCGAGTCCTGTATATAAAGAGTTTGTTGAGTTGCAGTTAAGTTAGTGTGTTCCAAGTACCGTGAAGAGTACCGTGAAGAGCACGGTGAAAAATAGGGTAGAAAGCACGGTGAAAAATCTTGTAACAATTAATCAACAAATTGATTGCGATACAAGCAAAAGATCGAGCCCTAAAGTAGTAAGATATTAACACCGCTTCTTAGAAGCAAACGAGCCTTCGACAGAAAGGCCGCAAGTAACTCTTATTAGAAGTAACTCTTTTTAGAATTAACTTGTACTGGAATTAACATGTATGGGAAAGCACTATGATTGTAAATTTTACGCGTAAAGCACTACTAGCGATTTTCTTCACTTCAATGGTTTTTACAGCCTTTGCTGAAGATGAAAAAGAAGACGCAAAGAAAGACGACGAGAAAGAAAAAGAAACACTAACTGAAATATTAGAGAAAAAAGACGCCTTCGACGGTTTCGTTGGTATCTACCGCGACAAAAAAGACGGCAGTGGTTTAGTCGTCATCGATGAATCTCAGCTTAACAAGCCGTTTTTATACTTTGTATCAACCGTCGACGGTGCAGTAGCCGCAGGGACTTTTAGAGGACAATTTAGAGGTTCTCGTATCATTGAGTTTCGTCGCAACTTTGACCGTATTGAAGTTGTTTCAAAAACACCAAGATTCTACTTCGATCCTGACAGCGCGATCAGCAAAGCCGCTGATGCGAACATCAGTGAAGCCGTGTTAGTTTCAACTGAAATAAAGCATGAAGAGGAAGGTAAAATTGCAATCGCATTAGATGACTTGTTCACTAATGAAGACTTACATCAAATTACCCAAGCGCCCTCCGACGACCCTAAAGCGGAAAAACGTCGCTTTAAGCCAGGTAAATTATCTAAAGATAAAACCACAATAAGCGAGATTAAGAACTTCCCTGAAAATACACATGTTGTGGTTCGATATGTATATGAAAACAGTACGCCTAAAGTTGGCGGTGGCGCAGAAATTTCTGATGCTCGTTACACCACATTACAAATTCAGCATGCTTTCATCAAAGCCCCTGAAAACAACTTTAAACCTCGCCGCGATGACGCTCGTATGGGGTATTTCTCGCAGCAGTTTGATGACTTAACGTCTGACCAAACAGCTAACTATCGCGATGTTATTAATCGTTGGAACTTAGAAAAGAAAAATCCAGGTCAAGCAGTATCAGACCCAATTGAGCCGATTACATGGTGGATTGAAAATACAACGCCAGTTGAATGGCGTGACATGATTAAAAACTCAACGTTAGCTTGGAACTCTTCATTCGAAAAAGCCGGCATTAGTAATGCTATAGAAGTAAAAATCCAGCCAGATGATGCGCAATGGAGCGCAGATGATGTTCGTTATAATGTGCTGCGCTGGACATCTTCTCCTCGCCCTCCATTTGGTGGTTATGGTCCAAGTATTTCACATCCATTGACTGGGCAAATTATTGGCTCTGACATAATGCTGGAATACAGCTTTATGAAAGGCCGCTGGATTGCTGGTGAAATGTTCACCGATGGCTATGCTTCACTTAATGATAGCTTGCAAGGTGATGAGCGCATGAATTGCTCATTAGGTCATGAATTAAACCTAGGCATGATGTTTGGCAAATTTGCAGGCATTGTTGATGGTATGGGTAAAATTGAAGAAGAGAAGTTACTTCGTCAATCAATGGCCTATCTTATTTTGCACGAAGTTGGTCATACATTGGGCTTAAACCACAATATGATGGCGTCACAGTTGCACGGACACGACGAAGCACATGACGACTCTGTTACAAAAGGCATTTTGGCTGGCTCAGTAATGGACTATCCATCAGTTAACTATGCACCCGTAGGCAAAGAGCAAGGCGACTTTTATACTGAGAAGCCAGGTCCTTACGACGACTGGGCAATTCAATATGGTTATTCAGAAGCACTTGCTGATCCAATTGCAGAAGAAAAGCGCCTCACAGCTATCTTAAACCGTTCAGCAGAGCCTGAACTAGCCTTTGGTAACGACGCTGACGATATGCGCGCAGCAGGCCGTCACGTCGACCCTCGTATCAATATTTTCGATATGTCGGGTGACGCGGTAGATTATGCTAAAGACCGTTTTGAGTTAATTAAGCACATGGCTGGTAAACTAAAAAGCAAAACCTTAGTTGAAGGCCGCTCACACAACGACCTTACCGTAGGTGTAAATGTGTTATTTGGTGAGTTTGCTCGTCAGGCTTCAGTCGTATCACGCTATATCGGCGGTGTTTATCTAAATCGTGCGTTTGTAGGCCAAGAAGGCTACACACAGCCGCTAACACCGGTCCCTGAAAGCGAGCAACTAAATGCAATGAACACGCTGGCAGACTTCGTATTTGCGCCAGATGCAATCGACGAAATGGCCCCTTTGTTTGCTTACATTCAACGCCAACGCAGAGGATTTAGCGGCTGGAACCGTGATGAGTCCCCTCGCCTGCACGACATGTTGCTAGGCGCACAAAAGAATGTACTAAATCACGTAATGCACCCTAATGTACTTATTCGTTTAACTGACACTACGCTGTATGGCAATACGTTTACGGCTGAGAAGATGATGTCTAAATTGACTGACGCAATGTTCAAAGCTGATGCGAAAGGTACTGTTAACTCTTACCGCCGTAATTTGCAGGTTGAATATGTAGGCCGCTTAGTTGCAATGTCAGGGCTTGAAAAAGCCAGCAAGTATGACAACTTCGCTAAAGCGTCGGCAGGCTATGAGTTGAAACGCGTATTAGATATGGTGAAGAAGTCACGTGGTGATCAGGCAACTAAGATCCACAAGGCTTACTTGAAAGACATTATAGAAAGAGTTTTTTATAAGGGCTAGATAGTTTTTTTAATCAAAAAAGAGTGCCAAGTGCACTCTTTTTTTTTGAATAGAGGCTGTTGAAAGATTGGGCAAAGTCACTATACTAGCGATCGCGTTATTCATGTACGCTAAACCTAGTAAGTCAATAATAAGCATTGGGAATTTTAATGGCTATAAATAATCAGTCCGATAATGGCTTAGTGTCTGTGATCATTCCAAGCTATAATTTTGCAAAGTATATAGGCAAAGCGATTGAAAGTGTTACGCAGCAAACCTACCCTTTCTGGGAATTAATAATAGTTGATGATGGTTCTACCGACGATACTAAACAAGTCGTTGCAAACTACCTCAATGATAGCCGAATATCCTATTACCATCAAGAAAATGCAGGGCAAGCAAAAGCAAAAAACACCGCAATAAAAGCAGCTAAAGGTGAATATTTGGCCGTATTAGATGCAGACAACATTTGCACTAATGACAGGCTTGAAGTTGCTGTTGGCTTTTTAAGTGAAAACCCCTCATACGGACTATGTCATTCAGACATTACCAGTATTAATGAGCAAGGGGAGATTATTTCACAAGACAATATGGCGCGTTATAGCGGTTATGCGCTAAATGAGCTACTTAAAGACAATTTTATCGCTATTAATACTGCTGTTATGAGGCTTGACTTAGTAAAGGCCATTAACGGTTTTAACGAGACGATACGACGAGCCGATGACTATGAATTTTGTTTACGATTTTGTTTAGATCATAAAATAAAATACATCGCTCAAAAGCTATGTCTTTATCGTGTAATGGAGCATCAAATTTCGTCCGACTCCCGTGGCCGATACATTTCAAACGAAGCGATTTTGCTGAACTTCTATTCACAAAATTCAACTAAGCACCCCCATATAAAATGGCGACGCGGACTATCGTTTTTCTATCAACGTAAAGCGCGTTACCTAGAATCAATCAACTACACTCTAAAAGCGCTAGGTGCGGTTTGCGTAAGTTTTATATGGCACCCCTTTTGGCAAGGCCCCTACCGAACTTTTTTAAAAGTGATATTGCCAAGCCGACACACTTAAGGTGTGTAAAATAATCTGACACTTTGATTGGAATGTTGAACTCTTTAGGTAATCCCCCATTAACTCATTGCGTCCAGCAGGCTGTAATGGAAGCATTAAAAAGAAAGATTTCATTAGATCCCCCTGTGTCAAAGTAGTTGTCATCTCTAAAATTTAATTTTTTTTAGATCCGGGGGCGGTAATTGAGCAATAAGTGTCTAGTTATTCAACAGAAAGAAAGCAAGCTATTTTAAGTAAATTGTTACCACCTAATAACAAGTCAGTAGCATCAGTAGCAAAAGAAGAAGGTGTAGCAGATCAAACGCTGTATAATTGGCGTAAACAGGCAAGAGAACAAGGCCAGCCAGTGCCAGGTAAAAAGACAACATCAGATCAGTGGTCACATGAAACTAAGTTTGCAGTTGTGGTCGAAACCGCCGCTTTATCTGAATCAGAGTTAGGTGAGTATTGTCGGAAAAAAGGGTTGTACCCTGAGCAAATAAAGCAATGGAAACAGCAATGCCTTAAGGGCTTTCAAAGCAATGAACAGCAAGCTAAAGTGCTAAAACAACAGACAAAAGAAGATAAAGCCGAAATCAAATTGCTGAAAAAGGATTTGAGATTTAAAGAAAAAGCATTGGCAGAAACGGCGGCCTTATTGGTGCTGCGAAAAAAGCTCAAAGCCTTTTACGGGGAAGAACCCGAGGACGATTAACGCCCCCCGATGAAAGGCAGACGCTAGTGACGCTAATTCAAGCAGCAATGACGGATGGATGTAGTCTCAATGCTGCATGCAATGAGACTGATATCAGCCTGAGAACTTATCGGCGTTGGTTGTCCAAAGGAGAAATTACAGTAGACAAGCGGCCTGATGCCATTCGTGCAGAGCCGAGCAATAAGTTAAGTGAAGAAGAGCGTCAGACTATTCTGCATACCTGTAATGAGCCTGAGTATGCTAATTTACCACCATCTCAAATCGTGCCGATTTTACTGGATGAAGGCATCTATCATGCCTCAGAATCGAGCTATTACAGAGTATTGAAAGCGGCGAGTCAGTTACATCACCGGGGCCGCAGTCAGGCCCCTAAAAATGGGGGTAAGCCAACAAGTTATACAGCATGCAAGGCGAACGAATTGTGGTCGTGGGATATCACCTATCTTGCTTCAACAGTTAAGGGGCAGTTTTACTACCTGTACCTGTTTGAAGATATTTTTAGCCGTAAGGTTGTTGGTTATGAAGTCTATGAGCAGGAGTGTGGAGAGCGTGCCGGAAACTTATTGCAACGATGCATGTTACGTGAGCAATGCCTGAATACGCCATTGGTTTTGCATTCAGACAATGGTGCGCCGATGAAAGCGCAAACAATGAAGGCTAAGATGGAAGAACTTGGCGTGCTGCCATCATACAGCAGACCAAGGGTAAGCGATGACAATCCTTATTCAGAAGCCTTATTTAGAACATTAAAATATCGCCCTGAGTGGCCATCATCTGGCTTTATCAGCCTTGAAGCAGCCAGAGATTGGGTACAAACGTTCGTTGACTGGTATAACAACAAACATAGGCACAGTAAGATAAATTTCGTTACTCCAGCACAACGTCATCGAGGTGAGGATAAAGTAATTTTAGCAAGTAGGAAGTTAGTGCTGGAAAAGGCAAAAAAGACGAACCCATTACGCTGGTCTCGTGAGGTCAGAAATTGCCAACCAGCTGGACCAGTATCATTGAATCCGGAGAAAGAAAGTATAAATAGTGAACAGAAAAATGTAGCTTAATAATATTTGGGTAAACAGTGCCAACTGCCTTGAAAAACACCGAGATGATGCTCGTCGAATGTATGATGTTGATATTTTGGAGCGAACAACTCACGTTGCTTTAATTGAAATGGTGACAATATTTAATAATTTTATATTACTGATGAAAGATTTACTAAAAGGAAGAAAGCAAATACCAAGCATACCAGCACAGAAAGTTTGCTTAGTTGATGACGGTTTCATATTCATGACATATTGGAGTTCAATGTTGCTAAACTCGCTTTAGATTACAAGACTCAAACTGCTATAAAGTCTGCTTAAGTATTAGTCATAAATAGCAATATCTAAAAGTACTAGTTTGCAGAAGAAAATCCTAATTTATTTTTTAATTTTTGCACTCTAGCATTATTCTGATAAAAGCTTTTCAAATATTTGAGACTAGGACGCTCCACATAATTCATAATAAGATGAGATGCTATTAAAGAAATAACGACAGCGGTAAATATGCCAAACAAAGGATTTAAGTCGTTTAAATAAAATTGACGAATAATCACATAACCAATGTTTTGATGTATTAAATAGAGTGAATAAGAAATGGTTCCAAGGTATACGAGAAGTCCATTACTTAATAATTTAGCCTTGTTATTTATAATCAACCAAAAAATAAAATATAAACCACAAAGTGCGGTTGCAATTTTAGTTGAATAACTCGTATATAAAGCGACTACAGTAGTAAATAACAAAATGTGAGTTATAAAACTATACGATTTAGTTTTATATTTGTAAAAGCATATACCTGCCGTAAAAAGTTCAATATAGTCTAATATTAGAAATTTTTTTAATCTTGGGTCTATCATTATATTAAACTTATGGAACGTAATTACTGATGACATACAAATCCAGAATAGTAATATTTTTTCTATGTTTCTTATTTGCCCAATAGATAATATAACAAAAATCCAAAAGTAAAACGCCAACTCTAATGTCAAAGTCCAATACACTCCATCCACATGCTCGTACCCTAAATATTCGTGAATCATTGTTATATTCGAAAGGTAAGTCATGAAGTTGACTTCTCTACCTGGTAACGAGAAAATAAAAACAATCAAAAATGTTAGGGTGATAGCCACCCAAAAAGGGGGGTACAACCTGCTAAATCTTGACCAGAGAAAGTCTAGAGCGTTATTGGATCTTGAAATTGTCCAATAAATAACAAATCCACTTACAATAAAAAACAAATGGACACCGTAATAACCAAACCTAAAGATTTCAGATACTTCGAAAGAGTGCCCATAGATGCTGTTATAGTGATAAAGGTAATGAAAAATTACTACCGCTAACGCTGCAATTCCCCTTAATCCATCAAGCTCCGTTAGTCTTCTATCATTCATCTCCATTTATCCCTTCAGTAAGAAGTTAACTATTAAAAACTTTAAATTTGAATTGGTTTTCATTTGCCGCAACTATATTTTATATCGGCCGAGGGGAGTACTTCTTTTAGTTATCGCCTTTAAGAAAAAGTATATTTCAGCTAAAGCTATGAAATGGGGGATTCACAGGACTAAGAGATAATTCTCAATTACTTGTATTTATTAGCCTAATTCTTATGTAATTTTTCCTAACTAACCTTATAAATCCTATTAAAATTATGAAGATAAAAAAACTGAGAGATTATACATCTCTCAGTTTCCTGCCAGCATAGTAAAGTCTGGCTTTTTGTTAGCTTACTGAATATGCTTATGCACGTTTACGAGCAGCAGCAAATCCTAAAAGGCCTAAACCAAGTAAGGCAAGAGCAGTAGGCTCTGGAACGTGAGCTACTGTTATGTTATCGATTGAGTAACCATCATTCGTCATACCGTTACTGTCACCGTTATTGTCGAACATAATAGTTGCTTGGTTGATAGATATATCTGAAATCAAAGTAATATATGCGACGTTACCGTTGCCTAGACTAGTGTCGATTGCAACACTCTCTTGGCTACCATCATCAAATCTAAGGATTAATCGAGCACCGTTGTCATTTGCGTCAACCAAAAAGAAGCCCAAACTGTCGAATGCAGCACCAACAGAGCTCAAATCCCAAGTCATTTGCTGTACATCGTTGCTGTCTAACCAAAGATCACCGGCGGCCTTTGGTATGTTGCGACCAAATTCACCTGTTTCAGTGCTTTCGATCATCAGGTTGTCTGGATTTACTTCACCATTATCAGACACAGCGCTTTCAGTTACACTAAATGTTCCTACGGCTGTATTAAACGAAGTTTCGCTTTGGATCCAGCTTGATTGTGCACCGGTGCCTATCACTGTGCCAGAAGCATCAAATGAATTAAAGTCTTCTGTTACAGATGATTTAGCTAGCGCCAAAAGAGATAATTCAGCTGCTGCCGCATCAACTGCGCCATAAGCAACGTCGACACTTATCAATGCTGCGTTTGCAGAAGATAGTGCGAACATGCTACCGACCAACGCCCCTGCTAATTTTTTTATCGTCATGAATATTTTTCCTTTTACATCTAAGTGCTTGCGTTTTACGGACGAATGTCTCGTACTGAAGAATACTGCATAAAACAGGCCAATCCGCTATCCAACTGATTTTTAATGAATAAATCAATTTTATAATTATTGAAATATCGAACATGTAAAAAAACCTGACACTTTAACTACAGCACGTTTCACGGGTAATTAAGAATAATTCCCTAATAATTACTTATATTCCTCGTCTCTTTATGTAAAATTACTGATAATAATCTTTATACCAAGTAACAAACTCGCTAATCCCTTTATCAAGCGGTGTCGACGGCCGGTAATCTATAGCCTCAACTAAGGACTCAACATCAGCATAAGTATCAGGAACGTCGCCTGGCTGCATCGGTAATAAATTCTTTTGGGCCGTTTTTCCTAAAGCCTTTTCAAGCGTCTCGATAAACGTTAATAAATGCACAGGCGTTTGCGCACCGATGTTATAAATGCGCCACGGCGCTTTGCTAGTGCTCAACTTCGGCGCTTTAGGGTCCCAAGTTTGATCAGCCGTTGCTGTATGCAAGGTGGTTTGTATAACCCCCTCAACAATATCATCTATATAAGTAAAGTCTCGTCTGTGATTACCAAAGTTGTAAACATCTATTGCTTGATTGTCGTTTATTGCCTTGGTGAATATAAACGGCGCCATGTCTGGCCTTCCCCATGGCCCATAAACGGTGAAAAAACGTAAACCCGTGGTTGGTAAGCCATACAAATGGCTGTACGTGTGCGCCATTAGCTCATTGGCTTTTTTACTTGCGGCATATAAAGATACGGGATGGTCAACGTTATCTTCGACTGAAAATGGCATGCTTTCGTTAGCACCGTAAACCGAACTACTCGACGCGTAACAAAGATGCTGCACCTTGTTATGCCTGCAGCCTTCCAATATATTTACAAAGCCCACCAAATTAGAATCCACGTAGGCATGCGGGTTAGTAATTGAGAATCTAACACCGGCTTGAGCCGCTAAATGAATTACCTTATCAAATTTCTGCTCTGCAAATAATGTGGCCATTGCATCACGATCGGCAATGTCCATCTTATAAAATGTGAATGCCTTGGCGTTTTCATGGCTATTAACCCAATCAACTCGAGCCTCTTTTAGCTCAGTTGAGTAATAATCATTAATATTGTCGATACCAACAACGGTTTCGCCCATGCCAAGCAAGGCACGTGATGTATGCGAGCCAATGAAGCCGGCTGCACCGGTGACTAAAATTTTCATAATTTTCTCACTTTATATTTCTCTCAAATAAATGATGTACTTCTTGCGCTTAGCCTTCTCTGGGCTTCCACATCACAATTTTCTTCCCTCTTATGAACAGTACAAATGCGCCTAAACTAGTATAGTTTAGCAAGCAAAAATAATACGGAATATACAGTAACATTGGTAAGGTTTTGAGTTGGCGTGTTCGTCTAAAGCCCCATAGTGCTAAACAGTAAAACAGCACCTGCCCTACTAGCAAAAGTATAAACAACGAATGCACTTGCATTGCAAAAGCGTTTGATAAAAATAGCAATAGTTGAGGAATAAAAGCGAGATACCTAAGCAGTTTATGGGAAAACAACTGCACACTAAAAAAGCCATATCGAAAAGGATTAAATAGCGCTTTCATATCCCATAAGCCCCAAAATGCACGTAACGACACCCTCACTCGCATACGATATTCTTTTCCTGGATCATCAAGCGCTTCTTCAATTAAAATAGCGTCTTGCGCAAACGCCACCTTGTACCCTTGCTTCACCACACTCAATGGCTGCACAAAGTCAGGCAATTGGTCAGGCTTGAGTCGGGTAAACAAATCACGCCTAATTGCGTCGACACCACCATCAACACCAACCACAGACGATATAGCAGATTCGTACTTACGTAAAAAATTCTCGTAACGCATATAAGCGCTGCAGCCCAGTGATGTACCGTCTTTTGATGTTTTATACATCATCAGGCCGGTTACATATCCCACTGCAGGGTCGTTAAATTTTTCCACTAACTTGTGTATAGCGTCTTCATCATAAATTGAATTTGCATCTGAAAATACAATAATGCTGCCACTACACTTCTCAATCGCTTTGTTTAGCCCCGATGTTTTGCCCTGGCGAGGCGTCTGCCTGATTAGTTTTATCAGCACGGTTGAGTCAATCGACAAACGCTCGACAATGGCATCGGTGTTGTCTTCGGATTCATCAGAAACAACAATCACTTCGAGTTTGTCGTTCGGATACCGACTATTTAGCTTGTTTAAGATGGTGTCTTCAATAACAGACTCTTCGTTAAACGCAGGGATAATAATGGAAACCATCGGCAGCGAACACTCTGCTGCATACTCCGGTATTTTGGCAATGGCCGAACGCGAGTAAAGTCCTTTTAACTTGGCTATGACTACACATAATAAAGGGTAACCAAAATATATGTAGAACAAGATAAATAACGACAATACAAATACAATTGTTGCAACACTCACGTAATACCACCCTGTAAAACTATATTTATTATTAATAACCCAATAACAAAAGACATATTAAGCATCACTTTTGATGTTTTAACGCTAGGCACATTGTCGGTCTGGCTAGCAATATTTTTTTCTCGGCTAACCAAGCGATATTTAAATAAAGGCGCAAAGCACACGAAAAACACAATAAAACCGAATAGTTCATGGTCTTTCATTAACGAGCTTTGCATATCAGTTGCATCGCCAATCGCCACCAGCAAAAAGATTCGAAGCCAGTTAGCGAACAATGCAATCAGTACCGAATAAACAAGCAGTTTAACATTCGATGCAAAGCTAGCATTTTCCATAATACCAATAATAAAGCCCATCGCCAAAGCAACAATAACGTAGCGCACGCCTGAGCAACTGTCGGCAATTAAAATACGCCCCGATGGTATCTCTATCATTGGGCCGTCGATAAATGCGGTTATTCCATACATGCTAATGAGGTGTGAGACCACGTAACTTGACATGCTCACTAAGTAAGGCACTAAGTGGTCAAATGTGGTTGTTGTAAAGAGTAATGCGCCTACTAACCTAAGCACCTGTAATTCATCTTTTATCTTGAACAATGCTCTTATTGAAAAATATAAGAAACCTAGCATAGCGAATTGATGGAAGAGTAAAATGCTAAACTTAGCCGCAACAACGTTAAGGATGGCAACACCAACCAGTAGCAGCAGAGGAACAACATAAACCTGCTCAGCAAGTTCAAGTTTGTGTTTGTTTTCGTAGGCTAAGTAAAAAAACATGCCTAGTAGCAACCAAGCGTGCCCCTGATTTTCATTCATCAAATTCCATTTATGGAACATAATAACGCTAGTATCAGCGCTAACAAGTAACATCATCAAAAAAAGGCTTATAAACACAAGGCTTTTGACGTAAGTAATTTTCATCGTTATTGAGTCCGTTCTAAAGCGTTATAGCTCTAATAGAATAAAAAATAAAATGTGAGCGATTGCAGTGATTAATAGTCCATAATTAAAACACCGTTCACTTCAAATTTGCATAATACCAGTCCATGGCAGCAGTAATGCCTTCATTAATTCGATGCGTAGGCGCATACCCTAATAATTCTTGTGCTTTTGAAATATCCGCTTGCGAGTGTCGCACGTCACCTTGTCTGAACTCTCTCAATGAGGGCTCTTTTATGCCCGCCACACCAAGTTGTTGCAGTGCCTCTTTTATCGCCTGATATAAGTGGTTTAAGGTAGTGCGGTCGCCTACTGCAACGTTATAAACTTGGTTTTTTGCTTTGTCTTGACTCATTGCGGCTAAAATATTGATTTGTACAACGTTATCGATATAGCAAAAATCGCGACTTGTTTCACCATCACCGTTAATAAACACGTCTTCGTTATTTATCATGGCGGCTGTCCATTTAGGAATAACAGCAGCATAAGCGCCGTTTGGGTCTTGCCGTTGCCCAAAAACATTAAAGTAGCGCAAGCCAATGCAATTGAAACCATAGTTTAAGGCAAATACCCCAGCGTATAGTTCGTTCACATATTTAGTTACCGCATACGGTGACAGCGGATTACCGATATTTTCTTCTTTTTTAGGCAGTGCGGGATGATCCCCATACGTGGAACTACTCGCAGCATACACAAAACTCTGAACTGGCTCGTCGCGCGCGGCCACTAGCATATTCAAAAAGCCATTAATGTTACTTAAATTGGTTGCAATCGGGTCGTTTAACGACCTCGGCACCGAGCCTAATGCCGCTTGATGAAGCACATAGTCAACACCATGCATCGCTTTTTTACAATCATCTAACGATGTAATATCGCCCTCTATAAAGGTAAAATTCGCTTCATATTCAAGCGCTAACGAGTGCTTAACTTCGTCCAAGTTAGCCTGGTGCCCTGTGGCAAAATTATCGAGCCCTATTACTGTTTGCTTTAATCGCAACAGTTGCTCTAACAAGTTGGAGCCAATAAAACCAGCCACACCCGTTATCAACCAGGTTTTGGGTGATTCAAGTAAAGTAGCTTTTGCATTTTCAAAGGTAGTTTGCATGTATTAGAGCCTAAGATCCGTTTCAGATTTTTCGAACAAATATTTTAAGTCATATATTAGCGCGCTAGGCTTTCCGTAAGACTTAATTACATCTATGCCCATCTGCTTATATTGCGAATGCCCAACGGCAACAATAATGGCGTCGTATGTGCCAGGTTGAGGTTGGCATAAATTAATACCATATTCGTGCACGGCCTCGGCCTCGTTGCACATTGGGTCGGTTACATCTACATTAACCGAATATTGTGCGAGCTCTTTTATAATGTCAGTTACCTTCGTATTTCGTAAATCAGGGCAGTCTTCTTTAAAGGTGAGCCCCATTACTAATACCTTGGCGCCATTAACGCTAATGTCTTTTTCAAGCATTGCTTTAATAAGTTGAGAGCATACAAAGCTGCCCATACTGTCGTTTAAGCGCCTGCCGGCTAATACCATTTCAGGATGGTAACCGAGCTCTTGAGCTTTGTGCGTTAGATAGTAGGGATCAACACCGATACAATGCCCACCCACTAAACCTGGCCTAAAGGGTAAAAAGTTCCATTTAGTGCCAGCGGCTTCTAATACCTCTAGCGTGTCGATACCGGCATAATTAAATATAATGGCTAATTCGTTAATGAGCGCTATGTTTACATCACGTTGTGTGTTTTCAATCACTTTTGCGGCTTCTGCCACTTTGATGCAACTTGCTTTGTAAGTGCCGGCGGTAATAATTCTAGCGTACAAATCATCTACAATTTGGGCAACCTCTGGCGTTGACCCCGAGGTTACTTTTAATATGTTGGGTAAGCGGTGAGTTTTGTCTCCCGGGTTAATTCTTTCTGGTGAATAACCGGCAAAAAAATCTTTGTTAAATACAAGTCCCGACCCTTTCTCAAGCACAGGCACACACTCTTCTTCTGTCGCGCCAGGGTACACGGTCGACTCGTAAATCACGATATCGCCCTTTTTGATTAAGCCCGAGAGCATTTCACTGGCTTTTTTAAGCGGGCTTAAATCGGGTCGTTTGTGTTTATCTACAGGTGTTGGTACGGTAACAATAAAGATATTACATGATGACAGCGCAGCCTTGTCATATGTATAGGTGATGTGTTTAATGGCTTGCAGTTCGTCACTGTCGACTTCAAGAGTTTTATCAAAACCGTTATTTAATTCATTTATACGTTTAACGTCTATATCAAAGCCTATTGTGTCGAGTACTTTTCCAAACTCGATGGCAAGTGGCAAGCCCACGTAGCCAAGACCAATCACTCCTACTTTTATATTTTTC
>CAJQOP010000060.1 GCA_905479945.1 uncultured Glaciecola sp. | reverse complement strand
AACAAACAACCGGCGAAACAAGCGCGACAATACCCGCACCGGTAAAAAGAAGCCTTTCTTACACGCTTGCCATTGTTGCTCACCGGTTTTAATACCACCACCGGGCACAATGCAGTGCACATGCGGATGATGCACCATCGCAGAGCCCCATGTGTGCAGTACCATCGTGGTGCCAATGTTTGCCCCCAGATGTTTAGGGTCGCTGGCTATGGTGGCGAGCGTTCGCGCCGCCGCCTTCATCAACAAGCCATACATATCGGCTTTGTTGTAAAAGGCTAACTGGCTAATGGCGGCAGGTAAGGTAAATACCACATGATAATAATCAACTGGCAACAACTGCGTTTGCCGTGCTTCTAGCCAGCGCTTTGCACTCGATGCTTGGCACTTCGGGCAGTGGCGATTACGACATGAGTTATACGCGATTACGTCAGTCTCACATTGTGAGCAATGTAATTGATGACCGCCTAACTTAGCGCTTCGACACGCCTCAATCGCCGACATCACTTTGAGTTGATTGAGGTGAAGGTGCTTGCCTTGTGTCGCTTTGTATTGCGTACCATGGAAGCGAAACACATCGGCCACCTCCAACGAGGGTCGAGACACCGCTTACTCATCTTCCTTTTCCGGTTTCAATGATAATGCATCCAGTGGACTCACCACCTTATCAATTAACTTCGTAGCGACCTGCGTATAAAGCGCAGTGGTATCGAGTTTGCTGTGCCCCAGCAATGTTTGGATAACGCGGATGTCCACACCCGCTTCCAGCAGATGCGTGGCAAATGAATGACGAAGCGTGTGCATCGACACGCGCTTATCAATGCCAGCATCCTTTGCCGCCGCCAAACAGCCTCGGCTGAGTTGGCGTGTCGACATGGGGTTATAAGGCTGTTGGCCGGGAAACAACCAGCCTCCCTTTAGCATAAGATTATGTGCTTGCCCGTACTGATACCAGCCGCGTAAACAGTTAAGCAGCACCGGCGATAGCTTCGCTAAACGGTCTTTCTTGCCTTTGCCTTGCTCTACATTCAAGACCATGCGGTCACTGTCAATATCCGACACTTTTAAGGCAACCACCTCGCTTATTCGCAAGCCAGCGCCATATGCCACCGACAGGGCTGTTTTGTACTTCGGGGAATGACAAGCATCAATAAGGCGTTTTACTTCATCGACACTGAGTACTGTCGGTAACTTACGGGGAACAGGTACGCGACATAATCGCTTAACAGCATCTGGACGATCTAAGGTCTTGGCGAACAAAAATTGTAAGCCCGTTATCGTCGCATTCATCGTGATATTCGATGTGCCTTGTTCCACTAATATTATCTGAAACTCCCTTAATTGCGCTGATGTTGCATGCTCTGGCGAGTACTTAAGATACTTGGCAAGCTTATCGACAGCCCTAAGATAACCGGCTTGGGTTTTAGGACTGAGCTTACGCATGTTCATTTCGTCTATCATGCGTTGGCGAAGGGGACTAATCTGCTTTTTGACTTGAGTCATATCATCACTCCTTAAGTGAATTCAGGGCGGGATGCCCTTCATTCAGCTTAAATGAGGATAGGATGTGGTGGTTACTTTATGAGCTATAAACAACAACCCTACCGCGGGTAGCGGTTTAGTTCGTTGCCGTCCAGGCGACAGTCAAGCATTAGTATTAAATGGCGGCTTTATGGAAGTGACTTTATAAAAACAAATATAGCTGCTAATCGATAGCTTTGCCATCATTTGGATGAGTGAAAAGAAATCTAAAATTATCAAACTGTATTATCCTGAAAAGATAAAATCGACTCGTAAAAGTATCAAACATTACGGCTTTTTATCGTAAGTAACCCGTCGATTTTTATTATACTTAATTATCGTCGTAAACGTGCTTTGATCGGAATTGGTATTTTGCTACTTCGGCTACAAAAAATGAGGAAGGCATTGTCATATAGTCGTCTCGATCACGTCGGACTATTCCACTGATTAATCCCTCTTCTATTGAAACTGCGTTTGCATTTAAAACTTCCTCACTGCTTCCAAAGTGCTCGACCATTTCTCAAAAAGTCTTGGTATTGAAAACTATCGTGAAAAATCAATTAGTTCATTTGGAATGATTTCATCACCAAGTTTTAAAGAGTGATCAGATATAAGAGGCATACAAAATAATTAAATTTAATCCTCGCAAGAACTTATAAAATAATTAGTCTAACGTATTTTTTGAAAGCACATTAAAAGAGAGGAATTCCTAGCGGCCAAGATTATCAAATGCGTCGTAGTGTTCCTGCACAACGTGCCTTAAATCTAAGTGAAACAAGTCCAAATTGTAGGTGTCGGCCGCCGTGTTTTTATCTTTGATAAGGAAGTCATTATCTAATACATTCACTTCAATACATTTTGTCGAAAAATATTTCATCTCGTTTTCAGCAAAAGTGCCAAACCATATCTGAAGCTGTTGCTCGGCTAGTTGCTGGACACTCATGCCTCGCCGTCTTATCAAAAATAGAAAGACCCTAAACGTAAACAATTCAGAAGAGCTAAATTTCTTTTGTTCCCCACACGGGTGCAAATGACAACGCCAATACCGGAAGGTTTGGCTCTTCACGCCTAGCATTGACGCACAAAGAGAAGGATTTAAGCCCATTATAGACTCTCAAATTTGTTGTTGACCACAATTATTATTGTTGTTTTGCGCAAAATATCAACATTTATTGTATTTTTTTTGTTCATGGATATGAAGTCAAGGTGCTTATGGAACTTCGTTTATCAAAATTGAATGTAAATAGCCCCAAACAATGCAGTCTCAATGCGAAAACCTTGGTCAAACATGATTTTTATGAGAAATGTATGTTAAAGCATGCGTTGCGCTCACATTTTACGAGTAGATTTGTATTGCTATATGCAGCGCTTTTAGAATCTAAGCCTTCAGTTATTTCATATGTTCCACGCCCTTACAAGATCGCATTCCAGAAGACTTTTTATTATCCTGACTTATACGTAGCGACAAAAAAACAGCGATTTGTGGTAGATATCCTGCCGGCAGCGATGCCGGCAAACGGAAAATCATCCGGCCCTTCAGTAGCAGAAAAAGAGTCTTTATTCTCTGCAGCAGATATTGCCTATAAGGTAATAAGCACGAAGGATATCATTAATAAACAAATTAGAGCTGAAAGCTGGCTTGATATTGTACAGCGGTTGTATTTGGCAAGACCTATTGATACCGATTTCGAATATGAAACTATATTATCAGTATGTCGTTACGGACAAACTGGCACCAGCCTGCACAAGATCCTACAAAACGCGATCGAATTAGATGCCTATAGAGCAGAAATTGCGTTATTAAGATTAGCTTTTGATGGAAGGCTGAAGATTGACGTCAACAAGCATACCTTCAATCATCATACAAAGGTTTCAGGAAAGTGAACTCTTGGAAACAGAGATTAATCACGCAACCAGAATTTAGCAATCTTAAGTACTGGCCCGAAATATCTCTATCACAACTATCGTCAAATCATAGAAAGGTATTTGATAAAAACGCTAGAATAGTGGCATGTGTATTAAATGGGGATAGACTCACTAGCGCTGCAAAAAAACATAGCGTTTCCATCTCTCAAGTTTATAAAATATTAAATAGAGCTTTGGGGGGTAAACTCAATGAGCCCCCTGCCCTTTATCAAGCGCTAATCCCCTACTACCGAGTAAAGAAACCAAAACGAATCAGTCCCCTTGATTCACTTGAAGAAAAAAAGGGAAATGTGTATTCGTTTCAAGCCTTGTTAGAACAAGTCCCGAATTTAAGAGAAAACCTGGATCACTTGTTAAGAGCTAGATTGGAAGACACTAGAAACGGCCAAGTCGACAGTGTTAGAGGCCTTTTTGGAGAGTTCAAACGAACACTTGAGGAAGTAAATTGGCCTAAAAACATCTATCCATATACCTGTGTAAACTGTGGTTATGAGGCCGTACGATTATACTTTCATAAACGAAAGCAACACCTCATTGAGACGACAGCTCAAAACAAGCAGGCAAAGAAGCATCGGTCTGAATATTTTAATTTACCTACAGATGAGCGCGCATTACGAGAAATTCAAATAGATGAGAAACTCATTGATACGCCCACCAATATTAGTATTACGTTTGGTAATCAGGTGCATGTTCTCAGGGTTTCAAGGTTCTCACTGATTGCCGCTGTGGACACCGATACTGATTGTTGTTTAGGCCTTCAACTTGTATTTTCTAGAGCCGCAAACCAACAAGATATGTTGGCGCTTTTTAGAAAAATTCTTACTCGACAACAAATGCCTGACTTGGGCGATTTTGCGTCTGAATTATTGGACGATGCCACATTTCCATTTTATAAAGCAGGTAATAGTAATGGACTGCTCTTCTCAAACATTAAATTAGACAACGCGCTTATACACCTCGCTAATTCAGTGAGAAGTTTGGTCTGTGATAAATATGGCGCTACATTGAATGTTGGACGGCCTGCGAAACCAAATGATCGCAACTGGATTGAATTTGTGATGAAAAGACTTAATAGCTTTGCGCATAGATTGTCATCCACGACTGGAACTGGCGTAAATGACGATAGGAAAGAAAGTAAAAAACTGGCAAAAACGGCACCCATAATAAGCTTTCAGCACCTACAACAGGCTCTGCACTTAGAAATGTTGAATCATAATGTTGTGCCACAGGTAAGACTACATGGAATATCCCCACTCGCAAAATTCAATCGCGATATAGCTGAATTAAGCATCCCTAGATTACCTACATCGATGGAAACGTTTTGGGAACACTACAGCGAACGCGTCAAAAAGAAAATTCATGGAAAAGCTACTGGGTTAAGTCGATACGTAAATTTTCATTACTTGAAATACACTGGTAACGCACTTTACGAAACCAACGATGACAAAGTTGAAATAAGGTTCAACCGAGAAGACGTTCGTATTTTAGATGTTTACAGCCTATCCGGTAATCAGCTCGGCCATATAAAAGCCCCTATGTATTGGCAAACCTACCCCTATAGCATTTATTTGGTGTCACTTTTGTTTAAAAAAGTAAAAAAAGAAAATTTATCGAGAGTCGATCCCTTTGCCAACTATTTTTATCGATTGCTCAAAAATAAAGACAAACCTAGCTCAGTTTTAAACTTGACTCAGTTGTTAACAGATATTGGAACCATTTCAACGTCCAGCTTCAATGTTGGTGAAACATCAAATGACTCTTCCAAAGCGACCAACCGCGATATTCACCTAACACAAATTGGTAACGATAAGTCAATAAATAGCGACGCCATCTCAAAAGCAGAAAGTATAGACACCGACATTCCAGATTGGGATGAGATTATGTTTAACACAACGTTTGGGGAAAAACATGACATTTGATTCGACTATTCACCCGTTATTCAAACCATTTGGTCTTAAGTTGCCAACGCAACAAATCACTGCTCTGCACAAGACCATTACTCAATGGATTTGGTTTGGTGCAACTGGAGGATATATTGAGGGCGATTCTAGAGCGGGCAAAACTACAGCTGTTGAAATGTTGTCGACGTCACTCAAAGATAGAGAGGGAAATATCCTACCATCGATGATAATTACTGTACCTGAGAGAGACAATAAGACAGTTAGAGCAATACATTTAAACAACTGCGTTGTCGCAGGAATACCATTTACAACCAGAGTTAGTTCTGACGCATTGAGCGCTGCCTGGTGTTTTTGCATAGCTGAACGATGCGCGCAAGAAGATTCAAATACCTTTGTGTTATTTGTAGATGAAATGCAAAGGCTCATCCCAAAGCAATTTAACGCGTTCGCAGAATTACACGATAAGTTGAGAGCTATGGGGGTGTTACTGGTAGTAATATTTCTGGGTAATCGATATGAAAGCAATGAACTCATTACCGAAGTACAGTCAAATCGTTTTAGTCACATCAGAGGGCGTTTTTTTGTGCATAGCACCAAGTTTCATGGATTAAGAAACAAGGATGAACTTAAACAATGTCTTTCTCTATACGATACTACGTTCTTTCCCCTGGACTCATCTATTTCGTACACAGAGCACTTTTTGCCCCAACAATTTTTGAACGATTGGCGTTTAGAAGCGCAAACCGAATTAATTTGGAATGTGCTAGACCAATACAAAAAAGACATGGGCTTAGAGTCGGTCGGAATGCAATATGTCATCATGATAATAAAGCTTCTACTTTGTGATTATTTACCTAAAGTAGGCGTAGAGCGTTTATGCCATGAAATGGTTAGCAAGTGCGTGGAGTTGTCAGGTCTTCAGCATTCTAGGTTTCTGTAGCATGGACAAGGGCATACAGGATAATTTTTTCAATGACCTACTCAGTAGATATTTATCGGTAAAACAAAACAATAAGGAGAACAGCGCTGACAATGATCGCTTTGCAAAGCTAACATTCAATACTGGAGAGATGTATCGATTATCATGGGAAAGTGGTTTCGCAAAGTTTAGGCGGTTTTTAGCAGTCAATCCAAACATACGATTCAGCAACCTCAACAATAGATCATTAAATAAAACTATTAGAGGAGAAGCGCTTAGTGCGGTTTTTACAAGGTTATTTGCACTTGAGCCACCAGAGTTTAGTACGTGTCGTCCATTATTTATTCTGTCTTCTGGTTCTCAAGGTATCTCTAGAAATTGTCCTGAGTGCACCAAAATTGGGTTTCATACTGATTTCTTTGAATATAGTTGGGTTGAGCGCTGCCCTGTTCATAATATTCCACTTGTCAAAGAATGTCCCGGCTGCAATAAACCATGGCCGATTATTAACCAATATAATGCCAGAGATTGCTACTATTGTACTAAGTTACGCCCTATAAAATTACGCGATATGAAAAAAATTAGACAAAATCATAACCAAGCGATAAGTCAGTTTGAAAGTTGGAAATATTTTATTGACCAAATCCCAAAACTTGAACGTGGTCCCCAAAAAATTGATTTGTCAAGCTTTCAATTCTGTAAAAAGACTAACAAGTTCAGGAGGGTTTTGTTGTCTGACAGGGATGCCTTCGAATATGGACAGCATTTTGGCCTTTCACATAAAGAGCGCAACAATGAGATTAAGACGGAAACCTCCCAAATTATTTCACAAACATTTAATGTCACCTCAATAAGCCGAAAATTACATGGGAGTGACCAATATTATCTTGACAAGTATCTAACGAGGCGAAAAAAGTGGATTAAAGGGACGAGGCGCAGGGTCTTAGGCGATATATTAAAATTTTGTGTTAACCACGCCAGCAGTACACATATATTTCATCGCCAAACCATTTTTGCTTCACATTTACACTCTGACCAACAAGTAAAGATTTGTCCGTATTGTTTTTCTATAAATTTATGGTTAGATACAACAACAAATTTTGCTTTGTCATATGAAGTCCATGATTTTTCTATGGATCAGTGTTCAATCAATGATTTTTTAGGAGAAGCGCCATCGTATGACTCACTGGCATTCGTAGAACAAGATGTCGGAGATAATCACTTGATTATTGAAGATGCAAAGAATAATCAAGCATATTTGAAATGGTCACTAGAATATCATTTGAGGGGCTGGTTTATTGAAATATTCACTGCAGTAAATTATGCATTGCCAGCCTTTGAAGAAGAGGAGTTGCCTCAACTAGACTGTCATAGGCAATTTGCAAGATTTCTACAGTCTAGCCGAGATTACTCTTGGAACTCTATTAATCACTTTGGAACGATACGCACGTTCAATAACGCACTTGGACAAGTCACAGTGACCGGAAAACATAGTTTACTGCCATCCTTTGATGATTTATTTAAGCTTACATCTTATTCGGGTCTAAGCTGTAAGCACTATTTTGATTCCACTGAAGAAGTCTTAGATAGTGACGAGAGAGAGAGGTACAAATATTTTGCTAGAAACAGACTTCGCCGAATCTATAAAAGTCCAGTTTATTATGGAGGGAGCAGCCTAGAGGAAGTAAAGAATTTTATTAAAGCAAGACGACTTAAAAGGCAAATTCTAGAGAATAACCTTCTAGAATTCGCTGAAAAATCAAATGATTCCTCCTTCAGGAAAAGGCTCAGAGGCTCTAGACTTCCATAGGTCATATGCAGTGGGCCGACAGACTTCTTTGGTAATCACACTTATTCAGATTTATATGTATGACCATAATAATGTTTGATAAAAATCGACGGACTACTAAAGATTAAAAGACATAATGTTTGATAACTTTATAAGTCTATTATTTCTTTTCAGCATAATATAGTTTGATAATATTGGATTGCGCTTCACTCGTTCAAACGTCGTCAAAGTCCTCGAGAAGGAGTTATTTCATTAATTTGGTTTTTGAGACCCTGAAGCGGTCATTGAGCCTTGCTAACTTCACCGGCCCTTCCACGGCAAATATAGTCATTCAACCTTAAATATTCATTGATTATAATGATTAAGGTTATGTGCTTGTTTCATACGAATTACACGGCAAGATTATTCGATGATTCCCGCTTTTTTTTCGATGGAACAAGTAACTTTACTCACAACGAATCCTTGTATTTTATCTTTTACTGCATTTATCCATGAATAGTCGGAAAAGTGTAGTAGATTTATCCATGACCCAAGTGAGCCCGAACGAATCCAAAGCAAGAGCTAGT